>DASWKF010000090.1:0-288224 GCA_036396795.1 Gammaproteobacteria bacterium | reverse complement strand
AAAGCCCAAATCGATCGTATTCGCTTCGTAGGTGTCGACTAGTCGCACACACATATCGTCTGTCAGCCCGATCTGGAGTTATTGGAGATACTGCTCTGGGCCGATATCGAGCACGTGGAATGCGTGGTGCGCGGAGGTGCGGCTTGCAATACTTGCGCTACCGCCTCAGGTCTCGTCCTCCGTCAGAATCCCCAGGAACCGCCTTTGGCGTTCGCTTTGCATTCCTCTGTTTTATCAACAGCGATGCCGTCACCCACGAGTGTGCATGCGGCCCACCTCCCAAAAAACGACTCGCCCGACAAATGCGTCTTCGTTGGTTGAACGGTGATGGCCTCCAAAAAGGCAATCAGATCGGCACGGTCTTGGGCGTTGTCTACGCGGTAACCCATCTTCTGGCCAGGTATTGTTTGCTCGGGATTGGCAAGCCACCGCTCTAGGTTGTGTTCTGTCCAAATGAGTTGCGACTGCCTGAGCGCAGAGCTGTATTCATAGCCCGGCACCGATCCGGCGCGACGCCCGAAGACCCCTCGATGCGCGGGCCCGACGCGGTGGCTATCGATCGAGTGGCAGCCTATGCAACGGGAGGTATAAAGCTCCTCGCCGCGCGCAGCGTCACCCGTATCCGACGCCTGTAGAGCCGGGCTCAGCAGCCCAAGGGCCAAAGCGAGCGGTGCGATGCATCCGACGTTCATCATGCGCTCAGCTCAATCATGTTCGGGCTGGAGCGGCGTGAGCCGATCCAGCCCAGAAACGCATCACGCCCCAAAGCCCAGTGCGGGAGCGAAGGGGCGTCCCAAAGAGAGGTTCAACACTGCAAAGTGACTGGCTTCGTCTGCCGCCAAGCGCGCAGCCACCTTCGCCAGAGCCGAATCCGAGAAGGACGGGATCACGCCGAGGTAGGCGTTGGTGGCGCCGAGCTCGAGACGTGCGGCCAGATCGAGCACGTCGGTCTGATGTTCAAGCTGATCGACGTTGAGCGCCTCGGCATACTCAGCCTCTGCCTTCGTGGTGACCGGCTCGCCGCCAAGTTGACGGATCGCGGCGATCAACGCGTCGTTATGGCGTTTGTGGTCGTCCTGGAACTTGGCCGCGACCTTCGCGGTCGCCTCGTCCAGTAAGCCGCTCTTGAGGGCGATGGCATAAGCAGCGATCCCCTCGTACTCGAGGCCGACGGCGACATTCAGGATAGCGATGTCGCTTTCAGAGGCGGTGTTGGCGTGCGCGATGCGACCACCGCCAAGCAAGGCGATTGTACCGGCAGAAAGAACGGAGGATGTCGCGGCTATCAGCGCGCGGCGTCGAGAAAAGACAGAAGACTTTATATGGGATGACATGGTGATACTCCTCGATCGAGCATTGAGGTTCATGCGGCAAGCTGGGGCTTGACGACCGGAAAATCGATCTCGGTGCGGGCGAGGTTGTTGACGTAGTTGGTCAGCGTGGTCGCCGCGACGTTGACGGCGATTTCAAGCAGATCGCTCTCGCTGAGGCCCGCTGCCCGGAAATCATCGAGCGCGGCGAGCGCAATGTGGCCTCGCTCTTCGATCAGCGCCTTCGTTAGCTGAGCAATCGCGGCCGCGCGGCCATCGGAGCCGTTCCCAGCTCGCGCGAGCTCCGTCTCCTTGACGCTCAGACCCGCGTTCTTCCCGAGCAGCGTGTGGGCACTCAGACAGTACTGGCAGCGGTTCGCCTGTGAGGTGGCGAGGGCGACGATCTCTCGTTCCTTCGCGTTCAACCCGCCACCGGAGATCGCCGCATTGATCGCGAGTAGGGCATCGAGGGCTGCGGGGGCTTTGGCGAGCGTGGCGTAGAGGTTGGGCACCATACCCAAGCGTGCTTTGACAGCATCGAGCGTTGCCGCGGTCTTCGAATCCGCCGCGGTGGCGTCTAGTGCAGCGATGTAGGTCATGGCCTCTCCCGTGTCTCACTTTGGATGTAAGGATGAGACGAGAGATTAGGGCTTGTGCCTTGACGATTGTTAAACAAGAATGCGAAATCGTTTGCGGATCGTACGAGATGGACACCGACGTTCTGTCCCCGCTGCTGAGGTACTTCAACGCGCGAGCGAGGGCGTTCTTCACGGGGAACCTGTGCGCACGGGCGAGCTTCCCCGACGAGAACGGGCTCGGATATCTGCATCTCTTTCGAGGGGGAAGGGCAGATCTGCACGACAAGGGGGCGGTAGTACCTCTACGCGAGCCAATGCTCGTCTTCTATGCCCGCCCACGGACTCACTGGTTCGAGCCGGATCCGGAGACGGGCGCCGATCTTGCCTGCGCCATAGTCTCGTTCGAGCACAAGGCCTTCAATCCGATCGCGCTCGCGCTCCCACCGCGCTTCCTATGCGATTTGAGCGAGCTGAGCAGCATGGAACCACTCTTGAGCGTGCTGTTCGCCGAGGCGTTCTCTGAGCGCCCGGGCCGGCAGGAAGTGCTCGATCGCCTTTTCGAGGTGGTCTTGATTGAGCTTCTGCGCATCACGGTCGCGCGTGGCGACACAGGGACGGGGTTCCTACGAGCGCTGGGTCATCCTCAATTGAGTAGAGCGCTTACGGCGATGCACGCCGATCCGGCGCACGCATGGACGCTCGATGCAATGGCTGAAGTCGCCGCCATGTCGCGAAGCAGCTTCGCCTCAGCTTTCAGGCGGGAGGTTGGAGAGACGCCGGGAGGCTACCTGACGCGGTGGCGGATATCGGTCGCGCAGGCGCTGATCCGGAGGGGCGTGCCGCTAAAGTTAGTGGCTGAACAAGTTGGTTATGCGAGCCAGGCGGGGTTCTTGCGGGCATTCAAGGTCGTGGTCGGAGTTCCTCCGACGGCCTGGCACCGTGATGTTGAAAGCCATGGTGACCCCCGACGCTAAATCCCGCCCCCACGGTTCGGAAGCGGTCCCTGTTTCTTCCCTGTTTTTCCCTGTTACTCTGTCGCCCCGAACGCAGCCGGGCAACCGTAACAGGCTGATTGTACAAATCAAAACGGACCACCGAAGCCTGGAAGCGATCCCAAACTCGCGGAATTTCCCTGTATTTTTCGCTGTTAAGAGGGAAATTTCAGAGACGAGTTCGCGGTAGACTCCCTGCACCGCCATCTGACCGTCCAAATCGCCCTCGACATTGCCCGACGCGCTAGCGGTCACGCGGCCGCGTTTTGGGCAATACCTCGGGCAAGGTCGGTCGACGATCGCGGCTCCTGCGTTGTTTTACGCGGTCGATTTTTTGGCGACGCGCCCCGCACCGTGTGATAACGTTCGGCGTCGTTCGTTGTCGTCTCTACCGATCGCGCATGGACCTCGGCCAGCTCGTCGCGTCGCTCACTCTGCCCGCTCGAGTATTCGCGGCTATCGCCTCTTCGTTTCCCTCCGGCGATATGGCGGCTTGACTACAGCAGTTCGATCCCTGTGTCGGTCTCGCGGTAGTAGCGCACGTTCAGCGTTTTGATGTCGGCGCGCCAGAGCACGAGCCGTTGACCTTCGATGGGGTACCATCGCTTGTCCTCGCCGAGCGGCTGTTGTTCCTCTCCTTGAGCGCGGTCGGCGCGGAGTCGCCGGCGCACGGCTCCACTCAGCTCGATTTTTGAAAGGTCGCCATCTCGCCCATAGGAAAAACTGGCAAGGAGGCCGGCGTACAGATAGGCACCGGCCTCCGATTCGACTACCGCGGTCACGAGTGCTCCATCAGGTCTCGGATCTGAGTCGTGCAGCTCGCCCGAGAAGAGGTAGTGCCACTCGTTGTTGAGTCGCAGAAAGCCGACCTTCCGGTCGAACTCAGACCAGCGCACGAGTTGGTGCAGACCGACACCGACGACAGCGGCCGTCGCGTACAGCGTCGTGAAGTACAGCGTGACCGCGCCCCAGTGGTCGGCAGCAGCGGCTATAGCTCCGGACATCATGCCGGCGTCATTCGTTCCGCTCAGCAAAACTACGACGGCGCGTAGGTCAACCCGCAGTGAAGACACGGCCTCCGAAATCTCGATCCAGCACCAGTGAAGCAGCGGAGACATCGCGAGCGCCGCGAACCAATCGACGCTCATTGGGCCAAGGTCGACGACCCGTTGACCCTTGAAGCTGCTGCCGAAGCGCCCCTGATAGCCTGAGACGAGAATCAGGCCGGGGAGGATCAGAGCCAGCAGTAGCACTGCTGGCAGCGCGAGGTTCAACGAGCTTTCTTAGCCGGCCCAGGCGCGCGCTCGGCCTGCGGTTTCTTCGGGGACGATGCCTTGCCCGTTTTGAGAAGATCGACGACGACCTCACGCTGCTCGGCCTGCGAGAGCTCGCGAATGCGCTTCGGCATCGGTGCGACCGACGTGTATGACTTCATGTTCGCGTTCTCGGATTTATCGATTACCCTCGCCGTACAGTCTACACTTTCCGTGCGCATGGCGCACGAAACGCACATCACACGACCAGTCGCGTCGCGTGGACCAGATCGCCATGAAAGCGCGAGCGCCCGAGGGCGCCAGAAGCGCCAGGGTACAGAGCGGGGTACTGCGAACTCGTGACGCACTGAGACACAGCGGCGGCGCGGGGTGCGAACGCCGATGCGCTGGACACTCCCTCCGCCATCTGACCGTTCCGAGTCGTTCACTCGCGTTCCCGCCCTCCCAAGACTCGAAATTGCCTCAAGAGCTCATTTCCTGAACATAATGAGTAGGGCTGGTCATCGCCGCGCCGTAGAATCTACACCTCAGCTTACCGATTGAAACGAGATCGGCGAGGCTGGCGACCGCGTCCGGCCATGGCGGGAACTATCTCGGCGGGCGGAACGGCGGAGCTCTGTGTCGCGCATATCGCGGCAAGAAAATATCATGGCCTGGCGGTGCCGAATCCCTTGCACATTCTAATGATTGCTCCACAACCGTTCTACGAGGATCGCGGCACACCGATCGTTTTGCGACGCGTCCTACAGGCGATCAGCCAATGCGGTTATCGAGTAGATCTAATCACTTTCTCGCCCGGTGCCGCCGTATCCATTGATGGACTGCGGATCTTCAGGGTCGGCAAGTTCCTCCGAATCAAGAACATTCCGATCGGTTTTTCGATCAAGAAACTGCTTCTGGACATGTTTCTGCTGCCCGCCATACTTCGCCGGCTCCGGCAGCAAAATTACGACTGCATTCATGCTGTCGAAGAGGCCGCATTCCTCGCGTTGCTAGCTGCGAGCGTGCACAAGATACCGCTGCTCTATGACATGCAATCGAGTTTGCCGGAGCACCTGAAGGACTGTAAGTTCTTCTCATTCGGTCCCATCCAATCGTTATTGCGCTTGCTCGAGAAATTCCTGATCCAGCGCGTAGACCTCATCGCTTGCAGCACGGGGCTGAAGGAGCACGTGCAGCGCATTGCCCCTAAAAAACCGGTAAGCGAATGGCTCTATCCGACGGTGGACGTCATGCTACCGGGCGTCGCCTCCGGTGGGCCCCTGCTGGATCTGAACATCCCGACTGGCGGCTACGTCATCCTCTACACCGGAAATTTTGCGGCCTATCAAGGCGTCGACCGCCTAGTAAAGGCGATACCCCTCGTGCTCGAGGAAATTCCAAAGGCCATCTTCGTATTCGTCGGTTCGAAAACCGGAGAAGACCTCCCCGGACTGGACACATGCCGACAATCGGAGTTCGCGGTACGAGTTGTACCGAGACTGCCGCAAGAGCAAATGGCTGGATTCTTGAGTTTGGCGAACGTGGTTGTCTCACCGCGCCTACCCATAGGAAATCTACCGCTGAAGGTGTTCGATTACATGGCTTCGGGGAAGCCCATCGTCGCGACGGATTCAAAAGCTCACCGAACCGTTCTGCATGACGACTCGGCGGTGCTGGTGGAGCACAAGCCCGAAGCTTTTGCCGCCGCTATCGTAAAGTTGTATAAGAATCCGGCTTTGGCCGAGAGACTCGCCAGAACGGCGCATCAGTTTGCGCTGGAAGATCTGGGCTGGGACACTTTCATCGGTCAAGTCAGGAAGCTCTATACGGAAGTCCGAAACGCGGCTCGCCCTGCACGATGAGGCCCGAAGCATTTGCCCGGTGCGTCTCCATCATCATACCGGCGCACAACGAGGCTTCCATCATCGCGCGTACTGTTCGCTCGGTCATCGCGCAACCGCACTTGAATTTCGAGCTCGAGGTGATCGTGGTCGATGACGGCTCTACCGATGAGACGACTGCGGTTGCTCGGGCGGCCGGCGCAGGCGTCATCGAGATGGGCAGCGCCGGCGGCAAGCCCGCCGCCGCGCGCAATCGCGGCGCCAAAGCCGCGAAGGGCGACCCGCTGATATTCCTGGACGCCGACTGTGAGGTTGCCGATGGCTGGCTCGCCGCGTTTCTCGACGCGCACAAAGCCGGTGAGACCATCGTATGCGGATCGCTGGATTTACCCGCGGGCCTGAGGATTACTGCGCAGTGCGACTACTATTGCGGATGGTACATGGCGCACTCCGGTCGTTCGGCCGGTCATGTGCCGCATGCGCCGGCCCCGAACTTGAGCGTGCGCCGAGACGCTTTCTTCGCCACATCGGGCTTCGAGGAGCTTCCATACTCGATCGCGAGTGAGGAGCGAGGCTGGCAAGCCGCGTTGCGCAACAGCGGTCATCGCATCTATTTCTCACCACGCGCAAGGGCCTATCACCACAACCGCCCGGGCCTATCGAACCTACTACGTCGCAACTATCGCTGGGGCTACGCCGCACTAAAGAGCAAGAACGAAACCGGCACCGCGAGGTTGGCATGGATCTATCGCTATCCGCGTCTGCTCATCGTCGCGAGCTTGCCGCTTGCGCTGGTGCACACGCTTTACATCGAGTCATGCTGGGTGCGGGCCGGCGTGTACCGCCCGCTGTTGATGCTGCCTCTCGTTTTGCTTTCGCGCCTTGCCTATGCATGGGGAATGATGGCGGGCGGGGTTCATTGGTTACGCACCCGCGGCGACGTTGCTCGAGAATCCGGTGGCAGCGACGGGGAAGCTGGTCGATGACCGGCGAGATCGAGCGTGCTCCCGCGGAGATCTGCGCGGTCATCTGCACGCACGACAGAACGGAGCTGCTTTGCCGCGCCCTCGATTCGCTCGCCGAGCAGTCCTTGCGCCCGGCCGAGATCCTGGTCATCGACAACGCACCGAGCGACTCGAGCACGAGGCACCTGATGCTCGAGCGCTTTCCTGACGTGGGGTATGTCTGTGAGCCGAAGCCTGGCCTCAATTTCGCGCGCAATCGAGCGCTTCGGGAAACGCAACGAGAGATCGTCGCGTACATGGACGACGACGCCGTCGCGGATCCAGACTGGATCCTGCGGACCGCGGAGGTTTTTGCCGAAAGCCCCAGAATTGCAATATGCACCGGTCGAGTACGGGCCTACCGTCTGGAAACCGAGGCTCAACGGCTGTTCGAAGCGCAAGGCGGCTTTGACCGTGGGACGCAGCGGATCCATATGCCGCGCGATGCCGGACACCGGCTGATGCAGGGCCTCAGGGCTCCGCTGATCGCCTGGTCGATCGCGATCGGCGTCGGTGCTTGCCTCGCGGTCCGGCGAAGTTCGCTAAGGACGATTGGCAATTTCGACATCGCGCTGGATCTCGGTGCCGCATTGCCCGGCGGTGGCGACGTTGACGTCATCTGGCGATCGCTCGATGCCGGCTTTGAAGTGGTCTACGAGCCTCGGGCGGTTGTCCTGCACGAGCACCGCAGGGAATTGGATGAAGTGTATGCGCAGATATTCGGGCACCGCCGTGCAGAGATCGCGTTCTTGACCAAATCGTTTCGCGCAGCTCGAGGCCACCGACGCTTCGTCATTCTCGCGTTTCTGTCGTGGCGTCTGCTCAAGCCGGGCTTGCGTTTGCTGCGACGGCTGGCGTTTCGCGACGAGCCGCTCCCGGCCACCGCCCTCTGGCGGCTATGGGGCGCGAGTTGGCGCGGGCTGGCGAGCTACGCTCAGGCGTCACGACTGGCCGCGGAGCGCTCCGTGAGGACATGAAACCAGTTTCAATCGTCATACCCGCTCGCAACGCTGCCGAAACCCTGGAGGTAACCTTGCGCTCGGTGAGCGATCAGGCCTTCACGGATTGGGAGGTGATCGTTATCGACGATGGATCGACCGACGCGACCGCTCAGGTCGTCGAGCGACAGGCCTTCCAGGATCCACGGTTCCGGCTCGTTCAACAGCGCGGAGCAGGCGCCGGCCTCGCTCGCAACAAGGGCATAGAGCTCGCCAGGTTCGACAATCTGCTGTTTCTCGATGCCGACGACTTCATCTTTCCGGCGCATCTCACTCGCCTGAGCGAGCTATTGGCCGACGACCCGCAGCTGGATGCCGTCGTGTGCGGTTGGGCACACGTGACGCCTGCTGGAGAGCTGGTATTCGAGCAACGCGAGGGCGAGCAGGGAGATCTGTTCCGGGCCCACGCCCAGTACTGCTACTCCCTGATTCACACCTATCTCACGCGCCGCTCGGTCGTGGAACGAGCCGGCGGCTTCGATCCCGCCTTTGAAACCTGTGAGGACTGGGATCTTTTCCAGCGAATCGCGCGCGCTGGGGCGCGTTTCGGCCGTGTGTCCGAGGTGCTGGCGGGATACCGGATGCGCGCCGGTTCCGCGACCAGGAACGTGAAAAATCTACTGCGAGACGGGCTCGCGGTGATCAAGAACGGGCACGGGCCGGATGGGAGAGTCGGGCAACCCCACCCCGTCTATGCTGACGGCCTGCCGGCCCGCGAGTTTTCTTTGCATGCCTACGGTCATGCCTGCAACTGCGCAGGTTATCTGCTGGGCGCGGGACTCGGCGCAAATTCAACCCTGGATCCGCTGCCGGATCCACCGCCTGACGCGCTCACGCCCGTCGATGCGGCGAATGCGATTTTCGTTCACGCGATGATCGCGGCGGCCTGCCCGATGGCCGATTGGACGGCGGTCTGGCGACGAGCGCAACCACAGTTGCGGTCATTTCTGTCCGCACTGGAGAGTCGAATGAGTCAACCTGGGTTTGCGAGCAAGACCCGGCTGATCGGGAACTACTTGCTGCAGCGATCGATCGGCACTGCGCCTGTCGGGACGCTGACGGGCGCAACGCTCGTCGCCGCGAGTCGACTAACGGGCAAATTGCGCGCGACCGCGAAAGCCACGCGGAGGGCGGCCTTAGCGACGTTTAGGTCGACGCCTCTGCTCGAGCAGCCCGGTCTGCGCCTCAGACGCATGAAGGCGGCACGGCAACCGGCAGCTGAGAAAGATACGGAAACTCTTTTCGAGGCCCTGTTCAGAAGCGGGCCCGATCCCTGGGACTACGAGAACGCATACGAAACCACCAAGCTGAGACAAGCCTTGGATTTGTTGCCGGATCTGAGTTGCAAGCACGCGCTCGAGCTCGGATGCGCCGAAGGGCACGCGAGCCGACATATCGCCAGGCGCGTGAAGCATCTGCACGCTACGGACGTTTCGACTACCGCGCTAGAGCGCGCCGCTCGACGCTGCGAGGATTTGAGTAACGTCACGTTCGGGCGGCTGGATCTCATGACCGACCCAGTGCGTGGCCCATACGATCTCATCGTGTGCTCAGAAATATTGTATTACTGCCGGCATCTCCGGGTCTTGCGGCAGGTTGCACGCCGAATTGCGTCGGGGCTACGCAGCGGCGGATATTTGCTGATGACTCACGCAAATGTCCTCATCGACGATCCGGAAAACCTGGGATTCGATTGGGAGCATTCGTTCGGAGCCAAAGTCATCGGAGAAGTGTTCGCCCGCACACGGGGATTGACGATGCTGCGGGAGGCCCGCGCCCCGCTGTATCGAATTCATCTATTGCAGCGCAGCGGCGACGGGCATTGGCAACCCGCCGTCGAGAGACTCTCAATGGCGGAGCCTCTGCCCGCAGAGATCGTCGCCCAGGTACGGAACGGCGCGTCTTGGAACCTTCCGATACTGACGTACTCGCCGCTCGCCCGACACGACGTTTTCGAGCAAGCGGATTGCTTCGGGGAGCAGATGCGCGAGCTCTATGCGCAGGGCTACAGAACCCAGCCCTTGGAGACGTGGAAAAACGCGAGAGATTTCGGTGTGCCGATCGCTGGTAAGGCTCTACATATCGTCCTCGATCAGCCGGGCGAGGGGCTCGCTGCGAAGGCGCAAGCCCTCCTGGCGGAGCTGGCATTTACTACTACCTGTATCCTCACTGTGGATCCGCTGCGCGGCAGACTGGTCTTGCGGACGATGACCGAAAGCCCGGTACCGCTGCCGTGGCGGAAGCTACGCAGGTTGCAGGCGGCCGGCATGAGATTTGGCGTGCGCATCGACGACGGCATATGGAAACAGAACCGCTCGACCTTCGAGCTGGTCCGTTTGCTGACGCGAGCCCGAAATATCGCCTCCGCCGAGGGCGCGGCACCCGTAACGGTATTCCGCGCTCCGGGAAGCGTAGTCTGGACGCGCCGCTTGCAGTGGATTGCGGGTGTGTGCGGTTTTGAATTTGCGCTCTGCGCACGTTCGGGCGTTGCGACTCGATCCGACCGACTACTAGCGTTGCCGACCGTTGCGGCGTCGGTGTCGGGCTCACCGGGCGATTTGCTCGCGCGCCTGAACCAGCGCCCCGGAGGGGACATTGCATAGAGTCGTCGGTCAGCTGTTGCCGTTCTTCCGCTTCTACCCCTGGAGCCTCCCGCTCATATGCCTGCTCGGCCTGCTCGCGTCTCTGGTGGAGGGAATAGGCCTCGGTCTGTTCATCCCGTTCCTCGAAAATCTGGCGCAGGATGGCGGCACGGATTCCGGGGTCTGGGTGTTCGATGCTTTGGGCGCGCTGTTCTCCTCTGTTCCACAGGACAGGCGCCTGCTCGTCATCTGCTTGTGCATTTTTCTGAGCATCGTCGCCAAAGCCGTCCTGAGTTTTGCAAACAAGTGCCTGCTTCACTGGTTGGATGCTCAGATCATCCATCGCCTGCGATCGACTATCGTCGACCAGCTACTCACGGTGGACTATCCCTACCTGGAGAAGGCGCAGACGGGCGACCTCATCAACACGCTGGGCAACGAAACCTGGCGCAGCAGCGAAGCGCTTGCGGAATTCGTCACCTTCGTCACGAAAGCTTGCACCATCGGCGTGTATGGGCTGCTGCTGGTCATGATCTCATGGGAGTTGACGCTGCTGGTGCTGATCGCCATGGCCTTTATCTCCATGTTTTCGCGGTGGATCACCGGACGAGCCGAGGCGCTGAGTCGGGAAGCAACCAGCGCGAACCGGCAGGCCACCATCACGGAGGTGGAGGTGGTGGAAGGCATGAAGGCCATACGTACAAACAGCAATGAAGGGCCAGAGCGGCGGAGATTTGCCGCGGCGTCCAGCCGCGCCGCGGACGCGATGCGTCGTGTCGCGATGATTCGAGAATGGGTAACCCCGATCTACGAGGTGCTCGCCGCGGGGTTCCTGGTATTCATACTGTATACGAGCCTGGACAGCGGTCGGCCGTTGGCGGCCTTGCTCGTGTTCCTTTTCGTCTTGTATCGCCTGCAGCCTCTGGTCAGAGCGTTAGACGAGTCCCGCGTGCACATCATGTCGCTCGGCGGCGCCGTGGACGCCGTAACCGCCCTGATCAACGATACGCGCGTAGCTGCGGAGCACTCAGGAACGAAGTTGTTTGACGGATTGAAGAACGAGATTTGCTTCGATCGAGTCAGTTTTCGCTATAACGGCAACGAGCGGTCGGCTCTGAAAGACGTTTCCATGAGTCTGCCGGCCGGCCGGACCATCGCCCTCGTGGGTCACTCCGGAGCCGGCAAGACCACGCTCGTCAATCTCATCGCACGCCTCTACGACGTCGAGTCCGGCAACCTGACGGCGGATGACGTTCCGCTGCGGCAGCTCGATCTTGCATCCTGGCGGAAACACATGGCTTTTGTGAGCCAGGAAACGTATCTTTTCAATGCTTCGGTTCGCGATAACATCGCCTACGGTCGAATCGAGGCTAGCGACGCGGAGATCGTCGAGGCCGCGCGCGATGCCGAGGCCGATGGCTTCATCCGAGAGTTCCCCGAAGGCTATGAAACCTTCGTTGGCGAACGCGGTGTGCGATTGTCGGGCGGTCAGCGACAACGGCTTGCCCTAGCCCGAGCGATCGTCCGGAAACCGGACATACTCATCCTGGACGAGGCGACGAATGCGCTCGACAACATTTCCGAGCAAGCGATCCAAAAGGCGCTGCAACGCATTCGCGTCGGGCGCACCGTGATCATTATCGCCCACCGCCTTACAACCATTACGAATGCCCACCTCATCGTCGTGCTGGAGAAGGGCCGCGTCGTCGATCAGGGCACATATCGGGAGCTCATCGAGAGGCAGGGGGATTTCGCCAAGCTCTATCGTGCGGAGCTTCGGCAATGAGTCGTGCGCTCGTTTCCGTCGTCATTCCCTGTTTCAATCAGGCTCACTTTCTCGTGGATGCTGTCGAAAGTGCCCTGGCCCAAACTCACGCTCCAACGGAGCTCATCGTGGTGGACGACGGCTCGACCGACGACACGGCGAGCGTGGCCTCACGCTATCCGCAAGCGCGGTTGTTGCGCCAGCCGAATATGGGCCTGGCCGCCGCTCGCAACAGCGGGCTCGATGCAAGTCGGGGCGACTATCTCGCTTTCCTGGATGCCGACGATCGCTTCATGCCCGGCGCTCTCACGGCCGGATTGGATTGCCTGGCGCAGCATCCCGAATGTGCCTTCGCCTGGGGTCGGTACGCAATCCGTAATCAGCGGGGTGACGTCTGGGAGCCACCGAACTACCCGCGGGACCGCGGCGACGCGTTCGCGGCGCTCCTGCGCGAGAATCACATCGCGATGCACGCCACTGTCTTGTATAGGCGCGACCCGCTGAAGCTCATCGGCGGATTCGACGCGAGACTGCGGGCCTGCGAAGACTATGATCTCTACCTGCGCATCGCGCGCCGCTTCCCGATCGTAAGGCACGAGAATCTGGTCGCCGAGTATCGAAAGCATGGGAATAACATGTCGGCCGACAGCTCACTGATGTTGAGCACGGTACTTCAAGTTTTGGAAGCACAGCGGCCTCACGTTGACGGGCATCCGCTCTACAGCGCGGCGTATGCCAACGGCGTGCGATTCTGGAAACGATTCTATGGTGCCCGCAGCCTTGGCAAGATCGCCCGCGAGCTGCGCGCTTTTCGTGTCGCCGAGGCGATTGAGTATGCTGCATGCTTGTGCCGGACCGCCGGCACATCGACCGTTCTTGTGAACGCGCCGCTGTGGTTGGCGCGCCACTGGATCTCCAATCGAAGACGGGGAAGAAACCGGTGAGGCTCGGGCCGGCCGCCATTTACCGCTGGTGGCTCAAACGCTGGCACGCGGCCACTGTGCGCCCTCCGGTCGGCACGGTCGATTTCGGGGACCTTCGGATCCTCAAGCCCGTTAGCCAGGAGTTCGGCTACGATCGCGGCATGCCGATCGATCGCTACTACATCGAACAATTTCTCGGGGCAAACCGCGAAACGATTCATGGCCACGTTCTGGAAATCGGCGACGATGAATACACGCGAAGATTCGGTGCAGAACGTGTCTCCCGCGCCGATGTGCTGCACGTGCGCGAGGGTAATCCGAAAGCAACCCTGGTTGCCGATCTGACGAAGGCAACTGACATCGCGTCCGATTGCTTCGATTGCATCATTCTTACTCAAACACTGCAGTTCATATTCGAGCATCGCGCGGCGCTGGCGACACTGCACAGAATCCTCAAGCCAGGCGGCACGTTGCTTGCGACCGTCCCCGGAATAACGAAAATTCCGCAGGACCAGTGGGGCGAGTTCTGCGCCTGGGCGTACACGGAGCATTCCGCGCAGCGGCTGTTCGCCGAGGTATTCCAGGCCTCCTCGCTGCGTGTCTGGCCCAAGGGCAACGTGCTTGCGGCGACGGCCTTCTTGCACGGCCTCGCGGCCCAGGAGCTCTCGACCGATGAGCTCGAGCACGTCGATCCTCTCTACCAGGTCCTGATATCGATCAGAGCTTCGAAGCCCGAGGTACGCGATGGAGATCGCTAAGCGGGCCAGAATCGCGGGCGGGAGAATTGCGAGGCGTTTCACCCGCAAGGGCGTGATACTCATGTATCACCGCATCTCGGGGCCGAATGTGGATCCGTGGGCGCTGTGCGTGACGCCCAAGCGCTTTGCCGAGCATCTGCAGGTGCTAAAAGACGCATTCACCGTCGTGAGCGTGCGCGATTTCGGGCTCGCTCTTCATCATCGACGACTGATCGATCGGATGGTGGCGATCAGTTTCGACGACGGCTACATAGACAATCTTCACAATGCTCGGCCGCTCCTCGATGCCTTCGGTCTCCCTGCCACAATCTTCGTGACGACCGGCAACCTGGCTCGATCGCGTGAGTTCTGGTGGGACGAGCTCGAGCAGGTGCTGCTCCATGACCGGCAACTGCCGGAAACGTTGACGCTGACGACGAAGGCGGGCAAGCGCAGCTGGCGCGTGCCATCCGAGGCCCACCGTCGCGAATCTAGAGCCGACAAGGCCTGGGAGGGCGCGCCGGGCTCGCGCATGGCGCTCTTCCACGAGATCTGGGAATCGATGCTTCGCCTCCCCAGCGAGGAGCAGAATTCCGTCCTCGATCAGCTGAGGTCAGTCACCGAGCCGCGTCCGCGTCCGCGCCATCGTGCCTTGACTGCGCAGGAAATCCAGAGGTTGGCGCAGGACGACTTGATCGACATAGGCGCGCACACCGTCAACCATCCTCTCCTCACCGCTCATTCAGAGACATTCCAGCGCCGGGAGATCGAGGGCAACAAGTTGCAATTGGAGGAGCTCACGGGAACCAAGATCAGCTGCTTTGCTTATCCATTCGGTGACCATGACGCAACCACAACCAGGCTCGCGCGGGAGGCCGGTTTCGAGTGCGCATGCACGACCGTCGAGAACGCGGTCTGGCGATTTTCCGATCCATTTCGCATACCCAGACTCGCAGTGGAGGATTGGGATGGCGATCAGTTCGCAAAGCGACTTCACGGAATTCTTCGCTGATGCCGATTGATGAAAATTGCGTTCATCAGCTACGAGTTTCCACCCGATGCCGCATACGGTGGCATCTCGACTTACGTGAATCAGGCCGTACGAATGCTCGCCGCGAGGGGGCATACGGTAGAAGTCTTCACCAGCAGCCCCGTCCGCTCGGGCACTACCGACGAAGACGGCGTTTTGGTGCACCGGGTTCGAGGGCAGAGCCATCCTGATTTTCCCTCGGCAATAGGACCGCCTTTCGCCGAACGGCACGCGCAGGTTGGTTTCGACGTGCTGGAAGGACCCGAGTACGGGGCGGACGCCGCGGAGGCCGTCAGACGCGTGCCGGATATTCCCTTAGTCGTAAAGCTACATACGCCGACCTTCGTGCTCAGCGCCGCGACATACGACGGGCTCGCCTTCACGGACTCACTGCGTTGGCGCCTGCTCAAGGGTCGGGTTCGCGAATACGTCGTTCGTTCCTTGCGGGGGACTCGCCCGGCATGGCGCTATACGCATAAGTATTCTCTGGACGCGGAGCGAACCCACGCCTTGGACGCCGATGAGATCGCATCCCCTTCGCAGGCGTTAGCTGGCATCGTCACCAAGGCCTGGGATCTCGATTCGACCAAGGTTTCGCACGTACCCTACCCATTCGTGCCAGACGATGCGCTGCTTAACATCCCAGCGGGCGGCAGTCGTGGCAGAGTCTTGTATCTCGGGCGGTTAGAGGTGCGGAAGGGCGTGCTCGACCTCGCCAGAGCAATACCGATGGTGCTGCAGAAGTATCCGGACGTGCGCTTCAGCTTGATCGGCTCGGACGACGAGTCGCCTCGGCTCGGCACGGGGATGCGCGAATATTTGAGCCGCAAACTGCGCCGGCACGGCTCGTCCGTCGAGCTGTTGCCGCCGGTTTCGAACGATCGGCTTACTGATCTTTTCGCGACGGCAGACGTCGTCGTCATACCCAGCGTTTGGGAGAATTTTGCGAACGTATGCCTCGAATCGATGGCCGCGGCGAGAGCCGTGGTCGCGAGTGAGGCCGGCGGCATGGCCGAAATGCTGGACTTCGGTAACGCGGGCCGACTGATTCCGCCTTGCGATCCCGACAGCCTTGCCGCGGCGGTCGTCGAGCTGATGACCGCGCCTGACCTTCGCCAACGCATGGGCACGAGAGCGCGTGAACGCTTGCTCGATGAGTACAACGCCGATCGCATCTGCGTGCTGCAGGAACAAAGCTACCAGCGAGCCATCGAGTGTCGCATGAGGGTGGGTAGGCGTGCGATTTAGCGTTATCGTGCCGACTTTCCAGCGGCGCGAGCTGATGCTCGCCTGCGTCCGGTCGTTGACGAGGCAAGATCTGGCCCAAGATTTCGAGGTCATCGTAGTCGTCGACGGCTCGACGGACGGTTCCGCCGAAGCGCTGCGAGAGTTGAGAAGCAGCGTTCCCTTGGTCGTCATCGAGCAAGGGAACCTCGGCCTTTCCGCTGCCCGAAACGCCGGCGCGAAGGTCGCACGCGGGGAGCTGCTGTTGTTTCTCGACGATGATATGGAAGCAGACCCGCATTTGCTGGCCGAGCATGACCGCGAGCACCGAGATAAGCGAGCGCTCGTACTGGGACACATACCGCTACACCCGACTTCGCCGAGAACCTTCTTGAGCGAAGCGGTGGGCGTTTGGGCAAACGAGCGACTGGATCGAATGACCCGGACAGACGTTTCTCTGCTCTGGCGGGACTGGGTCATGGGGCAGTCATCCATTCCTCGGACGTTGTTCTTTGGCCTCGGATGCTTCGACGAGACCTTTACCCGGGACGGTCGATACGGAAACGAGGATCTCGAGTTCTGTTATCGCGTCATCCGAGCGGGCGCGCAGATCGTCTTTAACGCGAAGGCCATCAGTTGGCAGGCGTACGTGGTCTCGCCCCGGGCGCATTTGAAGCAGTGGCTCGAGTCCGGCGCCGCCGACGTGCACTTCGTTCGAAAGCATCCCGAGCTCGCCGAGGAGGTGTTTCGTCAGGGTCGGAGGCGTCGATGGCTTGCATCGCTCGCGTACCGGCCGTTGCGCTGGCTAAGCCTGGTCGTTATCGACATGTTCGGCGAGACCCGGTTCGCGCAACGCTTGTTTTTTGCGGCACGCGCACTGTGCTACGCCCGCGGCGTGGAGGCCGCAGGCGGCGTGCCGCGGCCGAGGCCGGTTCACATTCTCTGCTATCACGCCATCGCCGATCTCAGCGGCAGCGTGTCCGAGCCCTACGGGGTCAGGCCCGAACGTTTCCGGGCGCAGATCGGAGCCTTGCAGCGTCACGGCTATCACTTTATATCCGCCGGGGAATTTCTTCGCTTCCTGAGCAACGGGGCGGGGCTGCCCAAGCGGGCGCTGTTGCTGACCTTTGATGACTGTTATCAGAGTCTTCACGATGCCGCGTTGCCCGTCCTCCGGGATCTCGGAGTGCCGGCCGTCGCATTCGCCGTGAGCGGGAAAATCGGCGCCAGCAACGATTGGGATGCGCATCTGGGCGCGCCGACTTTGGCGCTTGCGGATTCAGCTGCGCTGGGGAAACTCGAACGCTCGGGCATCGCGATTGGGAGTCACTCGCGCACGCACCGCAATCTGACGAAGTTGTCGGACGATGAGCTTTGGCGCGAGGTGAATCAACCGCCGCAGGAGCTGAGGTCAAAAGGCCTCGCGCCGTTGGCATTGTTTGCCTATCCGTACGGCGAGCATGATCAAAGAACTCGAAACGCGGTTCAAATCGCAGGCTTCGAGGCGGCCGTGACGACCGAGCCCGGCATCGTCGGAGTCGACCAGAACCGCTACCGACTGCCCCGAGTGGAGGTGATGGCCGGCGATTCGGTCTGGAGGCTGAGGCTCAGGCTTTGTCGCCAACGTTTGCTGGCGTCATTGGCGCGCCGACTCGGCAAAAGGCCGCAGACGCGACCGAGAGTGACCGTCATAGTTCCGGCTTTCAACGCCGAGGGCACCTTGGGCGCAACTCTCGCAAGCGTATGCGCGCAGACCTTTTCAGC
Source organism: Gammaproteobacteria bacterium (assembly GCA_036396795.1). Taxonomy (GTDB): domain Bacteria; phylum Pseudomonadota; class Gammaproteobacteria; order Steroidobacterales; family Rariloculaceae; genus JAHEEM01. The sequence continues at coordinate 270,220 of DASWKF010000090.1, read as the reverse complement.
CTGGGAAGCGCTCGTCGTCGATGACGGATCTACCGACGCGACCGGTCAAATAGCAAACGCCTGGTCCGACGGAGATCCACGGTTTCGAACGCTAAGACGCGAAAATGGAGGTGAGTCTGCGGCGCGTAACACCGGCATTGCAGCGGCACTGGGCGAGTGGCTGGTGTTTCTGGATTCGGATGACTGGATTGCGCCGGAGTATCTTGAACGCATGATCGAAAAAGCCAGCGCGGACCGTTCGCTGGATGGGGTCGTGTGCGGATGCGCGCGCGTGACGCCGGCGGGCGTCTTTACGGCGAACGCCGTCTACGGAGCCGCCGATCTGAAAGATCCCTTCCCGAAGTTCGTGCGTGACTGTCCGCTGGCTATCCACAACTGCATGATCAAGCTCTCGATCGCGACGCGGATCGGAGGCTTTGATGAAACGCTGCAAACTTGCGCGGATTGGGATTTTTGGCAACGCGCCGCTCGGATCGGTGTCCGTTTTGGCACGATTGCGGATGTTCTCGCGCTCTATCGAATGCGGCCAGGCTCGTCATCGAGCAATGCGTCCAGAGTCTTGGCGGACGGCCTCAGTGTAATCCGCCGCGGGTACGCAAAGGATCCTCGGGTTCCCGAGGCCTGTCCGCCGCAATACAGTGACGGCCTAACGCGCGACGACCTCGGCGAGACCTTGTTCCGGCACGCATTGTGGCCAGCAAGCATGCAGATCGTTAGAGGCGAGAACGCCGCCGCGCTGTTGGACAGCCTGATCGGCATCAGCGCGCCCGGCATGGCACCGGAGCTGGTGGGCGACGAGCTGTTTCATGATATTCCTCTGGCGGCGGGGGAGACTCTAAGGGTCTGGCCCAAACGGTTCTCGACTCTGGAGCCAGGTATTGCCGTTTTCCTGAGCGCGCTGGAATCGGCCTCGGGTGCGGTCGGGCTTGCGGAGGCAGCGAGTCGCCACCTCGAACGGCGTATTCTGGAATCCATCGAGTTCCCCGACAGAGTTGTCCTCGGCACGAGCCTTGGAGTACGTGTGGAGGTCACTCGGCCGATCGCTGCAATAGAGTTTGCTCCCGGCCCCCGCCAAGCCGTTGTGATCGTAACGGAACGCGGGCATCGTGTGGGTACGGTTGCGATTCCAGTCAGTTCCACGCCGCTCGAGCCGGCTAGGGTGACTGACGCCGTGGTCGAGCATCTTGCGTGGCCGATCATCAGAAACTACCTTGGACTTCAGTTCCCTCCGGATTCCAAAATCTCGCTAGAGCTTCGCGCGCTCACGCAGCAATCGGGAGTACTCTCGTTGCTTTGCCGACTACCGCGATTCTGCTACTCGTTGCTCAAATGGCAGAAAGCCAGCGGAGTCCTGACAAACCGTGTGATCCTGAAAGACACGCTGAGCACGTTGATGCAGCTGAAGCCGTTGTTGCTTGCGTGGCGCCTTTGCAGGGCGGTACCCGGCGAACGAAAAACGCTGGTCATAGACGCGATCACGCGTATCTCCAAAGAAAGAGTCCGGAAGCAGTTCAGCGCGCTGGTGACGCATTTGTGACCAACACACCTCTTGTTTCGATTCTTGTCGGCTTCTTCAACGCCGAGCGATTCATTGTGGAAACGATCTCCAGCGTGCTGCATCAGACGCTCGACGACTGGGAGCTGATACTAGTCGACGACGGTTCGTCGGACGGCAGTAGCTCGATTGCGCAAGGGTTAGCGAGAGAAAACCCCGAAAAGATTCACTATGTCACGCACGAGGGCCGGCAGAATCGGGGCGTTTGCGCATCTCGCAATCTGGCGCTCAGACTGGCAAGAGGCCAGTACATAGCGATTCTGGATGCCGATGACGTATGGTTACCGCAGAAGCTCGCGCAACAGGTCGAGATTCTGCAAGCCAATCCCCGCGCGGGCATGACTTTCGGGGCGGCACGATACTGGAGGTCCTGGAGCATCCCGAAGACCGACACGCGTCGCGACTACACGCCTTCTCCGGGCATCCCGGTGGGCACCATTCACGAGCCTCCGACCTTATTGCGGCGCTGCCATCCTCTGGGGCGCGCAACGGCACCGTGTCCATCCGATCTTCTGGCTCGGAAGGACGTTGTCCTCTCGATCCAAGGTTTCGAGGAGCAATTCACGGGAGCCTATCAAATGTATGAAGACCAGGCGTTTCTCGCGAAGGTTTACGTGTCGACGCCGGTGTTCGCATCGGCAAAAACTTGGACGCTGTACCGACTCCACGAGGGCTCCTGTTGCCACCGCGTGGAGGCTTCCGGCCAGGAACGACACGTACGCACGTTTTATCTGAATTGGTTGCGCGATTATCTCCGCGACAACAGAATTCAGGAAACTAAAGCCCAGCGCGCGCTCTCACGCGCCCTGTTTAGATCGCAACATCCCTGGGCCGACAACCTTGCAAACATGCCCGGCAAGGTAAGACAGGTCGTGAAGAGCACGATGCGGCGGCTCGTGGCGATCAACCGATAACACCAGAACGCTCGCGCCGCCGCGGCGCGCTGGTTTGCCGCGCGCGAAATTTGACCATGCCGGCATCCCAGTTCCTCAGAACTCCCAGTAATTCGCCGCGAGCAGCCTGCGGGCCGGCGCGGCGCTGAGGCTGCGCACGAAGGCGCGCGCGGCTTCCGGCGCGCCCGTCATCGCGACGGCGTCAAATGCCGTGTAGTGCTGCACGGCGGCGGGCAACGGGCCCACGTAGACGAGCGCGCCGCCGCCCTCTTCGGCGGAAAGCGTGATCTCGCTGATCTGAGTCATCCCGATCTCGTTGCCGCGGCTCTGCTCGATCCGCTCGACCATGTCCGCGCCGGTGGCGAGCTGCACGGCGCGCCTCTCGAGCTGGCCCAGCAGGCCGAGCATCTCGAGCATCTGCGCAACGTAGATGCCGGACGCGCCCTGGCTGTAGACGACCGCATCGGCATTCAACAGCGAAGCTTTCAACGCGTCCACGCTTGAAATGTCGGGCCGCAGCGCACCGCGCCGAACGGCCACTCCTATGCCGACCCGTCCAACCCGGATCCGCGTGTCGCGGTCCGCCCTGCCGTCGGTGATGGCCTGGTCGACCGTTGCCGTCGCGGCAATCAGCACCTGAACGCCGGCAATCGTGCCGGCGGCGAAGCGACGGTTGATGCTCGGCGAAGTGTCGAACTCGACGTTCACCTGCTGCCCCGTCTGCCGCCGGTGCTCCTCCGCAATCGCCGCAAACGGGCCGGTGATGGCGTTGGTGGCGAGGACCGAAATGACACCCGCCGGATCCGCGCTCTGCGCCGACGCCGTGACTGCCCCGGCCGCGAGAACGGCAATCCCGAGCAGCGGGACGAACGAGCGAAGACGGATCATCTCTCCTCCGATCGGATAAACAGATAGACCGCGCCGGCGTCCCTCGTGACATCCGCGGGGCCATCGGCGCCCATGGCGGCGGCGGCGAGCAGGCGTCCGTCACCGCTCAGCGCCACGGCGCTGCCGAAGAGATCGTATTCGGCGGCGTCAGGCGCCTTCACGTAAGCCTCCTGCCGCCAGCTAGCCCCGTCGCGCACGAACACGTACACGGCGCCTGATTCCGGCGCCGACGCCTGCGCGGTCGGCGGATTCACGCCGGACCCACCGCCCGGCTGCTGCTGTGATCCGGCGACGAGCACCGAACCGTTCGCGTTGATCGCCAGCCGGCCGCCAAAAGTATCGTTAGGGCGGATGTTCGACGGCTTGATGTAGGTCTCGAAGGACCATGTTGCACCGTCCCGCGTGTACACGTAGACGGCGCCGGCCGAACCCTCGGCCACGCGAGTCCGCTCGGTCGGCGGGAGGTGGGCCTGCCACTGCACGGCTCCCACGCCTGCGTTGAGGCCATCCTCGTCGACAGCGCACACAGCCATCGTGTTGCCGTCGGCGCTCAACGCGATCGCGGCGCCGAATGCGGCCTGCAGCGTCGTGTTCGACGCCTTGACGTAGGCCTGCTGGCGCCAGGTCCCGCCGCCGCGCAGCAGCACGTAGACGGCCCCGGACCCCCTGCCGTCGTTGTCCGCCTGGTCACCGTCGATGCCTTCCGCAGCGCTGTCCTCGTCGTAGGCGCAGACGCCAAGCGTGTTGCCGTCGCCGCTCAGCGCGACACAGAAGCCGTACAGGTCGCCGGCCTGCGCATTCGACGCCTTCAGGTATCCCTGCTGCGACCAGCTGTCCCCGGTGCGGGCGAACACGTACGCGGCGCCAGCCTCTTCGGCGGAATTGTCGGTCTGATTGCCGTCGATCGTCGCAGCGGCGCTGTCCTCACCGATGGCGCCAACTGCCAGCGTGGCGCCGTCGTCGCTCAAAGCCACCGAATAGCCGAAGCGGTCGCCCGCCTCGATGTTCGACGGCTTGACGTATGCCTGCTGCGACCAGCTGTCCCCGGTTCGGACGAACACGTACACCGCGCCGGCGCCGGCGGCCGAATCGTCCGCCTGATTGCCGTTGATGCCGGCCGCGCCGCCGGCCTCGAGGTTGGCCGACACCGCGAGCGTGTTGCCGTCGCCGCTCAGCGCGAGCGCGAAGCCGAAGGTGTCCCCCGGCTCGGTATTCGACGCCTTGAGGTACGCCCGCTGCATCCACCCCTGGCCGTTGCGCGTGAATACGTAGACGGCGCCGGCAGCGAACGCGGAGTTGTCGGCCTGGCTGCCGTTGATTCCGCGCGCCGCGCTGTCTTCCTGCGGCGCCGCGACAGCCAGCGTGCCGCCGTCACGGCTGACCGCCAGGGTTACGCCGGTGACGGCACCACCGGCGCCGAGGTGATCGTCCGCGTCCGCATTCGACGCCCGCAGCGTTCCGGCGGGCGTCCAAATGGCGGCTCCCTCCTGGGCGGACACGACTGACGTGGCCGCGGCGAGCACCAGGCCGGCAAGACGCAGGTAGCGTGACTGGATAAGCATCGTCTCCCCCTACGACGCGCCGCTTGCGCCGCCGCCTCTACGGGAGGTAGCGTAACGGCCGCCCCGCGAGGCGACACTTTAATACAGGACGGCCGTGGAATGACACAACGCCTGAACGTCACCGACGCCCCGACCCCGCCGGGCAGCCTGCGTCCGAGAACAGCGGATCTCACGCTCGCCCACGCGCTCGCGAGAATCGGCCTCGGCGTCAACATGTGCCTGCACGGTATGACCCGCATCCCCGGCATGGACGCATTTCAGACGCGGCTGCGCGATGCTCATGATCGTTCTGCTATTCGGGACGTGCCTCTCGCAGCAGTTCAGCATCGCCACCACCCAAATGATCTACCTGGGCTTCATAATTTCACTTCTCGCGGGAGTCGCATACGACGGTTATTCGCTCGACGCCCCGCGCCGGCGCCCAAGAGCCGCAGAGTAAACTGTGAACCAACGCAAGTTCTTGCCCCCGACGACCTCACATAATAACGCTGGAGCAAATCCTCGGAGTTACGCTAACACATCGCGGATAGGACTTTGTCGGCAGCTACGATGCAAGTATTGCAATGACAACGGCTCTAATCGTCGACGACTCGCGTTTGGCGCGGCTGGCGTTGAGCAAGCTGCTCGCGCAGCACGGCGTCGCCTCCGATGAAGCGCCATCGGCCGAGGCCGCGCTCGAGTATCTCAAATTCGAGCGGCCGGACGTCGTCTTTCTGGACCATACGATGCCCGGGATGGATGGCTTCGAGGCACTCGACGTCATCAAGAAGAAACCCGAGACTACGACGATCCCCGTGATGATGTACACATCGCAGGAGGGGCAGCTCTACGTGAGCCAGGCGCGGGCGCTGGGGGCCGTCGGAGTGTTGCCCAAGAGCATGCGGTCCGCCGACGTCAAGCACGTTCTACAGTCGCTGCATCTGATCGATGATCCGGAAACGACCGCGGCGGCGGCAGAATTGGCACCGGCTATGAACCGACGGCAGTTGACCCAGCTGATTCGGGACTTGCTCTACGAGCAGAGCACGATCCTTCGCGAGGAGATGCATAAAGAGCTCGAGCAAACGGGTGGCTCTCCACGTTCCAGCGATGCGGCGACGCAGGCCGCGCCCCCGATCTTCTGGTTTCGTGTTGCGGCTGCGGCGAATTTCCTCGCATTGGCGGTCGTGATTACCTTGGCCTACGCCTACTACGACAACAGCTTGTCGGTCGCGGCAAGCAGCGACGCGAATCGAGCGATTGCTTCGACCATGGTAGCCACTGCCGATACCCAAACCTCCGGCATCGTCGAATCGGCGCGCGCCGCCGGCCACGGCATCGTCGGCTCACAAACATGGATCAGGCATCTCAGCGTGCCCTACTCGTTCGACAGCTTGCCGCTGGACGACATTCGCGCGCTCGAGCTCGGATCACTGTTCGACGAATTGGAGCAAAGCGGATATGCAGGCACCGTGGTGCTCGGCATACATACCGGTCGCTACTGCATGAACTACGGCGCGGATGGCAACCTGCAGCTCGCGCCGCCCTATCAGCCGGCGGCCACCTGCGAGCAAATCGGCATGCCTGCAGCAATTGAGAGCGGCGGGCAACAGAGCATCGGCTTCGCGAACATGGTGGCATCGACGACGCGCAGCGGTAGATTGCAGGTTGAAACCGTCTCCTATGGATCCGCACAGCCCCTCATCGATTACCCCTTCCTGGGCTATTCGGTCACGGCCGGAGACTGGAATGTGATCGCGGCCCGCAATCAGCGGATCACACTGCAGCTTCTCGAGGAGACGCCCAACTAGAGGCGGGGCGCTGCTTTGCAGAGCGTCATCGGGCGGCGAGCCCGAAGTATCCGTCAGGTCGGCTTGACGAGAAGCGCATCGAAATACTCGATCGTGCGCCTCAATCCCTCATCGAGCTCAACAGTCGGCTGCCAGCCCAGCGTCGAGGCCGCCAAGCCGATATCGGGCCGTCGTCGTTTTGGATCGTCCTGCGGCAGCGGCAGGTACTTTAGTTCCGAGCGAGAGCCCGTCAGCTCGACGATCTTCTCGGCCAACTCCGCAATGGTGTGCTCGTTTGGATTGCCAAGATTGATCGGCCCTGTGACATCGTCCGCGGTTTGCATCAAACGAATCAAGCCATCGATCAGATCGCTCACATAACAGAACGAACGAGTTTGCGTGCCGTTGCCGTACAGCGTGATGGGCTCGCCCAGCAGCGCCTGACGTATGAAGTTCGACACGACGCGGCCATCATTCGGGTGCATGCGCGGGCCGTATGTGTTGAAGATCCGCGCAATCTTGGTATCCAGCCCGTGCTGTCGCCTGTAATCGGTAAACAGAGTTTCGGCGCAGCGCTTGCTCTCGTCATAGCAGGCACGGGGCCCGATCGGATTGACCCGCCCGCAATAGTTCTCGCGCTGCGGATGCACTTCAGGATCGCCGTACACCTCACTCGTCGAGGCTTGCAGTATCTTTGCTTTGACCCGTTTTGCCAGTCCCAGCATGTTGATCGCGCCATGCACGCTGGATTTGATGGTTTGAACGGGATCGAATTGGTAGTGAATGGGGGATGCGGCGCAGGCCAAATTGTAAATCTCGTCGACCTCGAGATAGATCGGAAACGTAATGTCGTGGCGCACCAGCTCGAAATGAGGATTCTGCAACAAGTGTGCGAGGTTGGACTTGTTTCCGGTAAAAAAATTGTCCAGACAGATGACGTCGGCGCCTGCCGAAATAAGTCGGTCGCATAGATGTGACCCGAGGAATCCCGCGCCTCCGGTTACGGCTATCTGTCTAGACTCGCGAGGTTTGATCACTTTTCGTACCCAGTTTAGGCGCTGAACCTGTGAGACTCGGGGGCTGGCGCAGCCGGCAGCATGGCCGCTGCTACTGGCTCCATTCGCTGGCAGCGCGCATCGGCGCGCCGCCGGCCTCAGGAATCCCTTCGAAAAAATCGACGGCGCCGGTCTCCAAGGAGTATTCCGCGCCCACCACGAGCAGCTCACCCTTCTCGATGAGCTGCTCGAGAATCTGGGAGCCGTGGCGCAGGTGATCGACGGACGCACGGATATTGGCTCGTGTCGCCAGCCGCGCCAGTTGCTCGCGGTCATTTCGAAGCTCGGTCTCGAGCAGCGTTTGAACCGCGGGCCGGATGCGATCGACGATCAAGCGCAGATTGGGCGAACGATTCTCCGTCGGGCGCTCCAGCTCCTCTATCGTCGCTTCGACGGCGCCGCACATCGAATGACCCAGCACCACGACCAGCTTGGTGTCGAAACGTTCCGCCGCGAACTCGATGCTGCCGACTTGAGAAGGCGCCACGATGTTCCCCGCCACCCGAATGACGAACAGATCGCCCAGAGTCTGGTCGAAAACGATCTCCGCCGGAACGCGTGAATCCGAGCAGCCCAGAACGATTGCGAAAGGTGCCTGGCCCAAGGCAAGCTCGCCGCGCCTCGATGGGCTCTCTATGCTGCGCCGGGATTCGGCGCCGGCAACGAAACGATCGTTACCCTGCCGCAGGCGTTGCAGTGCTTCGGCGGCCGATAGGTGGGGCACGGTCGGGTCCAGGTCACTGAGAAGCGGGAGAGTTTACACGCTAATCCGCCAGCGTCGCCGCTCGACCCGCCCGGCCCCGATTATGTCCGATCCCCGTCGACCCGTACGGCTCGATTTGCGCAAATCCATCGATTCCGTCACGTTTCCTGCCGGCTCGACGATTTTATGAATTTTCGCAATAAAGCGAGCGAAGACCCCGCTGCGCCGGGATTTTTCACGGATGCCGGCCGGTTCCACGTGGCCGGCCCGGCTTCTCGACTTGCCGCCGTAACACACAAGACACCTATAATTCGCGTTGCGAGAGACAAAAAATAATGAGGCCGAAACTGGCACGAATAATAGGAACAATCGCCCTGAGCTGGGCGCTCGGATCTTGCTCGACACCACCCTCGCTCCTCGATCGAATCTTGAGCTCGGGCGAGCTCAGGGTGGTAACGAGAAACAGTCCGACCACCTTCTACCACGGCGTGGACGAGCCCCGCGGCGTCGAGTATGAGCTCGTCAAGGGCTTCGCCGATCGCCTCGGGGTGGCGCTCAAGATCGAGGTCGCCGAGCAGTTCCGGCAGATCTTCCCGGAGGTTCAGTCCGGACGGGCACATATCGGTGCCGCCGGACTGACCGTCTCGCCGGCGCTCCGAGCGATGGTCGACTTCAGCCCCGCGTATCAGCGCGTGCAGCACCAGGTCATCTACCGGCGCGGGACGCAGCGGCCCTACGCAGTCGAGGATCTGCACGGTGGCCGGCTGGAGGTTCTGGCCGGCTCGGCCTACGTCGGCGCGCTCAAACGCGCCCGGCACAATTACCCGCTGCTAAGCTGGACGGAGAATCCGGACGACAACGTCGAGGAGCTGGTTCGCCGCGTCGCGGCCGGCAAGATCGACTATACGCTCGTCGACTCCAACGCCTTCGAGCTGTTGCAGCACTCACACCCCGATGCGCGGGTAGGCTTCACCCTGGCGCCCGAGATTCCGCTGGCCTGGGCCCTGCCGAAGACCAACGACACATCGCTGCGCGAGAGCGTTTCGGCCTACTTCGCCGAGCTGCAGGCGAGCGGTGAGCTCACGGCGCTGCTCGACCGCTACTATTTCGACGAGCCCGAGAACTTCGACTATGTCGGAACGCGCGCTTTCATCCGGCATTTCGATTCGCGCTTTCCGGAATACAAGCGATATTTCCTCGAAGCCTCGGCACGCACGGGCGTCGATTGGCGGCTGCTGGCAGCCATGGCGTACCAGGAATCCCATTGGAACAACGAAGCCGTGTCGCCGACCGGAGTCAAAGGCATGATGATGCTGACTCGTCACACGGCGAGCAGCGTGGGCGTCGAGGATCGCACCGACCCGCGCCAGAGCATTCTGGGCGGCGCGGACTATTTCGCGCACCTGAGCCGGAGGATCCCGGCGCGCATCGCCGAGCCCGACCGGATCTGGCTCGCCGTGGCCGCCTACAACATCGGTTTCGGCCACCTCGAGGACGCGCGCATCATCACCGAAATCGAGGGAGCCAATCCGGATTCGTGGGTCGCGGTGCGAGACCGGCTGCCGTATCTGACGGATCGCGAGTGGTTCGAGCGCGTGTCGCGGGGTTATGCCCGCGGCCATGAAGCCGTCGTCTACGTCGACAACATCCGGCGTTACTACGAAATCCTGTCCTGGCTCACGGCCGAAGAGATGTTCACCGAGGAGCATCGCAGGCCCGCGCAAAACACGCACGCGGGGTAGGCGTGCGCCGCGCGTCGCCGTCAGCGGCGGCTCGCGAAAAACGCTTGCAACAGCGCCGCGCTCTCCCGCTCGCCCACGCCGGAGCAGACTTCGAGCCGGTGATTCAAGGCGGCGCTGCTCGCCAGATCGAACACCGTGCCGCAGGCGCCGACGCGCGGATCGGGCGCGGCAAACACCACGCGACTCACGCGCGCATGCACCAGCGCGCCGGTGCACATCGGGCAGGGCTCCAAGGTCGAATACAGCGTCGTTCCCGGCAGGCGGTAGTTCTCTAGCTTGGCCGCGGCCGCTCTGAGCGCGAGCAATTCCGCATGTGCGGTCGGGTCGTTGTTGCCGATCGGCGCGTTGCCGGCCTCGGCCAAGACGGCGCCGGCGGCATCGACGAGCACGGCGCCGACCGGCACTTCCTTCCGCTCGCCCGCGCGCCGCGCTTGAGCCAGAGCGAGCGCCATGTAGTCCTCGTCGGTCTCGGCACCTATCTTATTCCCCATGAGCCGCGTCACCCCCGGGCCGTTCCCACTCGATACCCTCCGACATTCATAAGCGCTTGAACATTCTTGATTTCCATCGAAGGTCAATTGGTAGGTCGCCCGCACGTCGAGTGAAGTCAGCTCGTAACCTGGCGCCCTTCGTTCCCCACTTGGTCTTCATGCGTTGATACCGCGCAATTGGATGTGTGTTCACAAAACCCTCCACCATGGCGCGGCCAGAACATCCGGAGCCAGCCATTCAAGCGTGCTGCCGGTGTGCAGCAGCAGTCCAGCGCGCGCCTTCTTGCCATACTCCTTGCGGAATGTACGCAGATGCGTAGCATCTGCGAGTCGCGGACGCGCCGTCGCCTTCACTTCGATCGGCAGCAGCTTGCCGCCCGCCTCGATCACGAAATCCACTTCCTCACCGATTGCCGTGCGCCAGTAGCCCAGCTCTGCGCGCTCGATGCGTGCGTCGCGCCAGGCGAGCAGGTCGTGCAGCACGAGATTTTCCAAATGCGCACCGCCGGGTTCTTGCACTTCGGCAAGATGCAGCGCCACACCGGTGTCACTCCAATAGATTTTGGGCGCCTTGATGAGACGCTTGGTGCGATTCACTGCATAGGCGGGCAGGCGAACCAGGAGGTAGGAGGTTTCCAGCAGGTTGAGCCAGCGATGCACGGTGGGTTGCGAGAGAGCCACGTCGCGACCGAGCTCGGTCTGGTTGACGAGCTGGCCTATGCGGAGGCAGGCCGCGCGCATGAGGCGACGGAAATCGGGTAGCGCGCTGATTGCAGCAAGATCCTGCAGATCGCGCTCGAGATAGGTGCGGACATAGCCATCGAACCAGATGCGCCGATCCGCTGCCGTTGTGAGCTCCAGCGCCGGCGTCGGAAAGCCGCCGCGTCGGGCAAGAAGGCGCCAATCTTCGGCGCCGTCCTTCTGAGCGGCCAGCAGTTCCCGCCATTCGGCATCCGGCGTGGTAAACAGATCTTCCCAGCGGCCACATCGCCCGAGACCATGCTGCTCGCGCCGTGTCATCGGCCAGAGCGTGAGATAGCTCGCCCGGCCAGCCAATGATTCTGAGACTTGCCGCATCAATAGAAGATTAGCCGATCCCGTGAGGAGAAAGCGCCCGGGCGTTCGGTCGCGATCGATGGCGCGTTTGACCGCGTGGAGCAAGTCCGGCTCGCGCTGCACCTCGTCGAGCGTCACCGGGCCGGGCCCGCCGACAAGCACCTCCGGATCGCGGCGAGCGGCGTCGAGCACGTCGAGGTCGTCGAGCGTGGCATAGCGCCGTGTGCCAGCAACGAGCCGTTCGGCCAAGGTGCTTTTTCCGCTCTGACGCGCGCCGGTGACGACGACTGCGGGCATCACCCGCAACCGCTCGGAAAGAGCCGCGCTGACCAGCCTGGGAAGGGGTTTCATGGCGTGGATGATAGTCATTCACAGTGAGAATGATCAAGCACGGGGCAGAATGAGTCGGATAGCCTGCTGAGCCAAACGCGCAAACGAGCCGGAAGGAGGAGCGAACCCTAAGTCCTGCAAAACCAATTAGTTATCAGGACGTGACGGTAAAAACGCCGGTCGAAAAGGATGGCTTTGGAAATACACAAGATGATGATCTCTATGGATAAAATCCGACGACCTTAGCTCCCCTCACCCCCACTCAATTGTCTCCTGAGTGTGTAGCTGATCGATTCCTTTCCGTTTTAACATCGTGATCAACAACTTTTACCGTCACACTTACCGGCAGAACGAGCTGCTTGATCGCGATAGACAGAATGGTCGTGAAAGATAGCTCAGCAGCCGCCTTTGCGCTTGGCAAGGCAGGCGCATCAAACGGCGAAGCACGCCCGTTCACCGCGCCGACGCATCCGCAAGCGTTTTTCTCCGCCTCGCGCGGGCGACGGTCAGCGCAGCCGATAGCTGCGGGTTGGCGATTGCTGCAGTTGACGATAGTCTTCGATAGACCCCGTCATTCCCACTCGATCGTCGCCGGCGGCTTACCGGAGATGTCGTAGGTCACCCTGGAAATGCCGTGAACCTCGTTGATGATGCGGCGCGACACGTGGTCCAGCAGCTCGTAAGGCAATCTCGCCCAATGTGCGGTCATGAAATCGACGCTCTCGACGGCCCGCAGCGCGATCACGTAGTCGTAGGTACGGACGTCGCCCATGACGCCGACGGACCTCACGGGCAGGAACACCGCAAACGCCTGACTGACCTTGTCGTACCAGCCCTGCGCGCGCAGCTCACCGATGAAGATATCGTCCGCCTGGCGCAGCAGCTCGGCGAACTCCTTGGTCACGGCGCCGAGAATGCGCACACCGAGCCCCGGGCCCGGGAACGGATGGCGGCCGACGACGCTTTGCGGCAGCCCGAGCTCGACGCCGATCTTGCGCACCTCGTCCTTGAAGAGATCGCGCAGCGGCTCGACGAGCTTGAGACGCATCGTCTCCGGTAGCCCGCCGACATTGTGGTGCGACTTGATGACGTGAGCCTTGCCGGTGCGCGTACCGGCCGATTCGATGACGTCGGGATAGATCGTCCCCTGGGCAAGCCAAGCGATGCCTTCGAGGCGCGCTGCTTCACGCTCGAAAACCTCGATGAATTTTCGGCCTATGATCTTGCGCTTGCGCTCAGGATCGGCGACGTCCCGCAAGGCTTCGAGAAACTCGTCTTCGGCGTCGACTCTGATGACGTTGACGCCCAGATGCTCGCGGAAGACCTCCATCACCTGATCGCCTTCCTTGAGCCGCAAGAGTCCGTTGTCGACGAAAACGCAAACCAGCTGATCGCCGATCGCCTGGTGCAGCAGCGCGGCGACGACCGACGAGTCGACGCCTCCGGAAAGCGCCAGCAATACCTTGTCGCCGCCGACTTGGGCGCGCACGCGCTCGACATGCTCGGCAATGATGCTCGCCGGAGTCCACGCGCTCGGGCAACCGCAGATTTCGTGAACGAAACGCTCGATGATGCGCTGGCCGTGCTGCGTGTGCGTCACCTCGGGATGAAACTGCAGTCCGTAGTAGCGGCGCGCGGCATCGGCCATCCCGGCCAAGGGCGCGTTGGCGGAAGCCGCGATCGAGACGAACCCGACCGGCAAGGTCTCGACGCGATCGCCGTGACTCATCCAGACGTGCAAGGCCTGGCCGTCGTCGACCAGTCCTCCCAGAAGCGGACTTTCCGCCGGCACCGTGACCTCGGCGAAACCGAACTCGCGACGGCGCGCCGGCCGCACGTCGCCGCCGAGCTTGGCCGCCAGCGCCTGCATGCCGTAACAGATACCGAGTATCGGCACCTCGAGCGCGAGCATCGCGTCGCTGATACCCGGAGCGCGATCGGCGGCGACGGACTCGGGCCCGCCCGAAAGAATGACGCCGGAGGGATTGAATGCGACGATCTCGGCATCCGCAACGTCGTGCGGGAAGATCTCGCTGTAGACTCCGGCTTCGCGCACACGGCGCGCGATGAGCTGCGTGTATTGGCCGCCGTAGTCGAGAATCAAGATGCGTTGACGATCGGGCGCGCCGGCGGGCATCACTTGCGTGTCGCTACGCAAGCCGGCGTCCACGGGGCTACTCGGAGCGATAGTTCGGCGCCTCCTTGGTGATCGTCACGTCATGGACGTGGCTTTCGCGCCGCCCGGCGCCGGTGATCCGCACGAAGCCGGGTCGGGTGCGAAGCTCCGCAACGCTGCGGCAACCCGTGTAGCCCATCGCAGCCCTGACGCCACCGACGAGCTGTTGGACGATCGCGCTGAGGCTGCCCTTGTAGGGCACACGCCCTTCGATGCCCTCGGGGACGAGCTTCTCGAGCTCTTCGCTGGCGTCTTGAAAATACCGGTCGGAGGAGCCGTGCCGCTGCGTCATCGCGCCCAGCGACCCCATGCCTCGATAGGACTTGTACGAGCGGCCCTGATAGAGCTCGACGTCGCCCGGAGATTCCTCCGTGCCCGCGAACAGGCTGCCGATCATGGTGCAATGGGCGCCGGCCGCGATCGCCTTGGCGATGTCGCCGGAATAGCGGATGCCGCCATCGGAGATCACCGGAACTTCGCTCTTCGCGAGCGCCGCGGCGACTTCCGCGACCGCCGTAATTTGCGGCACGCCGACGCCGGTGACGATACGAGTGGTGCAGATCGTCCCGGGCCCGATGCCGACCTTGACGCCGTCGGCGCCGGCTTCGACGAGCGCCTCTGCGGCCTCCTTGGTGACGATATTGCCCGCGACGAGCTCGAGATCCGGATGGCGGCGCTTGATCTCTCGAACCCTGTCCAGGACCCCGCGCGTATGGCCGTGCGCGGTATCCACGACGACGACATCGACGCCTGCGGCGATGAGCGCCGCGACGCGATCCGACGTGTCGGCGCTGGTGCCGACCGCGGCGCCGATGCGCAGCGCGCCCAGGGAATCCTTGCAGGCGAGCGGGAAATCCGTGGCCTTCTGAAAATCCTTGGCCGTGATCATGCCGCGTAGCTGAAACTGGGCGTTCACGACCAGCACCTTCTCGATCCGGTGACGGTGCAGCAGCGTCAACACTTCCTCTTTCGCCGCGCCCTCGCGAACCGTCACGAGACGCTCCTTGGGCGTCATGACTGTCGAGACCGGTGCATCGAACTTGGTCTCGAAGCGCAGGTCCCGATGCGTCACGATCCCGACGAGCTCGGTGCCGTCGACGACCGGGACGCCGGAAATGTTATGTGCCTGCGTGAGGTCGATGACGTCGCGTATCGAGGTGTCGGGCGTCACCGTGATGGGGCTGCCGATGATACCGCTCTCGTATTTCTTTACGCGGCTCACTTCCAGTGCCTGCTGCTCGATGGGCATGCTCTTATGGATGATGCCGATCCCGCCCTCTTGCGCGAGCGTGATGGCAAGGCGCGCCTCGGTGACTGTGTCCATGGCAGCCGAGACGATCGGGATGTTGAGCTTCAGCGAGCGCGTCAGGGAAGTGCCGAGGTCGACGTCGCGCGGCAGGATTTCGGAGTATGCGGGCTGCAATAGCACGTCGTCGAAGGTGAGCGCTTCGTGAATGATCCGCATGTCTTGCTCCGCGTGCGTCGCCGGGGAGGGTTTAAACGTGCCATTTTACGCGGCTGCCTACGCTATTGCACGGCCGCACAGCCCGCTGCAATGGCTCGGAGCTGCCGAGCCGCGGCCGGTGCCCGCGGGCCGTCACGTATACTGACGCGCATGGACAGCCCAGATCCGCCCGGCACGCTGGGACTTCTCCCCGATCGGGAGATCTTCAGCGTATCGCGGCTCAACCGCGAGGCGCGGCTCGCCGTCGAGGCCAATCTCGGCGTCGTCTGGGTCGAGGGAGAGATCTCGAATCTCGCGCGCCCCGGCTCGGGACATTTGTATTGGAGCCTCAAGGACGAAAACGCGCAGCTGCGCTGCGCGATGTTCCGGCAGAATAGCCGCACTCTCGCGTTCGAGCCGGCCAACGGCCAGCAGATCCTGGCGCGCGGCCGCGTGAGCATCTATGAGGCCCGCGGCGATTTTCAGCTCGTCGTCGACTACGCCGAGCCCGCAGGCGTTGGTCTGCTGCGGCAGCGCTTCGAGCTGCTCAAGCGCAAGCTCGCGGCGGAGGGCCTGTTCGACGACAGCCGCAAGCGGCCGTTGCCGGGCCTGCCGGCACGGATCGGCGTGGTCACTTCCGCGAGCGGTGCTGCGGTCCGCGACGTCCTCACCGTGCTCAAGCGCCGCTTCCCGGCGACGGCCGTGCTGATCTATCCGACGGCCGTGCAAGGCGATCTGGCCGCCGCGGAGATCGCGAGCACGCTCGCGCTGGCCGACCGCAGGCGCGAATGCGATCTGTTGATTCTGACCCGCGGCGGCGGCTCGCTCGAAGATCTTTGGGCGTTCAACGAGGAGATCGTCGCCCGGGCGCTTGCGGCGGTCGGGATCCCGGTCATCGTCGGCGTCGGCCACGAGGTGGATGTGACGATTGCCGACTACGTCGCCGACAGGCGGGCACCGACGCCTTCGGGCGCCGCCGAGCTCGCCGTTCCCGATGCGGCCGCCTTCCTCGCGCGGGTCGAGCTGTACGCACAGAGGCTTGCGAGCGGCGTGACGCGCCGGCTTCGGGACGCGGCCCGCGGCTACGATCATCTGCGCCACCGGCTCGAGCGGGTTCATCCCGGCGTGCGGCTGCAGCAGGCCGGGCAGCGGCTCGACGAGCTCGACGCGCGTCTGCGCCGGCAGCTGGCGACGGCGGTGAAGGACCGGCGCGCGACACTCGCGGCGCTCGTCGCGGCGCTGCGCGGCGCGGCCCCGCGCGCGCGCCTGTCGCGTCTCGAGGACCGCTGCCGGTGGTGCCGGCACGGGCTCGCGCACGCAATCACCGAGCGGTTGAACGCGTCTCGAACGCGCGTCGCCGGGCTCGCGCGGGCGTTGCAGACGGTGAGCCCGCTGGCGACGCTAGAGCGCGGCTACGCGATTGTCACCGGGCCTGACAACAAGCTGCTCACGGATGTCGACAGTGTCCGGCCGGGAGAGGCGATCCGCGTGCAGGTCCGGCGCGGCAAGCTGACGGCGTCGGTCAGCTCGATTGCCGCCCCAAGCACCGACGACGACCAGGATCAATAGAAGCGCGCGAGCCAGGAGCCGCACGCCTGGATGCGGCGCCGTGGGTTATTCGAAGAATCGGGCGATGACGGGGCGGAAAGCGTCCATGTTCACGAGGAAGGAGTCGTGGCCCTGGATGCAGTCGAGCTCGACGAACTCGATCGATCGATCGGCCTTGCCGAGCTCTTCGGCAAGCTCGCGCTGCTGGTAGATCGGAAACAGAAAGTCCGTCGTTACGCCGACGATCATTGCCCGCGGCGTTTTCACCCTGGCGAGCCCGGCCGACACCGAGGCGCCATGATCGGCGACGTCGAAGAGATCGCTGGCCCGCGAGAGGTACAGATAGCAGTTCGGATCGAACTGCCCCGTGAACTTGTTCGCCTGATGCTCCAGATAAGACTCGATCTCGAAATCCAGCGCGAAAGGGTCGTCGCTGTCGCGCTCGGTCGAGATGCGCTCGCGGCCGAATCTGCGCCGCCACTCCTCGGCCGAGCGGTAGGTGATCATGCCGAGCTTGCGGGCCAGGCGCATGCCCGTCATCGGCAAAGCGTCGGACGTGTAGTTACCGCCCTGCCAGCTCGGGTCGCGGCGAATCATCTCGCGCTGCAACGATCGCAGCGCCGTGGCGAACGGCAGCGAGCGCGCACCGGCGGAGATGATCAGTAGCGAATTGGATCTCGACGGGAACAGGATCTCGAACGCGAGCGCCGTCATCCCACCCATCGAGGGTCCGACGATCGCATGCAGCCGCCCGATCTCGAGGTGTTGCAGCACTTCCCAGCCGCCCCGGGCGATGTCCTCGAGCGACAGCACCGGGAAGCGCGTTCGATACGTTCGGCCGGTCGCGGGATCGACCGATGCGGGCCCCGTCGAGCCGAAACAGCTGCCGAGCGAGTTGATGCAGATGACGAAGTAGCGTCGACTATCGATGGCCCGGCCCGGCCCGATCATCTCCTCCCACCACCCCGGGGACGGATCCTCGACCGACGATGCCGCATGCGCCGACGGAGACAGGCCCGTGAAAATGAGCACCGCGTTGTCGCGACGCGAGTTGAGTTGACCCCAGGTCTCATAGGCGATCGTCGGCCGAAGCAGCACCCCGCCCCGGTACATGGGGAACTCGGCGTCCAGGGTCAGGAATCGGCGGGCCTTGCTCATCAGTGGCGTTCTTCGGCGTTCTCGCAGCGCGCAGTGTAAACCGCCGTGACGAAGCGCTAGTAACTTTTGGTTATGACATTAGTTCGGCCGCGCCGAGCCCGCGGATCAGCGGCGGTGGCGCATCACGCGTTGCCGGCTCTTGAGCTGGCGCCGCGTGAGCCGATTCGGACGTCCGGCAAACGGGTTATGCGCGGACTTGAGCTCCAACTTCAGCGGCACGCCGGCAAGATCGAGCTCCTCTCGGAACGCGTTGACGAGATAGCGGCGATAGTGGTCCGGCACGCGTTCGGCGCGAGAGCCGTGAACGACAACGATGGTCGGGTAACGTCCGCCCTGGTGAGCGTATCGCAGTCGAGCGCGGCGGCCGGCCACGAGCGGTGGAGGATGCGCGGTCACGGCGCGAGTGAGGATCTCGGTCAGGCGCGCCGTGGCGAAAGTCTCACCCGCGGTGCGGTGGGCGGCCAGCGCGGTCTCGACTAGCGCGTCGATGCCGCTGCCGTGCAGCGCCGATATGAAGCTCACGGGCGCGTACGAGACGAAGCGCAGCTTGCGCTGAATTTCGGCTTCGATCCTGCGGCGCTGCTCGAGCGGCAGATGGTCCCACTTGTTGACGCCGATCGCGAGCGCCCGGCCGCGCTCGACCACGAGCCCGAGCAGGTGCAGGTCCTGATCGGCGATGCCTTGTCGCGCGTCGAGCAGCGCGATGACGACGCCGGCAGCGTCGATCGCCTGCAAAGTCTGAACGACGCTGTATTTCTCGACCACGTCGACAACCTTGGCGCGTCGCCGGACACCGGCCGTGTCGACCAGCACGAAACGCTCGCCGCCCCGCTCACAGGGAATGTGCACACTGTCGCGAGTCGTGCCGGGCTCCGCCGAGGTGATCATTCGTTCCGTGCCCAGCAGCCGGTTGATCAGCGTCGACTTGCCCACGTTGGGGCGGCCCACGACGGCCACGCGCGGCCCGGCATCGCCGCGAGGACCGGCCTCGGCCGCCGAATCCTCCGGCAATGCGCGCAGCACGGCCTCGACCAATGCCTCGATGCGGCGCCCGTGCAGGGCCGCGATGCTCACGGGCTCGCCCAGGCCGAGGCGGTGAAACTCCGCGGCCGCGATCTCGGGCGCGACGCCCTCGGACTTGTTCACGACCAATAGCACGGGCTTGGAGGTGTTCCTGAGCTCTGCGGCAATACCTTCGTCTATCGCCGTCAAGCCCTCCTGATGATCGACGACGAACACCACCAGATCGGTCTCGGCGATCGCGAGCCGCGTTTGCCGCGCCGCGAGCTCTCCGATTTCGCCTTGGTCTCCGAGGCCGCCGGTATCGACGACGACGAAGGACCGGCCGTGCGCCGCAGCATAGCCGTAACGGCGATCGCGCGTCAGGCCCGGGTGATCTGCTACCAGCGCGTCGCGGGAGGCGGTCAGCTGATTGAAGATCGTCGACTTGCCGACATTCGGCCGCCCTACGAGAGCCACGGCTGGAAGCATGGCACTGCGAGGCTATCCGGTCTCGGGCACGATCGTATACGCGGCGACCGTGCCGTCGTCGGCCTGGGCGATGACGTTGTCGCCGACGACGAGCGGCGCCGCGCCGATGCGTTGTTGTCCCGCCCGCTCGCGCGCAAGAAACTGTCCGTCCTCCGGGCGCAGCCAGTGCAAATAGCCCTCCAGGTCGCCGACCACCAGCGTGCTGCGATAGGCGCGCGGCGCGGTGACGTCTCTGAGCCGCAGCGCGGGTTGAGTCCAGCGAGGCGTGCCGCCGGCGCGGTCCAAAGCGACGATCTGGCTGAGCTCATCGGTCACGTAGACGCTGTTCCAATCCACGCCCAAGCCGGCGTAGCTCGACAGCTCCTGCTGCCACAGCAACAATCCGGTCTCGAGCGCTATCGCGACGCAGCGGCCGTGGTAGCCCACGGCATAGACGTCGTTGCCGGCCACACCCAGCCCTGCGCTGATATCGACGAGCCGGTCCAGCTCGGTTCGACCCGCGGGCGCGGCGAGGGGCAACTCCCAGCGCGACTCACCGGTCAAGATGTCGTAGGCGCCGAGGCGACCGTTGTCGAATCCCGCAACGACCATCGGGCCTGCGATTTGCGGCGCCGTGTTGCCGCGCAGGGTCAGGCTCGGCACGGCCTGCTCGACCGTCCAGAGCAATCGGCCGTCGAGCACCGAGTAGCCGCGCAAGCGCCCGTCCACGGTACGCAGGACCACG
This sequence comes from Gammaproteobacteria bacterium, assembly GCA_036396795.1. Classification (GTDB taxonomy): domain Bacteria; phylum Pseudomonadota; class Gammaproteobacteria; order Steroidobacterales; family Rariloculaceae; genus JAHEEM01. Next base: position 249,635 of record DASWKF010000090.1, on the reverse strand, counting down.
ACGCCGCGGGCGATCGCCGGCGGCGCGAGCACTTCGCTGCCGACCTGAAGGCGCCAGCGCTCCTCGCCGCTCTCGGCGTCGAGAACGACGAGGTCGCCGTCGTTGCTGCCGAAGGCGACGACGCCCTCACCGTATCCCGGGCCCGCAGCCAGCGGCAACTGCGTTCGCGTCGTCCAGATCCGCCGGCCGTTCTCCGCGGTGAGGGCCGCAGCCTCACCGTCGTGGCTGCCCACGAAGATGCGCGTGCCGTCGGTGGCGGGCATGAGTCCCAGCCGTAACTGTTCCGAGGAGCCTCCGATCCTGGTGCTCCATACCCTGCGCACATCCAAGGTCGCCTGGAACTCGACGAGCTCCGCCGGCGGCTCGATCGGGTCTTCGCCGCTGCTGCCGAACATGAAGCAGCCGCCGCTCGCCGAGAGTAGCGCCAGCACGAGCCCTGTAAACGCGATTCTCACGAGCCGTCCTCGCTCGCGGGAGCATCGGCGGCCGGCGTCTCGAGCGCGGGAGCCCCAAGGTCGTCGATCTTCATCTGCAGTAGATTTCGGTCGAGCACGTCCGTGTGTTGCGCGTTGAAGGCTTGCTGATAAGCGCTGCGGGCGCGCTCGGTATCCCCCTGAGCGAGGTAGACGTCGCCGCGCAATTCGTCGTAACGACCCGAGAATCTGCCGGGATCCGCGTCATCGAGAACGGCAAAGGCGTCGTCGTAGCGTTGCAGATGCTGGAACAGCCGCGCGAGCCTGACCCGCACGATCATCGCGAGCTCGTCGTCGTCGGTGTCGGCGAGCACGCGGCGAAGCTCCTCGACCGCGCGGTCGGTATCCTGCATGTCGAGATACAGCGAGGCGATGAGCAGCCCGGCCTGGTCCGTGTACGGGCTCGACGGGAAATCCGCTCGGAGCTCCGCTACCAGCTCGGTCGCCTGAACGTCCGCGCGATCGAGCACCGCCGCTCTGAGCTCAGCATAGAGCGTGGAAGCCGCCAGGACGCGTTGCTCCTCATAGGCCTGGTAGCGGTTCCAGCCGAACAGCAGCAAACCGCCGAGCACCACCCCGCCGATCAAATACCAGCCGTGCTCGCGCCACCATGCGCGCATTTGCTCCAGCTGTTCCTTTTCCGAGAGAAATTCGTCCACTTGAGCCTCCGGGCCTGCGCCTATTCTAATCCCGACGTCCGCGCCCGGAGCAGCTCGGCAACGAGCTCATCCAGCGTGAGCATGGCCTGCGGCGCATCGTTCCTGAGCGGCTTGACGCTGATCGATTCGCGCTCGAGCTCGTCCTCGCCGAGGATCAGCGCCAGACGTGCGCCGCTGCGGTCGGCGCGCCGCAGCTGGGCCTTGAATCCACCGCCCCCGCCGTCCATCGTCAGCGCCATGCCCGGCACGCGCTCGCGCAGCGTCTCGGCGATCGAAAAAGCGCGCCGTCGGGCAGGCTCGCCGAGCGCGACCAGATAGCCGTCGGGCACAGGCTCCGGAATACTCAACGCCTCCGCGTCCAGCAACTCGATGACTCGCTCGAAGCCCAGCGCCCAGCCGCTGGCGGGGGTGTCGCGTCCGCCGAGCTGAAGCACGAGGCCATCATACCGTCCGCCGGAGCAGATCGCCCCCTGCGCGCCGAGCCGGTCGGTCACCCACTCGAACACCGTCTTGGTGTAGTAGTCGAGCCCACGGACGAGACGCGGGTTGAGCACGAAGTCGATCTCGACGTCGGAAAGGAGCTCGGTAAGGCGCGCGAAGTGGTTGCGCGACTCCGAATCGAGATAGTCGCTCATGAGCGGCGCGGCTTCGATGAGCGCCTTGAGCTCCGGGTTCTTGCTGTCGAGCACGCGCAGCGGATTCGTTTCCAACCGGCGCCGGCTGTCGGCGTCCAAGGAGCCGCGGTGATCCGAGAAGTACGCGAGCAGCGCCTCGCGGTAGCGGCCGCGCGACTCGGGCGTGCCCAATGAGTTGAGCTGCAGCACCGGGCTCGTCAGCCCGAGCTTGCGCCAGAGGCGAGCGGAAAGCGCGATGAGCTCCGCGTCGATCTCGGGGTCGGCGAAGCCCACGGCCTCGACGCTGAGCTGATGGAACTGCCGGTAACGCGCTTGCTGCGGTTTCTCATGGCGAAACATCGGACCGCTGAGCCAGAGCTTCTGTTGCTGATTGTGAAACAGACCGTGGCTCAAACCTGCGCGCAGGATGCCGGCCGTGGCTTCCGGCCGCAAGCTGAGGCTGTCGCCGTTGCGGTCCTCGAAGGTGTACATCTCCTTTTCGACGATATCCGTCGCTTCGCCTATCGAGCGCTTGAACAGCTCCGTGCGCTCCAGGGCGGGCGTTCGAATCCGCCGGTAACCGTAAGCGTCGAGCAGCTCGCAGGCGGCGCGTTCGACGAACGTCCATTGCGCCGCGCGCTCGGGAAGGATGTCGTTCATGCCCCGAACGGACGGGATGAGCCCGGGCACGGCGTCAGATTCCAGGATCGGCGATGACGAAGCGCGCGAGATTTCCCTGCAAGCTTCCCACGGGTATCGGATATAGGCTCCCATCGACGCTGAGCTCCACGCCGCCGGCATTGCCGAAGAAGATCGATATCGGCAGCGTTGCTTCAAAGCGCGAGCGGGCACCCGCGCTTCCGAGACCGTAGAACAGGCGTTCGCCGCGCGCGTCCGATACTTCCGTCCAGCAGTCCTCGCTGAATACAAGCTCGACTTGAACCGACGCGCCCGCAGGCGGATCCGCCGGCACCGGGTCGGCCGCTGCCACGGCTTCGGCGATTGCCTCCTGCGGCGGCTCGGACTGCGCTTGCGGCTCGGGCTCTTCCGGGCTCGTCGCCGTCGTGACAGGCTCCACCGGCGCGACGAGCTGGGGCGTTTCCCGAACCGCTGGCTGCGTCGTCAAAGGCGGCGGCTCGGGTCTGGAAAACCACCAGACGAAGCCTGCGGCCAAGCCCAAGAGCACGAGACCCGAGACGATCCACAGGCGGATTTGATCCTCGTCATGGAGCCGTATCGGCTTGTGGCCGACGACCGGGACGTCGGGCACGTCGGCCTGCCGGTAATACTGAGCGATGAGATCGCGCTCGTCGAGCCCGAGCAGATTGCCGTACTGCTTCAGATAGCCCTTGGCGAATACCGGAGCAGAGAAGACGTCGAGGCGATCTTGCTCCAGCGACAGCAGAAATTGCTGCTCGATGCGAAGCTGCGCAGCGATCTGCGCAAGCGACAAAGGCTGCGCCAGCCGCGCCGTTTTGAGCCGCTCACCGACGGTAGGCTCACGGTCCGGCGCGGTATCCTTGCTCAGGCTTTGAGTCTCATCGTTACTCATTGCGTTCGAGCGCATTCAGGCGCGCAACTTCCGAGGAATTCGGAAACCGGCTTCGAAGATCTTGCGCGCAGGTTTCCGCATCGTTGTCGGCGCCGAGAGCCTGCTCGATCTGGACACACAGCAGCAGCATCTCCGGACCGCTGGCGGAGGTTCCCAACGAGCGCTGCATGAAAGCCCGCGCCTGCAGGTATTCCTGATTCCGATAGGACAGATCGGCGAGGTGATAGAGCGCATCTGGAAAAGCCGGATTACGCGTCAAGGCCTCGCGGAAATAGCTCTCCGCCTTGGCGAGATCGTTCGCGTTGCGGGCGCAGACGCCGGCGTTCGACAGCGCCGCCGCCGGCGTCGGATAGCGAGCGTTGTTCGCGGCGCGCTGGAAGAATCGCTCGGCTTCCTCCCATCGGCCGCTGCGGCAGAGGAACACCGCATAGCTGTTGGCCGCCGAGCCGTCGTCGGGGCCGAGCTGGGTCGCGCGACGATAGTGCTCCTCGGCGCCCTCCGCGTCACCGAGCTGCTCATAGACGATGGCGATGGTGCTGTGGGCGGCCGCAAGCCGCGGGTTGTACTCGAGCGCGCGCTCCAGATTCTCGAGTGCGAGATCCGGGCGGCCTTGCCGCAGATAGGCGACTCCGAGATTCAGGTTGGCCATCGCCGCCTCTTCGGGCGGCGCCTCGGCGACTCGCGAGCTCGTAACGCAGGCTTCACACAGGCCAAGGAGGACGATGACGGCCACGTTTCGCATCAGGTGATTCATGGGCTCACCGCTCTCGATAGTTTAGACCCCAGCCGCGACCGCGTGCGGTCGTCGACCTGCCCGGCCAGCTGTCCGCAGGCAGCGGCGATGTCGTCTCCGCGCGTCCGCCGTATTGTAGCGACTATCCCGGAGGATCTCAGTTCATCGCAAAAGGCCGCGATGACCTCTTCGGACGAGCATTCGTAGGGCGTTCCCGGGAAGGCGTTGAAGGGGATCAGATTCACTTTTGCGGGTTTGCTCCTGAGCAGGCGGCCGAGCCTGCGTGCGTCTTTCAAGCCGTCGTTGACGTCACGCAACATGACATATTCGAACGTCACCTGCCTCGATGCCAGGCACTCGGCATACTGCCAGCAGGCGTCGAGCAACTCGGCGATCGGGTGGCGGCGGTTGATGGGCACGAGCTGATCGCGCAGCTCGTCGTAGGGCGCGTGCAGGGAAACGGCCAAGGCGACGTTGAGGTCGTCGGCGAGCTTTCGGATCTGCGGCACTAAGCCGGCGGTGCTGATCGTGACACGGCGCCTGGACAACCCGAAAGCGTAGTCGTCGACGAGCAACTTAGCCACGGGCACGACGCTGCGATAGTTGGCCAGCGGTTCCCCCATGCCCATGAAAACGACGTTGGTGATCTCCGCTTCCGCACCGAGCGCCCGTCGAGCGATCAATACCTGAGACAGAATCTCCGCGGCAGTCAGGTTCCGATTGAAGCCTTGCCGTCCGGTCGCGCAGAAGGAGCAGTCCATCGCGCAACCGGCCTGCGATGAGATGCAGAGCGTCGAGCGGCCGGGCTCGGGAATGAAGACCGTCTCCACGGCTTGGCCCAAGCCTACGGCCAGCAGCCATTTGCGGGTGCCGTCCGCGGAGCGTTCCTCGCGAACGACCTCGGGCAGATCCAGGCATGCGATGAACTCCAGACGCTTGCGCAAGCGCTGGCTGATATCGGTCATGTCGCGAAACTCGAGGACGCCGCGCTGGTAGAGCCACCCCAGTATCTGACGCGCCCGGTAGGGTTTCTCGTCGAGGTCGCGGAAGAATGCCTCCAAGCCGAGGCGGCTCATGCCGACCAGATTGAGTCGGCCTGGATGCTCGCGTGTCGCGCTTATCGAGCTCGTGGGCAAATCTCCGCTCCGGCAAAGAAGAAAGCGATCTCCTGAGCCGCCGTATCGGGACCATCCGACCCGTGAACCACGTTCTCCTCGATGGAATCGGCGAAATCGGCGCGAATCGTCCCCGGCGCCGCGTCTTTCGGATTGGTCGCCCCCATGATCTCTCGGTTCCGAGCAATCGCGCTCTCCCCCTCGAGAACTTGCACGGCCACGGGCCCGGACGTCATGTATCTCACGAGATCGGAGAAGAACGGCCGGGCCTTGTGGACGGCGTAGAATTGCTCGGCCTGATCCTGCCTGAGCCGCAACATCCTCGCGGCGACTATCCGGAGTCCCGCAGACTCGAAGCGCCGATAGACTTCGCCGATCAGGTTCTTACTCACACCGTCCGGCTTCACGATCGATAGGGTACGCTCTAGTGCCATTGCTGATCCTTAACGCCTATGTCGAAGATATCCGCTCATACACTGAAGCTTTCGCCGCAGCCGCACTCTCCCTTGACGTTGGGATTGCGAAACTTGAAGGCTTCGTTGATGCCTTGCTTGACGAAATCGACTTCCGTGCCGTCGATGAGCTTTAGGCTTTCACGGTCGACGACGACCTTGATGCCCTCTTGATCGAAAACCTCGTCGTCCGTTCGAATCGCATCGACGTAGTCGACGAGATAAGCGTACCCGGAACAGCCGGTCTTCTTGATGCCCACTCGAAGGCCCAAGCCGTGACCTCGTTTGTGCAAATAGCGCCTCACGCGATCCGCGGCGCTGGGTGTCAGTGATACTGCCATATCTCAACAATCCGTTTGTGTCGACTCAACGATGTGTCCTAAGCCCGAACACCCGGCCGCGCCGTTGGTGCGCAGCGCGTCAGCGCATCCTCCAGCACCAGCAGCTTGCCGAGCTTCTCCGTGGGCACGTCGAGCAGCTTGCCGACGGTATGAGCGTGCGGCTGGGTCAGCACGTCGCTTGGTTTCCCTTCCAGCCACTCCGCCATCCAGTCGGCCGCGGCGACGAAGTGTGGGCAGCCGTAAGCTTCGAATCTGACGGAGCGAATCGAGTCCGTATCGGCTTGGACCTGGAATCGCACCCAGACGTTCAGGCTCCGGTCCGCCGCCTCGCCCGCGAAGAACCCTGTCCCACGCTCACTCAAGCTGCCGGACCAGCGGGGGGCGCGGAATCGTCGCTGGACCTCAGAGCTATATTCCATTGCGAGCTCAATAGTTTAGCGCAAACCAGAGCGTCAAAGTATCAAGCCCGGCACCAGGCGGGCGCGTCCGGCGCCAAGGCCCGCAGGCGGCCGACCTCCTCCGCCACGCGGCAAACGACATAATCGATTTGCTCCGCCGTCGTATGCCGGCCGACGCTGAAACGCAGCGCGCTCTCGGCCATCGCATCGCTCAGCCCCATCGCGCTCAGGACATGCGAGGATTCCAGGGTCTCGGCCTTGCATGCGGAACCCGCCGAGACATAGATCTCGTCGATCGCAAGCCGCAGGCTTTCGCCGCTCACGCCGGCGAAGCTCACGTTCAGCACGTGCGGCGCCGAGCGCTCGGTGTGGCCGTTCAGACGCACATCCGGGATTGCGCTCAAGCCGGCCCAGAGATGATCTTTCAAGCGCTTGAGCGCCGGCCCGTCGGCCGCAGGATCGGCCAGCGCGTATGCCTTGCCCATGCCGACGATCTGTTGTGTCGGCAGCGTTCCCGGGCGCAGCCCCTGCTCCTGCTCGCCGCCGAAAATGAGCGGCGACAGCGCCACGCCCGGGGCCAAATACAATGCGCCCACGCCTTTCGGCCCATGGACCTTATGCGCCGTTAACGAGACCAAATCCAACGGCAGCTCGTCGACCCGCAAATCGAGCTTGCCGATGCTCTGCGCGGCATCGACGTGAAACAACACGCCGCGCCTGCGGCAACGCTCGCCGATCGAGCCGATATCCTGGACCACGCCGGTTTCGTTGTTCACGTGCATGATCGAGACCAGCAAGGTTTCCTCGGTAATCGCGGCATCGATCCGCTCGATATCGATCAGGCCCGACGCGTCACAGCCGACGTAGCTGACACCGAACCCGCGCGCCTCCAAAGCGGCGGCCGTATCCAGGACGGCCTTGTGCTCGGTCATCGACGTCACCAGGTGACGCCCGCGAGCTCTTCCGGCGAGCATCGCGCCCTGCAACGCCATGTTGTCGGCCTCGGTCGCGCCCGACGTGAACACGATCGAAGATGCGGCTGCTCCTATGCGCGCGGCCACCTCGGCTCTGGCCTCGGCGACGCGGCGGGCGGCGGCACGGCCTGCGCGATGAGTCGACGAAGGGTTTGCATACTCACCGTCCGGCCCCATGCAGCTTCGCATTTCCGCCGCTACGGCCTCATCGACGGGCGTTGTCGCCGCAAAATCGAGATATACGGTCCTTTCAGTCATGCCGGCTCACCGGATTTCTCGGATCCAAGGCGGACAGAAGCCCACGCAGGATGTTGATCTCGTTCAGATCCAAACGCGCGCGATTGAACAGCCGTCTGAGCCGCAGCTTCAGTTGCCGGGAATGATCGGGATTCAGGAACCCGGCGACCGTCATCAGCTCCTCGAGGTGCTCATGAAACGCCTCGAGCTCGGCGGCACCCGCGAGCGGCGCGTCGCGATCGTCCTGTTCGGAAGCATCCGTCGGGCTCGCGGCGGGCCGCGACATTCGCAGCTCATAGCAGATGACCTGAACGGCCATTGCGAGATTCAGCGACGAATACGCCGCATTGCTGGGAATGTGCACGAGCGCGTGACAGCGCGCCAGTTGCTCGTTGGTCAATCCGGATTGCTCGGGGCCGAAGACGACGGCCACCGAGGTCTCGGCCGCACGGCGCCAGAGCCGCTCGGCGCAGCTTCGCGCGTCGACAGTCGGCCACTTGAGGCTTCGATGCCTGGCGCTCGCGCCGACGACGTAGCCGTAGTCGCCAAGAGCCTCGCCCAGAGACTCGGTCAAGGTCGCCGCAGCAAGAATGTCGTCCGCACCCGAGGCCCGGGCCGTCGCCTCGGCGCTGGGAAAGCTCTTCGGCGCGACCAACACGAGGTCTTTGAGGCCCATTGTTTTCATCGCGCGCGCCGCAGCCCCGATATTGCCCGCGTGCGACGGCTCGACGAGCACGATACGCACGGGAATATCATCGGCGTCGCGATATTTCTCGAGCATAAGTGTATTCTACTCGCAGGCCAATCCGCCGCCTCAAGCAAACCATCACGACCGATCGGAGCCACAGTGCACGGCATGGTAAATATCGCGGTGCGTGCCGCGCGTCGGGCCGGCGACCTCATGCTGCGCCAGCTCAATCAACTCGATGCCTTGGAGGTCACCGAGAAGGGTCGCAACGAATACGTCACCGAGGTCGATCATCTGGCCGAGCAGGCGATCGTCGAGGTCATCTATGACCACTACCCGGACCACGCGATCCTCGCCGAGGAGCGGGGCGCGCTCGGCAGCCACGATTTCCAATGGATCATCGATCCTTTGGACGGCACGACGAACTTCATCCACGGCTTCCCGGTGTTCTCGGTGTCGATCGCCGTGCGTCACAAGGATCGGCTCGAGCACGCCGTCGTCTACGATCCGACGCGGCAGGAGATCTTTACCGCCAGCCGCGGCCAGGGCGCGCAGCTCGACGGGCGGCGCATCCGCGTGAGCCGCCGCCACCGCCTGCAGGATGCCTTGATCGCCACCGGCTTCCCTTACCGTTTCGGCAACGACGACATCGACGGCTACATGGAGATGCTCAAGACCGTCATCAACGAGAGCTCGGGCATACGCCGCCCGGGATCCGCCGCACTCGACCTCTGCTATGTCGCCGCCGGCCGCGTGGACGGCTTCTGGGAGCTGGGGCTCAAAATCTGGGACGTCGCCGCGGGAGCGTTGCTGATCCGCGAAGCCGGCGGCCGCATCAGCGATTTCCACGGCGACGACGCCTATCTCGAATCGGGGAACGTCGTCGCCGGGAATCCGAAAATATACGCCGCGCTCTCGAAGCTGCTGGCGCCATACACGCCGAAGCGCGCTGCCGCGCGAAGCTAGGGCAGCTCGTCGGCCTCCTCACGCTTCGGCGGCATGAGGTCGATCGGCGAGACGTCCAGCGCCAAAGCGGCCGCGCTCGCGATATAGATCGACGAATAAGTGCCCACCACGATTCCGACGATGAGCGCGAGCGCAAATCCGGAAACGGTCTCCCCGCCCAAGAGAAACAGCGCTGCCAGCACCAGCAGCGTGGTCATCGATGTGATCAACGTCCGCCCGAGCATCTGATTGATCGACGTATTGATGATCTCTTCGGCGCTGCCGCGCCGCATCACACGGAAATTCTCGCGGATTCGATCGAACACGACGATGGTATCGTTCAATGAATAACCGATCGTGGCGAGAATGGCCGCGAGTATCGTCAAATCGAAACCCACCCCGAAGACCGAGAAGAAGCCGATGAGTATGACGACGTCGTGCACCAGAGCGGCGATCGTCCCGACCGCGAATTTCCAGCGAAACCGCAGCATCACGTAAATGAATATCAGAATGAGCGCGATCAGCATCGCAAGGCTGCCCTGCTCCGTCAGATCCTCGCCGACCTGGCGACCGACGAATTCGATCCGGCGCACCTCTACCGACGCATCGCGCTCGGCGAGCGCGGTCAGCACGCGGTCCCGGATCGCGCCGCCCTCCTGCTCGTCCTGCGGGGGCAAGCGAATGAGCACGTCGGATACGGTGCCGAAGTTCTGGACGAGCGGCGATTCGAAGCCCGCCTCGTTGAGAGTCGCCCGAATATCCGAGAGATCCGCGACACCGGCGTAGGTCACCTCGAGCAGCACGCCGCCGGTGAAGTCCATCCCCAAGTTCAGGCCTCTGCCGACGATCGACACCAACGAGCCTAGAACCAGCAGGACCGACACCGATAGAGCAATCCGGCGCCCGCCCATGAAATTGAACGTCGGGGTCTTGGAGAAAAGCCTCATGTCTGATGAACGCCGCCGCCAATCGCCAAGCGGTCGACCTGCCGGTAACCGTAAATAAAGTTTACCAATGCGCGAGTCCCGACGATCGCAGTGAACATCGACGTCATGATGCCGAGGGTCAGCGTCACCGCGAAGCCCTTGATCGGGCCGGTGCCGAAGGCGAACAAAACCAGAGCGGCGATCAAGGTCGTGACGTTCGCATCCGCGATCGTGGAGAAAGCCTTCTCATAGCCGCCGCGGATGCTCGCCTGAGGCGAGTTGCCGTTGCGCAGCTCCTCGCGGATGCGCTCGAAGATCAGCACGTTCGCATCGACGGCCATGCCGACCGTGAGCACGATCCCGGCGATCCCGGGCAAGGTCAGCGACGCCTGCAACAAGGACAACAACGCGATGATCAAGACGAGATTCGCCAACAGCGCGATGTCGGCCACGATGCCGAAGACGCGGTAATACACGATCATGAACACCACCACGAGCAGGAAGCCGCTGATCACGGCCGCGCGTCCCCGCTCGATGTTGTCCTGGCCGAGGCTCGGCCCGATCGTGCGCTCCTCGACCTTGACGATCGGTGTCGCGAGCGCTCCGGCGCGTAACAGCAGAGCCAGGTCCTGGCCTTCGTAGGGGGTTATGCCCGTGATCTCGAAGTTGCTCGAAAACACGCCGCGAATCGTCGCGACGCTGATCACCGTCTCTTCGCGCGTCGTGCGCAAAACCTCCTCGCCGTCGCGCTCGACGATCTCGGGCTTCTCCTCGATGTAGAGCACCGCCATCGGCCTGTTGAGGTTCGCCTGCGTGGTCTCGAGCATACGGCTCGCGCCCTGGTTGTTGAGACGCACGAAAACGGCGGGCTGGCCTTGCGAATACTGGAACGTCGCGTCGACGAGCTGATCGCCGGACACGATCACCTCCCGGCGCAGCAACACCGGCAGCCCCGCCTCGTCATGGCGCAGGATCGAGTTCAGCGGCGCGCGGCCGCGGCGCTCAGCCTCGAAGGCGTCGTTTTCGGTGTCGACGAGACGAAACTCCAGGGTCGCCGTCGCGCCGAGAATGCGCTCCGCCTGCGAGGGATCCTGGACGCCGGGGAGCTGCACGACGATGCGGTCCAGGCCCTGGCGCTGCACGATCGGCTCGGCGACACCGAGCTCGTTCACCCGGTTGCGCAGCGTGATCGTATTCTGCTGAATTGCGAAGTTCTGCCGCTCGGTGATCTGGGTGGGCGAAAGCTGGACGCGAAAACCCGGATCGCCGTCGAAGGTCGCCGAGCTCACGAGCAGCAGCGGATCCAGCGCCCGGACGATGCCCTCGGCGGCATCGAGCTTCTCGGGCTCGAGGATGGGGACCTCGATCGTGTCGCCGGCGAGCCGGATTCGATTGCGAATGCCGGCGTCCCTGAGGTCCGCGCGCAGGTCGGATTCGTAGGTCTCGATGTACTGGCGCAAGGCGGATTCCAGGTCGACCTGGTACAGAAAATGAACGCCGCCTCGAAGATCCAATCCTAAGCTCATCGGCCGCAGGCCCAGCGCCCTCAGAAAAGGCGGGGTCCGCGGCGCCAACGTCAAAGCGACGACGTGGTACGGCAGCAGCTCGCCGAGAGCCGTGCTCGCCTCGAGCTGCGAGGCGACGTCCGCAAAACGCACGATCGCGGCGTCGTTCTCGAGCCCCGCCGACAGGAACGGGATCTCACGCTCCTCGAGCTCCGAGCTGATCGACGAAAGCGTGTTCTGCTCCAGTGTACCGCCGTCCTCGCGCGTGACCTGCAGCGCCGGGTCGTCGCCGAACAGATTCGGGATGGCGAGGAAGGTGCCTATCAGCACCACGCCGACCACGAGCAAGTTCTTCCACAGCGGGTAGCGGTTCATGGATTCCGGCTTACGCGCTCTTCATCGTATCTTTGGGCATCAGCGCCGCGATCGTGCTTCGCTGCACCTTGAGCGACACGCCGTCGGCGACCTCGACGGTCACCCACTGGTCGCCGACATGCGTGACCTTGCCCAGCACGCCGCCGCCGGTGACGATCTCCTGGCCGGCCTCCAAGGCCGCAACCATTTGCCGGTGCTCCTTCTGCCGCTTGTGCTGTGGGCGAATCAGCAGGAAATAGAACAGCACGAAAATGATCACCAGAGGCAGAAAGCTCATGATCGGGTCGGCTTGCCCCCCGGCCTGAGCCCAGGCAGTGTCGATGAAAAACGTCATGGCAGGTAACCGCTAGTGTTTCGCGTCAGTCGCAGCAGCGGGATATTATGGCATAGGTTATCTGGAGTTCACCCACCTTGCCCCGGCATTCACGGGCTTGGCTGAGCCTTCTCGAAGGCAGCGAAGCGGCCTTCCGAAATCGCTGCGCGCATACGCGCCATCAGCGCCTGGTAGTAGTGCAGGTTGTGCAGGGTGGCGAGCCTCGCGCCGAGGATCTCGTTGCAGCGATGCAGGTGACTCAGGTAGGCGCGGCTATAGTTGCGGCACGCATAGCACTCACAGGCTGGGTCGATCGGCCCGGTGTCGCCGCGAAAGCGGCTGTTGCGAATATTGAGCACGCCTTCGCTAGTGAACAGCTGCCCCGTGCGGCCATGCCGCGTCGGCATGACGCAATCGAACATGTCGATTCCCCTGGCGACCGCCTTGACGAGGTCGCCGGGCGTGCCGACACCCATGAGGTAGCGCGGTTTCGCAGCGGGCAGCGCAGACTCCAGGCTCTCCAGTATCTCCAACCGCGATGCCTCCGGCTCGCCGACGGCCAGCCCGCCGACCGCGAGCCCATCGAAGCCGATGGCGCACAGTCCGGCGAGGGATTCACGGCGTAGATCCGGATAGATCGAGCCTTGCACGATGCCGAACAAGGCGGCGTTGCGACGATCCTCCGCGGCGAGCCGATCGAACGCGTCGCGGCTGCGCCGCGCCCATCGCAAAGAGAGCTCCATCGAGCGGCGCGCCTCGGCCGCGTCGACCCCGTGCGGCGTGCACTCGTCGAAGATCATGACGACGTCGGCGGCAAGATCGTGCTGCACCGCCATCGAACGTTCCGGCGTGAGCCTGATCAAGGCGCCGTCCAGCGGCGATCTGAACTCGACGCCCTCTTCGCTGACCTTGCGCAGCGATTCCAGGCTGAAGACTTGGAAACCGCCCGAGTCGGTCAGGAGCGGGCCGCTCCAATGCATGAACTCGTGCAAGCCGCCGTGAGCGCGGACGACCTCGGTTCCCGGCCTCAGCATCAGATGGAAGGTATTGCCGAGAATGATCTGACTGCCGAGCGAGCGGAGCTCCTCGGGCGTCATCGCCTTGACGCTTCCGTAGGTGCCCACCGGCATGAACGCCGGCGTATCGACCACGCCACGATCGAAACGCAAGCGGCCGCGACGCGCGGCGCCGTCTTTCGCCATCAGCTCGAACTTCATCTGAGGCTCCCGGCAGTCCGTGACGGCTGCTGCGACAGTGGAAGCACGAGCATCGCATCGCCGTAGCTGAAAAAGCGATAGCGCTGCGCCACGGCATGCTCGTAGGCGGCCATCACCGGGCCGAGGCCTGCGAATGCAGCGACCAGCATCAGCAGCGACGAGCGCGGCAGATGGAAGTTGGTGATGATCGCGTCGACGACGCGAAAGCAGAATCCCGGATAGATGAAGATCTCCGTCTCGCCGGAGTAAGGCGCAAGCTTTCCCGGGAGCGCCGCAGTTTCGAGCGCCCGAACAGCGGTCGTGCCGACGGCCACGACGCGGCCGCCGCGAGCCTTGACCGCGGCGATGCGTCTGCACAGCGCTTCGGAGACCTCGGCACGCTCGGCATGCAGCCGGTTGTCCGCGAGCCGTTCGGCGCGCAGCGGCGCGAACGTTCCGGCGCCGACGTGCAAGGTGAGACAGGCACGCTCGATGCCGCGCTTCTCCAGCGTGTCGAAGACCGCTGCGTCGAAATGCAGGCCGGCCGTGGGAGCGGCTACGGCACCCCGTCGAGCGGCATAGATCGTTTGATAGCGCTGCGCGTCGTCCGCGGCGACCGGGCGATCGATGTACGGCGGCAAGGGCACCTCGCCGTGCTCGAGCAGATGTTCGTCGACGTTGCGGTCGAAGCGCAGCTCGAACAAGTCGCCGCTGCGTGCCTCGACTACGGCCTGGGCGCCGCCGACCAAGCTCAAACGCGCGCCAACGGCGGGTGCGCGGCTGGCGCGAAGTTGCGCGCTCGCGGTGCAGGGTCCGGTTATTCGCTCGAGCAGCATCTCGATCCGGCCGCCGCTGGCCTTGCGGCCGCGCAGGCGCGCGGGGATCACGCGGGTGTCGTTGAGCACGAGCAGGTCGCCGGGCTGGAGCAAGGCCGGCAGCTCCGCGAAACGCCGGTCCTCGAGCCGCCCGGACTGGCCGTTCAAGACCAATAGACGGCTCGCGGCGCGCTCGGGCAGCGGTCGTTGCGCGATGAGCTCCGCCGGAAGATCGAAATCGAAATCGCTGACTTGCATCGGAGCGGCATTCTAGCCTGCGCAAAAAAAACCGGCCGCGAGGGCCGGTTAAAGCTGCCTTGGGGGGCTAGAAGATAACTGTTCGCCGCTAATTGCCGGTTTCGCCTCCGGGGATCTCGATGTCCAGGGTTTGCTCACGCTGCTCGCGCATGATCCTCAATTGCAGCTGCTCACCGGGCTCGAAGCTGGCAAGGATTCGCATCGCGTGACCTGTGTCCATGGGCGTGCGGCCGCTGATCTCTACGATCACGTCGCCGTCCTGAAGCTGCAGGGACTCGTCTCGGGGAGCGCGCACCACCAGCACACCTTCCTCAGTGCCGAAATACGCGCCCAGCGCGGGCGTCAGCTCGACCAGCTCCATGTCCGCCCAACGGCCCAAGGGGCGGTTGAAGAAAAATTGCGGCCCGCCACGCGGCCCGTCACCGGGCAGGGAGAACGCATGTCCCCGCGAAGCCGATGGCTGCGTCTCGACCTCGATATCGCTGTCGCTGCCGTCGCGGCGAATCGTCAGCGTGACCGTGTCGCCCGGATCGACGTTGCCCATCTGGGCGACGAGCAAACGCGAAGGCGAGCGGCCTTCCTGACCCGCAAGCTCGGCGCCGTCGATCGCGACGATCAAATCGCCGGTCTCGATGCCGGCATCGCCGGCGCCGCCGCCCGGCGTCACCCCGACGACCCTGACGCCGTCCTCGGCATCCTCGATGCCTATGCCCAAGACCGCGCGACGCCCCATCGGCCCGAGATCTTGCACGAAGTCGATCACCGGCCCGGAATAATCGGCCGCCAGCCGCGCAACCTCGCGGGCAGCGGCTTCGAGCTGTTCCCTGGCTCCCCGCATCTCGGCCTCCGTGGTTCCCTCTTGCGCCTGAACCGTGCCGGCGACAGAAACCGCGGTCATCAGGGCGGCAGCAATCCACATGACTCTCATGACTTTCTCCGCAATGAATCGTCTACGCCTATAGATGCGCCTAATAACCGAAACGTCGCGCCTCGGCACGACGGACTTGATAGAGCGCGTTCATGAGCTCGGTCCTCTGCCGCAATAGGGCATGTTTCTGCGCCGGGCTCGCATTCATCGCGGACGCGTACCAGAGGCGCTCGTCCGCGAGCGCGATGCTCGCCTCGAGATCGGCGATCGTCGTCGCCGTTCCGGCGCGCACGACGCTCGGCTGATAGGGAATATCGTCGAGCGCGCGCTCCAGGCGCGCCGATTCCTCAACGAGAGAGGCGTAAGCGGGTCGCACCCAGGCAGAGGCGATCGGGCTATCTACCGGCTGATCGGCGACGATCGTCGAAGGCGGGATCTCGTCCTGCTCGGCGCTCCCGGGGAAACGGGCGACAATCGAAACTGCGAGCACGGCCACGCCGGCTGCAATCGCCCCGCGCAGCGGCCAGCGCCAACGCCGCGAGCGCCGTGTCGCGTAGCGCACGGCAGATTGTTCCAGCACCCGCTCCCAAACGCCCGCCGGCGGCGTAAGCTGCGGCAGGGCTTGGAGCGCGGCGCGCGTTTCCTCGAGGCGCTCGAGCTCGGCGCCGAGGCGCGGATCGTGCTCGACCGTGGCGCGAACGGCCGCATCGACCGGCTCGCCGTCGCGTATGCTCAGCAGGTCTTGAGTTCTGGGGCGCATAGCTCCACTCCATCCTCGGCCGCGGGAACGGCCAATAGTTCGCGTAACTTCTCGTGGGCCCGGGCAAGCTGTGATTTCGAGAAGCTCGCCGTCTTGCCCACCGCCTCAGCGATCTCACGGTGCGTGTACCCCTCGACATCGTGCAGCCAGACCACGGCCCGTGCCGTCGGCGACAGCGATTCCAACGCCGTTTCCAGCGCGATCTGTCGCTCCACCTGATCGCCGCTGAAGTAGCGGCTCGGCAGATCCGGCAGTTCCACGTCGCTCCGCCGGGCGACCCAGGCCGAGCGCAAATGCATCAGGCACTTGTTGACGGCGATGCGCCGCACCCAAAAGCCGAGCCCCGCGTCGCCGCGGTAGCCCTGGATCTTGGTCAGGACCTCGACGAAGGTTTCCTGGAGCGCGTCCTCGGCCAGGGCCTGGGATGCCAGGATCCGGCGCGCGACCGTGTAGACCATGGGCGAGAAGGCCTCATAGAGGCGCGCATGCGCGGCGGCGTCGCCTGCCTGGGCGGCGGCGACGACGGCCGGCTCGACTTGGGGCATCGGTGATCCCATGGTTCGTCGGATTAGATGCGCCGGCGGGGAAAAAGGTTGCAAGACGCTCGCGGCCCAGCGGCGTAGCGCCATCGAGACCGCGCTAGCCCATGACGCAACGGCGACTCCTATGTCAAACTTCGCCTGCGCCGGCGGGAGCCGGCGGGCGGCCGGGGTGGCGGAATTGGTAGACGCGCCGGACTCAAAATCCGGTTCTGGCGACAGAGTGTGGGTTCAAGTCCCTCTCCCGGCACCAAGCAAACTCAAGGGGTGTAGCGGTGATTCCGCCTTGGCTCACCTGCACCCCTTCCCTCAACTAGATGCCCCATTCCAGTAGAGTAGCAGTATCCGTTAGTTCGTTCCGCGCGGCTGGGCGGTAGCCGTCCCGACGGGTCGCTCGTGGTCAACAACCCGCAAGTCCCGCCGTTGCTGGCACTGCTCCGCGTCTGCTCGTAATATCTCACCGAATACAACGCTTTCCCCGGCCTCAATGACGATCGAACTTCTTGCTCTTCTCGTTCTCTCCATCTTTCTGATCTCGCTGCTGTATTCCTCCGTTGGTCATGCAGGTGCATCCGGCTACATCGCCGTGATGACATTGTTCAGCCTTACGCCGGAAGAGATCCGACCGACCGCGTTAGCGCTCAACATCCTGGTCGCCTCCATCGGGACGTGGCAGTTTTACCGCGCAGGTCACTTCGTTTGGTCGTTGTTCTGGCCGTTCGCGGTGCTGTCGGTGCCAATGGCCTTCGTCGGCGGGTATCTCGACATTTCGACTCATGTCTTTAAGCTCCTGGTCGGCGCGGTCCTGTTGCTATCCGCCGTTCAGTTGATCGTGCGACCGCCTGCCGAGGGCGATCCGAAGCCGCCCAACAAACCAGTCGCGATAGGAGCAGGTGCAGGGCTTGGGCTGCTCTCCGGACTGACAGGCACGGGTGGAGGCATCTTCCTAACGCCGCTCTTGATATTCATGCGGTGGGCAGGTACCAAGAATGCGTCAGGTGTTTCCGCACCGTTCATTCTGCTCAACTCGATCTCAGGCCTCACCGGCAACATCAGCTCGACGAATAACGTTCCCGCCGCTATCTGGCCGCTCCTTGCAACGGTCGCTATCGGCGGGTTCATCGGCTCATACGCTGGCAGCCGCAAGTTACCAACCCTTGCTATCAAGCGCCTGCTCGCTGCGGTTCTGTTGATCGCGGGACTGAAGTTGATCTTCACGTAGGCGCGGCAGCGGTGCCACCCTCCCGCCGGGCCAGCGGCCCAAGTTCATCAACCAGGGTATGTGTGGGATACTCGTGCTTCGATCGAAGTGCATCCGTAGAAACACGTCGTCGTCCCGATGCCTTACCGAATCGAAAGTATTCTCGAGTGCGGCAACCACCTCGGCGAGGGCCCCGTATGGGACGCCGAGACGGCGATGCTCTGGTGGCTCGACGGCACCGGCAGGCGCGTCGGCAAGCCTTCGATCTGGCGCCTGAACCCGCGCAACGGCGAGGTGGACAACTGGCGGCTCGATCACGACGTCGGCGCATTGGCAGTGCGCGCCAACGGCGAGCTGGTGCTGGCGCTCGATGACGGCTTCTACTTCTACGATCCGCGCACGCAGGAGCTCGAGCTCATCACTCTGATCGACGCCGATAAGCCCCGCACGCGGCTCAACGACGGCAAGGTCGACCGCCGCGGCCGCTTCATCGCCGGCGGCATGGACGACAAGGAGGAGCTCGCCATCTGCAGCCTCTGGCGCCTCGATCCCGATCTCTCGGTCACGCGCTTGGCCGACGGCATCATCTGCACCAACGGCCCCTGCTTCAGCCCCGACGATCGGACGTTCTACGTGGCCGATACCTTCGTCGACGAGTTCTGGGCCTACGACTACGATCTCGACACGGGCGCCGTTTCAAATCGGCGCGTGTTCGCCGACACCAAAAGCGGCCCCGGCGTGCCCGACGGCTCCACGGTCGACGCCGAAGGCTGCCTGTGGAACGCCGAGCTCATCTCGGGCGACCTGGTTCGCTACGATCCGGAAGGGCGGGTCGAGCGAAGAATAGGCATGCCCGTGCGCAATATCACCTCGGTGACGTTCGGCGGGGACAAGCTCGACGAGATCTATGTCACCTCGATGACCAGGGTGAAGCATCCGGCCGTGCACGACCGCTTTCGCGTCGATGCGAAGCCGCAGTTCGGCGCCGGCGCCTTGTTCAAGATCACAGGGCTCGGCATCATCGGAATTCCCGAGCCGCGCTTCGGAGGCTGAGCGCGTTGAGCAGCAAGGTCATCATCACCTGCGCGCCGACCGGTGCGATCCACACGCCGTCGATGTCGCCGTATTTGCCGGTCACGCCGGAGCAGATCGCCGCGGCCGGCATCGCCGCGGCCGAGGCCGGCGCCGCGATCTTGCATCTGCACGCGCGCGACCCCGAGGACGGGCATCCGACTCAGGATCCCGAGGTCTTCCGCCGGTTTTTGCCCGAGATCAGCCGACACACCGATGCGGTCATCAATATCACCACCGGCGGCAGCCCTCACATGACCGTCGACGAGCGTTTGCAACCGGCGTTGAGGCTCGCCCCCGAGCTTGCGTCGCTGAACATGGGATCGATGAACTTCGGCTTGTTTCCGATGTTGCAGCGTTTCAAGGAATTTCGCCATGCCTGGGAACGCGAGCATCTCGAGAACAGCCGCGATCTGGTATTTCGCAACACCTTCGCGGATATCGAGAGGATTCTGCGCGCCTGCGCGGCGAACGGCACGCGCTTCGAGTTCGAGTGCTACGACATCTCGCATCTCTACAATCTCGCGCACTTTCTCGATCGCGGGCTCGTCCAGCCGCCGCTGTTCGTGCAGAGCGTGTTCGGAATTCTCGGCGGGATCGGCAATCACCCCGAGGACCTCGTGCACATGCGGCGCACGGCCGACCGGCTGTTCGGCGCCGACTACGAGTGGTC
The DNA here is from genome assembly GCA_036396795.1 of Gammaproteobacteria bacterium. Lineage (GTDB taxonomy): Bacteria > Pseudomonadota > Gammaproteobacteria > Steroidobacterales > Rariloculaceae > JAHEEM01. The sequence goes on along the minus strand of DASWKF010000090.1, from coordinate 229,954 downwards.
GATCCTGGGCGCCGGGCGAAAACAGATCGAGCTCGCAAGCTTGGGCGCCGCCATGGGCTCCAACGTGCGCGTCGGTCTCGAGGACTCGTTGTGGGCGGGGCCGGGCCGGCTCGCGGAATCCAACGCCGAGCAGGTGCGCATGATCCGCCAGGTGCTCGAGGGCTTGTCGCTCCAGGTCGCCACGCCCGCCGAAGCCCGCGAGCGGCTGGCGCTCAAGGGCAAGGACCGCGTGGGCTTCTGAGGGAGCGGCCCCGCCGCGCTACGGATCCAAGGTCGCGAGGTACGCGACGATGTCCACCATGTCCTCGGTCGTGAGGTTGGCGACCGTCGGGCGCATCAACGCCGCCATGTTGCCTGCGCGATCGCCGTTCTTGAAATCGTTGAGCTGACGAATCGCGTACACCGGCGAGGAGCCGGCGATCGTCGGAATGTCCCCGATGCCCTTGAGGTCGACGCCATGACAGGCCATGCACGGAACTGTCTTGCCCGATCCGCCCGTAGTCACGAGCTCCTGGCCGCGCGCAATGCTGCCCTCGGGCACGTAGGCGATGAACCCCGAATGCGGGTGCCGCGCGGTTGCGAGCTCGCGGTCCTCGGGAAGCTCGATGGCTTTGTAGCCGAGCGGCTCGGTGCCGCCGTCGGGGTGCACGAAACGCATGCGGCCGTCGCCGATATAGGTCCGCGGCACGATGTCCGCCTCGATGACGTCGACTACCCAGTCGATGGGCTCGAGAGCCGAGAAGTACTCCGCGGCGGCGCGCACGTCCTCGTCCGAGATCGCCGCGGCGATGCCGTTCATCCAATAGCGATCCTTCCTGGAGCCGTTCTTGAAGTCCGCCATCTGATTGATGATGTAGTTCGCCGAATAACCGGCGAGCTGCGAGGACTCGGGGTGTCCCATGCCGGTGAAGCCGTGGCACGCGGCGCAGCCGCGAACCTCGGGACCGCGGCCGTGGGCGACGACCTCGGGCACGGGGCCGTGCCGATCCGGGAACCAGTCGGGCGGGTTCCAATGATCGTCGATCTCGGGTTGGGTGCGCGACAGCGAGCTGCCCGGCACGGTTCGCGGCACGTCGGGGTCGTAGTGATGGGCCGCGGGGATTTCCTCAGTGACCGACTGATAAGCCCATTCGAGGCCTTGCGCAAACGCCGCGGAGCCGGTGAAAAAACCTAGAACGGTCAGGCTGACTGATATTCTCATTGGGTACCCCATGGCCAACACGGCAAACGTCCATGGCGATCCGGCCCGCTGCCCGGGACAAGCCGGGGACGTCGCGAAAGACCGGGGACGTTACCGCTCAATGGAAAATGATTCAATAGCGAGCCGCTACTCCGCGAGCGTCCCGAGCAGGCCGATCAGCTCGTCCGGCGTCAGATAACCGCCGAGCTGCTCACCCGATTCGGCGAATATCGAGGGCGTGCCGCGGACGCCGATGAGGTTGCCGAGATCGTAGTGGCTCTGCACCGGTGTCGACTCGCAGGTTTCCTCCGGCACGCGGCCGCCGAGCTTGGCCTGAGTCAGCGCCGTATTCCGGTCCTTGGCGCACCAGACTCTGTCGGCCTTGTCCCAGGACTCGGTATCGGGACCGGTGCGCGGATAGAACAGATAATGGACCTCGATGCCGAGCGCGTTGACCTTGTCGATATCGCGGTGAAACTGGCGGCAATAGCCGCAGTCGATATCGGTGAAGATCGTGATTCGATGCTTCACGTCCTCCGCCGGCGGGCCGAAGACGATCTCGGTGGCGGAGTCGACTCCGGCCAGCAAGCCCAGTCGGCCTCGCGAGCGTCGTTTCTCCGTCAAATTGGCATTGGCGTCGAGATCGTAGAGGTCGCCCTGCAGCAGATAGCGCCCGTCCTTGCTGACGTAAGCCACGGAAGAACCGACGGCGACCTCGTACATTCCGGGAATCGGCGCATCGAGGATATCGCCGACTTCGATGCCGGGAAACTCCTCGGCCAGCTGTTCCTTGCTCAGAACCTGGTCCTGAGCCGCCGCCGCAAGGCTTGCAAGGCTCAACGAAAGCACGATCCAACTAGGCTTCACGGGGCTTTTTCCTCAGGGCGCCGACCGGATTGCTCAAGGGCTTAAGACCGGGCGGAGCCGACACTAGTTCAGTCTCGAGATGCGGGATTCTAGCAGATCCCGCCTCCGGTTCGCCTCAGGTCAGCCGCGCGGATGGTGGCGCGCGTGCAAGTCTTTCAGGCGCTCGCGGGCCACATGCGTGTAGATCTGGGTCGTGGAGACGTCGCTATGACCGAGCAACAACTGGACGACGCGGAGGTCGGCACCGTTGTTGAGCAGGTGCGTGGCGAAGGCATGGCGCACGGTGTGCGGCGACAGCCGTTTTCTCACGCCGGCTTTCTTGGCATAACGCTTGATGATGTGCCAGAACGCCTGGCGCGTCATACGATCGCCGCGGCGCGTCGGAAACAGGTAGTCGCTCTGCCGCTCGAGCAGAATCTCCACCCGCGGTCCCTCGATGAACTCACGGAGCCAATCCTGAGCCTCGTCGCCCAGCGGGATCAGGCGCTCGCGGTCGCCCTTGCCGATGATCCTCAGAACGCCCTGATTGAGGTTCATCTGGCTCATCTTCAGATTGATGAGCTCGGAGACGCGAACGCCGGTCGCGTAGAGGAGCTCGAGCATCGCCCGGTCCCGGTGCCCCAAGGGCTCGGCGACATTGGGCGCCCGCAGCAATGAGTCGACCTCTTCCTCCGTCAGAGACTGCGGCAGCGAGCGCCCGATCTTGGGCATGGCGATCTGCGCCGTGGGATCCTCGGAGATCACGCCCTCCCGCAAGAGATAGCGGAAGAAGCGCCGGAAGCTCGAAAGCTGCCTCGCCGTCGAGCGCGGTTTCGCACCGCCGTCGACGCGCCAGGAGATATAGTCCAGGAGATCGGACTTGGACGCGGCGACGAGGTTGATGCCGCGATCCGTCAGCCGCTGGGTCAGCGCCAAGAGATCCGCGCGATAAGCGCCGAGAGTATTCTCCGACAGCCCGCGCTCCATCCAGATGGCATCGAGAAACCGGTCGATGACTTCCTTCGGATCCTTGGGAAGCTCCGCGCTCACTTTGGCTTGTGCGTGTAAAAAGTTGTGGGCCATTATGCGTCTATCATGAACTCCGCCGACTCAAGCTCGGGCGATGGCCCCACCGCAGCCTCGCCTGCGGTAGCAGCACCATCGTGGTACCCGCCAAGACCTGCGGAAAACATATATAATTCAGCGTCTTGGTGTCCCGACCCTCTGCAATCCTTGCATCGGCCCTGGCTGCTGTCGGAGTATGCGTGAGCACTCATGAGGGCAGCGTGACCGGGGTCACATATCCCCGAGGGCGTTGACATAAATAGACTCCTGTCACAGAAATCCGTTCTCAAAGGGGCGTCATCCCTAGGGATCGGCCTGCCGCCTTTGACATAAGCGTGGAGGCTACCGCAACCACAGGAGCTCGGAAGCGCCTAGGCTACGGGCTGTATTCGTGGCTCGTACTGGTCGCCGTCTCGATCCCGGCCCTGCTGCTGCTGCTCGTGACCCCCGGCCGGCCGACGCGGCGTCGAATCACCCGTTTTTTCGCCCGGGCCTTCTTCCTGTTGACGGCGACGCCGGTCCGCGTCGAGGGTGCGCCTAGGCTGCCCCGCCGGCCCTGTGTCGTCATCGCCAACCACGCGAGCTATCTCGACGGTATCGCGCTCACGGCCGCGTTACCGCCGAATTTCACCTTCGTGGTCAAGAAGGAGATGGCATCGACGCCGTTCGCCGGTTTTCTGCTTCGCCGTATCGGCTCCGAGTTCGTCGATCGGCGCAGCGACAACCACCGGCACAACGCAGCCAGAAGGCTGTTCAAGGCTGCCGGCACCGGCGATTCCCTGGCGTTTTTTCCCGAGGGCACGTTCACCAAGGAGCCGGGCCTGCGGCCGTTCAAGCTCGGTGCCTTCGCTGCAGCTTGGCGGGGACGCCTGCCGCTGCTGCCGGTCGTGATTCGCGGCGCTCGGCGTAAGCTTCCGGCGAACACCTGGCTCCCGGCCCCGGGGCCGATCGCGATCACGATATGCCCACCGATCGCGTCCGATGATCACCAGTCGGCCGCGTCCCTGATGGCGGCCGCCCGGGCCGCAATGCTGTCGGAGCTCGACGAGCCCGATCTGGGACTGCTGGACGCTAGCGCTGATCCTGCGCCACTTGCTGTCGATCCCTGAGGTATTCAATCCAGGAATCGGCGTTGCGGCGCGCCGAGATCTCAGTCTCGCGCGCCTCGCGCAATGCCGCCAGGGCTTGGTCGTATTGGCCGAGCTCCATATGCGCCACGCCCTTGAGAATCAGCGCGTTGCCGGTTTCCTCAAGGCCTTGTTCCAATGCCTGCTGCGTCGCCTCGACCACACCCGCCCAATCCGCCTGCTCGTTCAGGAGCAAGGCCTTTTGCATGTAGAACTCACCGTCGTCCGCTAGCGGCGCCAGCTCGTCGATGACCTCGACGGCGCGCTCGAACTCCCGTGCCGAGGTCCAGGCAGTGAGCAACAATTCGAGATTCGGGCGCGTCGGGCTCACCGTGCCGGCATCGATCTCGGCCTCGAGCAGCTTGCCGGCCTCATAGGGCAGCTCGAGAAACAAGTTCAGCTTCGCGAGATTGACCAGCTTCGCTTCCTCGTCGATCAGACCTTTCTTGTAGGCGACCGTGAGCGCCGCGAGCGCATTGCCGTCGTCCTCGAGCTCGAGATAGGCGCTGGCCAGCATCTCCCAGTAACGCGCCGTTTCCGGCCAGTGCAGCACCATCTCGCGCAGCAGATCTGCCGCGCTTTGGTAGTCGCCCAGCTCAAAATGGATCGAGAGCTCGAGCAGATACCAATCCTCGTGCGGAGTGTCGGCGCGGCGGATCGCTTCTTGCACATAGGGCAGCGACTCTCTCGGTTGCTCGAGCTGGCCGTAGCTGGTTGCAACGATCATGTAAGCCTCGGCCTGGACCGGTTCGGCGGCGTAACCGAACCATGCGTGCAGGGTGTCGATCGCGTCCTGGAAACGTCCTTCGCTCAAATACAACCCCGCGAGAGAGTAGAGCATGCCCTGATTGGCGTCGTTCGGCAGCGCGTCGATCCCGAGGCAGCGCTCGAACGCCTCGATCGCGCGATCGTAATCGCCTTGATTGGCGTAACAGAAACCGTAGGTCTGATAGACCAGCGCTTCTTCGTAGGGGCTCAGGCGCATCTCGCGAAGATCGTCCAAACGCGTGAGCGCGCCGTCGATATCCTCCATGCCGAGCAGCTCGTGGATCGCGTTGAGCCTGCGGTAGACGCCCTCCGACATCTGCACGCTGCGCTCCTCGCGAACGGCCGTGCCCACCTCTGGAAGGCCTTGCGCGAGCCCGCTCGCCGCCCATGGCAGGATAAGCACCGATACCATGCACAGATACGAATAGCGTGCCGGCTGCACGGTCGAGACCTCGAGTTGCGGCCTACTGATTGAGAACGAAATCGATGCGCTGCACGGCGCGTCGCTCGACTGCCACGCCGTCGACGATGCGCGGCTTGAATTTCCACCTCAGGATCGCGGCTCTGGCGGCGCTATCGAACAGTCGCGGAGGTTCCGATTGAAGCACGACGGGATCCGCCACCGTGCCGTCGGCGAGAATCGTAAACTCGACCTCGACCCAGCCCTCGGTGCCCTCGATCAGCGCTTCACGCGGCCAGCGCGGATCGATGCGCACGATGGGGATGACGTCACCCTCCGCAGTCGGATCGCCGGCGCTCCACTGGCCGATATACGGCCCGCTGCCCGTCGACACGGGCACCGAGACCGCGGGCATCTCGATGTCCAGCGCCACCGGCGGCGGCTTGTCGGTGTTCGAGATCCTGATCTGCGGCGGCGGCGGCCTGTCCGGCGGCGGCGGCTCCTCGGGCCTCACGCGTTCCTTGAGCTGGGTGATCTCGTCCTCGCGGACGCGCACGAAGTCGACGATGCCGCCGCTGCCGCTCGCGCCGTCGAATTCCTGCTCGCCTGATATCAGCGTGTGCATGAGCAGGAACAGCAGCAGAGCCACCGCTGTGCCCGCCCCGGCCGCAATGATGAATCGCATCGGCTTCCTCTTCCTACCCGGCTCCGGGTTGCGCCGCGATCGATATCGTACCAATTCCCCCGAGCCGAATCTGGTCCATCAAGTCGATCAGGATGCCGGAACCCGCTTGCTCGTCGGCGATGATCACGGCGCTGGACTCGGGGTTCTCGGCCAGAGCGGCCTCGACGAGGGCGCGTACCTGAGAAAGCTCCACGTTGCGCTTGTCCATCCAGATCTCACCCGTTTGCGAAATGGCGATCAGAACGTTGCCGCGAGCTTTCTCGGTCGCCGTCTCCGCAGTGGGACGTTGCGGGCTGATCCCCGGCTCCTTGACGAACGAGGTGGTGACAATGAAGAAGATCAGCATGATGAAGACGATATCCAGCATCGGCGTGATGTTGATCTCGGTCTCCTCCTCGACGCGTTTCCTTCTGACCGCCATCGCCGCTCCGGTCTTGCTAGCGCGCCTGCACCGCGAGCGACACGCGCTCGGCGCCGGCCACGCGCGCCTGATCGACGACGCGGACCAAAAGCCCGGCGTCCGCAAGCCGGTCGGCGATGACGACGACGGCGGCGTCGGGCTGCAGCGCAAGGCCGCTCTCGATATTGGCGCGAACGGCGCGGATATCCACCAGCCGTTCCTGGATGTATATCTGATCGGTTTCGTCTATGCGCACGGCGATCACCTCGGACTGCTGTTGCTCCTGCACGGGCGCGTTCGCCGGCCGATTGACGTCGATGCCGAACTCCTTGACGAACGAGGTCGTGACGATGAAGAAAATCAACATGATGAAGACGATGTCCAACATCGGCGTGATGTTGATTTGAGCTTCATCGTCACTGCGATGTAGCCGGCGCCTGCGCATCCTCGGAGCCCGCGCCGGTCAATGGACCAGCATGTCCTCTGCATGTCGGACTTCGTCGTTGGCGCGTTGTTCGAGATAGGTGGCGAGGTAGAGCCCCGACAGCGCCGCGACGAGGCCGGACATCGTCGGAATCGTCGCCGCCGATACGCCCCCGGCCATGAGCCGGGCATTGCCCGTGCCGGTAAACGCCATCACCTCGAACACCTGGATCATGCCGGTGACGGTGCCGAGCAGCCCCAGCAGCGGCAGGATCGCCATCAGCGTCTTGATCAGCAGCAGGAACCTATGCGCCTCGAGTGAGACTTCGGAGATCAGCTGCCGGCGAATCGAATGCTCCTGCCAACGGCTCAAGTTCGTGAAGCCGAACCAGGCGCGCAGCAGCTGCTCGAGCCGCCCGGGCAAAATCCGCTGGAAGAACCACAAACGCTCGATGATGAAGGTCCACATCAGGATCGTGACCGCCAGAATCGCCCACAGCACGTTGCCGCCGGCCTCGAAGAAGCTGCGTATCGCGACGTAGATGTCGACGAACACGGTCATCGTTCTATGATTTCTCGCCGCGCGCTACTTGCGGGTTCTCCGAGTGTCGCGCAATGATCCCGGCGCTTTGTTCCTCGAGAATCTCGACCAGGGTCTTGCTGCGGCTGGCGACGAGGCTGTGCAGCAATACCAGCGGAATCGCGACGATCAGGCCGAGCACGGTGGTGACGAGCGCCTGCGAGATGCCGCCGGCCATCAGCTTCGGATCCCCCGTGCCAAAAAGCGTGATCGCCTGGAAGGTCTGGATCATGCCGACTACCGTGCCGAGCAGGCCGAGCAAGGGCGCGACGGCGGCGAGCACCTTGATCCAGCCCTGCCAGCGCTCGAGCAGCGGCGCTTCGCGCAGGATCGCCTCGTCGAGCTTGAGCTCCAAGGTCTCGTAGTCGGTCGCTTTGTTGGCGTCGTAGACCATGAGTATCCGGCCGAGCGCATTGTCCTCGGCGGCGGTCGTGGCCTTGAGCTGCGCCTTGATGCCGCGCGAGGCCCTCGAAAGGCTCACTAGTCTCTCGACCGACACGAGCACGCCGAGCGCGCCGAGCACGATGATCACGTAACCGACCAGCCCGCCCTGCTGAATTCGCTCGATCAGGCCGGGCGCTTGGATCAACAGCCCGAGAATCGCCCCGCGGCTCGGATCGAGCGCCATCGGCAGCGTGCCGGAGGTCGCCTCGAAAAGCCCCGCGGCGAGGGATCGGAAACGTCCCGCGGGCTGCCGCGCCAGAACCTGCAGGTTGCCGCTCTCGGGCACGAACTGGAGAAACTCATCGCCGGAGATCGAGTTGAACACGCCGACGCGAATGACCTCGGTGTCGCTGCTGCGGCCATCTGCGGTAATGACGTCGGCGTTGAATCGCGCGACCTTGCCGCTCTCCGCCATTTCCTCGAGCAGCAACACATAGAGGTCGGTAAGATCCTCTATCGAAGGCAAGTCGGTGGCCTGGGCGAGCCCGTTCGCCAGCGACGAGCGTCCCGGCAGCTGCGCCGAAATCAACGAATTGTCGATGATGCTTTTGGTGTCCCCCGCGACCTGCCGCACGACGCCGAACAGCTCGCCCATGTTGCCGACCCGCACGGTCAAGGTCTCGCTCAACTCGCCGAGCTCGAGCTCGTTGGTGTCGAACTGCTGCTTGAGCCGCTCGCCGCGAGCGCGCTCCTCGGCCAGCTCCCGCCTTGCATCCTCGAGCAGCTGCTGTTGCGCGTCGCGCGACGTGATGAAGCGTTGCTCTCGCGCAAGGTTCTCCGCCGAGCGGACCTCGGCGTCTTGGCGCACGGCGCTCAAGAGCTCGTCGATGCTGCTCGGCGGCGCCTCCTGGGCGCCGGCCGCCGCGGCCAGCAGCGAAACGACGATCGCCAGTCGTGCGGGCGCGATCACGGCGATCCCGCGGCCTGCACCGGCAGCCGCAATAGATCCGGCGCCGCCTGCCGCCGGGCGATACGCAAACCCAGCGTCACAGCCGCGCGGTAGTCGTCGGGCAGCGGCTCCCAGGCGCGCGTTTGAGGATTGAAATACCCCGTGCTTGCACGGTCCGGCGTCTGATAGGCGAGCAACACGCGTCCGAAGCGCAATACATCGACCTGCGTTTCGGCGCCGTCGATCTCGAGCGTGTCGATGTAGGCCTCGATGGTGCGGCCGAACTCGGTCTCGATGAGATACGCGTCCATGAGCTGGCGATACTTCTCGGAGATCGTGATTTCCGCGTCGTCCATATTGTCCCGCAACCGCCGAGCACGCTCTATGCGCTCGCGCAGCTGGAACGGCGTGTCCAGGGCAATGAACCGCTCCAAGACGTCGATCATGTCGAACATCAGCGGCACGATACCCTGCTCGACGATGACGAAGTCGTCGAGCTGCTGAAGAATCGATGCCTTGGAAGCTTCCTGGGAGGCGACCAGCGCCTCGAGGTTGTCGTTGTAGACGCGGGCGCGATCGAGCGCCTGCAGGGTTTCGCGATAATCGCCGAGCAGCTCCGCGGTCTCGTCGGCGAGCTGGGTGATTCGAGTCTGGGAGCGTGCGGCGTCGGTATCGCTCTCGACCTGCTCACGAAACGTTTGCTCGAGCGTCTCCTGTGGTCCCTGGGCCAACGCGCACGGCAGCAAAAGAAGCGCCAGAGGAAACGAGGCCACGCGCAGGCGTCGCAGTGATGCCTGCGTTAGCCCCCCAAGAGCTACCATCGGCAACCCCTCAAATTATTGTGAGGCTCAGCCTCCACCCGTCATCGGACGTTAACAGAAGCCAACTGGCTTAGACAAGCAAAGCGGCGCGGCCCGGGTCCGACGATATTTCCCCAACCCTATGAAACTCAACAATAATCGCTGGGGCACTGCGCGCCTCTTCACATCGCCGAGTAGTTCGGGCCGGAGCCGCCTTCGGGCGGTTGCCAGTTGATGTTCAGCGCCGGGTCCTTGATGTCGCAAGTCTTGCAGTGCACGCAGTTTTGCGCGTTGATTTGAAAACGCGGCGCGCCGTTCGTTTCCCGCACGATCTCGTACACGGCGGCGGGGCAATAGCGTTGTGCGGGCTCGTCGAATCGCGGCAAGTTCACGGCGACGGGCAAGAGAGGATCCTCGAGCCTGAGATGATTCGGTTGATCCTCGTCGTGATGGATGTCGGAAAGATAGACCGAGGACAGCCTGTCGAAAGAGATCACGCCGTCCGGCGCGGGATAAGGAATCGGCGCCGCCTCGGCGGCAGGAATCAGCTTCGTGTGATCGGGCGCGCCGTTGCGCAACTTCAGCGGTGTGCGGCCCCGCAAGACGTTGTGCTCGACGAAGGCCAAGCCGGCCCCGAGAAAAGTGCCGAATCTCGCGATCCCGGAGCTGAAGTTGCGCGCTTCGTGCAGCTCCCTGCCCACCCAGGAACGCCGGACCGCGGCATCGAAATCCGCGTCCTGACCCTCGTGAAGCGCCGCGAACGCGGTTTCGGCCGCAAGCATGCCGGATTTCATCGCCGTGTGTATACCTTTGATCTTGGCGCCGTTCAGCAGGCCCGCCTCACAACCCACCAGCATGCCGCCCGGAAAGGCCATGCGCGGCAGCGAGTAGAGCCCCCCCTTGTTCACCGCCCGGGCGCCGAAAGCGATGCGTTCGCCGCCGTCGAGCACGTGGCGAACCAGCGGGTGTTGCTTCCAGCGTTGAAACTCCTCGAACGGCGAAAGATGGGGGTTCGCATAGTTGAGAGCGACGACGAACCCCAGATATGCCTTTCCGTCGCCGGCGTGATAGAGAAACCCGCCGCCCTCGGTACGGTTCTCCAGAGGCCAGCCGAAAGTGTGAACGATGCGCCCGGGCTCGTGCCTGGCCTGCGCCACCGACCAGATCTCCTTGAGACCGAGTCCGTAATGCTGTGGATCGCGGCCCGCGCGCAGATCGAAGCGTCGCTCCAAATCCTTGCCGAGGCTTCCTCGGCAGCCTTCTGCGAATATCACGCGGCGCGCGCGCAGCTCTATCCCGGCCTGGAAGTTGGGCTTCGCGGATCCGTCCGCCGCGACGCCCATGTCTCCTGTGACGACGCCGGTGACGCAGCCGCCATCGTCGTAGCACACTTCGGTGGCCGCGAATCCCGGGAAGATATCGCAGCCGAGCGCCTCGGCGCGTTGTGCGAGCCACTTGCACAAACGCCCCAGGCTCACGATGTAGTTGCCGTCGTTGTGCATGACTCGCGGCACCAGCACACGCGGTACGCCGACGGCGTGACGCTCGTCGGCGAGCCAGTGGACCGCCTCGTCCCGCGCCGGCGTAGACAGCGGCGCGCCGAGCTCGCGCCAGTCCGGAAACAGCTCCTCGAGCGCTCGCGGCTCGAGCACGGCGCCCGATACGATATGGCCGCCGATCTGAGAGGCTTTCTCGAGCACGCAAACGCTCGGTTCCAGGCCCTTGGCCGCGGCGAGCTGACCGAATCGACATGCCGCCGACAGTCCCGCCGGTCCGGCACCGACGATCACGATGTCGAATTCCATGACGTCTCGCTGCATCGGCGTATCGACCCGGAAAACGTGCCGCGCCCGGCGCCCCCGGCCTCGGGGACGTGGCAGCGGAACCTGTAGAAGCGCAGGCCGGCATTGTAACATCGCACCGCCACTAACCTGGGGAGGACCATGTCCGAGTTGCTCTGGCAACCGTCGGCACAACGCATCGAAGCAAGCAATATGCGCCGCTTCATGGACGAGGTCGGCCGGGAGAACGACTATGCGACGCTCTACGAGTGGAGCATTCGCGAGCCGGCCGAATTCTGGGGCGCGGCGTGGGACTTCTTCCGGATCCGTGCCGCGTCGGAATACCGCTGCGTCGTCGAGGACTTCGATCGCATGCCCGGAGCCCGTTGGTTCGAAGGCGCGACTTTGAATTTCGCGGACAACCTGCTGCGACCCGAGCATTCGGCGGCGGCGATCGTCGCGTACGACGAAGCCGGTGCAAGGACCGTGCTCGAACGGGATGAGCTGCGCAGACAGGTCGCGAGCGTCGCTCAGGCGCTCTCGGCGTATGGTGTCGGCCCCGGCGACCGCGTCGCGGGTTACTTGCCGAACTGCGCCGAGACCGTCGTCGCGATGCTGGCCACTGCGAGCCTCGGAGGCGTCTGGTCGGCATGCTCGCCGGATTTCGGTTTGGAGGCCCTCATCGATCGGCTGGGGCAAATCGGCGCCAAGGTGCTGTTCGCGACCGACGGCAGCCGGTACAACGGCAAGACCATCGACACGCTGCCCGTGGTCGAGTCGCTCGCGCGCGAGCTGCCCGATTTGCGCAAGGTCGTGCTCGTCGGCAAGACGAGCCGGTGCGGATCCGCCGCAAGCCCGGCTCAGGCCGTGCGCTTCCAGGATTTACTCGAGTCGGAGGTCGCGCCGGCCTATGTCGCCGTGCCGTTCGCGCATCCGCTCTATATTTTGTACTCCTCGGGCACTACCGGGACGCCGAAGGCCATCGTGCACAGCGTCGGTGGAACGCTGATACAGCATCAAAAGGAGCACGTTCTGCACACGGACGTCATGCCCGGGGACGTCGTGTTCTACTTTACTACCTGCGGCTGGATGATGTGGCACTGGCTGGTGTCGACGCTCGCGAGCGGCGCTACCGTGGTCCTGTACGACGGCTCGCCGTTCTACCCGGACGCGGGGAGGCTGTGGGAGATCGCCGAAAGCGAGGGGCTCACGATTTTCGGGACCAGCGCCGGTTATTTGAGCGCCTTGGAAAAGGCGGCGTTCAAGCCCGCCCGGAACGTCGACTTGAGCGCGCTCAAGGCCATTCTCTCGACGGGCTCGCCGCTGAACCCTTCGAGCTTCGACTTCGTCTACGAGCACGTCAAGCACGACGTGCAGCTGTCGTCGATCGCCGGTGGGTCGGACCTGATTTCCTGCTTCGCCGTCGGCAACCCGATACTGCCCGTCTACCGCGGCGAGTTGCAGTGCCGGGGACTCGGAATGCACGTCGACGTGTTCGACGAGCAAGGGCGATCGATCAGATGCCAACGGGGCGAGCTCGTATGCCGGGCGCCGTTCCCGTCGATGCCGACGGGCTTTTGGAGTGACCCGGACGGAAGCCTCTATCGCAAAGCCTACTTCGATCGCTATCCGAACGTCTGGCGGCACGGCGACTACGCCGAGCTCACCGAGCATGACGGACTCATCATCTACGGTCGATCCGATGCGGTGCTGAACCCGGGCGGCGTCCGTATCGGCACCGCCGAGGTCTATAGAATCGTGGATCGCCTGCCGGAGGTCGCCGAGAGCGTAGTCATCGGCCAGGATTGGCAGGGCGACGTCAGAGTGGTCCTGTTCGTGCGCCTGCAACCCGGTTGCACGCTCGACGATGCCCTGGCGACCCGCATCAAGGACGCGCTGCGCCGCGGTGGCAGCCCGCGCCACGTTCCGGCGAAGATTCTCGAGGTCGCGGATATCCCACGGACGATCAGCGGCAAGCTCGTCGAGCTCGCGGTTCGCAACGTCGTGCACGGCCGCGCCGTGCCCAATCTCGATGCTCTCGCCAATCCGCAAGCCCTCGAGCATTTCCGGAACCGCCCGGAGCTCGAGTGAATGAGCACGCTGACCGAGCGCTATCGACGCCTCGTCGAGCAAGGCCAACTCGCTCGCGACGCGAGTCAGGCTGACGCCGTCCGCGAGCTCGATGCCGCGCGCGAGCGCTTGCTGGATATGCGGCCGAAGCCCACCGGCTGGCGCGCATGGCTCGCACGCGCACGCGGCAACGAGCAACAGCCTGCGAAGGGGATATACCTATGGGGTCCTGTGGGAAGAGGCAAGACCTTGCTCATGGACCTGTTTTTCGCGAGCCTGCCGTTTGCCGACAAGCGCCGCCAGCATTTTCATCGCTTCATGAACAGCGTACATGAACACTTAAAGCTCGTCCGCCAGCATTCTGATCCGCTCGAGCTCGTCGCCGATGCGATTGCCAAGCAAACACGAGTGATTTGTTTCGACGAGTTTGCGGTGGCCGATATCGCCGATGCCATGATCCTCGGGAACCTGTTCGCCGCTCTGTTCGGTCGCGGCGTTGCGTTGGTAGCGACTTCGAACACCAAGCCGCAAAGTCTCTACTCCGGAGGGCTGCAGCGGCAGCGCTTTCTGCCCGCGATCGAGCTGATCGAAGCCAACACCGAGGTCGTGCTGCTCGACGGCCCGCTGGACTATCGCCTGCGCGTGCTCGAGCGCGCCGATGTCTATCAGCATCCCATCAGTCAAGCAGCCGAGCGGAAGCTGGTGGAATACTTCAATGCGATCGCCGCCGAGGACGGCAAGGCCGCCGCGCACATCAACGTTCTCGGCCGTAGAATCGCTTGCCGCCGCGAAGCCGACGGCGTCGTCTGGTTCGATTTCCCGGCCATTTGCGACGGCCCGCGAAGCCAGGACGACTACATCGAGATCTCGCGCTGTTATCACACGGTTTTGATATCCAACGTTCCGCAGCTCACGGCGACCTCGGAGAACCAGGCACGTCGGTTCATCTCGCTCGTCGATGAGTTTTACGATCGCAAGGTGAAGCTGATCTTGTCGGCCGCGGTGCCGCTGGCAGCGCTCTACGCGGGAAAGCGCCTGCGGCTGGAATTTCAGCGGACCAGGAGCCGTCTCGAGGAAATGCAAAGCCACGACTACCTGGCGCTGTCTCATCTGCCGTGACGCTGGCGTACACTGAGCCCGGAACCGATCTCAGCATCCCCAATGACCCAACGACTCTCTGAGGACAGCCGCGAGAAGATCGAAGCCGTCGTTCGACAGTCCCGCAGGCTGCGCGCCGAACGACTGCCGGTGGGCCGTGCCGACCTGCTGCGCGCCTATCTCGGCGACGTCGCCGAGGAGGACCTGCTCGGCGGCGATGCGGCTTACCTCGCGAACGTCGCCTTGAGCCATCTGAGCTGGGCCGCGAGCCGTGCGCCGAAAACGACCAAGGTCCGGGTTTTCAACCCGGATCGCGAGCGAGACGGCTGGCACTCCGACTATACGGTCGTTCAGACCGTCAACGACGACATGCCGTTTCTCGTCGATTCACTGACCTTGTGTCTGAGTGAGCGCGGACACGGCATCCATGCCACGCTGCACCCCCGCCTCAACGTCGATCGCACGCGGGCCGGCAGGCTCAAGAGCCTTGGACCGGTCCAGCGCAACGACCCGGGCGGCAGCGAATCCTTCATTCACATCGAGATCAACAAGGAGCTCGACCCCGGCGATCTCAACGGGCTTCGCGAAGCGCTGGAGTCGACGCTGCGCGACGTGCACGTGGCCGTCGAGGACTGGCAACCGATGTATGCCGCCCTCAGGGCAAGCTGCGCCGCGGTGCGCGCCCAGGCCTCGCGACAGACGGGCATGCTCGAGGAATCCTGCGCGCTGCTCAACTGGCTCGCGGACGACCACTTCACACTGCTGGGCTTGCGGGAATACCGGCTGCGTCGCGGCGGGCGGACGGACCGGCTGCTGCCGATCCGCGGCAGCGGATTGGGGATACTCCGCGAAACCCCGAAAGTCCGTGCACCGAGCATCGAGCTCGTGGGCGCCGCCCGGCGCGAGCTGCGCTCGCGGAACCCGCTGGTCATCACCAAGTCGCTGCGCCGATCCAGCGTGCATCGCAGCGGCTATCTCGATCAGATCAACGTCAAGGTGTTCGACGAGAGCGGCCGGCCGAAGGGCGAGCGGCGCATCCTCGGCCTGTTTACGTCCGTTTCCTACAGCGCAAGCGTGCAACAAATACCGCTGGTGCGGCTCAAGGTCAGCGAGGTCATGCGACGATCGGGCATAGAGCCCAAAAGTCACCGAGGCAAAGCGCTACAGCATATTCTCGACACGTTCCCCCGAGATGATCTCTTTCAGATATCCATCGGCGATCTAACGCGCATCAGCCTCGGCGTTCTCAACCTCCAGGAACGCCACCAAGTCCGGCTGTTTTGTCGGCGCGACATCTTGAGCCGTTTCTATTCCTGCTTCCTCTATCTGCCCAAGGATCACTACAGCGCCCAGGCGCGGCGCCGCATCGAAAAAATCCTCCTGGAGGAGTTCCGGGGCAGCTCCATCGACACTCGGGTGACGATCTCGGAGTCCTTGCTGGCGCGCCTCGAAGCAACGATCCGAGTGCCTCCGACCCTGCGGACGGCGCCCAGGCTCGCGGATCTGCAAGCGAAGCTCGTGAAGGCCGTGGAAACCTGGAGCGATCAGCTTCGCGCGGCGTTGCTCGAGCGCCTGGATGAAGTCGCGGCCTTGGATCTCTACCGGCGATTTTCGGCGGCGTTTCCGGCCAGCTACCAAGCCGAGACCGGCCCGGCTCAGGCGAGCGCGGACGTCAGCAAGCTCGCCGCGCTGCTCGACGCCGGGCGGACGCTCGATCTGTCGCTGGTTCGCTCGGCGGACGGGGACGAGCCGCGGCTGCGCTTCACGATCTTTCGCCGCGGCGACGCCGTCCCGCTGTACACCTTCGTACCGATACTCGAGCGAATGGGAATGCTGGTGCTGAGCGAGAACCTGCATCGGGTCGAAATTCCCGACGGACCTGCCTGCTGGATTCAGGTATTCGAGCTCGCGCCCTCTGCGAGCCTGTACTTCGACGCCGAGGAGCTCGAACCCCGCGTTCGGGACTGCTTCGCCGCGGCGCTCGACGGCCGGGCGGAGAACGATCGCTTCAACAGCTTCGTCGCGCTGGCCGGCTTGAGCTGGCGCGAAGCGTCGCTGCTGCGGGCGTACTGCAAGTTCCTGTTGCAGACCGGCATCTCATTCAGCCAGATCTACATGCAGCAGGTCTTGGCGCGGCACGCCGAATTTGCGCATGCGCTGATCGCGCTGTTTCACGCAAGATTCGATCCCGATCTCGAGAACCACGCCCGTCACGAGATCGAGCAATCGAGTAAGAGGACGATTTCCGCCACGCTGGAGAGCGTGACCAATCTCGACGATGACCGCATTCTGCGCGCGTTTCTCGGCGTGTTCGAGGCCACTCTCCGAACGAATTTCTATCTCGACGACGGGGGCGAGCCGAAACCGTCGATCGCCTTCAAGCTCGACCCGAAGCGCGTCGTCGAGCTGCCGAAACCGCGCCCGATGTTCGAGATCTTCGTCTACGCTCCGCGCGTCGAAGGCGTGCACTTGAGATGCGGTCGAATCGCGAGAGGCGGATTGCGCTGGTCGGATCGCCGCGAGGATTTCAGAACTGAGATCTTGGGGCTCATGAAAGCCCAGAACGTGAAGAACACCGTCATCGTGCCCGACGGTGCCAAGGGCGGCTTCGTCTGCAAGCAACTCCCCGAGAACGATCCGGACGCTCTGCGGGCCGAGGTCGTCGAGTGCTATGAGATTTTCGTTCGCGCCTTGCTGGATCTGACGGACAACGTCGTCGCCGACCGTGTCGTGCACCCCGAACGTGTGCGCTGCCGCGACGGCGACGATCCCTATCTCGTCGTCGCTGCCGACAAGGGCACGGCGACGTTCTCCGACCTCGCCAACGGGATTTCGGCCGAGCACGGATTTTGGCTCGGCGATGCCTTTGCATCCGGTGGCTCGACCGGATACGACCACAAGAAAATGGGCATCACGGCCAGAGGCGCCTGGGAGGCGGTCAAGAGGCATTTCCGGGAGATCGGGATCGATCCCGAGCGCGAAAGCTTCACGGCGATCGGCATCGGCGACATGAGCGGCGACGTTTTCGGCAACGGCATGCAGATGTCGCGGCACCTCAAGCTGCTCGCGGCGTTCAACCACCTGCACATCTTTCTCGACCCGGATCCGGATCCGAAAGCGAGCTACGCCGAGCGCGCGCGGCTCTACGGAATGCCGAGATCGAGCTGGGAAGACTACGCCCGCGGTAAGCTTTCCACCGGAGGCGGGGTCTTCTCGCGACGAGCGAAAGCCGTTCAGTTGCACCCGGCGGCGCAGAAACTGCTGCGTATCGACAAAGCCTCGCTGACACCGCCGGAGCTGATCAAAGCGATTCTCAGGCTGCGCGTCGACCTGCTGTGGAACGGCGGCATTGGGACCTACGTCAAGGCCGGCACCGAGTCTCACGCCGACGTCGGGGACCCGTCCAATGACGCCGTTCGCATCAACGCCAACGAGCTCGCCTGCAAGGTGGTCGCCGAAGGCGGTAACCTCGGCTTGACGCAGCCCGGCCGTATCGAGTTCGCGCTGCATGGAGGCCACATCAACACCGACTTCATCGACAACTCCGGAGGAGTCGATTGCTCCGACCGCGAGGTCAACATCAAGATCCTCCTCAATCAGGCCCTCGAAAACAAGCGGCTTTCTCGTTCGAAGCGCAACCGGCTGCTCGCCGAGATGACCGAGGAGGTCGCCGGGCTCGTGCTCGAGGACAATTACGCCCAGACCCAGATCTTGAGCATGATGAGCACGCGCAGCGTGGAGCGACTCGGCGAGAACATGCGCTTGATGCGGGAGCTCGAAAGCGGGGGCCTGCTCGACCGCGCGCTCGAGCACCTGCCGAGCGACGACGCCATTACCGACAGGCAGAAGGGCGGCAAGGGCCTCACGAGACCCGAGCTCGCCGTGGTCCTGAGCTACTCCAAGCTCGCGCTGATCGAGCAGATCATGGAAACGGACCTTCCGGAAGACCCGTACCTCGACGATGAGCTCGGGCGCTATTTCCCGGCCACACTGCGCAAGCGTTTCTCGGCGGCTATGCGCTCGCACCGGCTCAGCCGAGAGCTCGTCGGCATGCGGATCGCAGGCGGAATCATCAATCACATGGGGGCCTCGTTCGCATTTCGCGCGATGGAGGATACGGGATCATCGGTCGCTCAAGTCGTGCGGGCCTACGCGATCACACGCGACCTGTTCGAGGTCCGGCCGATGTGGGCTGCGGTCGAGGCTGCGGACGGACAAATTCCTGCGGAAATCCAGTACGATCTCATGTTCGAGATCAGTAGAATGATGCGGCGAGCAGTGTATTGGTTCTTGAAACGCTACCCCAATGAGCTCGAGATCGAGCCCATGGTCGCGAAATGGAAGCCCGGCGTCAGCGTGCTCATGAAAGACATCATGAAGCTGGAGTCTCCGCCGGGCGAACGGCGTTTACGCCGGCAGATGCAGCAACTCACCGAGATCGGCGTCGACGCGCGGCTCGCGCATCAGATGGTCGCGCTGACCGCGTTGACCCAGAGCCTCGAGATCATCGAAGTAGCCCGCGATCATGAGCTCGAGGTCGCCGATACCGCGCGGCTGTACTTCGAGCTTGCTCGGGGACTGAAGCTGGACCGGATCCGCCAAGCCATCGAGGAGCTCGAGGTCGAGGGGCGTTGGCGTGCGATCGCGCGGGCTACTCTCAGAGAGAATCTAGCTCAGCAGCAAAGCGCAGTGCTGCGAAAGGTCCTCGCCAATCGAGGACGACACACGCCGCGCGAGGCTTTGGGCGCCTGGCTCGTCGAGACCAAGGACGAGATCCACCGGGTGCGACAGATTCTCGAAGACATGGAAGCCTCGGGCGGTCTGGATTTCGCGACGCTCTCGGTCGCGATTCGCGAAGTCGAGCGTTTGACCTGACGTGGCGCGGCATCCGCCTGCGACGCCACGGTTGATCTAGTCCCGTTTAGCCCGAACAATACGCGCCATGAACGCTAGGGCCGAACATCCGGGGCGCCTGGTTCTGGTTCGGCACGGCCAGAGCGACTGGAATCTCGAGAATCTCTTTACCGGCTGGACCGACGTCGACTTGACCGAGCAAGGCAAGCGCGAAGCGGCGCTCGCGGGCCTTACGCTCAAAGCGCAAGGCCTTACATTCGACCTCGCCTTCACATCCGTGCTTACGCGGGCGATCCGAACGCTGTGGATCATTCTCAGCGAGATGGACTTGATGTGGATACCCGTGGAACGAAGCTGGCGGCTCAACGAGCGCCACTACGGCGCCTTGCAGGGCCTCGACAAGGCGGAAACGGCGGCGAGGCACGGCGAAGCGCTGGTCAAGATCTGGCGCCGCAGCTATGACATCGCGCCGCCGCCGCTGGCGCTCGACGACCCGCGCCACCCGCGGCACGACCGGCGCTACCGGAACCTGAGCACGACGGAGCTTCCGGCCACCGAGTCTCTGAAAACCACGCTCGATCGCGTCAGACCCTATTGGGAACAGCGCATCGCGCCGGAGCTCATCGCCGGCAGGACCGTCCTGGTCGTAGCTCACGGCAACAGCCTGCGAGCGCTCGCAAAGATGCTCGAAGACATCTCCGAGCAGGACATCGTCGAGCTCAACATACCGACCGGTGTGCCCCGCCTCTACGAGCTCGATGCATCGCTGCACCCGACCGTCGCCCGCTATCTGGGCGACGCCGCCGCCATCGAAGCAGCCGCCAAGGCCGTCGCCGATCAGGCAAGCGGATAACGACGCAGCCCCGAAGCCGGCGCATCGACGGCCTCGTGTATGCTTGCAATCTTCTCGAGGATACCCAGAGACCCTTGCCCCATGCTTTACGATCTTGGTGAGCATCGCGTGAAGACCAGCGGTGACGAATATTTCGTCGCGCCGAACTCCGCCGTCATCGGCCAGGTGACGCTCGGGCGCGAGGTCAGCATTTGGTTCAACGTCGTGCTCAGAGCCGACAACGATCGCATCGACATCGGCGCTCGCAGCAACATTCAGGACGGCTGCGTGTTTCATATCGACCGGGGCGCTCCGGTCACGCTCGGGGAAAACGTCAGCGTCGGCCATTCGGCGACCGTGCACGGCTGCACGATAGGCGCCGGATCGCTGATCGGAATGAGCGCCACGATCTTGAGTCACGCCGTGATCGGCAAGCAATGCATCGTCGGCGCGCAAGCCCTCGTCACCGAAGGCAAGGAGTTTCCCGACCGCTCTTTGATCGTCGGCATGCCGGCACGCCGCATCCGCGACGTCACCGACGAGGAAATCCAGCACCTCGAGTGGATCGTCGAGCACTACGTCGCGCGCGCGCAACGCTACAAGCGGGAGCTGACGCCGCACGTGCCGGGCTAGGTGGCGGGGCGTTCGGTCTCGGACCAGATTCGAATCAGGCCTTCCTGCCCGCTCGATGCGACGAGCTCGCCGTTCGCCGCGAAGAACTGACCGAAAGCCAGGCCGCGGGCGCCTGAGGCGTTCGGGCTGACCATGGAATAAAGCAGCCATTCATCGACGCGGAACGCTCGATGAAACCACATCGCGTGGTCGAGGCTCGCCATTTGAACGTTACCCTGCTCCCAATGGATCCCGTGGGGCAAGGTTGCGGTGCCGAGAAGCTGATAGTCGGAGACATAGGCCAACAGAATACGATGCAGGCCGGCATCGTCCGGCAAGCGATCGATGGCCTTGAGCCAGAGGTACCTGACGGGCTTGCGCGGTTCCGCCGACAGCAGATCGACGGCTTCGACCGGGCGCATCTCGAACGGTCGCTCGCGCGTCAGGAACCTCCGGACCTTCTCAGGGATAGCGCTGGCCCTGTCACCGACGAGCTCGCGCAAATCCTTGAGCGTTTCCGGGCCGGGAACGTCCGGCATCTCCAGCTGGTGCTCGAGGCCGTGCTCGGCCTTCTGAAACGATGCAGCCATGTTGAAAATCGGCCGCCCGTGCTGAATCGCGACCACGCGGCGGTTGCTGAAGCTGCCGCCGTCCCGCGCGCGATCGACCTCATAGACGATCGGCGCCTCCACGTCACCCGGGCGCAGAAAGTAAGCATGTAAGGAATGCGCCTGCCGATCTTCGACCGTGTAGCTGGCGGCTGACAGCGCCTGCCCGAGCACCTGCCCGCCGAACACGCGCGGGCTGCCGATGTCCCGGCTCTGGCCGCGAAAGATGTTGTCCTCGACGCGTTCGAGCTCGAGCAGGCTCAGGAGATCGTCGACCAGCGGGTGTCGATCTGCGGTCACTAAGACGGTGTTCGGTTCAGACGCGCGATCAAGCTCGACGTGTCCCAGCGCCGGCCGCCCATGCCGACGACGTCGGCATAGAACTGATCGACCAGAGCCGCAAGCGGCAGCTCGGCGCCGTTGCGCCGCGCCTCTTCCAGACAGATGCGCAAATCCTTGCGCATCCATTCGACGGCGAAGCCGAAGTCGAACTTGCCTTCGGTCATGGTCCGCCAGCGATTCTCCATCTGCCAGGATTGCGCCGCGCCCTTCGAGATGACGTCGACGAGCGCTTCGGCGTCGAGCCCCGCCAGACGGGCGAAGTTGAGCGCCTCGGCCAAGCCTTGCACGACGCCGGCGATCGCGATCTGATTCACCATCTTGGCGAGCTGTCCCGAGCCCGAGTCGCCGATCAATCGCATCGTCTTGGCATAACACGCAAGCAGCGGACGGGCGCGCTCGAAAGCTTCTTCCGCGCCACCGACCATGATCGTCAGAGCGCCGTTCTGGGCACCGGCCTGGCCGCCGGACACCGGAGCGTCCAGAAAGTCGATCCGACGCGACCGCCCCGCGGCCGCGATCTCGCGGGCAAGTCCTGCGGAGGCGGTGGTGTGATCGATGTACAGGCTTCCGGCTTTGAGACTATCGAGCAAGCCCCCCGGGGCCAGCACGACCGCGCGCAGGTCCGGGTCGTCGCCGAGGCAGCTGAGCACGATATCGGCGCCCTCGGCCGCATCGGCGAGTGTGGACGCGAGTCTCCCCTGATATTGCTCGCACCAAGCCTCGGCTTTCGCTCGAGTGCGGTTGAAGACGGTGACGCGGTAGCCGCGTTGGCTGAGCCAACCGGCCATCGGGTAACCCATGACTCCCAGGCCGAGAAAAGCGATGTTTTCCACTGAATATGCGTCCGCAGCGAACCGAGCGTGCGGCAGCTACCTTAGCACCGCTGCCAGTTGGCCGGCAAAAGCCTCGAAGGACCGCGCATCTCGCTGCTCCGAGCCGCGCGCCAAGGCCCAGAAGTAAGCGAGCAAGCGCAACCACCGAATCACCTCGTCGAGCTCCTCAGGAGTGAACGGCACGGTTTTCCCGGCGTAATAGGCGCTCACGAGCTCGGCGCGTTGCGGGCTCGCGAAGTCGTTCAAGCCGGCGACGCTGGCGAGATCGAGAATCGGATCGCCGAGCGCAGCGTATTCGAAGTCGAGCAGCCACAAGTGCCCGTCGTCGAGAATGTTGCTCGCGACGAGATCGTTGTGACACAAAGTCGTCGCCGGGAATCGCCGCGCAAACGCCTCCGCCAGTCGCAGGAGCTCGCTGCGCCAGCGACGCTGCTCCTCGTGGAGATCGAGGTGGGCGGCGGCGGCGCGCGTGTAGGCTTCGGCGGCCGCCACGGCTTCAAACGGCTTTAGCTCGGTTTCGATCGCATGCAGGGCCTCGAGCCGCGCGGCGAGGCGCCGAATATTGGTGCCGGCGCGCGCGTCGGTGGGAGTCCAGGGCACGGCCCCGGGCAAGAATTGCGTGACGAGCGCGCCGGGGCCGGCGTCGATCTCGACCGGCGGCGGCGCGATACCGGCGGCGGCCAGCGTTCGAAGGAGGCGCTTCTCCGCCTCCGGATCGAGGCGAAAATCGCTGCGAACCGGGTTGCGCAGGCGCACCGCGCAATCCAAGCCGTCGCCCTCGACCCGATAGCAGCGAGCCGCCAGACCCCCGCCGAGGGGCTCGATCGTCAAATCGCGCGCCCGGCTCGTGAACATCCGCCGCAAGCGCTCATGGTCGTCGGTGCTTTGGCCGGCGGCCCCGCTCACCCGCAAGCACCGCTCTTGAGCCCGGCGGATTCCACCTTGAGGTCCTGCGCCCAGCGCCGGAACCCGACGATCACGAGCGCCAGATAGAGCACGAACAGAGCCGCCGTGAGGTTCAAACCTCGGGCGAGGTAGAGATACACGGAGACGCTGTCGATCACGAACCAATACACCCAGTTCTCGAGAACCTTGCGCGCGACCATGTAAGTCGTGAACACGGCCGCCACTGACGTGAAGGAATCGACGAAGGGGAACGCCGCGTCGGTGCGGCTCAGGGCGAAGCCGAAGGCGCCCGTCAGGACGGCGATGAACCCGAGCGTCTTCAGATGTTGCATCGGGCTCCAGGTGGAAATGCGCAGGCCGTGCCCGTCCGAGCCGCCGTGGAGCCACTGATGCCACCCGTAAACCGCCATTGCCGCATAAAAGAGCTGTAGGACCGATTCCATGTACAGGCGCGCCGTGTAGAACACCCAGAGATAGATCAATGAGCTCAAGAGCGCCGCCGGCCAGCAAAGAATGTTCTGCCGGATCGCGAGCAACAGATAGGCTATGGCGAGCGCGACAGCCGCGAGCTCGGCCGTGGATACTTCGCGGAACAGAGCGAATATTGCAGTCATCGATTGTCGATATCGGGCGACTGCCCGATCGGCAGATCGGCGTTCAGAAACTTCGCGACCAGCACTTGCGGCCTCCCGGACTCGAACGATTGCTCGAGCGCGTGCTGCACGCAGCGGATGACGTCGCGCAACTCGCCTCTAAGCTGAGTGCTCATCTGGTTGATGATGAGCTCGATGCCTTCGGCCGCCTCGAGATGCTCGAGGAAGGACAGGATCGTCGGTATTGGCTCGTCGTGTAGCGGGTAGAGACTGAGCTCCGCGGTAATGCGCATGTGCCACCTCAGAAGTTGTATCGGGTCGTCACGCCGAGCTGCCTCGGGTCACCGAGGCGAACGAAAAGCTCGGGCGTGAACGACGGATCGTTGGGGTCGTTGGAGAAATAAAAGCCGCGCACCGCATACTCCTCGTCGAACAGGTTTCTGACCCAGAAAGACACGGCCCAAGAACCTGATTCGTAGCCGACGCGCAGGTTCGTGAGCTCGTAAGCTTCCGATTGCTGATCGTGGCTGTCGTCGAAGTAGAACGAGTCGCGACCCTGAAAATCCAGCCGCGCGAAGTAACCGGACGGCCGGCGGTAGCTCATCGCGAGCGCGAACTGATAGCGCGGCGCGTGCGCCTGATCGCGGCCGCTGAGCGCGACGGTCGGCGAATCGAAACGCTCGTATTCCGTCCGCAGCAAGCCGACGTTGGCGTCGAAGCTCCAGCGGGAGCTCGGCCTCCACGCAAGCTCCGCCTCCAAGCCGTAGTTGTGGCCCTCCGCGGCGTTGTCCGTGAAGAACACGAAGCTCAGCGGATCGCCCGGGTCGAGCTGCAACGAGGTCGAGACCTGTTGATCTCGCCGCACCGAATAGAACACGCCGAGGACGGCGTCGAGGCGGCCGTCCGCCGAGCGAAGCTTCACGCCGCCCTCGAGATTCCAGAGGTTCTCGGCGCCGAAGTCGCGGCGCTGTGGCGGAATGCTCGGGCCGATATTGAAACCGCCGGCCTTATAGCCGCGCACCAACGAACCGTACCAAGTCACGCGCTCATCGACGTCATAGGTGACCGACAGGTGACCGCCGGACATCGACTCACTCGGGGAGAACCGGACGGCGTCGCTATCGGCGTAGTCGGCATCCCGCTGCTCGAATCGCAGTCCGGTGGAGATCCCGACGCGATCGCCGAGCTCGAAGTCGAGCTGGCCGAAGATCGCGAGGTTGCGCGATTCGAATTCCGAGCTCAGGTCTCGAAATACCTCGGAATTGAAGAGCTCGAAGATCTCGTTGCCTTCGTCGAGCTCCTGGCGGTAAACGCCCGCGAGCCAGCTCGTCGTTCCCGAGAATAGCTCGGCACCGGGCGTGGACAGCAGGCGCAGCTCCTGGGTCGAGGTCGTTCTCACGCGCAGAGTTTCGGAAGTGAAGTCGTAGGGCGTGCCCCAGTACTCGTCGTTGCCCCAATCGCCGTCGAAGCTGACCTCGATATCGGAATCCGCCAAGGTGGCGATGCCGACCAAATCGAAGCGCGGGTTGGCGGACACCCTGAGCTTCGCCGCAAACGCATTCGAGCGCTGCGCATCCTTGCCCGGCTTGTCCGACCGGGTGGTGAAGCCGTTGTCGTTCACCCAAGCGTCGTAGCCGTTGTCGATGTCGACGTGCATCGCAGTCAGGTCCATCTGCAACGCGGAGCTCGCCGCCCAGTCGAGCTTGGCGCGCGCCGTGAGCTCGTCGCGCGCATTGGTGTCGCTGCGCTGCAAGAACTCGTTGTCGCGGAATCCGTCGCTGCGGTAGCGCTGAGCCGCCACGCGATAGCTCAAGCCCGCTGCAACCGGTCCCCCGACGGCGATTCCGGCGCCGGCCATGTCGTCGGAGCCGAGCTCGATTTCGCCGTTCAAGGAGAATTCGTCTTCGGGACCACGGGTTTCGACATTCACCATGCCCGCCAGGGCGTTGCTGCCGTAGCGCGTGCTTTGCGGCCCGCGCAACACCTCGATTTGGTCGACATCGAACAAGGTAGCGACCATGCCGATGCCGCTGAAGTCGATATCGTCGATGACGAACCCCACCGAAGGATTCGGCGCGCCTTGATACTGCTCGCGCTCGCCTATGCCGCGAATCTGCAAGAAGCGAGGCCGCGAGGTCTCACCGGACCAATTCAGGTTCGGCGCCAACATCATCACGCTCTCGAGATGCTGCACGCCGGCCTGCTCCAATGCATTGCGGTCGAGCACCGAGATCGAGGCCGGCAGATCGGACGCCGCTTGCTCGCGAAAGTCCGCCGTGACGACGATTTCCTCGAGCGGGGGGTTCTGCGCGGACACTGCCAGCGGCATCGCAATCGCTGTCAGGGCGGAAAGAATTCTCATCGCGGATCTCCCTATCGGTCGGAGATCCGGTCTGCATAGCGGCGGGGGAATTTCAGGAGCTTCCCGTCCCTTCGCCGGTACTAACCGGATCAGGTTCAAAGGGTTGGCCGATAGTCGGTCGGCCTCTCAGGTCCTCTCGGACCACCCCTCGGTAACGTCGAGACGTCGATAGCGTACCATCAATCGGCCACGGTCTCATTCCTTGAGGCGCGGCATGAGCTCAGCGAGGTTGCACGGCCGAGTGCGGAAATCGAGCTGCGATGCGATGAGCTTGTCCCAAGCCGTCGCGCAAGCGTTCCTCGATCCGGGCAGGGAGAAGATGTAGGTGCCGTTCGCAACGCCGGCCAGGGCGCGCGACTGCAGGCTCGATGTGCCGATCTGGGCGTAAGAGATTGCCCGGAACATCTCGCCGAAACCCTCGATTTTCTTGTCCAGCAACGCCTTCAGGGCCTCGGGCGTGCCGTCGCGCCCGGTAATGCCGGTGCCGCCCGTGCAGACCACGACCTCGACTTCCGGGCTCGCGATCCAGGCGGAAACGGCGGCACGGATCGCATACATGTCGTCCTTGACGATTGCCCGCTCGACGAGGTTGTGACCTGCGCCCTGGATGCGTTCGGCCAGCAACGCCCCCGAGGTATCCGTTTCCAGGGTCCGCGTGTCGGACACGCTCAGGACCGCGACATTCAGGGCGATGAACTCTCGCTGCTCGTCGGTGCTCATGGCGGGCTTACCTTCGCAGGAAACTCAGGAAGCCGCAAGCGCATGGTCCGCCCCCGCTGCTCTGTGCGATCATAGCGCCGGTTTCGCATCACTCCTGAAGTTTTCTCCACATGGCGACTGCACGCAACGGACAGGAAGCCGTCGGTGCGTCCGGCACGGGACCGCAATCCGTATCGGCGCTCGCTCCGCTGAAGATTCGTGTCTTCAGGACCATCTGGCTCGCCAATCTCGTCTCCAACCTCGGAACCTGGATGCACGACGTCGGCGCCGGCTGGCTCATGACGAGCCTCGCGCCCGATCCGTTCATGGTCTCGTTGGTACAGGTTTCCGTCGTGCTGCCGGGGTTTCTGTTGACGCTGCCGGCCGGCGCGCTCGCCGATATCGTCGATCGGCGCTTGTTCATACTGTTCGCCATCACTTGGATGGCGATCATGGCGACGAGCATCGGCATGCTGACGGTCGGTGGGCAGATCACGCCGTGGACGCTGATCGCTTTCACTTTCGGCTTAGGCATAGGGTCCGCGATGATGATGCCGGCTTTCATATCGATGATTCCGGACCTCGTGCCGCGCACCGAGCTCATCGGCGCCGTCACCCTGCACAGCATCTCGCAAAACATCACACGCGCGCTCGGCCCGGGGATCGCTGGCCTGTTGATCGCATTGGCGGGACCGGGCCCCGTGTTCCTGCTGAACGCGGTCAGCTTCGTGGGAATACTGGTCGTGATCTACCGCTATCGCAGTCGGCAGCCCCGCAGCACCTTGCCGTCGGAGCGATTTTTCGGCGCGTTGCGCACAGGGATCGCGTTCACGCGTCAGTCGCCCGCCTTGCAGACCGTCATCATCCGCGCGCTGGCGTTCTTCTTCATGATGAGCGGTCTGTTCGCGTTCTTGCCGCTCATCGTCCGCGAGGAAGTCCAAGCGGGACCGCAAGCCTACGGCCTGCTGCTGACGAGCATGGGCGCCGGCGCCGTCTGCATGGGCTTCGCGCTATCGCGATTCCGCGCTCGATTCTCCAGCGACACGATCGTGGCCGCGGGCACGATCGTCGGCGGCTTGACACTGATCGGCCTCGCGCAGATTCGTGTCGTCCTGCCGCTGGCCGCGGTGATGTTCGTCGCGGGCTCCGCGTGGATCGCGGTCGTGTCGAGCTTTCAGGTCGCGGCACAACTTTCGCTGCCGGCTTGGGTGCGCGCGCGAGGCATGGCCCTCTATATAGCGACGTTCATGGGCAGCATGGCAGTGGGCAGCGCTACCTGGGGCCGCCTGGCTTCGGCCACGAGCACGACCACAGCGCTCATGGTCGCGGTCGGTGTCGGCGCGCTCGCGGGCTTGCTGGCTTCGCGCTGGCGATTGTCCGAGCATGGGCGCGCCGACCACACGCTCGCCGAGATCGCCCCCGAGGCGACGGCGATCGCCGCACCGGAGCCGCATGAAGGACCGGTGATGGTCAACATCGAATACCGTATCGACCCGGCCCAAGGACGTGAGTTCGAGGCTGCGATGCGCGACGTGCGGCGCATGCGGCTGCGCAACGGCGCAATCGCTTGGGGTCTGTTTCAAGACGTCCACGAGGAGACCCGCTATATCGAATACTTTGTCGACTCGACTTGGCTCGAGCATCTGCGGCGGCGTGAGCGCGTTACCGTCGAGGAAGCCGAGTTCAATCGCGTGGCGCGCGCATTCCACCGCGGAGAGGACCCGCCCAAGGTCGAGCATTTCCTGGCCCGGGGCGCGCCGAAACGCCGCCGCGGCTGGTTGAGCGGCAGACTCTCCGACTGAGCCGCAAGGGCCGATTCAGGTCACGGCAACGGCCAGATCGCGAACCATGCGCAAGGCATCCTCGCGCCCGGCGTAGTATCCCGGCTTGACTCCCGCGTCTTGAAATCCGAACCGGCGATAGAACTCCCGTGCCGCCCCGTTGCCTGCCCTGAGCTCCAGCCGCAAGACGAAAGTGCCCGCCGTTCGCGCACTGGCTTCCAGCCATTCGAGCAACGCCCGCCCGATGCCGCGCCGCCGGTAGCCGGGTGCCACGGCGAGCAAATTCAGATGGGCGTGCCGGTCGAAGAACTGCATGACCGCAAAACCCACGACGCGCCGTTTGCTGCGGGCGACTAACACGACGCACTCGGGGTCGGCCAAGGAACGCGCGATGCGCCGCTCGTCCCAAGTGTGCGGAAGCCCGGCTTCGATCCAACAAGCCGCCATGTCGGCGATCGTCGAGATGTCTGCGCGACGCGCGAGTCCCAGTCGGATTGTCATGGCTTTCTCGGGCTCAAGTATAGTGGCGCAATGCCCTCAAGCGTAACTCACTCGCCCTCGCTTTGGACCATCGTGCTCGCGGCGGGCGCGTCGACGCGGCTGGGCCGGCCGAAGCAATTCGTGCGCTTCAAGGCGAAATCTCTGCTGCGGCGGAGCGTGGAAACGGCGCAGGCGCTGACGCCCGATCAGGTGGTCGTCGTCATCGGCGCGAATCGGCAACGCATGCGCAGCGCGCTTCACGCTTTCGGGGGTGGGGTCAGGGTCGTCGACAACGCGCGCTGGGAGCAAGGCATGTCCACGTCGCTCAACGCGGGATTGCACGCGCTGCCGCGGCGGGCGACGGCGGCGCTGCTGCTCCCCGTCGACCAACCGCTGCTGAACGCATTCACGCTCGGACCCTTGATAGCGGCCTGGGAGAGGCGCCCGGCGCGACCCGCGGCGGCATGCTACGGCGGCCGCCTGGGGGTGCCGGCGATACTGCCGCGTCGACTATGGACCCGAGCGAAAAGCTTGCGCGGCGATGTCGGCGCGCGCGATCTGCTACGCCGCGCGGGCTCCCGTGTTACGAGTGTCGCGCTGCCCGCCGCGCGTTTCGATGTAGACACGACCCGGGATTTGGCGGCACTGTATGCCCTACAGCTGACGATTTAGCGACCTCGGCAAGCCGGGCGGCTCAGCCTCGGCACCGGACTTGCCGGTGAGGCAATTGATCCACCCCGAGTGGCCATCGCCGTAGTATTCCTTCTTCCAGATCGGCAAGCGTCGCTTGAGCTCATCGATGATGAAACGCGCGGCGGCGAAGGCGGCGTCGCGATGCGCGGCACTGACGCCGACCCAGACCGCGCAGTCGCCGATTTCCAAGCGCCCGCTGCGATGCTCCGCCGCCGCTGCATCCAAGCCGAATTTCTCTCGCGCCTCGGCCAGAATCTTCTCGCCTTCCTTGACCGCGAGCGCCGCATGCGCCTCGTATTCCAGCGCTCGTACCGACGCGCCCTCGTTACGATCGCGAACCCAACCCTCGAAGCAGACACAGGCGCCGGCCGAGTCCCGGCCGAGAGCCCGCTTGAGTCGCTCCGGATCCAGGGGCTGATCGGATATGCGGAAGCTCATCCTCCGGCCACGGGAGGAAAGAACAGCACGGTGTCACCCTCCTCGATCGGTGTTTCCCAATCCGCGAACTCGTCGTTGACCGCAACCTTGCACCGCGCCATCCCATCGGCGAAGCCGTGCGTGGCAGCGAGCTCCGCGTACAGCTCTCCTGCTGTGCGCGCGCCGGTGGTCAGGGCCTCGGAATCTCGGCCGGCCCGGTCGCGGAATGCGGCGAAATATCGGGCGGTAACGGCGATCACGGCTTACCCGTCTCGGCAAAATCACGCTTGCCGCCGGTCTTGGAGACGAGCCGAACCTCCGCAATTCGAATCCCATGCGATAGGGCCTTGCACATATCGTAGACGGTCAATGCCGCGACGGCCGCTCCGGTCAAGGCCTCCATCTCGACACCGGTCTTGTGAGTCGCGCGCACGGTGCATTCGATCACGAGCTGGTCGGGTGTGTCCCAGTCTATCGTGATCTGACAATCCTCCATCGGAATCGGGTGACAAAACGGAATGAGATCGTGAGTGCGTTTCGCCGCCATGACGCCGGCTATGATCGCCGTATCGAACACCGGGCCTTTCTTGGTCTTGAGCTCCGTGGCACTCGCCTGCTCGGAAAGCACGTCCTTCGGGAAACGCACGCTCGCGCGGGCGCGCGCGGTACGCGCGGTCACGGCTTTGTCGCCGACGTCCACCATCGCCGGACGGTTGCGGGGATCGACGTGCGTCAGCATCAGCCGCCCATTCGGTACATTTCGACTTTGGCCGGTTTCCCGGGGAGCCTGGTTCTTCCGCGCAGCTCGCTGTAGCGATCCGTGCGATTGCGCCAAACGTTCTGGAGCAGGCCTACGATATCCGCATCACCCGCGCCCGAACGCAACAGCTCGCGCAGCGGCGTGCCATGCGTCGCAAACAAACAGGTGTAGAGCGTGCCGTCCGCCGACAACCTGGCGCGATGGCAGTCGCCGCAAAATGGCTCGCTGACCGAAGATATGAAGCCGATCTCGCCCTGACCGTCCTCGAAGGCGTACCGGCGGGCCACCTCGCCGCGATAGTTCTCCTCCAGAACTTTCAGCGGCCAGCGCGAAGAGACTAGCTCCAACAATTGTTTCGAGGTCACGACGTCCGCCAGATTCCAGCCGTTCAAGGTCCCGACGTCCATATATTCGATGAACCGCACGATCACGCCGGCGCCGCGAAAACGCTCGAGAAGATCGAGCACGGTGTGATCGTTCTTGCCTTTCTGCACCACGACGTTGATCTTCAGAGGCGTGAGTCCGGCCCGCTTGGCTGCCTCTATGCCGCGCAGCACCTTGGCGAGCTCGCCGCGACCGCCGTTCATCACGCTGAAGACCTGCTCGTCCATGCTGTCCAAGCTGACCGTGACGCGCCGCAAGCCCGCCGCCTTGAGCTCTTCGGCCCGCTCCACGAGCAGCGTGCCGTTGGTGGTCAGCGCCAGATCGTCGATCGCGGGCAGCTCGCCGAGCCCGCGAACGACGGCGACGATATCGCGCCGCAACAGAGGCTCGCCGCCGGTGATGCGGAACTTGGTGACGCCGAGTTGCGTGAACAATCCTGCGATACGCTTGATTTCCCCGGGCGTGAGCCAGTGGCGGCGCGGCAGATAGGCGTAGTCCTCGCCGTAGATCTCGGCCGGCATGCAGTAGGGGCAGCGGAAGTTGCAGCGGTCGATGACCGAGATCCTGAGATCGCGCACGGGACGCCCGAGGGTGTCGCGAACCTCGCCTGACGAATGCCAATGTCTGACCGTGCCTTCCATCCCGTCTCCAGCGACCCCGCGGCTCTCCAGCCGAGCGCAGCGCTATATCTAGCCTAACACATCGCCCCTGGAGATCCCCACCGGCGAGCTGGAGCCGGCCGGGACGGGTCCCGGCTCCCGGCCCGCCGGGCTGTCCGATCAGATGACTGCTAGCGGACGCCTTCGGCCAGGTAGCCGCCGGGCACGCCGTCCCTGGAGTAGACGATCTGCCAGAGCTGATTGCCGCAGGCCCGAAACCCTCCGGCGCTGGCGAGCAAATAGTACCTCCACATGCGAAAGAACCGCTCGTCGTACTGCGATTTCAGGCTCGGCCAAGCGCGCTCGAAGTTTTCGTACCAGCACATCAGCGTACGATCGTAGTCCTGCGGAAAATTGTGCCAATCCTCGAGATTCAGGCGGTCTTCGGAGGCGTCTGTGATCTGCTTGGGTGACGGCAGCATGCCGTTTGGAAAGATATAGTGACTGATCCACGGATCGGTTCGCGCCTGAGACACCGGGTTGCCGATGGTGTGCAACAGGAAAAGTCCATCGGGGGCCAGGCAACGCCGCATGACTTCCATGTATACGGAATAGTTCTTGTAACCGACGTGCTCAAACATGCCGATGGAATAGATACGATCGAAAGGCTCACTCAGCTCGCGGTAGTCCTGAAGTCGGATCTCGATCGGAAATTCGCGAGTGAGCTCTCGCGCCGCGTGGAACTGGTCCTCGGAGATCGTGATTCCGACACCGCCGACGCCGTATCGCTCGGCGAAGTAGCGCAGCGCGCCGCCCCAACCGCAGCCGACGTCCAGCACCCGCATGCCCGTCTCGAGCTCGAGCTTTCCGGCGATCAAGTCGAGCTTGTGCTCCTGGGCTTCGTCGAGCGTCGTCGCCCGGCGCCAATATGCGCAGCTGTAGATCATTCGCCGATCCAGCATGGCGCGATATAGGTCGCGGCCGAGATCGTAGTGAGCGCGCCCCACTTGAAACGCCCGGGCTTGCCGCTGCAGATTCACGAGTCGTGCATGCAAGTTGAAAAACACGTACTTGATCGGTCGAATCTTGCGATGAAAATCGGCGCGAAACGCGCGGCAGATCATTTCGTCGAGTCGCTCACAGGTCCACCAGCCATCCATGTAGCCTTCGCCGGCGCCGAGGGTGCCTTGGGCGACGACACGAGCGAAAATTTCGTCGTTCAGAATCTGAACGTCCCATGCGCGATCCCCGTTGATGCGGATGTCCGCCTCGGCAAGCAGAGCCTCGACTTGGCGTCGATAACGTTGCATTTCTAAACCCTGAACCTCAAGAAGACTGTTTTTCTATTCGAGCGGAACGCTTCCCTTTAGCCTATTCCTTCGCGCCGCTCGCGTCCAAGGCCTGTCGCTCGAGCTTCGCCCAAGAATCGCGGAGCGTCGCCGTGCGCGAAAACACCGGTTTCCCGGGCGACGAGCGCAGCGCGTCGGCGACGAAGTAACCCTGTCGCTCGAACTGAAAGCACTCGCCGGCGGTCGCCTGCGCCAGTGCGGGCTCGAGCATCGCGGCTTCGATGATCTGCAGTGAATCGGGATTCAAGTGCGGCTTCAAATCTCCGTCGGCCCGGTCCGGATCGGCCACCCGGAACAGACGGTCGTATAAGCGCAGCTCCGCAGGAAACGCATGCCGGGCTGAAACCCAATGTATCGTTCCTTTGACCTTGCGGCCGCTCTCGTCCGAGCCGCTGCGGGTCTCCGGATCGTAGCTGCAACGCAGCGCCGTGATCCGGCCGTTCGAATCCTTGACGACTTCCTCACACTTGACGATATAGGCATAGCGCAGGCGCACTTCCCCGCCGGGCACGAGCCGGTGGAACTTTCGCGGCGCCTGCTCGAGAAAATCATCCGCCTCGATGTAGAGCTCCCTGCAAAACGGCACCGTCCTCGACCCCAACTCAGGGCGATTCGGATGATTCGCGGCCATGAGCCACTCTTCCTTCCCTTCGGGGTAGTTCTCGATGATGATCTTCAACGGCCTGAGCACCGCGAACCGGCGCGGTGCTTGCACGTTGAGATCCTCGCGCACGCAGTTCTCCAGCGCGCCAAGCTCGATGACGTGGTTCTTCTTCGTCACGCCGACTCGGTCGATGAAATCGCGAATCGCCTCCGGTGGATAACCTCTGCGCCGCATTCCCGAGAGCGTCGGCATGCGCGGGTCGTCCCAGCCTTCCACATGACCCTCGTCGACGAGCCGTTTGAGCTTGCGTTTGCTCATGACCGTGAACATCAGATTGAGCCTGGAGAACTCGATCTGTTGAGGGTGATTCGAAACCGGAAGCTGCTCGATGAACCATTCGTAGAGCGGCCGGTGATCCTCGAACTCGAGGCTGCACAACGAATGAGTCGTGCCCTCGAGCACGTCCGACAGAGTGTGTGCAAAATCGTACATCGGATAGATACACCACTCGTCGCCGGTACGCTGGTGAGGCACGTTGCGGATGCGGTAGAGCGTAGGATCGCGCAGATTGATGTTCGCGGCGGCCATGTCGATCTTGGCTCGCAGCACGTATTCTCCCTCGTCGAACTCGCCGCGGCGCATGCGCTCGAACAGCGCGAGGTTCTCATCGACAGGACGGTTTCTGTCGGGGCTCGCCTTTCCGGGTTCGGTCAAGGTGCCACGATAAGCTCGCACCTGTTCCATGCTGAGGCTGTCTACGTATGCCCTGCCGCGCCGAATGAGCTCGATCGCGAACGCGTGCAGCTGCGGGAAGTAGTCGGAGGCGTGAGTCAGCTCAGCCCACTCATAGCCGAGCCAGCGAACGTCTCGCTGGATCGCCTCGACGAACTCGACATCCTCTTTTTCCGGGTTCGTGTCGTCGAAGCGGAGGTAGCAAGTCCCTCCGAATTCTTTCGCGATCTCGAATGACACGCAGATCGCTTTCGCGTGGCCGATGTGCAGATAGCCGTTCGGCTCCGGTGGAAACCGGGTTTGAACGCGTCCGCCGTTCTTGCCGGAAGCAATGTCTGCCGCGACGATTTGGCGGATGAAGTTCGGGCCGCGTTGGCTCTCGTGACTCATCCGCGCAATTGTCGTTCATGACGACGGTCTGGCACAATTCAAGGCGCGACGAGCACAGTCGAAAGTCGAGGCCGAAGATGGTGATGCGGCGACGAACCTTCCTATACGGCGGCGTAGGAGCCCTGACAGCCTGCGCTCAGCGCAGCGGAGACGATTCGACCGCAGTTCCATCCGAATCACATCGCTGGCGCATGGTCACGTCGTGGCCGCCGAACTTTCCCGGTCATGGAACGTCGGCGAATCGCCTCGCGAGACGGCTCGAGGCGCTGTCGGGTGGGCGCATCGAAGTCGAGGTATTCGCCGCCGGGGAGCTCGTGCCGGCGTTCGAAGTTCTCGACGCCGTGTCGCGCGGCACGATCCAGCTCGGTCACAGCGCGCCGATCTATTGGCGAGGCAAGCTTCCGGCGGCGCAGTTGTTCGGCAGCGTTCCCTTCGGCATGCTCGCGGACGAGTTCAACGCTTGGATCTATCACGGCGGCGGCATGGATCTCTGGCGCGAGGCATACGCGGCGCAGAACGTCATCCCGTTTCTCGCGGGCAACACCGGCCCGCAGATGGGCGGCTGGTTCAACCGCGAGATCATGAGTCTCGACGACGTCGTCGGCTTGAAAATACGGATCCCGGGTCTCGGCGGCGAAGTCATGAACCGCGCGGGCGCGTTGCCGGTGAACTTGCCCGGCTCGGAAATCTTCACGGCGCTGCGGACCGGCGCCATCGACGCGACCGAGTGGGTGGGGCCGCACAACGACATGGCTTTCGGCCTGCATCAGGCGGCGAGGTATTACTACTATCCCGGCTGGCAGGAGCCGTCCGGTGCCTTGGAGCTTCTGGTCTCCGCCGCTGCCTACGCCTCGTTGTCGCCGGAGCTCAAGGAGATCGTCGAGACCGCCTGCATGGCCGAGGCCGATTACGTGCTCGCGGAGTTCAACACCCGCAATAATCAAGCCCTGACGACCCTGGTCGACGAGCACGGGGTGGAGCTGCGCCGCTTCCCCGACGACGTGCTCGCAGCGCTCAAGACGCACAGTGCCGCGGTCATGGCCGAGCTCGCCGACAGCAGTCCGGCGATCGGCCGCATCTATGATTCCTACCGGAGCTTCGCGACCGGAATCCTGCCGTGGATGAGCGTATCCAGGCGCGCGCATATCGAGGCCCGCGACGGCTGACCCCTGGCGCCGCTCTCAATCGAGCGAGTTCAACGAAAATATCGGCAAATACCGGCACGATCACGGCTACTTCTAGGAGAATAGCGCCATTCTGCCGCGCGCCCGCCGTCTCAAAATACGTAGTCGAGGCGGTAGATGAAGCTGCGGCACGCGGGCTTCGACTCGCCGCGGCGGCTGTCCCAGGCCTGATAGCGGGAGCGCATCAGCGCGTCCAGGCTCGGCGCTCTGAAGATCTCGTCCGATAGCTCCAAAAATTCCGGGTCGAAGACCTCGCCGGAGGACCTCACCACGAAACACAACACGACTCGCCCCTCTTTCGCTTCGCGAATGGCCTGAATCGGGTAAGTCGGCGTCGCCATGACCTCGGGGATCAGCGAGATGACGTTCTCGGTGTCCGCTGCGGCACTGCCCGGCGCACTCGCGCCGAGATCCACGTCATCCGCCGGCGAGCACCACCAGCCGCCGAGCAGGTTGAGCGTGCGCCACTCGCCGCCGAGCCTTGCGCGGGTGAGGTCGGCGCTGAATCGCCTGCCGCTCCTCGAATCGGTGAACTCGAGTGTCGCGGCCTGGATCTCCCAGCGCGAGGACGAGGCCCAGACAGGCGTGCCCTGTTGCTGGTGTCGCGCCGTTCGGACGGTCTGGTCGGGCGCGAAGCTCAGCAGTACCCGCTCCTCGCCGAGCGCGGGGTTGCCATAGAGCACGCAGCTCCAAACGCCGATCGGATCGAGCAAATTGCCGGCGCCGCTTCCGGCCGGCTGGGCGAAACCGGCAGCGGGCGTCAACGCCAGCGCGGCGGCGGCGATCAGCCAAGGTCCCGAGGACCGGACTATTGATGGTCCTCCATGATGACTCGCGGGCGCAGCCCGCGCTCGTTGATCATGCCTCTGAGCTGTTCCACCTGTCTCGCGTCGGGGTTGATGGCGGCAGCGGCATCGAGATCGAAGGTGGCTTCCGAGTACATGCCCTTGAGAAAATAGGCATACGATCGGTTGCTGTACGCGCGCCAGTTGTTGGAGCTCAAGCTCAACGATTGATCGCAATACGAGATCGCCGTGTCCGGATCGTTCTTCGCCGCATACGCGGCGCAGAGATTCGAGAACGCCGCGGCGCGATCGGCCGTGCTGGGTTGATAACGCCGCAGACCGAGCTCGGTGAGCCTGATACCCTCGTCGTATTGGCCGACGCGGATGGCAAACGAGCCCGCGGACAGGAACTCGTTCCCGGATCCGATAATGCTTCGGTTGTCCGACTGTTGGGCCCACGCCGCGACTGGGAGCAACGAGCAAGCCAAACCGACTAATAATAGACGGCCCATGCAAACCTCCTAGCCGAATTCAGTATAACATCGCGTTCGGCGCCGATGTGGGGGACCTACCGACGCTTTCGACTTTATCTGGAAACGGCGAGTTCCCTTGTGGCACCATGGCCTCATCTCGCACAACACGCCGGTTCTCGTGCTCGACGTTGCCGGGGCGGAAGCCCTGATTCTGGAACGCATTCAGCCGCTGACGACACACCGAGTGGCGTTGAGCGAGGCGTCGGGGCGCGTGTTGCGGCAGAACGTGGCCTCGGACCGGGACCAGCCGCCGTTCGACAGGGTCACGATGGACGGCATCGCAATCGCCTACCGCGACTGGACCGCCGGCCAACGGCACTTCGAGATCGTAGGCGTGCAGGCTGCGGGGTCGCCGCCTTCGACCTTGGCCAAAGCCGGTCAATGCATCGAGATCATGACCGGCGCGGTGCTGCCTCGAGGCGCGGATACGATAGTGCCGGTCGAGCGCATCACACGCGAAGGCAACGTCGCCCGCGTCGACGATTCGGCCACCGTCGTCGAAAGGCGGTTCGTCCATGGCCGCGGCTCCGATCGACCCGCCGGCGAAATCCTGCTCGGCGCGGGCTCGCGGATCAACGCTCCGGAAATCGCGATCCTGGCCAGTGCCGGCCTGGCGGAAGTCGACGTCGCCGCGCGCCCTCGAGTCGCCGTGATCTCCACCGGAGACGAGCTCGTTGAGCCCGGCGCGCCGACGGCGGAGCATCAGGTGCGCTCGAGCAACGACCGGGCGATTGAGGCGGCGCTCGAGCGCCATTGTCGAGGCCGGGTGACGCGCGCGTTGCTCAAGGATCAGCGCGCGCAGATGCTCGATCGAATCCGGCAACTTCATGCCGATAACGACGTGCTGATACTGAGCGGCGGCGTTTCCATGGGTAAGTTCGACTTCGTGCCCGGCGTGCTGGAGGAGCTCGGCGTCGAGCTGGTGTTCCATAAGATCGAGCAGCGGCCGGGACGCCCCATGTGGTTCGGCATGAGTCGCGAGCGCAAACCCGTTTTCGCGCTGCCGGGCAACCCGGTTTCCACCTTGGTCTGCGTCTACCGCTACGTCATCCCGGCTCTAAAACGTGCTCTCGGGGAGACCGAGGCGCCGCGCGAGCTCGTGGCCTTGGACGAGGACGTTCGCTTCGACGCCGACTTGACCTATTTTCTTCCGGTCGTTCTCAGCTGGTCGTCACAAGCCGCGGCGCGAGCTCATCCGAGGCCCACGAACACTTCGGGCGATTTCGTGTCGCTGGCGAACACCACCGGCTTCGTCGAGCTGCCGCGCGGCGCGGATCTGTATCCCCGGAATTCGCCGGTACGTCTGTTTCGCTGGTGAGCTGGCGCTCGACGCCGCTCAGTCGCAGGTCGGCGGCGGATAGTCCGGCGGCTCGCCGAAGATCATGCCCGAACGATACAGCTCCTCACAGGTATCGGCTCTGGCGAGCCGCGCGCGCTCGCTCAGGTTGATGTACGGAGCACCGCTCTTCAGCGCGCGGCCGGACATCGTGATCCGGTCTCCGGCCTTGAGCGTGTCCTTGGTCCAACCGATGCGCGCGAGGCCGTTGGCGTTGGAGACTTCGGCTTGCCAACGCACGGTCTCACCCGTCCCTGCATCGACGACGTCGAATATGATGGTCGAGTGGGGGTTAATGAGCTGTAACGCCACCACGGTCCCGGACAAGGTCGTGATCGTTTCCTCATATCTGCCCGCGTCGCCGTGATGTGCTGGAGTCGCTCCGCAAACGAGCAAGGCACCCACCGCGGTGACCGAAGCCGAAGCTCTTAGAACTGCCATCATTGCCCCCCCAATGCTGCGTTTGCCGGTCGAGCTCATTTTGCCCGAGCCGCTCGGAGCCGGCAACGCGAGCCCGGTCAGAACCAGAACGAGACGAACAGCTGGATGACGTCGGCGCCGAAAGAATATAGCGGCTCTTCGCCGGGCAGCGGGGTCGGCTGAGTCAGATCGCGAAAGTCTTCGTATTCGAACTCGATGTAGTCATAGGAGAAATTGATGCTGCCACGTTCGAGGAAACGCCAACCACCTCGCAGGATATCGTAGCTGACGCCGAAGCGAACGGTACTGCTGGAGAAGGTGCTGAGCTCCTTGTCGCGCGCGATGAAGTTCTGGAATTGAGGGTTCGGGAAGAGATCGCTGTAGAAATCCGCGTTTTCCTGCGAGTAGAGACGGAACTTCGCCTCGAACGTCCAGCCGCCGTCGAACGGGTGGGTGTAGCCGATCTCGAAGGACCGCGCACTGATATCCCAGCTGTCGGCATAGCGGCGAAGCTCTCCATGAAGCGCCGCGCGGTACGGCAGATAGTAGCGCAGCCGAAGCGCTGCGGCGTCACTGGTCCGCGTGCGCGGATAGACCTCCGGCTCATAGCTGTAGCCCAAGGCACTCTCACTATCGACGAAACGAACCGATCGATAGGGGTTGTTCAGGAATCCTTCGTCGGTGATGGTTTCGAGCGAGATTCCCAGCAACAGGTTTTGGGTCAGGATCTGAGATACGCCGAGACGGTAGTGCTGGCGTTGAACCTCGTCGGAGAACAGCGTGTCACCGCGACGGCTGACCTCGTCCTGCCCCAAGGAATAGCCCAGCGAGATCGTCGTCAGGTCCCCGAATACGTCCTGGCTGACACCGATGCTGAAGGTATTGGCGACGAAATCGTTCTCCTCGCTCTTCGTGAGGCCGGTGCTCAATATCCAGCTATCGTGCAGGTAATCCATGCCGACGGAGTACTGCGTGCGCTCCTCCGTGTAGGGGCTCGCAGTGGTGATCACGTCGATGGACGCGCTGCTGACCCGATCGACATAGTAGTTCGCCGAGGCCGAGAAATTGGTCGCGAACTGCTTTCGGACCAGCATCGACGGTCCGGAGATAGTTACGCCGCCGCCGTCATAGGAATGGAACAGCATATCGGCTCTGTCCTCGGGCAGCACCGCGGCGCCGAGGCCTGCCGAGCGAACGAGAACGATCGCCGCGGCGAGAACGCGCCAGCGGGCCGCCGGAGGAAATCGAACTGGGTATCGTCGCGGCATCGAGGCTACCGATCTAGTTGCAGCCGCAGCCGCCGCCGCTGCTGCCGGTGGCGCCGCGGGCCCCCTCTCGGGCCTCGTAGACGTGATGCATATAGGCACTGGAGACCGGATCGCGGTCGAAGGACATGATGGGATCCGCAAGACGGTCCCGCTCGTACGGCCGCACCCACGGCTCGATGCTGCAGGCCGCCGACGACGCGGCCAAGAGGACGATTGCCGCAGCTTTGATCATCATCGGCTCACTCCCGAATCAGGGCCCTGATCTGGGTCTGATACTCGTTCTCGTAGCCCGGCTTGTAGCCGTGATGCAGGTATCGCAGATTGCCTTGGCGGTCGATCAGGACCGTGTTCGGCATCGCGATGACGTCGTAGAGCTCCGAGACCTCGTTCTCGGGATCGAACAGGATCGGGAAGCTCACCGGTGTCTCGGCAAGCCACTCCGTGGCACCGACCGGATTCTTCTCGACATTGACACCGAGCAACGTGAAGCCCAAGGCGCCGTAGCGTTGATAGAGCGCCTCCAAATAGGGCATCTCCTGACGGCAGGGCGCGCACCAGGTCGCCCAGAAAT
Source organism: Gammaproteobacteria bacterium (assembly GCA_036396795.1). GTDB lineage: Bacteria > Pseudomonadota > Gammaproteobacteria > Steroidobacterales > Rariloculaceae > JAHEEM01. Next base: position 188,471 of record DASWKF010000090.1, on the reverse strand, counting down.
TGATCATGACGACGTCGCCCTTGTGCTCGGCCAATGACCTCGATTCGCCGCTTTGGGTTTGGAGCGTGAAGTCCGGCGCTACACCGGATATCGGTCCGGCGGACACCGCCGCCGTCAACACCGAGCAAGCGAGCGACACGGCTATTGATCTGAACATCAAGCTACCTCCGCATCCTAGAAGAAAAACGTCATTCCGATATGGGCTTCGAGATTGTGCACGGTCTTCTCTTGCCCGAGCAGATCTATGTCGAAGATGTGGTCACGTATGTCGGCATGAATGGCGAACCAGTCGCGCGGAATGATACGGATGCCCAGTCCGAAATTGAGCGTGAACCGATCATCCCCCGCAAACTCCGTGCTTCCCACACCGCCAATCAGGTAAATCGCCGAATTGAAGGCGCGCTCAGGGCTCAAATAAACCTCGCCTGGAAACAAGTTGTAGCCCAGAGACAAGTTATAGTAGCTAAGCGTACGCTCGTCTTCTGTGAGCAACTGCGCAGCTCCGCTCAGGCGCTCGAAGCTCGTCTCCTCGCCCTCGGTCCGACCTAAGGCCGTCTCGATGAAGAACCTTTCCGTTATGTGATATGCGATTCGCGCGCCGAGCACCGTCCCCACGCCGAAGTCCTCGATGCTCATGAGGCCGGCGTACAGCCCGAGTTCGAAATCCTCGGTGTCGATCTCGGCGATCTCGATTTCCCGGCGCTCGAGCTCCGGCTCGATGACCGGCGCCTGGTCGGCCACGGGGGGTTCCTCCGCGGCGCGAAAGCGGGCACAACCGGAAACACTCGCAATGACGAGCGCCTTCGTCAGAAGAAGAATGAGAACCCGGCTTTCCATTCGGTTGGCTCCTCGTTGTCGTCGCGACTCGTGAACACGACGTAGGTCTTGTATTCGGCTCGAAACACGAACCGGCGTGTCAAATAAGTCCTCACCCCTACGCCGACGTGAGCCGCGTTGTCGGTGCGATCCACCGTCGCGACGATCGTACCCTTGGGCTGGGTGTGAATGACTCCGGTGCCCAACGTGAAGTACGGGGAAACGCGCCATTCGGGAAAAAACAAATGCACCACATTGAGGCTCAGGAGCTGGCTGTTGGAGAATCGCCCCAGGACGTCCGAATACCACAGCTCGCCGGACAGATTCTCGGTGAAACTGAACGCGCCGTAGAGCGACACGACGTTGGCACCGCCAAAGTCGCCGTAAAGCGCGCCGACCTCCCAGCGCCGATCCGCATGATCGGCAAGCGTAAAGCCGGGGACCTCGACGGGCTCTCCCGTAAGCTGCAGCGTCTGTTGCAACTGCGTGGCGCTGACCCAGCCTTCCTGTCCGCGGGGCGCTCTGATCCGAAACCAGTCCGTGCGCCGCGACAGCACCTCGACGCGCTCGCCGCGCTCGACGACGTAGAAAACCGGATAGACCTGTGCCGGCCCGGTGTGCAGCTCGATATAGGGGTCTTCGACGACGAGCTCGCGCGCGGCGTCCTGAGCAGCCAGGGGGCCCGCCGATAAATGCAAGATCAGAGCGAGGATTACGGCGGCCCTTGGCATAGCTAATTCAGAGGCACTGCGGGGTCGAACGGATCGTTGAAATACTGCCCGCCGATATCGAGCCACTCGGCGATCAAGCGCAGCTCCACCGGAGTCAGCCGGTCTTCGTGCGTGCCGCCGGCATCGAAGCGTGAGAAAAACGCGCCCGAGGCGTTCGCCCCGGCGACGCTCATCGACGGCGCGACGGGCACGTTGACGAGTATCGGATTGCCGTCTGCGTCCGGGCCGACGTCGATCACGATGTCCTGCAATGCCGCGCCGACGAGCTCCTGCTGGTTGTCGGTGAACAGCAGCTCGCGATAGGCGTTGAAGTGAGCCGCCTCGTCCGGCGAAGGGCCGTCTTGCAGATCGAGCTGGGCCTGCGGAACCTGGGTGTTGTTCATCGCATCGACGGTCGTATGACAGCCGGCAGTCGTGCAGGTGTTGTCCTGGAGCACGATCATCGGGTCATCCGGATCCAGCACCTGCCGCGGCAGGCTCCACAACGGATGAATATGTTGCTCGTAGTTGATGACGATGCGGCAGCGGCTGCTCCACGCGGTCAGGCACTCGAGTGACGTCGGCGGCGGCGTATCGAGATCGAGATAGCTGTAGCTGAAGCTCGGATCTGCGGGTCTGCCGGCGGCGGCCTCGTCGGTCCAGACGTCGTCGTAAACGAGGTCGACGCTCGGGTTCAACACCGCGCAATCGGTCACGCAGCTGATTCGCGAGCGTGTTTCGGCCATGGTCTCGCCGAAGTCGGTGAACAGCGCCAAGTCGGTGTTCGGAAACGGCACGCCCGTGGCGGTCGCCCCGGCATAGACCGACGCGAAGCTCTCCGTGCGGCCGTGCGACAGACCGGAGGCGGGGCTGTGGCAGCCGTTGCAGCGCAGCTCCTCGCCCGGAAGCACCTGCAACCAGTTCTGGTGGCGGCTCGTGATGCGCCTGCCGTCGGCGTCGAGCACGCTGACGGCGAGCGGCACGCGCGCCGGGACCTTGATGCGCACCGAGCCGTCCGGCTCGATCGGCGCATAGCCGAGAATCTCGCGCATACCTTGCTGCGCGCTGAGCCCGAAAGCCGTGTTGGCGAAATCCAAGACGTCCTCATCCGGCAATGCCACTGCCTTTTCCACGCGCAGAAAACGCGCCGGCCGCTGGTCGGCCGTCGCTTGGGCCGGATCGGCGAGCGTCTCGATATCGGGAGCGGCGGTATCGATGCCGTCGATGTCGTAGACGCTGCGAATGTTCAAAATGCCGACGTCTTCCGCGGCGAGGTCCGCGTCGACGTCGACGCCGGGTATTTTGTCCGGAATGACCAGCAAGTTGCTGCGCGGCTGCGCGGCGACGATGTCGCTGATCAGCAAACCTTCCTCGCCGGTCACGATCGGCAGCTGAGTTTGATCGATAGGATCGTACATCCAGATGCCGTACAGCGGCGGCGCGAGCTGCGCATTGGGATCGGCGAGACGCTCATCGTCGCACGGGAAGATCAAGCCGTTGTCGACGACGCGGCAGATGTTCCAGCTCACGAGGACGCGTTGCGTGCCGTCCCAGAGCGGAAAGGCGGAGCTGAACCGTCCGCCCGGCGAGGGAAGCAAATCCGTGCGGATCTGGCTCGGCGTCGCGGAGACCTGTGCCGGCCCGGCAAGGCCCGCGTTGACGGCGATGGGTTGCTCGACCTCGACGAAGTTGGGCGTATCGATGATGACGATGTCCCCGCCGAGCTCGGGATGCACGAACGGCCGGGCGATCGCCATGATTCGGCCGTCAGGGAGCTCGCGTGCGCCGACGAAATGCACGGCGCTGCCGTCCGTGCCCGTGAGATGGCTCTCCGCGCCGTACAGAAGCTCGAGCTCACTGCCGTCGGGACTCATTGAATAGAGGTTGATCGCGTCGACGCTGCCGGCGTTGTCCCAGCGGCTGAACAGAACGCGGCCGTCGGCCAAGACCGTCGGTTCGAGGTCGTGACTTTGATTGAACGAGACTTGATGGAAATTCGCGCCGTCCGCATCCATGACGTGCAGAACGTATGCGGGCTCATCGCGCTCCTCGTCGAGAGCGTCGAACTGAGGCTTGCCTTCATCGAGCAGTATCGCCTTCGATTGTCTCTGTCGCGTGGAAGCGAAGACGATGCGGCCGTCGGGCAGATAGTGGGGCGAGATATCCTGGCCGGCCTCGGCCGTCAGATCCGAAGCGATGATGCGTCGCAGCGTGTCGGCCGGAATGTCGTATTCCCAGATGTTCCACGTCGGCTGATCCTCGTCGTCGAGATTCGGGTCGAACGGCCCGCGCATCGCGAATAAGACCTTGGTCCCGTCGATGGAGATCTCCACACCCATGACGTCGCCGGCTCCTTGCGTTTCCTCGAGCGTGATATTCCGCTCCGCGGCGCTCGGTGATGCGCGATCCCGCATGTAGAGGTCGGTGCCGACGTTGAATCGCACCAGGTTTCGAACGTCCGTATCGGCAAACAACTGCATCTGATCGTCGAATAGCGGGCCCTTGGTGTAAGCGATCGGAAAGTCGAGGGCGACCGGATCCGGATCCTGACCGCTTCCGACCCCCGTGCTTCCGTCGCCGCTGCATGCGGCCATCGAGATGACCGCGAATGGCAGCGCCAGCTTGCGAAACCCTAGAGCGACGACTCGACTGCGCCATGCAAGATTGCTCATTGGAAATCCCTCTTACCTCGCGTTGGTCCGTATCGGAGGGCTGGCCGTCAAGTCGTGTGCAGCCTGCGTGTCGCCGACTGCTCCCAAGCACGCGATACTTCGCCGCAAGACCCGCTGAGTGGATGCATTAAGTCTCCTGCCCCACGGAAGATACGACGTAATATGACGCGCCCCGTAATAATGGGCATGACAGCAGATGCCTTCCGTTAAAGCGATCACAGAACCCGCCGACCTGAGAAAAGAGAAATAGTGTGACGGCGGTCTCATCATTGATCACTCGAAGCGCGTTGCAATCGCAAAGGGTTTCACGTAACGCAACTCCTGTTCACGTTCTACATAAGCTTTGCGATGGTTCAACGAATTTATGCTTGCACGCGGGATACGCTGCGTCGAATTGTCGCGGATTCGAGACGTCGCAGTTTTTCGACATTACGAAGGCGTTTTTTTTGTGCTCTACTTTTTCGAAAATCAACAACAGCATCCGCACTCAACAGGAACTTGGTTATGACGAGCAGGACGCACTCGGAGCTGATCGTGAGATTCGTTCGCCGACGATTTGATCGGCGCGCGCTTGCTTTGGCGTTGCTGCTGAGCGGCACCGCCTCGGTCTGCTACGCCGGGCCGGACGAGCGCGCGCAAGCGTTTCGGATTCACAACCGTCTTGCCGGCGTGCCGCCGAGCGAATTCGTTCTCACCGACATGGAGAACGACATCGTTGGAGGAAACGCGCTCGTCGCAGCGCGCACCGCGACGAGCGACAAGCACTTCTATACGGTGACGCTCAAGAACTTCGCGGCACCGTGGAGCAACCGCGAGCAGTCGGTATTCGTACCCTTGAACGACTACACGACGCTCGTGATCGGCATGGTCAGGGACGGCGTGCCGTTCACCGAGATCCTTTCGGCCGACCTGCTGTACGTGCGGGCGGGCGCCGCCCTGCCGAGCGCGAGCAGCAATGCCCACTACGAGGCGCTGGAGCAGGCCATGCTGCAGCCGTCCTTCAACCCTCAAACGGACTTGGTCGCCACCACGCAATCGGCCGCCTACGGGATTCCCGGCAACGCCACCGCCGGCGCGATGACTACCCGAGCGGCCGCGGAAGCCTTCTTCATCGCCGGTACCAACCGGGCAATGTTCCGGTTTACGCTCATGAATCACATGTGCACCGATCTCGAAGGCGTGCACGATACGACGATCGTTCCCGACCGGATTCGCCAGGACGTCTCGCGGAGCCCCGGCGGCGACAGCCGCGTGTTCATGAACAATTGCATCGGCTGCCATGCAGGCATGGATCCCTTGGCCCAGGCATTCGCGCATTACAATTTCGACGAGACGCTCGGGCGGCTGCTTTATTCTCCCGGCGCGGTCGTGAGCAAATACTTCAACAACGACACCACGTTCGAGGACGGCTTCGTCACGCCGGACGATAGCTGGAGCAACTACTGGCGACAGGGGCAGAACGCTTCGCTGGGCTGGAACTCGAGCCTTGCGGGAAACGGTGCGGGCGCGAAGTCCTTCGGCGAAGAGCTCGCCGGCAGTGATGCGTTCGCGCAGTGTCAAGTGACCAAGGTTTTCCGAGCCGTCTGTCTGCGCAGCCCCGTGGACCAGACGGACCGCACTCAGATCGCCGCCATGACCGCCAACTTTAGAGCCGCAAACGCCTACGACCTCAGAGAGGTCTTTGCCGAATCGGCCGTCTATTGCATGGACGAATGAGCAAGGTGGAGTGCAGGCTATGAAGCAGACGATTTGCCTTATCTTCGATGCGCGCGCGACGCTCAAGTCGCTCGCAGGCCTCGGCGCCATGCTCATGCTGAGCTTGAGCGGCTGTGCCGGCGGCGGCGCCGATACCGAGGTGAACCCGAGCAGCGGCGGGGGCAACGCCTCCAATTACAACGGCCCGGCTCCCGCCACCGCGGACGTGCAGTCGTTCAAGATCAACCTTTACGACAACATCCGCAGCAACAATCGTTGCGGCGCCTGCCACAGCGTCGAGGGCGGCCAAGCGCCGATGTTCGCGCGCAGCGACGACGTCAACCTCGCATACGCCGAGGCGAACGGCGTCGTGAACCTCACCTCGCCGGCTGATTCGCTGATGGTGCAGAGAGTCGGCAACTCGCATAACTGCTGGCTGACGAACGATTCGGTCTGCGCCGACATCATGACGACCTGGATCGCCAATTGGGCCGGCGATCTGGTCGCCGGCGGCGGACGCGTCATCGAGCTCGAGCCCCCGGCGCTCAAGGACCCGGGCGCGAGCCGGCATTTCCCGGCCGATCCGGGCTTGTTCGAGACGACCGTCTATCCGGTGCTGACGCAGTTTTGCTCCGGCTGCCATGCCTCGGATGCGAACTTCGTGCAGTCGCCGTTTTTCGCCGAGAACGGCAGCGTCGAGGCCGTCGCCGTCGCTTACGAGGCGGTCAAGCCGAAGATCGATCTCGACGACCCGGCCGCATCGAGGCTGGTCGTGCGCCTGCGCGAGGAATTCCACAACTGCTGGACGATGAGCTGCGCCAACGACGCGCAGGCCATGGAGAACCAGATCATCGCCTTTGCGAGCGGTGTCCCCGTCGATCCCGTCGACCCGCTGCTGGTCACGAGCAAGGCGTCCACCTTATATGAAGGCACCATCGCCTCGGGCGGCAACCGTTACGAAGCCAACGTCATCGCGCTGTACGAGTTCAAAGCCGGCCAGGGCACCACCGCGTTCGACACCAGCGGCGTCGAGCCGGCGATGAACTTGACGCTTTCCGGAGCGGTTGAGTGGTTCGGCGGCTGGGGGCTTAACTTCAACGGCGGCAAGGCTCAAGCCTCCACGGTCGCGAGCGCCAAGCTGCACAATCTGATCCAGGCGACCGGCGAGTATTCGATCGAGGCTTGGATGGCCCCCGGCAACGTCGTCCAGGAAGACGCGCGCATCGTCAGCTATTCGGCCGGGCCCGCCGCGAGAAACTTCAACTTCGGGCAGACGCTCTATAACTACGACTTCTTCAATCGCAGCGACGGCTCGGACGCGAACGGCAACCCGCAGCTGTCGACGCCCGATGCGAACGAGGTTCTGCAGGCGACCTTGCAGCACGTCGTCATGACTTTCGACCCGGTCGAGGGACGGCGCATCTACGTCAACGGCGTGCTCGTCGCGGACCAGGACCCCGCACCCGGTGGATCGCTGGCGGATTGGGACGACACCTTCGCGTTCGTGCTCGGCAACGAGGTCTCGCTGGACCGGACCTGGCAAGGCGTCACTCGGTTGGTCGCGATCCACAACCGCGTGCTGACCGAAGCTCAGATCGTGCAGAATTTCGAGGCCGGCGTCGGCGAGAAGTTCTTCGTGATGTTCAGCGTCGAGCACCTCATCAACGTGCCGGACAGCTATGTGGTGTTCGAGGTATCGCAGTTCGACACCTACGCCTATCTGTTCCGGAACCCGTTCTTCATCAGCTTGGACGGATCGGCCCAGCCCGACGGCATCGACCTCGAGGGCCTGCGCATCGGCATCAACGGGCAGGAAGCGCCGGTCGGACAAGCTTACGCCAATCTCGACACGGTGATCTCGAGCCTCGGCTACGACCCCGTCACGGGTCAGAGCCTGGCGCAGCTCGGCACCGTCGTGCCGCTCGAGGCGGGTCCCGAGTCGGACGAGTTTTTCCTGACCTTCGATCTGCTCGGCGGCAGCAGCTTCTCGCGGCCGGCGCCAGTGACTCCGCCGCCCGCAGCGCCGCAGGATTTGCCGCCCGTGTCGAATATCGGCGTGCGCAGCTTCGATGAGATCAACGCGACGCTCGCGAAGCTGACCGGCGTCAATCCGGCGAGCATCGCGGTGACGTATGACACCGTGCGCCAGTCGCTGCCGGCCATCGAGGACATCGAGACCTTCCTGTCCTCGCACCAGATGGCCGTCGCGCAATTGTCGATCGAATATTGCGCCGCGCTGATGGAGAACACGAGCCTGCGCGGCAGCATGTTCCCGGGCTTCCCCTTCGGCTCGAACGTCGCCGCGGCTTATCCCGCGAGCCAGGACCTGCTGCTCGACCCCTTGCTCGACCGCGTGCTAGGCACCAGCGTCTCGCTGCTCAGCCAGCCGGACCGTGCCGATGCCAAGACCGAGCTCGAGCAGCTCATCAACGGAATACCCGGCGACGCCAGCCGGCCGGGCCTCGCCGCCGGCAGCGGCAACGCCACCCGAACAGTCACCATCGCCAAGGCGACCTGTGCGGCCTTGCTCGGCAGCGCGGCGATGCTCGTTCAGTAAGCCGGCACCCGAATCGATTCAAAGGAAGATCACCATGCTGATCCGAAGCCGAACCAAGAGACGCCACCCCGACGCGCCGCAGCGTCACCCGAACCACGGCCGCCCGATGACGCGCCGCGAGCTGATCTGCCAGGGCTTTCTGGGCGGCTCGGCGAGCGTGCTCAGCGGCGGCATATTCAGCCTGTTCGGCAACCCGCGCGCCGCCTATGCCGCGCTCGCGAGCGATCTGGACGGGCTGCGCGCGAGCTGCGGCATCAACGTGACCGGCGCCGGCCGGATTCCGTTCATATGCTTCGATCTAGCGGGCGGCGCCAACATGGCGGGCTCCAACGTGCTCGTCGGCCGGCAAGGCGGGCAGATGGACGATCTCAGCACCGCCGGTTACAGCAAGCTCGGCCTCCCGGGCGACATGGTGCCGTCGGCGATCGACCCGAACACCAACACCGATCATCGCGACCTGCGGCTCGGCCTGGGCTTCCACCGCGACAGCGCGTTTCTGCGCGGCATGTTCGGCTCGATCAAGACGCCGGGGCTCGAGAGCAGCATCAACGGTGCGGTGATCCCGGCGCGCTCCGAGAACGACACCGGCAACAATCCTCACAACCCGATGTACGGCATCCGGCGCGCCGGCGCCGAGGGCTCGATACTCGGGCTCGTCGGATCGGAGAACACCGCTTCGGGCGGAAACTCGATGGCGCCGATCGCGCTGATGAATGCGGAGTTCCGTCCCACCAAGGTCGACCGGCCGAGCGACGTCACCGGTCTCGTCGACACCGGGGAATTGCTCAACTTGCTGTCGGAAACCGACGCGCTGGCCGTCATGGAGTCCATCTACCGCCTCAGCGATCAGAAGATGGCGCGCGTGAGCACCGGCCTCAACTTTCCGGACCCGAACAACGCGCCGCTGACGCGCGACGAGGTCGTCGAAGATCTCGTCAAGTGCGGCTACCTGAGCGCCGCCGACATCGCCGACCGCTTCTCCGATCCCGGCGCTCTGGATCCGGCCCAGGACGCGAACATCGTCGGCGGGGCGAACTCGATCTTCACGGCGGCCGAATTCAACGACAACGGAGGGGACGGCGACGAATTTCGCAAGACCGCCTCGGTCATGAAGATGGTCATCGACGGCTTTGCCGGCGCCGGTTGCATCACGATGGGCGGCTACGACTATCATGGCGGCGCTCGTGCCGAGGGCGAGGTCAAGGACTTCCGTGCCGGGCGCTGCATGGGCGCCTGTCTCGAGTACGCGTCGCGCGCCAACGGCGGCCTCGGCGTGCCGTTGATGGTCTACGTCTTCAGCGACGGCTCGCTCTCGAGCAACGGCGTCATCGACAATTCGGTCGACGGCCGCGGCAAGGGCGAGTGGACCAGCGACGATCAGGACACGGCGGCGTCGTTCTTCCTCGTCTACAATCCGACCGGGCGGCCGCAGCTGTTCCAGAGCGGCTTCGACGGTCTGCCGCCCGAGCAGCATCAGCAGCTTGGCTATTTCTCCGCTGACGGCGACGTCGTCAGAGGCAGCACGCCGGGAGCCAACAACGTCAATCTGCTCGTCGAGATGGTGCTGCTCAATTACATGGCGCTGCACAACGAGCAGATGCTGTTTCCGACCAACGGCTTCTTTCCGATGCACGGACTTGGCGACAACACCAACCTCGATCGTCTGACGGCGTTCGAGGCCATCGTCAACGGGACGATCGCCAACCCGCTATAACCCGACTCAAGGCCCCTCTAAGCCAATTCGGCGGGGACTCGCTCAGCCACGCGCGGCCGAGCAGTCACCCGCCAACTTTTTTGCCCGCACGCCTGGCGCCGACGCGGCTCGACCCGCGGTGCCGCCGTTGAAGCGCGGAGGCGGGGACATTGGTGCTCGAAGGAGTTTGCCCCTCGACTGAGAGTGCCAATGTCCCCGCCTTTCGCGCTTTGCGTTGTCGCTAGATGATAATGTGTCGACCCGTACCGCTGAGAAGCCCATGACGACCCCGCACGCCGAGCTGTTGGCTTGTCCACGCTGCGACAAAGCCCTGGAGGAGACCGGCGCGGCCTTTCACTGCAAAGGCTGCAAGGTCGAGTTCCCGCTGCTCGCCGGCGTGCCCTGGCTGTTCGCCGAGCCGAGCGCTTCGATGAGCGAATGGCGGCAGCGGCTCGACTTCCTGCTTGCCAAGCTCGACCAGGATCGGCGGCGCATCAAGGACAGCCTCGCGTCGAAGGAATTGCTGTCCCTGACGCGCCGGCGGCTCGAGACGCTCGCCGCCGCGATCAAAGACCACAGCCGCCGTCTCGCGGCGCTGCTCGAGCCGCTGAACACCGGACAGTCTCGGGCGAGCTATGAGATGTATCTCGCGCTGCGCACGCGCCTGCCGCCCGATCAAGGGCTCATGACCTATTACCCGAACATGCATCGCGACTGGTCTTGGGGGGGCGAAGAGAACGACGCCGCGTTGCGCTTACTGAATCCCGGCCTTGCGCAGGGCGGCGAGGGGCAGCGGATTCTCGTGCTCGGCTCCGGTGCAGGGCGCCTCGCCTACGACGTTCACGAGAAGTATCGCCCCGAGCTTACGGTCGCGCTCGACTTCAACCCGCTGTTTCAGCTCGCGCTCGCGCGCATCGCCGCAGGCGAAGCGCTCGAATTCTACGAATTTCCGCTCGCCCCGCGCAGCGCCGGCGATCAAGCCGTGCTGCGGACGCTCGCCGCGCCCGCCTCCGCGCGGCCGGGTTTCGTCGCCGTGCTGGCCGACGCCTCGCGTCCGCCCTTCCGCGACTCGAGCTTCGACACGGTCGTCACTCCGTGGCTCGTCGACATCCTCCCCGAGGACTTTCGCGGCGTTTGCGCGCGCATCAACAGGCTGCTCGGGCGGCGCGGCCGCTGGCTCAACATCGGCTCGCTGGCGTTCGCCCAAGCGGGCCCCGAGTTGCAGTACACGCGCGAGGAATGCGCCGTGCTCATGCAGGCCGCAGGATTCGCCGCGCCGGTCTTCGAGGAGGCCCGCATCCCCTATATGTGCTCCCCGGCCAGCCGCCACGCGCGCAGCGAAACCGTCGTCGTCTGGCAAGCCGAGAAAAAGAAGCAGGCCAAGCGGCCGAGTCCCCACGAAGCGCTGCCCGAGTGGCTTATTCAGGGCACGGAGCCGGTGCCTCAGTTGCCGGCGTTTCGCGTGCAGGCGACGACGACGCGAATCCACGCGGCGCTGATGGGGCTCGTCGACGGGCGGCGCTCGGTCAAGGACATGGCGAAGGTTCTCGTTGCCCAACGCGCGATGAGCGAGGCGGATGCCGAGCCCGCGATCCGCGAGTTTCTCACCAAGATGTACCACGACAGCCGCCGCGCGCAGCGCCTCTGACGCGCCGCAGCGCGCGATGTCTCTTCCTCGAAAGCCACGGCCCCTCGACTGAGAGTGCCAATGTCCCCGCCTTCACGCCATGCGCAATCGCAGGACGCGGGAGCGAGGGTGCAGGTTCTCGAAGGAGTAACTTGGCCCGACTGAGAGAGCCTGCACCCTCGCTCCCGCGTCCTTTTCGCCGGCGCAGTAGTCTGATGCGGAGCGTAACTCCCGGCCCCGCGTCCTCGTACACTTACGGCCAGCAGTTGGCGACGGTTTTTTGCATCGCCTCGCGCAGCCACTCGAGGAAGCTCCGTATGTGCGGCTCCCCCGCCCGCAAGGGTGAGCAAACGAAGTAATAGTTGAACGCCGAATACACGCCGCGCGGAAACGGCCGCACGAGCCGGCCGGCGCGAAGGTCGTCCGCCACGAGCAAGTCTCTGGCCAATGCCACACCGTGACCTTCAACCGCGGCTTGCAGAATGATCGAAAAATCGCTGCTCAGCGCCGGCGCGTCGTGCGCCCTGCGGATGCCTTGCGAGTGCAGCCACGGTTGCCACTCGTCCCAGGGCGGCTTGTCGCCCAGCAGCTTGAACTTGAGCACGTCGCTCGGTTTCGTGAGCTTCGCGCCGATATCCGGCGTGCAGACGGGCGCGACGCGTTCCTGGACGAGCGGCTCGACATGCGTGCCGGACCACCCGCCTCGGCCGAAGCGAATCGCGGCATCGATCTCCGTCGGCCGTGTGAAGTCGACAGGGTCGTAAGAGGTCCCCAGCCAAAGATCGAGATCGGGGTGCAAGGACTGATAGCTCTGCAGCCGTGGAATCAACCATCTGGAGGCGAACGAAGGCAGGACGCTGAGCGTCAGCTTGGAGTCGCGGCCGTGATCGCGCAGCCTCGACGTCCCTTGTCGAATCACGGCCAGCGCTTCGTCGACGACGCCTCGGTATTGCTCGCCGGCATCCGTCAGGACCAAGCGGCGACCCTCGCGGCGGAACAGCGCTTGGCCGAGCTCGGCCTCGAGCTGCTTGATCTGGCGGCTCACGGCGCCCTGAGTGACGTGCAGCCGCTCCGCGGCGCGAGTGAAGTTGAGCTCCCGGGCTGCGACCTCGAACATACGCACCGCGTTCAATGACGGCAGATCCCGTGCCATGACTTCAGCTCATGAATGCCCGGACTTAATTTATGTTTTTCAACAAGTTACTTGGAGATAAGCTTAGATTCTCTCAAGCACTGTGGGGAGTCTAGCATGACCTGGCTCAGTCGTATCGTCGCCGCGCTAGCGGCGTGCTGGAGCGTCGCCGGCGACGCTCAGGAGCTCGAGCGGCTCCGCGCCGAGATCTCGAGTGCGGCGCGTCCAGCCGAGGTTGCCGCAGCCGCGGAGAGAGCCGCCAAAGGCATTCAGGTCGCTTCGGCTCCGCGGCTGCGCGCTTGGCCGCCGTGCGGCCCTCAGGAGACTCGCTTGGCGGCCTCGGGCTCCGCCACCGCCCCTTTCAACGCCAGATGGATCTCGGCGAGCACCGACAGCGCGATCGATTCCGGCGAGTCCGCGCCGATATCCAGGCCGACCGGTCCCCTGAGCCGCGAGCGCAATACCTCTCCGGCGTTGCCCAAGCCCTCCAGCAAGCGCGCCTTTCTCGCCGCCGGTCCCAGCACGCCGAGGTAGGAGAGTTTCACGCCGGCCAGTTGCTCCAGGTACGCGCGGTCCGTGCGCAGATGGTGGCTCATGACGACGACCGCGTCGTAGCGGCCGAGCTCGAAGCGCCGATGCAACTCCGACGGCGTGATGAGCTTGGTTTCGTCCGCAGCGGAAAAATCACCGCGCTCCAGGTACGCGGGCCGGTGGTCGGCGACGCTGACGAGCCAGCCGAGCTCGGCGGCGAAGTTCACCAGCGGCACTGCATCCAGTCCGCCGCCGAGAACCAGCAGCTTTGGAATAGGACTCAGCGGCGAATACAGCACCTCGAGACCGTCCGCGGCGCGCTCGTATCGGGCGACTCGTTGCGCCTGCGCGGTGGTGCAGCCACCGGTGAGCCGCGCGATCCCGGACCGATCGAGTTGCCAGACCGCGACCGGCGCCTGATCCCAGATCAAGGTTCCTCCAACGGGCAGCTCGGGCTCAACGCTCGCGACGATCGTCGCGACTGCCGCGGCCCGCGTGCCGAGCAGCGCGGTGACTATCGCGGCGAACGGCTCATAGCCGGTAGCCGCGGCCAGCGGTTGCAGAAACACGCGGATCAGCCCGTTGCAGCCGACGCCGACGCCCCACAGGTCATCGGCCTCGTCCCGCATGTCATAGGTGACCGAAGCCGGCTCACCGCTGGTGACGACTTCGCTCGCGCGCGCGGCCAAGTCGCCTTCGAGGCAGCCGCCGCTGACCAAGCCCTGATAGTCTCTGTTCGAGGCGATGAGGATCCGATGCCCGGCCTTGCTGTAGGTGGACCCCAGCGTCTCGTAGACCGTGGCGAGCACCATGGGCTCGCCGGACACCCGCCAGTCGTCGAAGCTCCGTAAGATTCGGCGAATGCTCATGGGACGCCGAGCATAGCAGCTTGGCGTTCGAAGTCATCGGCACGGGCCGCGGGCGGCCGGTTGCGCCAGCGAATTCAGGGCCTTAGACTGCCAGGCCTCATCGATTCGCGGCAAACGCGAACACCAGTCCATCTAACAAGGATACTCCGTGAAACGTGCAGCCAGAGAAGACGCCGAACAAGCGGTTCGGACGCTGTTGAGCTGGATCGGCGACGACCCCGACCGTGAAGGATTGAAAGGAACACCGGGCCGCGTGGTTCGCGCCTTCGAAGATTGGTTCAGCGGCTATAGCGACGATCCCGTCGCCTTCCTGCGCCGCACCTTTTACGAGGTGGACGGCTACGACGAGATGATCGTGTTGCGGGACATCAGCTTCGAGTCGCACTGTGAGCATCATATGGCGCCGATCATCGGCAAGGTTCATGTCGGTTACCTGCCCGATCGGAAAGTCGTCGGAATCAGCAAGCTCGCGCGCGTCGTCGAAACGTTCGCGAGGCGCCTACAGGTGCAGGAATCGATGACGGCTCAGATTGCCCACTGCATCCAGGACGTGCTCAAGCCCAAAGGCGTAGGCGTCGTCGTCGAAGGCGCCCATCAATGCATGACGACGCGCGGCATTCACAAGCCCGGGGTCGCGATGATCACGAGTCAACTCCTCGGGCAGTTTCGCTCCGATCCGCGTACCCGGGCGGAATTTCTAAATATAATAGGGCGGGAACGCATGGCGGGTTGAACCGTCGGTTTCGCGACTTGGCCGATTTGCAACCCGCAGGGCTCAGAAGCCGTCGGTGACGACCAGGTTGATCCTCTTGCGCTCGGCGTAGCGTGTCGCCAGACCCATCGCGGTATCGGCCGACATGGGTTGAGCTTCCACCAGCGTCTTGATGTGCCAGCCGCCCGCGGCATTCGCCGGGCGGTCGGTCTTCTCGGTGAATCGCTGGATGGTCGCGAGCGTCACCGTGTCATCGTCCGGCGATGCGCACGTCCTGACGTGCAGGTAGTCGCGCTCCGGACATGGCCCGCAGAGCGTATCGCCCGTGATGATTCGCACAGCCATAGTCGGCCTTCCCCAAGAGCAACGCAAATCCACTTCTAAACAAGCAATTGCTATGCCAGCTCGCAGAACCAGGCCGTTGCGGACCCGCCGGCTTGCTTATGTCATCAAAGGATGACGGCAAACGTCAGTTTCTGCCGCGCTCGCCGGCCGTCGGCCGTCAGCAGCATCGGGCCGCTCGAGCCGTTGCCGGCGCCAAGTCGAGGAAATGTCCCGAGTGGCCGAATTTCTCGCTGCGCTGGCATGCAACCTGCAAGTACCATCGGGAGCTCCGCGACAATGCGACGCGGGTCACATTCGCGAGAGTTTGTGAGAACTGCATCGTCGAGGATCGGCTGCGAGTCGACTATCGTTGATGTGTTCCAAGACCGACCTTAAGTATGCAAGCGGCGAGCAGACAAAACGGATTCACTCTGATCGAGCTGATGATCGTCGTGGCGATCATCGGAATACTCGCCGCTATCGCAATACCTGCTTACCAGGACTTCACGATTCGCGCGCAGGTGACCGAAGGCCTCAACATGGCGGCGCATGCGAAGACGCCTATCATGGACGCCTTCCTCTCCAGCGGCGAAGCTCCAGTGGATCGAGCGGCGGCGGGTCTGACCCCCAATCCGACCGATACGGTCGGAAAATACGTGTCGTCCGTCGCCATCGACGACGGCGTCGTGACGGTTACCTTCGGTAACGATGCCAACGCGCAGATTCTCGGGCTGAACCTGACCGTGACACCGTACGAAACCGCCAACCTCGGCGTCGTCTGGCGTTGCGGAACGGCGCCGGCACCGGCGGGCCTGAGCCCCATGGGGACTTCAGGAGGCGGCGCCGCCGCGGTCTACGTGGCCCCCACCGTGCCGGGCCAGTATCTGCCGTCGTCCTGCAGGCTGTAGAACGCATCTCGAGCAAGCCGTGGCCGCGCTACTCCGTTTGGCCCGACCTCATTCCCTGCCAACGGCGCACTATTCCGACGTCGAGATCGAATAGATCCAGCACTCGGCCGACCGTTTGGCCGATCATGGCGTCGAGATCCTCGAGCTTCGCGTAGAACGAAGGTACCGGCGGAAAGATGACGCCGCCCATCTCCGTCACGGCCGTCATGTTCCGCAAGTGAGCCAAATTGAGCGGCGTCTCTCGCGTCACGAGCACCAACCGCCGGCGCTCCTTGAGCACGACGTCGGCCGCGCGCGCCACGAGGTTGTCTGCAAGGCCGGTCGCAACCGCCGCAAGCGTCTTCATCGAGCACGGCGCTATGATCATGCCATCGGTCTTGAACGATCCGCTCGCAATGCTCGCACCTATGTCGCGGTCCGAGTGAACGACGTCCGCCAAGGCCTCGATGTCGCCGCGCGGCATCGAAAGCTCCGTTGCGGCATTCAGCATGCCCGCGGCGGAGATCACGAGGTGAGTCTCGATATCCGCGAGCTTCTTGAGCTCGGCCAGCAGCCGAACGCCGTAGACCGAGCCCGTCGCGCCCGTGATCGCGACGATGATTCGTCTGCTCATGGCCGCGCAGGATAGCACGGCGTCAATTGCCCGCTTCGCGAAGTGCCTGGCTAGATCAGCGGCCTATGCGCTTGCAGACCCGACTGCTCCTCGTGCTCGCCGGGCTGGCAATCGGCTGCAGCGGACGCGCCGAGCAGACAGTCATCGCGGTCGCGGCAAATTTCGGCCCTGCGATGGAAGCCATCGGCGCCGAATTCCAGGAACAAACGGGCCAGACGGTCTACGCCTTGATCAACAACGTCGCCATCGACCGCAGCCTACTGGGTTAGGCGGCTGCGGCGCGCAGCCCCAACAGCTCCCGGGCCTGCCGCGCCGACGCCGGATAGGCGTCGAACTCCTCGCAAAGATCTATCGCCTGGCGCACCAACGCCGCGTTGCTCGGCGCCAGCGTATCGCGGTCCAGCTTGACGTTGTCCTCCAATCCCGTGCGGACGTGCCCGCCGAGCTCCAGGGACCACCGCGCCATCTCGAGCTGATGCCGCGCGATGCCGGCCGCCGTCCAAGTAGCCCCGGGCAGGACTTGCGCGAGCTCCGCCAACAGAAACTCCAAGGTCTGCCTGCGCGGCGGCAGGGCGTTCTTGATGCCCAGCACGAATTGCACGTGCGCGGGCGGCTTCAGCAAGCCCCGCTCGACCAGGTCCGCGGCGTTGTAAAGCATGGCCAGATCGAAAATCTCGACTTCGGGCTTGACGTCCTGCGCGAGCATCGTCTCCGCCAGGCTGTCGATGAGCTGAGGAGAGTTCTCGTACACGATGGAGCGAAAATTGACCGAGCCGGTCGCAAGCGACGCCATGTCCGGACGAAGGTGCAAAGACGATCCTCTTTCGGCCGGATCGCGCCCACGGCCGCCGGTCGAGAACTGTTGAATCATGTCCGGGCAATGCTTCCGGATCCCGGCTTGGACTTGAGCGAAGAGCTCGGCGTCGGACGACGGCGTCTCGTCGGCATTGCGGACGTGGATATGAACCAGCGCCGCCCCCGCGTCGTACGCCTCGTGGGTCGATTCGATCTGCTCCGCCGGCGTCACCGGGACGGCGGGGTTGTCGTGCTTGCGCGGCACCGATCCGGTGATCGCGACGGCGAAGATGACTGGGCGGGACATTCGGCTATGCGTTTCGGTCAGTCGTCGTTCGCGCCATTATAGACGCGCTCGAGGCGCGGCGCCTTCACGCGCGCCGGGCTTGGTCTCGGGGACTAGCAGCGCGAATATCAGTATCCCCACGACGCCGATTCCGGCCACGGTGACGCTCGCCAGAGCGAGGCTGGCGGCTTCTGCGAGAACGCCCGCAAGCAGCGGGCCGCCGACCCCGCCGACGTCGCCGATGAGCCGCCACACGCCTAGAAAATGATTGCGGCCCTCCGGCGGCGCGAGATCCATGCCGAGCACCATGACGATGCCGGTGCTCAAACCGTTGGCGAATCCGAGCACCAGCGAGCCGACCAGCAGATCGGCGAAGTCTCGCGCCTGCGGCAATAGGAGCAGGCCGGCGACGAATACGAGCATGCAGGGAATGCCCGTCCACTTGCGGCCCCAGCGATCCATGGCGATACCTGCCGGATAGGAGAGCGACATGTCGAGCACGGCCGACAATGAATAGGCCAAGCCGATCGCGGCTTCATCGAGCCCCACCAGCGTGCCGAACAGCGGCACCAGCAGCTGCCGAGCGGCGCGCATGAGCTGGATCGCAAGTCCCGCAAACCCGGCAGTCGCAAACATGCGCCTGTTATCGATGACGATGCGCCATATGACCGACAGCTTCATCGCATCATCGACGAGCGTGGGGCGAACGTTTCTTGCGGTCGCGAGCGCCACGAGGGCCGCGACGGCGGATAGTGCGGCGCCGGCCGCGAAGGCCGGCGAGTAGCCGAGCCATTCGGCGACGATCCCGCCACCGAGGGGGCCCAGGAAAGCACCGACGCGATTGATGCCGGCCATGACGGCGATCGCCCTGCCCCACTCGTGCGGAGGGCTGCTGTCGGTGACGTAGGACTGGCGCCCGAGGAACCAGGCCGCCGCGCCGGCGCCTTGCGGTATCGCGAGCACCGCGACCAGCCAGGGCTGCGACGCTAGCGCGAGCGCCAGCATCACGATCGCGTTGCACAGCAGTCCGCCCAACAACACCGGCTTATCGCCGAAGCGCGCGGCGAGCATCCCGGCCGGAATGTCGAACACGAGGATGCCGAGACCGCGCAAGCCCACGACGAGCGCGGCGAATGCGGGATCGCCGCTGACGTGCAGGGCGTACAGCGGCAACACCAGGATCATGCCCTGGTTACTGATTGCCATCAGCAGGGACGGCAGATATATCGGGACCAGCAGCCGATCGTAAGGTGGCGGCAAGGACATACGACTCATCGACGACCTGCGCGCTTGGAGAGCCTGCCTTCCGGCGGCAAGAGATCAGCTCAGAATCGAAACGATCGAATCGGCGACATAGTCGACGTTGGATCGATTGATTCCTGCAATGTTGATGCGGCTGGACTCCACCATGTAGACGTGGAACTTTTCCCTGAGCTCGACGACCAGATCCTTTTCGAGACCGAGGAAGGAAAACATGCCGCGCTCCCTGGCGATGAAGGAAAAGTCCATCGGCGACCCGCGTTCCTTGAGCTTGCCGACCAGCAACACACGCAAGCTGTTGAGCCGATGCCGCATCACATCGAGCTCTTGCACCCACAAGGAGCGCAATTCTTCATTTTGCATGATGTAACCCGCGATCGCCGCGCCGTGATCGGGGGGCATGGAGTAGATCCCACGTGCCACGTTGGCAAGATTGCTGGCGACGACTTTCGCCCGCGCGCCGCTGCTGGACACGACGGAGACTGCGCCGACACGCTCACGGTAGAGCCCCAGGTTCTTTGAGCAGGACGCGACCACAACGAGCTCCGGCACGCGCTCGGCCATGAGCCGAACGCCGTAGGCATCCTGCTCGAGGCCCTCGCTCAGGCCCTGGTAAGCGAGGTCGATGAACGGTATGACACCGCGCCGCTCACAGAGCTCGGCCAACTTGAGCCAATGATCCTGGGACAGGTCCGCGCCGCAAGGGTTATGACAACAGCCGTGAAGCAGCAGCACCTCGCCGGCGTCGAGCTGCTCGAGGCAGTGCAGCATCGCATCGAAGTCGATGGCGTGATCCTCGCGGCTGTAGTAGGGATAGAGCTCGAGCCGCAGTCCGGCGAGACGCAGCAACGGCAAATGATTGGGCCACGAGGGGTCGCTGAGCCAGATCCGCGTATCGGGATTCGCACGGCGCAGCAGGTGCCCCGCGACGCACAAGCCGCCGCTGCCCCCGGGGCTTTGCAAGGTCGTGACCCGACCGTCTCGGATCGCCGGATGCGCCGGGCCGAAGAGCAGGTTCTCCATGCCTAGATTGAAATCCATGTTGCCGGCGATACCGACGTAGGTCTTGGTGGTCTGAGCCTCGAGGATTTCGTGCTCGGCGCGGCGAACGCACTCGGGCACGGGCGTGTGGCCGTGCTCGTCTTGATAGACCCCGACGCTCAGATCGACCTTGTTGGGATCCTTGTCCTGGCGAAACAGCGCCATGATGCCGATGATCGCGTCGGGGGGTAGCGGCTCTAGTCTTTCAAACACGAAACGATCCTCGGCCCCGTGAGCTTCCGCGCATTGCCGTGACGGGCCGCGATCTTCGTCGGATTGCGCCCTGGAATCAAGACTTCCGAGGCTTTGCCGGCGCCGCGGCGAATCACAGTCGACGCGGAACGCCCCGGAAGCTGCCTTCAGCCGCCGAGGAGGTTTCGAACGGCCGGCCAGAGCCGCACCCAGATGAGCACCAGCGACATGCCGGTGAACACCAGCAGGCTCAGCCAACCGAACCAGGTAGCGAACGTCGATGGATAGAACATCTTGTCCGTCTTCGGAATGACCGTGAAGCAGTAGTAGAGATTCAGGTAGAAGATCACCGGCGCGACGAAGTAGGCGAGCGCCGAAGCGACCAGCACGAGGTAAACCGGACGCGGCAACCCGGCTATGATCGCCACCGATGTCACCAACGAGAAGATCATGCTCGCCCGGTAGATGTTGTACTCGGAGTACCAGGTGCGCCGGTGGCGCTCGTCGATATCGCCCCGCGAGGTTCCTGGCAAACCTGCGGTTCCATGAAACAGATTCCGGCAGCACGCGCCTATGACGCGCGGCCAACCGTCGAAATAGTTGAAAGCCGTCGAGTAAGTCGCCGCCAAAGCGCCAACGAGAAATACGACCATCATGTTGGGGCCGACGCTGTCGGTGAATATTCTCGCAATCTCGCCCATGACGGCGTTGCCCTGAACTTCGCTGGGATACATCCAAACGGCAGCCAGCAACATGAAAATACAGACGATCACGAACGAGATCAGATGCCCGACGCGGAAGTCCCACAAGCCGATGTGGAACCAGCGGCGGCAGTACTCGAGCGCGTGCGGCGGCAGCTTCGTGGTATCGACGGCAAGGTCTTGCTTGTGGTGCTCGAACGAGTCGAAGCGTTTCGCGAGGCCGTGATTCTCCATCTCCTCGCGAATCCGGCCCATGCCGGCCTTCTTCGCCTTGCCCCACTCCGAAGCCTGCAAGGAGACGTCGATCCCCGTCGGCAGCAGACCGAGGAAAGACGCGATGATCAGCCAGGATCCTTCGGGCGTACCGATGCGAAAGAAGTTCACGAACGCGCTTACGGGGGCGGGCTCGACGACGTACACCGCGACGCTACAGACGATAAGAATGCCCGCGGCGATCTTGGTCACGATCTCGACGGCCGCGTATTTGCCGCCGAGTATGATCGCGACGGATGTCACACCGAGCAGGAGCCCGTAAGCGGCGAGCTCCTGATCGTCGTCGATCCCCGGAATATCCATGCCCAGATACTGGCGAAAGAAATAGAACACGACCGCGGCCGCGGCGATAAGCCGGCCGGCCTGGCCGACGGCCGACTGAATGATCGTCGTGACGAGCACATACCATACCGGGAACTTCTTCCACGCCGTTGCATAGGCATCGAGCATGCTGCGGCCGGTCGCGTGCGTGAAGCGAAAAGCCATCTCGAACCCGTAGTACTTGAAGATATAGGCTATCGGGATGACCCAGAGCAGCGCGTACTCATAACGCCCGCCGGCGACCGGCGCCGTCACGAGGTGGCTGGTACCGATACCAGTCATCATCAGGATCAAGCCGGGGCCGAACTGGCGCACGAGGCTCAGCGGCGCCATCGACGGCAAGCGAATCCCTTCGAACGCCGGCTGCGCCCCGCTCGGACGCGGTTGATCTTGGTTCATATGCATCGCCCCCTTTTCTTGTTGTGCCGCGGTGCACCGAACCCGTGCATCTACGCTCGGCTCCGAGCTTACTCCAGTTCGACGAGCAGGTCATTGGCCGCCACGGTCATGCCGACGGATGCCGGCACCGCCTTGATTTTGCCGGGGCCCTCGGCGCGCAGCAGAGTTTCCATCTTCATCGCCTCGATCGACAGCAGCGGGTCGCCGCGCTCCACCGCTTGGCCGGGCTCGACGCTGATGCTCACGATGCGGCCCGGCATCGGTGCCGCGACTTGTTTCGGGTCGTCCGGATCGGCCTTGGGGTGGCTGCGAACCGACTGTGCGGCGCTGCGATCCGTGACCTCGACGGTCCTGGGTTGGCCATTGAGCTCGAAGAAAACCCGCCGCTGGCCTTGCAGGTCGAGATCGCTGACGCCGAGCAGCCGTATGATCAGCGTCTTGCCCTTCTCGAGATCGACTTCGATCTCCTCATGCGGCTTGAGCCCGTAGAAGAACACCGGCGTCGGTATCACGCTCGTATCGGAATAGCTTCGGCGGAAGCTCGCATATTCCTCGAACACCGACGGATAGAGCAGATACGAGCTCAAGTCCTGATCGCTGAGGCGCCGCCCGACGCGTTTTTCGGCCTGCGCGCGCTCGGCGGCAAAATCCACCGGCGGCATCAACGAGCCGGGGCGCACGGTCAACGGCTTCGCGCCGTTGAGAATCTTGCGCTGCAACGCCTCGGGAAAGCCACCGACGGGTTGGCCGAGATCCCCCTTGAAGAGCGACACGACCGAGTCCGGGAACGCGATCTCCTTGTCAGGATCCAGGACGTCGGCTGCCGAGAGCCCGCCGCTGACCATGGCAAGCGCCATATCGCCGACGACCTTCGACGTCGGCGTGACCTTGATGATGTCGCCGAAAAGCTCGTTCACCTCGGCATAGCGCTCGGCGACCTCCGGCCAGCGATGGCCGAGACCCATCGAGCGCGCCTGCTCGCGCAGGTTCGTATATTGGCCGCCCGGCATCGCGTGGCGGTAGACGTCGGCCGTGCCTGAACGGATGTCGCTTTCGAAAGCCTCATAATATTCGCGCACGAGCTCCCAGTAGCGAGAGATCTCGCGGATCGCCGCGTGATCGAGCTTGGGGTCGCGGGGGTGCCCGCGCAAGGCGTCGACGACGGAGCCCAGGTTCGGCTGGGACGTCAAGCCGCTGACCGCGTCCATTGCCAAATCGACGGCGTCCGCCCCGGCCTCCACGGCCGCCAGCACGGCGGCCGCACCGATGCCGCTGGTATCGTGCGTATGGAAATGAATCGGAATGCCGACTTCCTGCTTGAGCGCGCGAATCAACATCGTCGCCGCGGCCGGCTTGCACACGCCCGCCATGTCCTTGATACCCAGCAGATGGGCGCCGGCCTTCTCGAGTTCCCGCGCCAGGCCGAGGTAGTAGGCGAGATCGTATTTGTTCGGCGCGGGCCTGAGCAGATCGCCGGAGTAGCAGATGGCTGCCTCGCAGAGCTTGCCGGTATCGAGAACCGCGTCCAGCGCGATCCTCATGTTCTCTATCCAGTTCAGGGAGTCGAACACCCTGAAGAGATCCACGCCCGTCCGAGCCGCCTGCGAGACGAAGTCCTGCACGACGTTGTCCGGATAGTTCTTGTAGCCGACCGCATTCGAGGATCGCAGCAGCATCTGCAGCAGGATATTGGGCACGCTCTCCTTCAGAGCCGCGAGCCGCTTCCACGGGTCTTCATTGAGGAAACGCATCGCGACGTCGAAGGTCGCTCCGCCCCAGCACTCCAGAGACAAAAGCTCGGGCAGCCCCTCGGCGTATGCCGGCGCGATCTTGACGAGGTCGTAGCTTCGCATCCGGGTTGCGAGCAAGGATTGATGCGCATCGCGCATGCTCGTATCCGTGATCAGCACCGACTCCCGTGCGAGCATCCATTTGGCGAAGCCTTCGGGGCCCAGGCTCTCGAGCCTTTGCACCGATCCATCGACGGGAACGCTCGCGCGGGCCGGCACGGGCGCGGGCTGCCGGCTACGCGCTTCGACCCTTCCGGCGACTTCCGGATTGCCGTTGACGATGACCTCGGCCATGAATCGGAGCAGGCGCGTCGCTCGGTCGCGTCGCCGGCGAAACTCGAACAGCTCGGGCGTCTCGTCTATGAAGCGCGTCGTGTAGTCGGCGTGTAGAAACTTCGGATGACCGATGAGCTGCTCCAGAAAGATCAGATTGCTCGCCACGCCGCGAATGCGAAACTCGCGCAGCGCCCGAGTCATGCGGGCGACCGATTCCTCCGCCGTGGGCGCCCAGGCGGTCACCTTGGCGAGCAATGAGTCGTAATACGGTGTGATCAGGGCTCCCGAGTACGCCGTCCCGCCGTCCAGGCGAATTCCGAAACCCGCGGCGCTTCGATAGTTTCGAATCCGGCCGTAGTCGGGGATGAAGTTGTTTTCTGGATTCTCGGTCGTGATGCGGCACTGCAGGGCGTGGCCGTTCAAGCGAATGTTCTTCTGCGTCAACACGCCACTGTCCGCATCGCCGATCCGCGCGCCCTGCGCCAAACGGATCTGAGCCTTGACGATGTCGATCCCCGTGACTTCCTCGGTCACGGTATGCTCGACCTGGACACGCGGATTGACCTCGATGAAATAGAACGCGCCCGAATCGCAATCCATGAGAAATTCGACGGTCCCTGCATTGCTGTAGTGGGCCGCCCGCGCGAGCTTCAAGGCGTACTCACACAGCAGCTTGCGCTGATCGCTCCCCAGATATGGCGCGGGCGCGCGCTCAACGACCTTCTGGTTGCGTCGTTGCACGCTACAGTCGCGTTCAAACAAATGCACGAGATTGCCGTGCAAATCTCCGAGAATTTGCACCTCGACGTGCCGCGCGCGCTCGACCAAGCTCTCGAGATAGACCTCGTCGTTGCCGAAAGCGGTCCCGGCCTCCCGCCGCGCAAGCGGCGCCTCCTCGCCAAGCTGCGCGGCATCGCGTATGACGCGCATCCCTCGTCCGCCGCCGCCCCAGCTCGCCTTGAGCATCAGCGGATAGCCGATCGCCGCGGCCAGCTTCGCCGCAGCCGCAGGCTCCTCGGGCAACGGACCCG
This sequence comes from Gammaproteobacteria bacterium, assembly GCA_036396795.1. Lineage (GTDB taxonomy): Bacteria > Pseudomonadota > Gammaproteobacteria > Steroidobacterales > Rariloculaceae > JAHEEM01. Next base: position 163,247 of record DASWKF010000090.1, on the reverse strand, counting down.
TCGCCGGCACCACCGGAACGCCCGCGCTTTCCGCGAGCAAGCGTGCGCTGACCTTGTTGCCGAGCGCTCTCATGACCGCGGACGAGGGGCCGATGAAGATCATGCCGGCATCGCGGCAGGCATCGGCAAAATCCGGATTCTCGGAAAGAAAGCCGTAGCCCGGATGGATCGCATCGACCTTGGCTTCGCGCGCGATTCGCAGGATCGCGTCGATATCGAGGTAGGCTGCCAGAGGCTGGCCCACATCGCCGACTCTATAGCTCTCATCGGCTTTGAAGCGATGCAGGGCGAAGCGATCCTCCTCGGCGTAGATTGCAACCGTCGCGATGCCGAGCTCGGTTGCGGCGCGCATCACGCGAATCGCTATCTCACTGCGGTTGGCAACTAGCAGCTTGCTTATTTTTTTTGCCATCGTCGGGAGCGCGTTCCATGCACGAGCCATACATAGTACATGAAGGGCGAAACGGCGGCGCCTGCTAGACTGACGGCGCCGACGGGAAGGAGAATGCGATGCAAGCGATACTCATGCACGGCTTCGGAGGCCCCGAGGTGCTGCATATTGGCGAGGCGCCGGCACCGACACCGGGCGACGGCCAAGTCGTCATCAAAGTCGAGGCGACCTCGGTCAATCGCGCCGATACGGTCCAGCGTCTCGGCGCATATCCCCCGCCCAAGGGAGAGTCCGAGCTGCTCGGGCTCGAAGTTGCGGGAACGATCGCCGCGCTCGGGCCAGGCGTCGCGGGTTTTACGATCGGCGATCGCGTCATGAGCCTGGTCGGCGGCGGCGGCTATGCCGAATACGCCGCCGCCTACGCGAGTCACCTGATCAGGATTCCGGCGGCCTTGAGCTTCGAGCAAGCCGCGTGCGTCTGCGAGACCTACATCACAGCCTATTTGAACGTATTCGTGCTCGGTGGGCTCCGCGACGGTGACCGCGTGCTGCTACACGGCGGCGGCGGCGGAGTCAGCACCTCCGGGATACAGCTGTGCAAGCGGCTGCTGCCAGGGGCCACCGTATTCGTCACGGCTTCGACCGGCAAAGTCGAGCGCGTCGCGAGACTCGGCGCGGATCACGTCATCGACTATCGCAAGCAGGATTTCGCCGAGGTCATACGTAAGGCCACCGACAAACGCGGCGTCGACGTCATTCTCGATCACATCGGCGCAGCGTACCTGGCCTCGAATCTCGCGGCGCTCGCGACCGGCGGGCGCTTGATCATCATCGGGCTCATGGGCGGCGCAAAGGCCGAGATCAACCTCGGCGCGCTCATGGTGAAGCGCCAGCAGCTGATCGGCTCGGTGCTGCGCGCACGCTCCGTGAGCGAGAAAGCGGGCATCGTCAAGCAGTTCTCGGAAACGGTGATGCCGTCGTTCGAGAGGCAAGAGATCGTGCCTCTGATTCACGCGGCGCTGCCGCTGGCACAGGCGGCCGAGGCCCATCGCATGATGGAAGCCGGCGAGCATTTCGGTAAGATCGTGCTGCTTCCGTGAGCGGCGGTTGTCTTGTACGGTCGCCGGTCATTGGTATACTGTATACCAACTACTACGATAACGACGGGCTTCCATGGCGGCCACACCCATCCGACTCCGTCCCTTGCGGACGAGCGTCGCGCTCAAGGATCAAGTCTACCGGGCGTTGAAGGCCGCCATTACCGCGATGGACATCTACTCGGGGCGTGAGGCGGCCAAGCTCGATGAGCGGCGCCTCGCGGACGAGCTCGGCGTGAGCCGCACGCCGATCCGCGAGGCGCTGTCGCGCCTCGAGCAGGAAGGGCTCGTCGAGACCGTGCCGCGGAAAGGCGTATTCGTGGTGCGCAAGACCAAGACCGAGATTCTCGAGATGATCTCGGCTTGGGCAGCGCTCGAAGGCATGGCTGCGCGTTTGGCGACGGAGCGGGCCAGTGATGAGGAGATCGCGCGTTTGCGTGAGCTCTTCGTCACCTTCGGCGACCCGAGCGGCGCGACGGCGCAGATCGATGAGTACTCGGACACGAACATCAGGTTCCACCACAACATCATGGCGCTGAGCAAGAATCAGACTCTTCAGAATCTCGCCGAGACCCTGTTCGTCCATATGCGTGCGATTCGAGCGCAAACGATCACCGAGCGCGATCGCGCGAGCCGCTCCATTATCGACCATTTGCATATCATCGAAGCGATAGAGCGGCGCGATACCGAGCTGGCGGAACGCCTCGTGCGCGAGCACACTTTCGGCCTCGCCGAGCACATCAACAACTACGTCGACTACTTGAAGTAAGCAACTAATTCCGGGCGCGGTTCACGCCACGGCGTGAATCGAGCGATCCCGAGGAGGTGAGACAAATGGCAAGTCCCGTGAAAGAGATCAAATCCACCACGGCCGAAGACACGCTGGCGAAGAAAAGCAGAGAGGCTGATGTCGTTTCAGGCGGACACCTCGTCGCGACGGCGCTCAAGAACGAGGGCGTCGACACGATCTTTACGCTCTGCGGCGGCCATATCATCGATATCTACGACGGCTGCATCGATCACGATATCCGAATCATCGACGTTCGCCACGAGCAGGTCGCCGCGCACGCCGCCGACGGCTACGCGCGTCAGACGGGCAAACTCGGCTGCGTCGTCACCACGGCCGGGCCGGGCTTCACCAACGCGCTGACGGGCATCGCGACTGCATTTCGCTCCGAGAGCCCGGTGCTGCACATCGGCGGCCAGGGCGCCCTGAGCCAGCACAAGATGGGCTCGCTCCAGGATCTGCCGCATGTCGACATCGCCGCACCGATCACCAAGTTCTCGGCCGGCGTACGCTCGACCGAGCGCATCGCCGACATGATCTCCATGGCGGCGCGCGAGTGCTTCGCCGGCGCGCCCGGCCCGTGCTATCTCGAGATCCCGCGGGACGTGCTCGACCGCGAAGTCGACGTCAACTCGGTCGTGATCCCGAAGCCGGGACACTACCGCGCCTCGACGAAATCGATCGGCGATCCCATCGACATCGAGAAGCTCGCGGAGATCTTGGTCAAATCCGAGCGACCGGCGGTGCTGCTGGGCGCGCAGGTGTGGACTTGCCGCGGCCACGAGGAGGCGATCGCGCTGCTGCGCGCATTGAACCTGCCCGGCTATATGAACGGCGCCTCGCGCGGCCTGCTGCCGCCCGGCGACCCGCACTACTTCAACCGGACCCGCGGCGACGCGTTCAAAGAGGCCGACGTGATTCTCATCGTCGGCACTCCTTTCGATTTCCGCATGGGCTACGGCCGGCGCCTGCGCGCCGACGCCACCGTCGTGCAGATCGACCTCGACTACCGCACGGTCGGCAGGAACCGCGACGTTTCCTTGGGCCTGGTCGGCGATCCGGGCGCGATACTCGGGGCCGTTCACGACGCCACCACCGGCCTCAAGGACAATGGCGCCGTGCGGCGCAAGGCATGGCTCGAGCGGCTGCGCGCCATGGAGGAGAAAAAAACCGAAAAGCTCATGCCGCTGTTCAAGTCCGACGCAAATCCGATTCATCCGTATCGCGTCGCCTGGGAGCTCAACGAATTCCTGACCGAGGACACGATCTATATCGGTGATGGCGGCGACGTCGTGACGATCAGCGCCCAGGCGGTGCAGCCGCGCGCGCCGGGCAATTGGATGGATCCCGGGGCGCTGGGAGGCTTGGGTGTCGGCACGGGCTTCGCGCTCGCGTCCGGGCTCGCGCATCCGAAGAAAGAGGTCCTGTGCTACTACGGCGACGGCTCTTTCGGAATGACCGCGTTCGACATGGAAACGGCCAACCGCTTCGGCGCGCCGTACATCGCCGTCATCGGCAACAACTCGGCCATGAACCAGATCCGTTACGGGCAGCTCTCGAAGTACGGCGAAGAGCGCGGCAACGTCGGCAACCTGCTAGGCGACGTGCCGTTCTCGAAGTTCGCCGAGATGCTCGGCGGCTACGGGGAGGAAGTCCGCGAGCCGAGCAAGATCGCCCCGGCCCTTCAGCGCGCCCGTGAGTCGGTCAAGGGCACCGGCAGGTCCGCGGTGATCAACATCTGGGTCGATCCCGGCGAGTGGGCGCCCGGCACGAAAAACCAGACCATGTACAAATAAGATCAAGAGAAGAACAAGGAACGCCGGACGATGGAAAAAGCACTATCGGGTATTCGTATCCTGGACATGACGCACGTGCAGGCGGGGCCGACGTCGAGCCAGCTCATGGGCTTCCTCGGCGCCGATGTCATCAAGCTCGAGTCGCCGATGGGCGATGCGACGCGCAAGCAGTTACGCGACATCCCGGGCGCAGACAGCCTCTACTTCACGATGCTCAACTGCAACAAGCGCTCGATCACCGTGAATCTCAAGAATCAGCAAGGCAAGGAAGTTTTCACCGATCTGCTCAAGATCTGTGACGTGGTCATGGAAAACTTCGGACCGGGGGTGCTGGACCGGCTCGGCTTCGGCTGGAAAAAAATTCACGAAATCAACCCGCGCATCGTCATGGCCTCCATCAAAGGCTTTGGCAGCGAAGGCCCCTATGCGGCGTTCAAGGCCTATGAGAACGTCGCCCAGGCGATGGGCGGCGCGATGAGCACCAGCGGCTTCATCGACGGACCGCCCGTGGTCGCGGGGGCGCAGATAGGCGACTCCGGCACCGGCGTGCATCTCATGGCCGGGATACTGGCGGCGCTGCTGCAACGCGAGCGCACGGGCCGCGGCCAGTACGTCGAATGCGCGATGATGGACTGCGTCATGAACCTCGTCCGCGTGAAATGGCGTGACCACCAGCGACTCGAGCACGGCCCCTTGTCCGAGTACTCGAATCAAGATTTCGAGGATTTCACGCCACGGGCGGGCAACGATTCCGGCGGGGGTCAGCTCGGCAACGCGATCAAGTGCAAACCCGGCGGGCCGAACGACTATCTCTACATCGTCGTGCAGGAGCATGTCTGGAACGCGCTGGCAAACCGCATCGGCGGTGAAGCGCTCGTCAACGACAAGCGTTTCGACCACATCGATGCTCGCAGAAAGAACCAGGCCGCGATGTGGCAGCTGCTCGAAGACTTCGCGAGCGCCTATACCAAGCGGGAGCTCATGGAGATTCTCAATGAGATCGACGTGCCCTGCGGACCGATCATGAGCACCATGGATCTGGCCAACGACGCGCACGTCAGGCTCCGGGAAATGTACCTGGAGCTCGATCACCCGGAGCGCGGCAAATGGTACAACCTCGGTTGTCCGATCAAGCTCTCCGACTCTCCGGTGGAGATCGAGCGCTCGCCGCTGCTGGGCGAGCACACGGAGGAGATTCTGGCGGACGTGCTGGCCTACGGCAGGGATAAGGTTCACGAGCTCAAGCAGGCCGGCGCATTCACCAGAGAGCCTCCGAAGTAGATCCGAACAGGGAGAGACCGAACATGACTGATCGTCGCGCAACCGTGCGAGCCGTGTTGGACCGGGTCAAAGCCGCGGGTCGCGCGTCGCTGACAGCCCCGGAATGCAAACAAGTCTGTGACGCTTATGCGATCCCCTTGCCCAAGGAAGGGCTCGCGACGTCCGCTGCCGAAGCCGCCAAGATCGCCGCGGCCATCGGCTATCCCGTCGTCATGAAGATCGTCTCGCCGGACATTCTGCACAAGACGGAGGCCGGCGGCGTGCTCATAGGCGTCGCCGACGATGCGGCGGCAAAGGCGGGCTTCGAGTCGATCATGTCGAAGACCAAAGCCTACAAGGCGGACGCGAAGCTCGTCGGCGTGCAGATTCAGCAGATGGTATCCGGCGGCCAGGAAGTCATCGTCGGCGCGGTCACCGATCCGAGCTTCGGCAAGCTCGTCGCCTTCGGCTTGGGCGGCATCCTCGTCGAGATCCTCAAGGACATCACCTTCCGTCTCGCGCCCGCGACCAGGACCGATGCCCTGTCCATGCTCGACGGAATCAAGGCTGCGGAAATACTCAAAGGCGTTCGCGGCGCCAAGCCCGTCGAGCGCGAAGCGCTCGCGAAGATCATCGTGAACGTCTCGGAGCTCACGGCTGATTTTCCCCAGATCAAGGAAATCGACCTGAATCCGATCCTCGCGGACAGCAAAGGCGCAACCGCGGTCGATGCGCTCATCAGCGTGGATTTCACGCCGCCCAAGCCCGTCTATCGGCCGAGCCAGCAAGAGATCGTGACCGCCATGCGGCGGATCATGAACCCCAAGGCCGTCGCCGTGATCGGCGCGTCAGACAGCGAGGGCAAGATCGGCAACTCCGTGATGAAGAACATCATCAACGGCGGCTATGCGGGAGAGCTTTACCCGATCAACCCGAAGGCCGACGAGATCCTCGGCAAGAGAGCCTACAAGAGCGTCAAGGACATTCCCGGCGACGTCGACGTCGCCGTGTTCGCGGTCCCGGCCAAGTTCTGCATCGCCGCCATGGAGGAGGTCGGCGAGAAGCATATCCCCGGCGCGGTCATGATTCCGTCGGGTTTCGCCGAGGTCGGTGAGAAGGACCTCCAAGATCAGCTCCTCGCCGTTGCGCGCAAGCACAACGTGCGCATCATGGGGCCGAATATCTACGGCTTCTATTACACGCCGGCGAACCTCTGCGCGACCTTCTGCACACCTTACGACGTCAAAGGCAAGGCGGCCCTGTCGTCTCAGAGCGGCGGCGTCGGCATGTCCATCATCGGCTTCAGCCGCTCGACCAAAATGGGCGTGTCGGCGATCGTCGGCCTCGGCAACAAGTCCGATCTCGACGAGGACGATCTGCTGACCTTTTTCGAGCAGGATGAGAACACCGAAGTCATAGCGATGCACGCGGAGGACCTCAAGGACGGCCGCAGCTTCGCCGAAGTCGCCAAGCGGGTCTCCAAGAAGAAGCCCATCGTAATGCTCAAGGCGGGGCGAACGCAGCTCGGCGCCAAGGCCGCAGCCTCCCATACGGGAGCGCTGGCCGGCAACGACAAGATCTACGACGACCTGCTCAAAGCCAGCGGCGTCATTCGCGCGTACGCGCTGAACGATCTGCTGCAGTTCGCGCGCGGCTTGCCGGTCCTGCCGACGCCCAAGGGTGAGGACATCGTCATCATCACGGGGGCCGGCGGCTCAGGCGTGCTCTTGTCGGACGCCTGCGTCGACAACGGGCTGTCGCTGATGAAGTTTCCGCCCGATCTAGACGAGGCTTTCAAGAAATTCATTCCGCCTTTCGGCGCTTCCGGCAATCCCGTCGACATTACCGGCGGCGAGCCGCCGACGACGTACGAGAAAACCATCCGTCTCGGGCTCGAGGACGATCGCATTCATTCATTGATCCTCGGCTATTGGCACACGATCATCACCCCGCCTATGGTGTTCGCGGAGCTCTGCGCCCGCGTCGTCCAGGAAGCGCGGGACAAAGGCATCAACAAACCGATCGTCGCCTCGTTGGTCGGCGACGTTCAGGTCGAAGAGGCCTCGGAGTATCTCTACGAGCGCGGTATCGTCGCCTGCCCGTATACCACCGAGCTTCCGGTCGCGATCCTGGGCGCGAAGTATCAATGGGCCAGAGGCGCCGGGTTGTTGTAGCCGCACAGACGCTTGCTCAACGGTCAGCAACAGCAGAGATTCCGGTGACGACGCTCAGAAGCCTGCTGTTCGTTCCCGGAAACAAAGCCAACATGCTCGAGAAGGCGCTTAGGCTTAGGCCGGATGCGTTCATCCCGGACATGGAAGATTCCGTCCCCGCGGGGGAGAAGGCAAACGCCCGCAAGGTCATCAACGCACATCTTTCGACGCTCGCCGCCACCGGTGTGCCCGTTTTTCCGAGGGTCAACTCTCTCGACACCGAGTGGATCGAGGATGATCTCGCGGCGGTCGTGGGACCCCATGTGCGAGGGATCTCGGTCGGCAAGATCGACACGCCCGACGACGTCCACGCGGTCGCCGAGCTGCTTGCGAGCCTCGAGACGCGCGCCGGCATCGAGTCGGGTTCGCTCAGAATGATCCCCTGGCTGGAATCCGCAAAGGCAATCGTCCACTGCTACGAAATCCTGAGCGCAAGCCCGCGCATCGTCGGCGCTGCGTTCGGCGCCGAGGATTTCACGCACGATCTCGGAATCGAAAGACGCGAAGACGAGTCGGAGGTCGAGTACCCGCGAAACGTGCTATGCATCGCGGCTCGAGCGGCCGGCGTCGTCGCTCTGGACACGCCCTATTTCCGCTTCAAGGACGAGACGGGGCTACGCGCGAACATCGCCGCCGCGAAACAGACCGGGTTCAAGGGAAAATTCGCGATCCACCCGGCCCAGATCGACGTGATCAATGCAGGCTTCTCGCCGTCAGAGGCGGAGATCGCTCACGCGCGACGCGTCGTCGCCGCGTTCGAGGAGGCCGAGCGCCAGGGCCGCGGCTCGACGTCCTTGGACGGCAAGGTCATCGACGTGCCTGTCGTCAAGCGCGCCCGCGCCGTGCTTGCGCTGGCCGGCGTCGACGCCTAGGCTGCGTCGGATGAGCTCGGTGGCGTCCACCGCAAACGTGGGTGATCAGATCGTCGAGGTGATGCCGGAAGGCAGCCTGGAAGTGCTGTCGCAGCAGGAGGTCAGCCGGCTGCGCGACGCCACCGACGGCAGCCATCGCGAGATCCTGCGGCGCTGCGCGTTGGCGGTCCTCAACGTCGGCAGCTCGACCGACGACACGCGCGCGATCCTCGAGCAATACGCCGATTTCGACGTCAGCATCGTGCAGCAGGACCGGGGCGTGAAGCTCGCCCTGAAGAACGCGCCCGTCGACGCGTTCGTCGACGGTAAGATGATCCGCGGCATACGCGAGCAGCTTTTCGCGGTGCTGCGCGACGTGGTCTACAACAACAGCAAGCAGGCCGAGGGCCACTTCGACCTGGAAAGCAGCGCCGGCATCACCGACGCGGTATTTCGCATCCTGCGCAACGCCGGAGTCCTGAAAACGGCATTGGATCCCAACCTCGTGGTCTGCTGGGGCGGCCACGCCATTTCCCGCGAGGAATATGACTTCACCAAGGAAGTGGGCTACCAGCTCGGCTTGCGGGGCCTGGACGTCTGCACCGGATGCGGCGCCGGCGCGATGAAAGGGCCGATGAAAGGCGCCGCTATCGCGCATGCGAAGCAACGCATCCGCGCCGGCCGCTACGTCGGCATCACCGAGCCCGGAATCATCGCCGCGGAGTCACCCAACCCGATCGTGAACGAGCTCGTGATCATGCCGGACATCGAGAAGCGGCTCGAGGCTTTCGTGCGCGTCGCTCATGCGATCGTCGTGTTCCCCGGCGGCGCCGGCACGGCCGAGGAGCTCCTGTTTCTGCTCGGCATCCTCATGCAGCCAGCGAACCGGGAGATCCCGGTGCCCGTAGTCCTCAGCGGCCCACCGAGCAGCGCCGAGTATTTCCGCAGCATCGACCGGTTCGTGCTGGCGACGCTCGGTGACGAGGCCCGGCATCACTACCGGATCGAGATCGGCGACCCCCCCGGGACCGCCGCGAGGATCCGTGACGCGGTCCGCCAGGTCGCAGAGTTCCGCCATGGGCAGACGGATGCCTATTACTTCAACTGGCGCTTGCATGTCGACCGCGCTTTTCAGGAGCCGTTCGAGGCCACGCACGATTCGATGGCCAGCCTGCAATTGCGTCGGGCTCAGGATCCGCATGATCTTGCGGTGCATCTGCGGCGCGCGTTTTCCGGGGTCGTCGCCGGCAATGTCAAGGACAACGGCGTCCGCGCCATCGAAGCGCACGGCCCGTTCGAGCTGCGCGGCGACCCCGAGGTCATTCACGCGCTCGGCGAGCTCCTGACCGGCTTCGTCGCGCAGCATCGCATGAAGCTCGCCGGTCCTTACGCGCCGTGCTACCGGTTGGTGGCTTGATACCGCCCGCTACGCTCAAAGATCCAACAGCGCCAGCAGCTCCGGTGAGTAGCGGTCCCTGGCTTCCGAATAAATCGGCGCGACGGCATCGAGGAAGCGAGCGCGTTCGGCTTGCGTGAGCTCCAGGATCTCCCCGCCGGCCGCCCGGATCGTATCGGCGGCCTCCGCCTCCTCTTGGGTCTTGAGCTGCCGTTGCAGGGCCACGGCTTCGCCGACGGCGGTTTCGAGCGCCGATTGCACGTCGGCGGGCCACGACTCGAACACCGCACGATTGACGAACACCGGCCGCGATAGATAGGAGTGATAGGTCGCCGTGTGATAGCGCTGCAGCGAATACAACCCGTAGGTCACGGTGTTCGCAAACGGATTTTCCTGGCCGTCCAGCTGCCCGGAGCGAATGGCGTCGATCGCCTCCGCGAGAGGTATCGGCGACGGCTCGGCGCCGAGCAGCTCGAAGGTGCGCGTTTGAACGGGTAGACAGCGAATCCTCAGACCTCGCAGATCAGCCGGCGTGCGAACGGGACGGACGTTGTTGGAAATATGCCGAAAACCGTTCTCGAAAAATCCCAGCACGCGCACGTCGAGCACCGCTTCGATGCTGCGAGCAGCCGCCCGACCCAAGGGCCCATCCATCGCCGCGCGAGCGGATGCATCGTCCGCAAACACGAACGGCAGCGCGGCGGCCTCGAGCTCGGGGATGTTTTCCGACAAGGTCGCGTAAGCCAGCGTCAAGACGCCCGCATCCACGAGCCAGCTCAGATCCCCGCCACCGTATCCGACTTCCATGACGTTGTAGACGTAGCGCACGTCGACGTCGGCACCGAAGCGCTGCGTGAGCCGGCTGCCGATGTGCTCCAGTCCGCGGCTGAAGCTCGTCGAAGGCGGCCCGTATCCTGCGAGGCGAATCGTCAACGGCAAAGTCGCGTCCCCTCCGCCCTGCTGCGCGCGGGCAGCTCGCGGTCTCGCGGCGCCGCCCGCAAGAGCGGCCCCACAAGCCGCTGCGGTCTTGAGGAACCGCCGTCTTGTCTTACTCGAGATGCTCATAGACTTGTTGCTCGAATCCCTGCAGCGTTTCGATTGCGATTTCGTCGTAAAACGGCAGGTACTGCATCAGCAAGACCGCGCCGATCCCGCGCTCGCGATCCACCCAAAACTGCGTGTTGTAGATCCCGGCCCAACTCAGGCTGCCGGCCGAGCGCATGTTCGGCGCCTGGTGCGGCCCTGCAAGCTGAAAGCCGAGGCCGAAGCGATCGCGGCCGGCCCCCAGAGGAAACGTCCGACTGCGGGCGGCGTTGGCACCCGGCTGCTGCTCGACGTACAGCTCGCCGATGTGATTCTCGCGCATGAGCTCGGCCGATTCGGCGCGCAGAATGCGAACGCCTCCGGGGCCGCGGCCATCGTTGAGCAGCATCCGTATGAACGCGAGGTAATCGGCCGCTGTCGAGAACAATCCCCCGTCCCCGCGCGGCGCTACCTCGATCGCGTCTGTCGGGTTGGGTGATTCGACGAGCGCATCCCCGCGCCTCACGTGAACGGTGACGAGACGGTCGAGCTTGATTGCGGGAACGGTAAAGGACGTATCGCGCATATCGAGCGGGTCGAAAATCCGCTCCTGAAGAAAACGATCCAGAGGGAGACCCGACAGCGTCTCGACGAGCTGCCCGAGAATCCGCGTGCTCTCGCCGTAGGTCCAGCGTGTCCCCGGATCGTACAACAGCGGATAGCGCGTTACGCTCGGGCTCGGCTGTTCTTCGCCGATCAAGGCCAGCAGGATCTCGTTCGAGAACGGGTAGCCGAGTCCCGAGGTGTGTGACAGCAGCTGCCGTATCGTCACACTGCCACGGGCAGGACGAGACGTGTAGCTGAGGTCATCGAAGTCGAACGATGCGAATACATCCTCGGGCACGCGCCCCGGCAGGAATCTCGAGATCGGATCGTCCAGCTCGATCCGATCGTTCTCGATCAGCATCATGACGGCGACCGAGGTCACTGGCTTGGTCATCGAGGCGATCCGAAATATCGCGTCAGGAGCCATTGGACGATGCCGCGCCATGTCCTGCCAGCCAAATGCGCCTCGGTAGATCGTCTCCTCGCGATTCGTCACCATCGCAACCACGCCGGGAACGTCGGTTTGCGTCGCGGCGCGCTCGAGATACGCGTCGATGGATGAGCCGCCTGTCGGCGAGAGCTGAGCCACTGCCGTGGCTTGCACGCCGACGAGCATCATGCAAATGAAGATACGCACTGAACGCCGCATTGGCGACGGTCCCCCTCGAAGCCGGGCCCGGGAGCGTGCACCCGTTCCCCGTGCCGCGAGTATACAGGCCGCGCGCCTCGCCTATTCACGATGAAACAGCGCCGAAACGGGGCGTGCCGCAATCCGGCTGCCCGATTTCAGGGCAATGCGGAGCGGCAAACCCTGCATTTACGCGGTCTGTGGGTTGGCACAGGTCTTGCTTAAGCATTACTGGGCAGGGTCGGTCGCAGTGTATCCGCTTAGGCTCCCCCCGATCTTACGAGATATCTGATCTGCGACCGGTTCTGCCCACCAGAGTGGATCCGCGGGAGCACAGTCGGTTCGGAGGCACAATGGACGTGGGAAGGCCGAAAGTCGAATTGTCGATGCCGGCGGGCGAGCCGCTCGGCATATTGATCCTCACCCTGGCAAGCACCGCCGTCATCGCCGGGCTCGCGGTCGCGAGCGCTTGGCTTACGATCTGAGCCGACTACTGAATCGCAAATCGCCGCGTCGCCTCGGGATCGCAATTGAACCGTGAAAACTGCATGTGCGGCGAGTGGATAAGCTCCCGCGAATGCGTCAAGGGTACAGCGATGTATTCCGGATCCTCGAGCGTGAACTCGACGACGATCCGGGTCCCGGCTTCGGTCAGGCGGTAGCGCTCGACCACGTGCTTTTGAGCTCCGGACGGGACACCGATCTGGTAAGGCGATCGATGGTCGCTGAAATTCGTCGTGTCGACGACCAGGACGTTGCCGTCCCGCCGTCCGATCGAGTGACCCGACGGCTGACGCTCGCCGGCGTCGGGATGCCCGCGGCCGTCCATGTAGACGACGCGCTCCTCGTCCCAGAACTCACTTCTGATGAAAACAATCTCCCGGGCTTCGTCGAGCTCGATCTGTAGCGGATAGATCCCGGAGGACATGATCATGGCCGGTGTGGGACGGCCGACGCATGTCGTTTCCGGGTTCTCCTCGGAAAAGGGGTCGTACGCCGCCTTGGCCGCCGCGCCCTTCTCCGTCAGCTCGAGCTCGGCGTCGAAGAATCCGTCGAAGCCCCCGGGGTAGCTCACGAGCTTCGAGGTATCCGCCATCCAGATGCCCTCGAGCGTCGTCGCGCTCTCGATCGCATCGGGGCGCTCGAGCTGTGGTTCGCTCGAGCCACTCGCGAATGACGCCGGCAACGCCCCGTCTTCCTTCCATACGGCCTCGAGAATTCCGTAAGGACGTCCATTTTCCGCCGGGTGCGCGCGAACCGTCACGAGGTCGCCGGCCCGCAGCGAATCGGCAGTCCAGCCCATGCGCGTGACCGTGATCGTTGAGCCGAGCTGAAATTCCCACTCGACCGAAGGCTCGGCGGCGCCATTCGTCTCGACGGTGAAGTAAACGTGGGGATTGCGCCAGTTGAACTCGGTGACTCGGCCTTCGACGGTCACGAGCGCCTGCATGTCGACACCGGCATCGCTATGATGCGCAGCCACCGGCGAGGCCAGGCACAGAGCCACGGCAATGACCTTCAGCTGTCGCACCACGTCCCCCTTATCGGACAACAGCCGGCCTGACGGCCACAACCCCCCGCGCCAGGTGGCACGGGGGAAGATCGGGTTTAGGCGTCCCGTATCGCGCGTTTGACGAGGTTCTCGAGCAGTGGGATCTTGAAATGATTGAAGTTGAGCGGCGTGGCTCCACGAACGGCCGCCTGCCCCGCAAGCGCCGCAGTCTCCTCGTCGGGCGCACTGCCCGCCACGACCTCCTCGACGACTGTCAGACGCCTCGGCACGCACTGCACGGCACCGGCCGCCATCCTGATCCGCGAGATGACGCCGCCCTCGACGAACATCGCGCTGGCGATGTTCACCAGCGGGAAATCCCAGGTGTTGCGGTCGGCGACCTTCTCGAAATAAAAGCGAGCCCCGGCCCACTCCGCGGGCAGACGCACCGCAGTCATGAGCTCGCCGGGCCCGATGATCGTCATGCGCTCTATGTCGATGTCCGGGCCGATGAAATAGTCCTCGGCGGCGACCTCGCGCTCGCCGGCGGCGCCGCGCACGACCATGCGCGCGTCCAGAGCGACCATCGTGGGTGCCAGATCGGAGGGCGAAACTGCGATGCAGCGGTCCGCACCCCAGAGGCAGTGCTCGCGGTTCTGCCCCTCAGGCGTGTCCGCATAGCAGGTGTTTCCGCCGGCGCGGTAGCAATCGACGCCGTAGCGGTAGTACCAGCAACGCGTGTCCTGGTTGAGATTGCCGCCTATCGTGCCGGCGTTGCGAATTTGTGGGCTCGCGACGTGGCTCGCAGCTTCCGCTAGGAGGCCGAAACGGGAGCGAATCAGCTCGTTGTTCTCGATCTCGGTGAGCGTCGTCATCGCGCCGATCTCCACCCCGCCCTCGATTTCCCGGATACCGCGCAACGCCGCGATACCGCCGAGATCGACGACATTGGGCGAGTACTTGGCCCGGTCCTTGAACCATCCCAGCGTGTCGTGACCGCCCGCCATCGCCCAGCCGTCTTCCCCGAAGCGACCCAGCAGATCCAGCGCGGTCTCCACGGAGTCCGGCTGGTACAACTCGAAATGCGGCATCATGTCTTTTGACATAGCGAGATGCTCCTTATGCTGTGTGTAGCTTTAGCGGCGGCGTCGACTGCTCTCTGCCCGCTACGTGGTTGACGATCATGTCCGGGACGACCGGCACGCGATTGAAGACGTGCCCGCCGAGGGCATCGGAAATCGCGCACAACACCGCCGCTGCCGCGGCTCCCATCGGCGGCTCGCCGATGCCTCGGGCGCCGACGGGGTTCTGCGGATCGGCGATATCGACCGCATCCCAGCGTACCGTGGACGGAATATCGAGATAGGTCGCCGGCTTGCACTGCAGGAAGCTCGAGTTGCCCGGCAGGCCGTTCTGCGGATCGTAGATCTGACGCTCGAACAGAGCGAAGCCCATGCCCCATACGCCGCCGCCCTTCATCTGTTGAGCCAGGCCCTGCGGGTGGAACACGGTGCCGCAATCGGCGATCGCGACGTAGTCGACGACCTCGACCTTGCCGGTCTCGACGTCGACCTCGACTGCAGCAAAGCCGCAAGCGAGCGCCGGAATGTCGCCTTCCATCCGCAGCGTGTCCTTCGCCACGCCGACCAAGCCGGTGCCGGCCACGCCGCGAACCGCGATCTTGGTGATCTCGTGGATATCTTCCGGCGGTTCCTCGCCCGAGTACCGCCCACCGAGCTCGATCGCCCGCTGCGCCGCCTGCGCATAGGTCAAATGCTGCTCCGGGTTGTCGACGCGGAAAACGCGTGTCCCGTCGACGTCATAGTCCTCGGGTGCGCCGCCTATGTCCATCGCCGCGATCTCTTTGAGCTTCCCGAGCGCGTCCATGCCCGCGACGTAGTTCGTGCGGCTCATCGTCCACGAGGTGTTGCTGCCGGTCTGTGTGGACGCACGCGGCAGGAACTTCGCATTGCTGCCCTGATGGATGATGCAGTTCTCCCAGTCCATATTGAGCATCTCGGCGCAGGCGCGCGTCGTGCTCGCATAGGAGTACGTGCCGAGGTTGCCGACGCCGCTGTGCAGATGCAGCTTGCCGTCCGGCGTGAGCACGCAAAGCCCGTCATAGCCCGTTCGGCCGACGTCGTGATACGCCGAGCCGATGCCGACGCCGTAGACTTTCGAGCCGTTGCGCTGGCCGCTGCGTTGACGTTGCTGTTCCCAGTTGAACAGCGCCGCGCCTTGGTCCAATGCGTTCGCTAGATACGCGCTCGAAATCGGGACCTGGTCGCCGCCGACGCGAGCGTCGTTGTCCGGAGCGTTGAGCTTGCGAATCGCCAGCCGGTCGAGCCCGAGCTCGCGTGCGGCGCGATCGACGAGCGGCTCGAGCGCGGCGGCGATCTGGTTCTGACCGGGGCCGCGCTGCGGGCCGCGCGGCGTCGTATTGGTCATTACGGGGATGCCGCGGAAGCGCATGCTGAGCGGCTGATAGATGACCGTGATGGCCTGCGCGGCGTCGCCGGCATCCTGGAACCCACCGTTGCCGCCGCCGTCCTGCACGACCGAAAAGTCCACGGCCGTGATCTTGCCGTCGGCGCGAAAGCCCATCCGCGCGCGGCCCTGAAGGCTGCCGCGGGCCGAGCCGATGTAGAACTCCTCTTGGCGGCTCACGCGCAGCATCACCGGGCGGGAGATCTTCTTCGACAGATGCGCGGCGATCCCGACCGTTTGCCCCGGCGTGCCCTTGGAGCCGAAACCGCCGCCGCAGTACTCATTGATATAAACGAAATCCTCGAGCCCGACACCGAGCTGACTGGCGATCGCCGGCAGCGACGCGGTCAGGCTCTGGCTCCCGGAGTGGACGTAGCACTTGCCGTTCTCCCAGTAGGCCATCGCGGTGCGCGGCTCCATCGACATGTGCGAGTTGCCCGCAGTGACGAAAGTTTCGTCGATCACGAGCGCGGCTTCCGCGAAGCCGGCCTGGATGTCGCCGTAGGCCCACTCGACGGCGGCCTCGCCCATCGGCAGCTGGTCTTCCCTGACGGCCGCGAAATCACGTGCGGTCCACTTCACGCGGCGCGGCTCGATACCGGTTCGCCCGCCGCCGATGTTGTTGCCGTCGGCGCGCCCGTCCGGGCCGCCCGGATAGAGGCTCTCCAGCGGATCGACCGTGAAAGGCAGCGGCTCGAAATCGATCTCGATCCTCTCGATCGCGTTCTCGGCAGTCGTCTCGTCGATGGCGGCGACCGCGAGTATCGGATCGCCGACGTATTTCGGCTCGTTGGTCAACAGCTCGCCGACGCCTTCGTCGTTCGCCGTCAAAACACCGATCACACCCTCCATCGTGTCGATGGCGGAGGTATCGATGTTGCGGATCATTGCGTGGGGCATCGGGCTCGTGAGCATGCGCGCGAAGACCATGCCTTCGGCACGGAAGTCTTCCGCGTACTTCGCCTGCCCCGTAACCTTGGCGCGTATGTCCGGCGGCGTGAAATTCTTGCCGATCAGGTTCCAGGCCATTTTCCTAAGTCCCCTGCGCCGCGCGCATCACCGAATTGAGGTAGTGATCGTAGGCGCCGCAACGGCACAGATTGCCCGACAGGGCGCGGCGTACCTCGTCGCGGGTCGGACTCGGGTTGGCCTCGAGCAAGCCGACCGCGGACATGATCTGCCCCGGCGTGCAAAAACCGCACTGCGGGCCGAGCTCGTCGATCATCGCCTGCTGCACCGGATGCAGCTCGCCGTTGGGGCTCTCGAGCCCTTCGATGGTCCGAACGCCCTTGCTGCGTGTCGCATGCGTCAGGGTCGAGCAGGAATAGCTCGGGATGCCGTCGATCAGGACCGTACAAGCGCCGCATTCGCCACGGTCGCAGCCGAGCTTGGTGCCGGTGAGACCGAGCTTGTATCTCAGGGTCATGGCCAGCGTCTCATTCGGCAGCACGTCGACGCGCCGCATCTCGCCGTTGACGTTGAGGCTCATCAAACGCTCGACGCCGCCGGGCATCGCCGCCTGCTCGGTCGAGCAGCCGCCCAAGCCGCCGAACACGTACCCGGCGGAGGACACCGCCGCGCCGGAGGCGATGACGCCCTTGATGAACGATCGCCGTGACGCCCGGCTGCGTCCCAGGGCCCTGATCCCTCCACCGGTGTCGTAGCGGGGCTCCGGAAGTGAGGTCGCGGCGCTTACGTCAACGGAAACTTGGTCGGACATTGGAGAATCTCCCCCAGTGGCGTTTTTTGCACAAGAGCGTTTCGCTCGATCCTATGAGAAAAGCCGCAGTCAAACAAGGCGACCGCGAGCGCTCGAAAAGTAGGTATCCCCGCCGCATCATGAGCGCTCAGGCCGTGTTCACCTGGAGTGGGCGGTGTGATTGCGGCCTGCCGGAGACGGCGTTGATGATCATGTCGGGCACCACCGGCGTGCGATTGAAGACGTGGCCGCCGAGCGCATCCGAGATCGCGCACAACAGCGCCGCGGCGGCACAGCCCTGGACCGGCTCGCCGATCCCTTTGGCGCCGATCGGATTCTCGGGGTCGGGCGCCCCCACCGCCGCCCAAGCCATCTCGCTCGGCACGTCGAGGTAGCTCGGCGGCTTGGCCTGATAGAGCCCGCAAGTTCCGGGCAAGCCGTTCTGCGGATCAAAGATATGCCTTTCGGTCGTCGCAAGCCCGACGCCCATGACCGCGCCGCCGTTGACCTGATTACCCAAGCCCATCGGGTGAATCACGGTGCCGCAATCGGCGACGCCGAGATAGTCGAGAATCTCCCAGCGCCCGGTCTCGACGTCGAGCTCGATCTCCATGAAACCGACGGCCAGCGCAGGAACCGTGCCGCTGCGCTCGAGATTGTCCTTGGCGACGCCGATGAGCCCGCTGCCGGCTAGACCGGTGACCGAGCGCTTGGTCATCTCGTTGAGATCCTCGGGCATTTCCTCGCCCGAGTAGCGGCCGCCGAGCTCGATCGCACGCTGCGCGGCTTGTGCGTAGCTCATGCGCCGGCTGGCATCGGTCTTGGCGAACACGGCTTCGCCGTCGACGTCGTAATCGTCGGCTGCGCCGCCGAGATCCGTCGCGGCGATATCCTTGAGCTTGGCGAGCGCGTCCATTGCGGCGACATAGTTGGTGCGCGTCATCGTGTACGAGGTATTGCTGCCGAACTGGCCGAGATTCCACGGCAAGTGCTTGCGGCTGTCGCCCCGCTCGACGACGCACCGACTCCAGTCGTAGCGCAACACCTCGGCGGCAACGCGCGAAGTGCCGGTATGAGAGTACGTGCCGAGGTTGCCGACACCCGTATGGATATGCAGCATGCCGTCCGGCGTGATCCTGACGAGGCCGTCGAATCCGCTGGAGCCGGCCGAATGGTACGCCTGCCCGACGCCGAGCCCGCGCACTTTGCTGCCGTTGCGCTGCCCGCTGCTCGAGAGCCGCCGTTGCCAGCCGAACTCCGCCGCACCCTGATCGAGGGCGTCCTGCAGGTAGGCGCTCGTCACCGAATTCTGCTCGCCGCCGTAGCGCGTCTCATTCGTGGTCGCGTTGATGCGGCGTATCGCGACCCGGTCGATGCCGAGCTCCCTGGCCGCCTTGTCGAGCAGCGGCTCCACGGCCATCGCGATTTGATTCTGCCCCGGGCCGCGTTGCGGTCCGCGCGGCGGCGTGTTGGTCAAGATCGGGATGCCGCGAAAACGCATCGCCGGCGGCGTGTAGACCAGCGACACCGCGTCCGCGGCGGATCGCCAATCGTTGAAGCCGCGGCTCGGTCCGTTTTCCTGCACGATGTAAAGATCGACCGCCGTCAACCGGCCGCTGGCCGCGAAGCCCATCCTGATCCGGCCCTGAAAGCCGGGCCGCGCGGAGCCGATGAAGTTTTCCTCGCTACGGCTGATGCGCATCATGACCGGCCGTCCGATCTTCCGTGACATATGCGCAGGGATCGCGACGTAGGGGTAGGCGCCGCCCTTGGAGCCGAAGCCACCGCCGCAGAACTCGGCGATGAAGACCAGATCCTCGGGTGGAATGCCGATGTACTCTGCAACGCCCGGCACCGGGAAGCTCTGGCTCTGCGAGGAGGCGTGCAAGATGCACTTGCCGTTTTCCCAATAGGCCATCGCCGTGCGCGGTTCCATGGAATGATGCGACAATCCCTGGGTCACGAAGCTCTCGTCCAAGGTCAACACGGCCTGCTCGAAGCCGGCCTCGACGTCGCCGTAGGACCATTCGAGCGCCGCTTCGCCCATGGGCAGCTGGCCCTCCTCCACGGCCGCGAAATCCCGCGCCGTCCATTTGACGCGGCGCGTCTCGACACCGGGATTGGCCACATTGCCTTCGGTCCTGGCATCGGGCCCGCCGGGATAGAGGCTTTGCAGCGGGTCGACCGTGAACGGCAAGGTCTCGAACTCGATTTGGATCCGCTCGATCGCGTTCTCCGCGGTGGTCTCGTCGACCGCGGCGACCGCGAGGATCGGCTGGCCGACGAACTTCGGCTCGTCGGTCAGTATCGGATCCGCCGGATCCGGCGGGTTCGGCACCTCGGCTGCCGTGAGCACGCCGAGGACGCCCTCCATGCCATCAAGCGCGGTGGTATCCAGGCGGGTGACTCGGCCATGCGGCACCGGGCTCGTGAGCAAGCGGCAGAACACCATGCCCTCGGCACGAAAATCCTCCGCGTACTTGGCTTGGCCTGTGACCTTGGCGTGGATGTCGGGCGGCGTGAAATTCTTACCAATCAACGTGTAAGCCATTGATTTCCCCCCTGCGCGCGCACGCGGCGGCTGCGTGCGCTACCCCGGCGAGTCGGAACGCTCGCGTTGATCCGTCGATCCTATGAGAAAGGGCCGAAAGCCACAAGTGTCATCACGGCTTGACGCCGGATCGAGGGTATAGGCTCTCTCAGTCGAGGGGCAAACTCCTTCGAGAACCTATACCCTCGCTCCGGCGTCCTTCGGCGGCGCGGTCGCACGACGTAAGCTCAGGCGAGCTCCAGCGGCGGCTCGGCCAAGGCACCGAGCTGCTCCTTGAGCCCCAAAACCTGCTCCTCCCAATACTTGTTGGTCTCGAACCAGGGAAACGCCCTGGGGAAGGCAGGATCCGACCAGCGCCGCGCGATCCATGCCGAGTGATGCAGCATGCGAAGACTACGTAAGGCCTCGATCAAACGCAGCTCTCGCGGATCGAAGTCGAAGAACTGACCGTAGCCCTCGAGCAGGTCCTTGAGCTGAGCCGAGCGCGCCGCGCGTTCACCCGAGAGGAACAGCCACAAGTCCTGCACCGCGGGGCCGTTGACGCAATCGTCGAGATCCACGAAGTGGGGCCCCGAGTCGGTCCAGAGCACGTTGCCCGGATGGCAGTCGCCGTGTATGCGCAGCATCCGCAGCGATCCCGTCTCCGCGAAGCTCTGCTCGACGGCTTCGAGCAGCTGTTGCGTTACCGCGCCGTAGCTTTCGAGCAGGTGCGCGGGCAGCCAGCGGCTGCCGCGAATGAATTCCACGGAATCGTCGCCGAGCCGCGACGGCGAAAGATCCTCGCGGTGCTCGAAGGGCCGCACGGCGCCGGCGGCATGCAGGCGGCCGAGCATGCGTCCCATCCGCAGGCGGTCGTCGGCACATCCGAGCTCGGGCCAGCGCCCGCCCTGGCGCGGAAACACCGCGAAGCGATAGCCGCCGTGCGCGTGCAGCGTATTTCCGTTCGCCGCCGCGATGGGCGCGACAACCGCGACCTCGCGGGCGTTGAGCTCCTCGGCGAACGCGTGCTCCTCGAGTATCGCCGCGTCGGTCCAGCGCCCCGGCCGGTAGAATTTCGCGACCACGAAACCGTCGTCCTCGAGCCCCAGCTGATAGACACGATTCTCGTAGCTGTTCAAGGCCAGGATTCTGCCATCGGTGCGCAGGCCGAAGCCGTCGACGGCTTCGAGGACGACGGAAGGCGTGAGCTCGGCGTAGGGTTGATTGCTCGGCATGCTGAGAAACTCTTTCGGCGCCAAGCTCAAGCGCTTTACGCCCGCAACGACTGCCCGTAGGCTCCCGGCACGATGATACTGAGATCCATGTCGGTCGGCACCGCGGCGCTGACGTCCGTGGCGATGCTCGCTTTCGCCGCCAACTCGTTGCTGTGTCGCCTGGCGCTCGAGCCCGGTCTCATCGATCCGGCGAGCTTCGCATCCTTGCGGATCGCCTCGGGCGCGTTGACTCTTGCGCTCATCGCCCTGCCGCGCTTGGGAACCCAAAGCCGCGGCGGCAACGACTACGTCGCGGTCGCGATGCTGATCATCTACGTGGCCTGCTTCTCCTACGCCTACGTGTCGTTGGCCGCGGGCACCGGCGCATTGATTCTTTTCGGTGCGGTTCAGGTCACGATGTTCGTCGCGGCCTTGCGCGCGGGCGCCGGTTTTCCGCCGCCGGCGTGGATCGGCCTGACGTTTGCCATGCTCGGACTGGTCTGCCTGGTCGCGCCCGGTCTGGCGGCACCGGATCCCGGTGGCGCGGCGCTCATGGGCATCGCGGGCGTCGCTTGGGGCGTCTATTCGCTGCGCGGCCGCATCGCCCGCGACGCACTGCTGGCGACCGCGCGCAGTTTCATCTACGCCCTGCCCGCGGTGGCGATCGTCAGCCTGGCGACGCTGGGGCAGGCGCACGCTTCACCTCGAGGCATGGCGCTCGCCATCGCGTCCGGCAGTATCACCTCCGGACTCGGCTACGTCGTCTGGTTCGCCGCGGTGAAGCGCCTCGCCGCCACCGCCGCCGCAACCGTGCAACTCGCCGTCCCGCTCATTGCGGCTTTCGGGGGCGTGGCGCTGCTCGGCGAAGACATCACGTCGCGCCTGTTGATATCCTCTGCCGCGATCTTGGGCGGCATCTGGCTGGTATTGGCCAAGCGAGCCCGCTCCGCCTGATGCCGGAAACGAAAGACACCACCATGACGATGAACGATTCTACGATCAAGCTACTGCTGACGCGCCGGTCCGTGCAGGCTAAGGATCTCGTCGAGCCTGGACCGAGCACGGAGCACCTCGACATCATTCTGCGCGCCGGCTTGCGCGTGCCCGACCACGGCCGCGTGGAGCCATGGCGAATACAGGTCTTACGCAAACCCGCGCAGCGCGAGCTCGGCGAGCTGTGCGCGCGGATTTTTCGACGCGACAACTCCCAGGCCAGTGACGTTCAGCTTCGAGCCGAAAGCGATCGTGTGCAGCAAGCACCGCTGCTGATCATCGTCAGCTCGCATCCGGACCCGCGACGTTTCGCCAAGGTTCCGGCGATCGAGCAGCTCCTGTCAGCGGGCGCTTTGTGCCAAAACCTGCTGATCGCCGCGCAAGCCTTGGGCTACGGCGCCCAGTGGGTCACTGGCTGGCCCGCCTACCATCCCGAGATCAAGGCCGCGCTCGGTCACGACCCCACGGTCGATCTCGTCGGTTTCGTCTACCTCGGCACTGTGGCGGCGCCGCCGGCCGAGAGGCCGCGGCCGGAGCTCGAGTCCATCGTCAGCGAGTGGCAAGGCTCGTAGAACCGGGCACTCGGGCGGTTCGGCCTGTAACGCGCGCGGCGACGCTTTGCTAGACTGCGAAGATGCGCCGACACGCGGGCGAGGCCATGACGAGAAACATCGCGCTACTCATATTTATTACGTTCCTCTCCGCTGCGGCGCTCGCGCAGACCGCCGAGGACCGCGCGAGGCTCATCTCTTTCGAGACGCATACCGAGACGCTGGCCAACGGCCTCAAGGCGATCGTCATCCATATGCCCGGCAGCGGCCTGGTGAGCTACTGGAGCATCGTTCGAACCGGGTCGCGGGACGAGTTCGAGCCCGGCCACACCGGCTTCGCGCATTTCTTCGAGCACATGATGTTCCGCGGCACCGAAGCCTTTCCGGCCGAAAGGTACAACCAGGTGGTCACCGAGATCGGCGCGAGCCGCAACGCCTATACCACCGACGACCTGACGGCGTACTACCTGTCGATCGCGGCCGAGGATCTCGAGCGCGTCATGGAGCTCGAGAGCGACCGGTTTCGGAATCTCGCCTATTCGGAGGCGGATTTCCGAACGGAGGCGGGGGCCGTATATGGCGAGTACCGGAAGAACGTCACCAATCCCTTGTTCGTCATCTACGAAGCGATGATGGGACGCGCCTTCGACGTGCATACCTATGGGCACACGACGATGGGGTACGAGGAAGACATAGCCGCCATGCCGACGATGTACGAGTATTCACGAACGTTCTTTTCCCGTTACTACCGCCCCGACAACACGATCCTGCTGATCGTCGGCGACGTCACGCCTGCGGCAGCCGTGGAGCTCGTTCGCGAGCATTACGCCGATTGGCAGCCGGGCTATACGCCGCCCCGAGTACCCGTCGAGCCCGAGCAGGCCGAAGAGCGGCGTTTCGAAGTCAGCTATGCGGGGCGCTCGCTGCCGATGCTCGCGGTCGCCTACAAGCTCGACGCGTTCGATCCGCAGAACGATCTGCGGGTGGCGGCGGATCTTTTGACCGAGATGGCCTTCGGCTCGACGAGCGAGCTGTATAGGAAACTGGTCTTGGACGAGCAGGTCGTCGAGTTCCTGGCCGCCGAAGCCGGACTCAATCGCGACCCGGGTCTCCTCGGCATCTATTCCCGGATCAAGGACCCGGCAAGAGTGGATTACGTCTTGGAAACGATCGACGCGACCACGGCCAGGTTTCGAGAGAGCCTTCCGGCCGAGGACGATCTGGACGCGCTGAAATCACGGCTGCGCTACGGCTTTCTCATGGGCTTGGAGACGCCCGATGCCGTCGCGAGAGGCTTGGCGCGCAGCGTCGCCGTCAGCGGCGGACTCGACGATCTCGAGGCCGTGTATGCAGCGTACGCCGAGGTCACGCCGGAAGACGTGCGCCGCGCAGCGCAGCGCTATTTCGATCCGAATCGGCGCACGGTCGGCGTGCTACGAGCCGAGCCGTGAGAGCCGCGGCCGCCCTGACCCTCGGCACCGCGTTGCTGGTCGCCTGTAGCGAACCTTCGCAGGCGCCCGCCGGCACGAGCGCGCTGCTACCCGCGCCTGGCGACCCGACGATCTCGTTCTCCTTGAGCTTCGGCGCGGGATCGCAGGACGACCCGCCCGGCAAGCAAGGCCTGGCTTACCTCACCGGCGAGATGCTCGCGAGCGCGTCCACCGAGAACAACGGCTATGAGGCGATCCTCGAGAAGCTTTATCCGATCGCGTCGAGCTACCAGATTAGGGTCGACAAGGAAACCTCGACGCTGACGGGCCGGACCCATCGCGACAACACCGGCGCATTCCTCGAGCTGTTGACCGACGCGTTTCTGCGACCGGCCTTCGCCGAAGACGACTTCGCGCGCATCAAGAACGACACGATCAACTACATCGAGAACACGCTGCGATATGCGTCCGACGAGGAGCTCGCCAAAGCCGCGTTGACGCAGATGGTCTACGCCGGCACACCCTATGCGCACCCCATCGCGGGGACCGTCGAAAGCCTGCGCTCGATCACGCTCGAAGACGTGGCCGAGTTCCATGCCCGTCACTACACGGGCGGCAATGTCGTGCTCGGGCTCGCCGGGGGCTTCGACGATCCTCTGCGCAGCGCGTTCGAGCTATCGCTCGAAGGTTTGCCGCAGGGGGAAACGGTCCCGGATCCCGCCGTCCGACCGGCAACCGTGGAAGCGACGGAAGTGCTGCTGATCGCCAAGCCGGGCGCGGATGCGTCGATCAGTCTCGGTTTCCCCATCGACGTTCATCGCGGCGAGCGCGATTTCTACGCATTGTGGATCGCAAACTCCTGGCTCGGCGAGCACCGCAATCTGGCGGGACGATTGTTTCAAGTCATCCGGGATCAGCGTGGTCTCAACTACGGCGATTATTCCTATATCGAGGCCTTCCCGGAAGGCGGTCAACGCACGATGCCGCCCGTAAACGTCGCGCGCCGCAGTCAGATGTTCGAGATCTGGATACGAACGCTGCCGAACGAGCAGGCGCTTTTCGCGCTGCGAGCCGCGCTGCTCGAGCTCGAGCGGCTCGTTGACGGCGGCATGAGTCGGGAGGAATTCGAGCTGAGGCGTGCCTTCCTCGACAAATACGCGCTGCATTTCGCCGAGACGACCTCAGAAAGGCTCGGCTATGCGCTCGACGATCGCTTCTACGGCATCGACGCCCCAGGGCATCTCGAACAGTTTCGCGCGATGCTCGCCGGCATCACGCTCGAAGAGGTCAACGCAGCGCTCAAGCGCCATCTGCGTGCCGACAAGCTCAAGATCGCGATCGTGACGGGTGAGGCCGAGAACCTCCGCGAGGCGTTGATCGGTGACACCCCGAGCCCGTTGACCTACGAATCTCCGAAGACCCAGCCCATCCTCGACGAAGATGAGCTGATCGAGCGGCATCCCCTGAACATCGATGCCGAGAACATTACGATCGTGGCGGTGGAGGATATCTTCCAGCGCTAGCGCGTGCCGCCGGCGCCCGCGCGACGCGCGCGAGCGACCGGCGTCAACGGAAGACAGGCGTCGATGCGATCAGCACCTCACACACCGCTGAACCTTTCGGCCGACGAGTTCCGCGCGCTCGGCCATGACCTCGTCGACCGGATCGCGGAATTCCTCGCGTCCTTGCCCGAGAGGCCGGTGACTCGCGCAAGCACGCCGAAAGAGATCCGGGCGCGCCTGGGCGCGCCCGGTTTGCCGGAGCGAGGGGAAGATCCGGGGGAGCTGTTGCGCAATGTTGCCGATCTCATGTTCGAGCACTCGCTGCACAACGGCCATCCGCGCTTTCTGGGCTATATCACCTCTTCGGCGGCGCCGCTGGGTGCGCTCGCGGAGATGCTCGCCGCGGCGGTCAACAGCAACGTCGGCGCGTGGGAGCTGTCGCCCGTGGCGAGCGAGATCGAACGGCAGCTGATTCGTTGGCTCGCAGAGCTCATCGGCTATCCGAGCGACTGCGGCGGTTTGATGGTGAGCGGCGGCAATGTCGCCAACCTCATCGGCTTCTTCGCGGCGCGCCGCGCGAAGACCGCATGGGACGTCAGGACGTCGGGCCTGTATGCCGACGGCCGCCGCTTGACCGTGTATGCCTCGGAAGCTACCCATACCTGGATACAGAAGGCCGCAGATCTTTCGGGCATCGGCACGGAAAACATCCGCTGGATCGGGACCGACGCGCGTCAGCGGTTGCGCCTCGACGAGCTCGAACGGCGGATCGAGGCGGATTCCGCCGCGAATCGCCTGCCGTTCATCGCCGTCGGCGCAGCCGGCACCGTCGGCACGGGCGCGGTCGACCCTCTACCCGCGATGGCCGCGGTCTGCAGGCGCCACCGCTTGTGGTTTCACGTCGACGGCGCCTACGGCGCGCCCGCGGCCGCCTTACCCGGCGCCGGCGAAGATCTGCGCGGTCTCGCGCTCGCCGATTCCCTGGCGCTGGACCCTCACAAATGGCTCTACAACCCGCTGGAGGCCGGATGCGCGCTCGTCCGGGATCCGAGACACCTGACGGGCGCCTTCAGCTTCCATCCCGACTACTATCGCTTCGAAGCAGACGACGACGACCCGCGCGTCAACTTCTACGAGCACGGCATTCAAAACTCGCGCGGCTTCCGCGCGCTCAAGGTCTGGCTGAGCCTGCGCGCCGTCGGCAAGACGGCGTACGTTGCCATGCTCGAGCGGGACATCGCGCTCGCCGGGCGACTGTACGACGCGGCCGAGAAGCATCCCGAGCTCGAGGCGTTCACCCGCGAGCTGAGCATCACGACCTTCCGCTACCGGCCCGCCGATCTCGCGTACGGCGGCGAAAGCGTCGAGACTTATCTCAACGAGCTCAATGAGCGTCTGCTCGGCGAGATTCAGAGCGGCGGCGAAGCGTACGTCTCCAATGCGGTGCTCGCGGGCCGCACGGTCCTGCGCAGCTGCATCGTCAACTTTCGCACGACCGAGAGCGATATCGATGCATTGCCCGAGATCGTCACGCGCCTCGGACGGTCGATCGACGGCGCGCTGCGACCCGATTCGCTGCGTTGATGCCGCGTCGGCGGCCTCGCGTCGCATCAACGCCGCCCCGTGTGAACATAATGCCTGCCGTGGCACCTCGCCGTTTCGGCCGCAGAGAGCTATGATTTTCAGCCTATTCGAGGGCAAGTGGGTCGCGGACGCGCTGGGCGATGTTGGAGTTCATCTACAGCCAATTCGAGGAAACGGTGTTCGATGTCGGCATCGGCGTAGCGGTTTGGCTGGTCGCGCTCGCGCTGCCGTTTCGCGGGTTGCGCGGCAAGAAGGAGATCGGCTGGGACGTCGTCGGTTATTTCGGGTCGGCGGTATTCGGGTTAATGATCGTCATCGGCCTCGAGGAACCGATTCTCGATTGGGCCATCCCTAGAATGGACGTTTGGCGCGCATCCTATGCGCAGCTTCCCTCCTGGGCCGTGTTGCTCCTATACGTCGTCGCAGCCGATCTCGGCAGCTACTGGGCGCATCGGCTGCTGCACACACGCTTTCTCTGGGACGCGCATGCCTGGCATCACTCGCCTAGATACTTGTATTTTCTGTCGGGCACTCGGGCGGCGCCGATACACATCGTCGTTCTGATAGCGCCTACGTCACTGGCTTATTTGTTCTTTCCGTACGAGACGGCTTTTCTTGTCGCATTTGCGCATGCGGCATTCCAGGTCGCCAATCAGCACTACATACACTCGAATCTCTGGGTGCCGTTCCCGAAGCATCTCGAGTACGTATTCGTAACGCCGCGATTCCACTTCGTGCATCACGCCCGCGACAGAAAATATAGCGACAGCAACTACGGCTTCATCTTTTCGATATGGGACCGGTTGTTCGGAACCTACACGGAACCCGATAGCGTGCCCGCCGATGCGCCGCTCGGCTTGGGCTACGAGATCGGCAATTGGCGTGCGTTTTTCGGCCTGCCGCCGGCTCGCTAGTCGATCGTCCGCTAGCTCAGGGCGCGCGCCAGAAACGGCAGGCTCCGATCCATGCGGTAGTCGATACCCGAGTGAGTGTCGTCGAACTCCTCGTAACGGTGCACCACGCCGACCTGCCCCAGACGCTTGGAGAGAACCCGGCTGCCGTAGTGAATGTGGTACTGGTCCCGCCAACCGCAGTCGATGAAGATGCCGCGCAGGCTCTTGAGGTTGCCGCGGTAGCGATCCACGAGCCGGATCGGATCGTGCTTCAGCCAGTTGCGCCAACGCGCCTCGATGAGCTCGCCGGTTTCGAGGTTGAACGGCAGCCGGAAGCCGTTGGGCGCATCGGGATCGGGATCGTAGCTTGCCGCCATCGCCAGGTTCATCAGGCAATGCACCTCGGCGGTGCTCGGCGAAGGTTTGCTCCAGATTGCCTGCAAGAACCGGCGCACGCGCCCGTCGTCCAGCCCCGCGTCGGCGCCGAGCTCTTCCGCGGGAACGTGAATCGCGCCGGCCCTGCGTTTGCGCCGGCGGTGCTTGGCAAGCTCGTTCAGCGTGTTCGGCCAATCGGCGCGGTAGACGAAATCGAAATAGGCATCGCCGGAGTGGACGGCGATCGCACCCCAGTAGCGCGCATAGCGCATCCCATGGATCATCGCGCCGTAGCCGCCCGACGACTTGCCGAAGCAGCCCCGGTGCTCGCGCGAAGCCTGCGTGCGAAACTCGCGGTCGACGAACGGCACGAGCTCGCGGGTCAGATAGTCCGCGTAACGGCCGACGGCCGAGGAGTTGATGTATTGATTCCCCCCCAACGCGGTAAAGCAGTCGGGAAACACGATGATGCACGGCGGCAGCTTGTTCTGATGAACCAGCCTCGCCGCCTGCTCCGGCACGTTATCGCCGAAGGCCCGCCAGTTGGTGTGCGAGCGCCCCGATCCGGCGTAGCCGACGAGGTCGAACAGCACCGGAAAGCGCCGGCCGCGCCCGCGGCCGTGGTTTTGGTCGTATTGCGGCGGCAGCCAGATGTCGATCAGTCGCGTCGACGGATCGCCGAGCGCATTGTCTGCCAGCGCCTTCGAAGCGTGCTCGAGCGTGACGGTTCGGCCCCCAGGCCACTTTGCGCGCTTCATCGCCATGTGTTGCTCAAGAGTATAAGGCATCCGATCGCGCGGGCGGATCCTGAGGTCCGAGCAGACGACCACCCAGTTCGGGTAATATTCACCGAAAACGACGAAGGGGGCTCTCTGAGATGTTCATGAGATTCACCGTCTCCATGCTCGAAAGACGTTTCGCTCCGTCGAGATCCGGAGCATGCGTTCCGCTCGGGGCCGTGCTCGCGGCATCGTCGATCCTTCACGTCACTGTCTCGCATGCGCAAGCGCCGGAGCCCGTAGACCTTTCCGGCGTTTGGAGCACGAACAGCTTGGATGCGCTCGAAAACCCCGCATGGGACATCGTGGGGCTGTTTTCCTGCCGATGCGCCGCAGAGACTTACGACTACCTGGACTCGCTCTTGTACGATCCATCCAACGACCGCATGTCCGCCAAGGAGATCATCGACGCCCTGGAAACACATACGTTTGAGGTCATCGCTGAGCGGCTCACGGAGACCGGCCGCGCCGTCGGCGCGGCATTCGATCTCGCCGACGATCCCGCGATTCAGTGCGAGCGTTTCGGCACTTTCAGAACCGTATTGCACTCCGACCCGATCCTGTTCGAGATCCACGCGGATCACATCATCATCAAAGGCGAAGACCTGACCGTGGATCGGACGGTGTACATGGACGGTCGTCCGCATCCCGAGAATGGTCGGAAAAGTCCTGTCGGGCATTCGATCGGTTGGTACGAGGACGGCGCTCTAGTCGTGGAGACCGTGGACGTGGCGGCCGGTCTCGTGGACGATCAGCTGGCCATGCACAACAGCGACCAGGCGCGAAGCATCGAACGCTACACGGTCAGCCCGGATGGCCGGGGGCTGAACGTGGAGTTCACGCTGGAGGATCCCGTGATGCTGAAGGAACCCCTGACGATCAGGCGACTGCGAGTCCTGACGCCGGATACCGCGCTCGATCGACGGCCCTGCGACACCATCGCCGGGCAGTTCTGAGAGGTGACACGTTGTGAACGGCAAGACTCCGATCCTCCTCTGCGGCCTGTTGACGATCGCATCCCCTGCGGCGTCCCACCACAACTTCGCGGCGCACTATCGGGTCGAAGAGACTATCGAGATCTCCGGCGTCGTCACCGAGTTTCGCTTCGTGAACCCTCACGCACGGGTTTATGTCGCCGTCACCAACGAGGGCGGTGAGATCGAGCAGTGGATGGCGGAGGGAGACGCCTCGGTCGGGCTCAAGAGATCCGGCTGGACCGCGGATCAGCTCAAGCAGGGAGATCGCGTCGAGATCACCGGAAGCCCGTCACGTAACGGCTCCAACACGCTGAGCTGGCATGCCATCGCGCTGGCAGACGGCACCTTGTTCGGTGGCGGCGACGGCCGCGAGAACGAGCGTCTGCGAATCCTCGATCGAGGCCTTGCAGAATTCCGCGGGCAGCGCGGGCGCTAGCCGAGGATAGAGACATGACTCTACGTCTACGCGGATTCGCAGCCGTCATCTCGCTGTTGCTCGCGGTTTTCGGCGGCGAGCGGGCGTACGCGCAGTCCGAGCCGCTCAAGATCGGAATTATCGGCACCGGCCGTATCGGCGGGGCGCTCGCACGGCATTGGATCGATGCGGGACACGAGGTGTTCATGTCGTCGCGAAATCCCGAGCAGCTTCAGGGCTTGGCAGATGAGCTCGGTCCGCGGGCCCAAGCCGGTACGCCGCGGGAAGCGGCGGCGTTCGGCGAGGTGCTCCTGGTTTCGGTTCCCTACGCGGCCATGCCTCAGATCGGGGCCGATTATGCGTCCGAGCTCGCCGGCAAGATCGTGCTCGACACCAGCAATCCGGTCGAGCGGCGTGACGGCGCAATGGCGATCACGGCGCTCGAGAAAGGCAGTGGCGTCGCGTCGTCGGAGTTTCTCGCCGGAGCCAGGGTGGTCCGGGCATTCAACTGCATTCCGGCCGAGTCGCTCGCCAACCAGCCGAACCGGCAACCTGCAAGGATTGCCATTCCGCTCGCGGGCGATGATATGGAGGCACTCGAGGTCGCGCAGCGGCTGGTCGACGACGCGGGCTTCGACGGCGTGGTCGTCGGCTCGCTCGGAGTTGCGCGCCACTTCGATCTCGGTCAGCCCTTGGCCCGCGGCAACCTATCGGCTGAAGAATATCGCGCGCTCATCGACGAGGTGCTCTAGGCGTCGACTCGGTGCTCGCGTACGGGAGGGCGCTGGCGCCCGCGGTCGCCGACCGTGAGCGAACGACGGGGAGATACGCAAATGTTCCGCTATTCTCGCAACGCTTTTTGGATCCTGCTTGCCGCTCTGCTGGTCGCCGCCTGCGGACGCGAAACGCCCGGCACATCGCTTGCCGGCAGCACGACCGAGCCGGCTGCCTCGCCCGACGCGCCGCCGCTGATCGCGCGCGAGCTCTTGTTCGGCAATCCCGAACGCGCGGGCGGAGCGATCAGCCCCGACGGCCGCTGGCTCGGCTACATCGCGCCGCGCGACGGCGTCATGAACGTCTATGTCGCGCCGAGCAGCGATCCCGACGCGGCCCGCCCCGTGACCAACGATCGGCTGCGGGGCATCCGCGGCTTCCGCTTCGCCTACACGGGCAATCACGTGCTCTACGGGCAGGACGTCGGCGGCGATGAGAACTTCCAAGTGTTTGCGGTCGACCTCACGACCGACGCGCAGCAGGCCTTGACGCCGAGCGGTGCGCGGGCCGGGGTCGCGGCGCTCTCGAGCGCGCATCCGGATGAGGTCATCGTGTCCGTCAACGATCGGGATCCGACCTATTTCGATCTCGTGCGAATAGACCTGATGACCGGGGAACAGACGCGCCTGATCGAGAACACGGACTTCGCCCAGGTCTTCGTCGATCACGACTTCGCGCTGCGCTATGCATCCCGGCAGACCGACGACGGCGGGCAGGAGTATTTCGTCCGCGACCGTGACGAGTGGCGCAGCTGGACTACTGTGCCGCAGGAGGACGCGTTGACGACCGAGTTCGCCGGGCTCACCCACGACGGCGCGACGCTCTACATGCTCGACAGCCGCGACCGCAACACGGCGGGGCTGTTCGCGATCGACACCTTGACCGGCGCGCGCAGGCTCGTGCACGAGGACGTGCGCGCCGACGTCAACGGCGCGATCACGCACCCGGGGACCGGCGTCGTGCAAGCCGCCTCCGTAAACTATCTGCGCAACGAATGGACGGTGATCGACCCGGCGATTGCCGCCGATCTCGACGGCTTGCGCGGGCTCGGCGACGGCGAGATTGGAGTCACCTCGCGGCCATGCAGAGCAGGAACATTCCGGTGACCTACGTGCTGTTCCCCGACGAAGGCCACGGCTTCGCGCGGCCCGAGAACCGGCTCGCGTTCAATGCGGCCGCAGAAGAATTCCTCGGTACCTGCCTCGGCGGCCGTGTCGAGCCGATCGGCGATGACCTCAGCGGCTCGTCGATCGCGGTGCCCGTCGGCGCGGCGCTCTTGCCGGGTCTCGCGGCGGCCCTGGAAACGCTCGGGAGCCCGTAAGGTCTGGGCCCCGAGCGCCGCTCAGTCGACGATCGCCTGATAGGCGACGTTGATGAACCGGTCGCGCAGGCGACCGGCATCGCGCGGATAGCGTTGCGATAGGAAAATGCCGATCAGGCCCTCGCCCGGATCGACGAAGAAGCGCGTGTTGAAGAAGCCGCCCCAGTAGTACGTGCCCGGCGAGCCGGGGACACCCGCGCGGCCGGGATCCTCGACGACCGCAAAGCCCAAGCCGAATTTCCGTCCGGGCCCGACGCTGAGCTCGCCGATGCCGTTGCGGGTCATGAGTTCCACCGTCGTCGGGCTCAAGAGGCGCACGCCGTCGAGCTCGCCGCCGTTTAAGAACATTTGCAGCAGGCGCGCGTAGTCCGAGGCCGTCGACACGAGCCCGGCGCCGCCCGAGTAATAGGTGCGCGGCCCCTTGAAGTGATACGAGCCGGAATAGACGAGATAGCCGGCCTCGATCGTCTCGTCGTCAGCGAGCTCGCGCAGGCCGCCGCGGTCGTCAGGCACGTAGACGGACGCGAGGCGCTCGACGTCGGGTGCGTCGAGATAGAAATGCGTGTCGTGCATGGCGAGCGGCGCGAAGATCCGCTGCTCGAAGAACTCCGCGAGCATCATGCCGGAGACGACCTCGACGAGGTGGCCGAGCACGTCGACCGAGAGCCCGTAGGCATACTCGGTGCCCGGCTCGAAGAGCAAGGGCACGCTGCCGAGGCGCTTGCTGAGATCGGCAATCCGGCCCTCGGTCTGCGAAAGCCCGTCTGAGATGCCGGCGTCGCGATAGAGCTGCGCAATCGTCGCGCGCCGGCCCGCGTCGCCATTGAAGCCGTAGCTGATGCCCGACGTGTGAGTCAGCAATTGTTGGATCGTGATCTCGCCGCGCGCGCTGATCGCGTCGACGCTGCCGTCGTCAGCCGTGAGAACCCGGGGATTGCCGAGCTCCGGTATGAACCGCGATACGGGATCGTCGAGCAGGAAATGCCCTTCCTCGTGGAGCATCATGACCGCGAGGCTCGTGACGGGCTTGGTCATCGAGGCGATCCTGAAGATCGTATCGGCTTGCATCGGCTCGCCGTCGTCGATGTCCGCCATGCCGAAGGGCTGCAAATAGGCGACTCGGCCATGGCGGGCGATCAATGCCACGGCGCCGGCGATCTCCTCGTTCGCGATCGCAGCGTCGATGAGCGCCTCGACGCGCGCGAGGCGCTCGGATGACACGCCGAGGGCTTCGGGCTCCGCCATGGGCAAGCCCTGCGCCGCGGCGAGCTGCGCCGCGCTCGCTGCGACGAGCCCGAGCACTCGCGTGAGCCAGGCGCGCGGCGCGAACAATCCCATTGGCCGCATCGTGATCTCCCGCCCGAAGCTCGGGCTAACGGCCGGCCGGATTCCGGCCGTCGCCGGGGCCGGCGCCGAACGAGCCCGTGAAGGGCGTGCGGCCGTCGGCGAAGGTGATATCCCTGCCGTTGGCGCGCAGGGAGCCGTCCTTCGCGCGAAAGCCCTCGACGACGATCTCCGAGCCGACGGGCAGGGCGTCGCGCGTGAAGCCGCGCCTGAAGAGCGAGTTCGGCGGGCCGCCCTCGATCATCCAGCGCTCGACCGTGCCGTCGGCGCTAGTCACGTCGAGATGGATCCACGAGTGCGGGTTGATGAGCTCGAGCTCGGCGACCCTGCCCTCGAGCGTGATCGGGCTAGTGACGTCGAACTCGGCCGCGAACGCGTGATGCGCCGCCGCGGGTGCGGCGCTTAAGCCCAGGACGGCAAGCAACGCGACGGGGTCGATGCGCATGCGAGACTCCCTGATCATTGTTCCTGCGAAGTGTTTCGCGCCCTCGCCGCGTCGGCCCGACCGGCGCTCAGGAGATTCGGCATCGCGCGGTTGCCCTCGTGGCATGCGTACTCGTAGATTTGCGTGCCTTCGGGCAGCCGCGAGATCGGCACGACCGCGGTCCACGGCCGCGTGAAGGTCTTGGGATCCTCGACCGTGATCGTGTAGTCCATCTCATGCTCACTCGTGCGCTTAAATCGCTCGACGAGGCGCAGCGACTCCGACGCGCGCGTCCAGAGACTCGCCCATTCGTAGTTCGTCCGGTCGAGAAAGCTCGTCGTCTCGACAACGAGCGTGTCGCCTTCCCAACGGCCGACGGCGTTGCCGAGCCACTGCGGTATCGTCCCGGGCTCGTATCCGTCGACCGGGATGATGCGCCGGTCGCGGTACTCCTCGTGCAGGATCGTCACGTAGCCCGGGCTCTGCACGATGCGGTTGTGTCCGCCGTTCGGACCCTGCCACATGATCGCGGTGACGCCGTCGGTCAGGCAGCGCTCCCCGGTGTCCGGATCGAGGTAGGACTCATAGGGGCCGACGCCGTAGCGGGCATCCGAGCGGGCGGCTGCGACCCGCGCGTCCTCGGTGTAGGGCAGCTTGCCGTCGGGCGGATCGAGGATCAGCGACGTCTGGTGGTAGGCCTGGCGCGCGCGGCCGTGATCCTGCCAGAAGATGTTGTACTCGTTGCCGCGGATCGGCGAGACCTCGAGCGACTGGCGGCCGACGGCGACGCCGTCGAGACCCGCCTCCCGATTCGCCGCGAGCTCCGCTTCCCGCGCCGCGATCGCGGCCACTTCCTCGTCCGTCAGGTGCGCGCGGCCCTCGGCGCTCGCGGGCCGCTCGAGCGGTATCGTGCCCTCGTAGCGCCAGACGCCTTGGAGATCCGGATCGCCCCAGGCGGTCCGCGGCGGCCTCCAGGACTCCGCCTCGGTCGGTGCATCGCCCGCCGGTGTGTCCTGAGCGGCGAGCATCGGCGGGGCGAGCGTCGCGATGCATGCCGCGGCTGCGAGGACGCGCAAGGCGTCGCTGGGCTTTCGGCTCATCATCGCAATTCTCCTCGTCAGTCGTTCGGCTGAGCCGTCTCGGGGTCGATCACGCCGAGCTCGCCGTACATGAGCTGCTCGACGAACTCCACGCATTTGTAGTCGCGCACCTGCTTGCCGGGCTCGAGCCGCCGGTAGAGCGGCATGCGTATCGTCCATGGGCGCGTGAACACGTTCGTATCGTCGATCGTGGCCTCGTACAGCAGATGATAAGGGCTAATCGGCGTATAACGCTCGACGACGCGCAATGCGCCGCTATGAAAGTTGCCGGCCCGGTCGAACCAGGTCTCGCCGTTGAGATCGGTGACCTCGACGACGAGCGTCTCGCCGTCCCAGCGCCCGCGGGACCAGCCCATCCACGTGCGCTCGGGGCTTTCGCCGGGATCATCCATGTGGATCGTTCGGGTCGTGCCCGCGAACTCGTAGGCGATCAGTATCGTGTCGGTGCCCTGCAGGATCCGGAGCGGATAGGGCATGTAGGTCGCGCGCGGCACGCCGGGCATGTAGCACTTGATCTCGGGATCGCGCTCGAGCCAGTGCTTCGCGTTCTCGGCTTTCTGCGCGGCCGCCCAGGGCTGGTACGGAATCTCGCCGCCGACGACGACGCCCTCGCCGGCCGGCACGCCGCCGACCGCGCCCAATGCGCGAACCTCCGGGGCCGGTAGCTCGACGGGCGTCGCCCGCCCCAGGCCCGGCGGCTCGGCACGCGGCGGCGCGGGCATGAGGGCCAACGCCGGCCGCGCCGCATGCGCCTCGAGGTCGAAGTGCGCCGTGTTGAGGGCCTGCCAGACGCCGTTGAGGTCGGGCCGGCCATCCGCCGTGCGGGGTGCCCGGTAGTCCTCGGTCTGAGCGCGGAGCAGCGTTTCGCTCGACCCGAGCACGCCGAGAATCACGGCGGCAATGCCGGCTGTGAAGGTCCCAGGGAAACGGATTCGCATCGTTCTCGATCCCCCGACTGTCGTCAGCGGCGGCTCTGCACCCGCGGCGACGTCAGGGCTCTCCGGCGCGCGGCGGGAACATCGGCGGCGGCGCCCGTCGCTGCGATGCCGATTGGTACGCGGAGGCAACGCGCAGGATCACGTCCTCCCGGCCCGGGTCAGCCCTGAATACGAGCGAGAACGGCATGCCGGGTGGCGGAACGGTCGCCGGCGTGTTGTTGCTCGTCGGCACGTAGCGCCGCCTGTCGGCACTCAGCGTAAAGACCGGGTCGTACACCGTGCGCACATAGCCCGCCGGGATCAACACGCTCGTGAGCCCCGCGTACGGCCCCATGCGGATCTCCCCGCGCACGTCGCCCGCCGGCTGCGGCTGGGACGCCATGCCGATCTTGCCGGGCGGCAGCGGGTAGTGCAGGCGCACGACGACGTCGAGATCGTTCTCCATCATGACCTTCATCTCGAGGCGGCGCAGCAACTCGCGCAGCTTGATACGCTCGTCGATGCCTTGGCGCTCGCCGAGCGGCCGGCGGACGTCCGTGAGCTCCTCCCAGTTCTTGAACGAGGCGCGCTGGTCGTCGCCCCAGAACTTCGAGCGCGCGTTGAGCGCCGCGAAATCCGTCAAGGTCTCCGTGTAGCCCTGCTCGGCCCAGCCGGCCGCGCGGCGCACGAGGTACTGGTTGACGTGAAACTTGAACGTGTTCGCGCCGCCCACGTACTGGATCGAGCGAATGTTCACGCTGCGCGGCAAGGGCTCGTGTCCCTCCGCGAGCGCGACCATGTAGTCGATCGGGTCCATCGTGCCCGAGCCGTGCACGATGCCCGGCGCGAACTCGGTCGGCTTGATCTTGGCTGCGAACTCCGGGAACTCGGGCTCGCCGTCGTCATCGAGCCGATAGAAGATGTCCGGGAAGAAAACCGGGATGAGCTCGGCAAGCGCGTCGTTGTAGGAAGGGCTCATGTTCTCGACGTCCGGATCGTCCGGCCATAGCGGATCGACGGACTCGACGAGCGTCGCGCCGAGGTAGTCGCCGAGCATCTCCTCGATCTCGCGCACGGCCGCATCGACGATCGGCTCGTCCGCCCTGACACCGGGAAACTTGAGCATCGACTCGCGGATGACGCCGATGCGCACGCCGCGCAGCGCCCCTCGACCTGCGTTCTCGACGACGTGCTCGGCATACGAGCCCTCGAGCACGCTCGAGCGCGGCACGGTCGTCCAGACGTCGCGCGGGTCGTAGTAGCCTTCGACCGAATCCCGCAACGCGTCGAGCACCTTGGCGGAGTCGCCGATCCAGCGGCAGTGGATGCCGCTGCGGTCGTTGTAGACGTCGGCGCCGATCGCATTGCCGTTGAACGAGATCATGGCCTTGTGCGGCAAGAGCAGCGCGACCGAGTTGTGATTCGCCGGGCCGCGGCAGGACATGCTCGTCTCCTCGCAGATGCTGCACATGACGAGGTTCGCGCTGACGCCGGCAGCGGAGCCCGAGCTCGAGCCGAGCGACGCCGCGCGCGTCGTGTCGTAGACGCTCGACGGATTGCCCGACCAGGAGCTGCGCTGGTAACCGAGCGTCGACGGCAGCACCCGCTCGCGCTCATGGCGTCCGCTCGGCGCCCCCGGACGGCCGTTGTACTCGGTGTTGACGGCCTTCGCGTAGATGATCGCGCCCTTGTTGCGCAGCTGCTCGACCAATGTGTGGTCGGTCGGCGGAAAATCGATGTCGTAACGCGCATCCGCCGCCGCGGTCGTGCGCATGTCCTTCGTATCGAACGGATCCTTGAAGCTGAACGGGATGCAGTACATCGGCAGGTTTTCCAGGTCGGGCTCGCTGCCGTACTCGGCATCGAGGCCCATGGCCTGCTCGAGCGCGTCGGGGAACTGGCGGAACACCTCGCAGACCGGAGGCGCGCCCGCTGGCAGCGGGCCGGCGGACGGGTGCCGGTCCGCATCGCCTTTGCAGGTCACGGAGCGCTCGCCGCGCAAGTTCAAGGTGCCGAGCGCATTGATCTGTCCCGCGTTCGGAATCCCGACCGTCATGCCGTGCTGCTGCTGCACAGTCGGGTCCGAGGCGGTCGGCTCCATGCGCCCGAACTCGATCGGCGGCCCGGCATACTCGTCGAAGTCGGGCAGAATCTCGGTGATCGCGACGGTCTCGGTCGGGAACTCGATCGGCGCGCCGGCGCGCACGGCGCCGGGCGCCGGCGGTATCGGCGCGCCGTCGCGCGTGACCAGCTGGTTGTTGACGCCGTTATAGGCCTTAGCGCGCTCGAGATACCGCTGCACGAGACCGAGACAGGTGATCTCGCCCTCGCGGATCGCACCGTGCACGTCGGCGATCGTGGCCTCCTCGAGATGAAATTGAAAACCGACTTCCTGCGTGACCTGGGAACGAGCGCCGGCGCTGACGAGCAGCGCGCCGGCGGTTGTCAGGCTCAGCGTGCGGACGAACTTGACGACAATCATGACATGCCCCCTGGAAAATGGCCGCCCGGATGGCCTCATTGTGTTGTTGCACGTCTTCACGATCGATTCTAGCCGAAGTGGCCGCGCATACAAGCGTCTCGCATGTGCAAGAATCGACGGTCCGGGGGATCGATTTGCGCCGCGGTCGCGGATCGAACCGATCGCGTTTCCCGCGGCGCAGGGACTCTGTAATATCGCTGCTGGCGTCCTGCCAACAAGGAGAAGAATCACGATGCGCCCAGACGAGCGACTCGATTATTCCGCGATCATCGACCGGCCGGTCATGAAGCTCCCCGGCGGAGCGCGCATGATCGTGTGGACGATCGTCAACGTGGAGGTGTGGGACAGCACCAAGCCTCAGCCGCGCACGGTCATCACGCCGCCCGCCGGCGGCTCGCCGATCCCCGACGTTCCGAACTGGGCCTGGCACGAATACGGCAACCGCGTCGGCTTTTGGCGGCTCAAGGAAGTCCTGGACAGCTTCGAGGTGCCGACGACGCTCGCGCTCAACGGCCTCGTCTGCAAGGTCTACCCGCGCATCGCCGAGGAGGCCCTCAAGGCCGGCTGGGAATTCATGGGTCACGGTTACTCGCAGCTCAGCATGCAAAAGGTCGATAACGAGCGGCTCGATATCCAAAAGACGCGCGACATCATCGAGGAGTTCACCGGCAAGCGCCCGCGAGGCTGGCTTGGCCCCGCCCTCACCGAGACCGATGAGACCGTCGACATATTGAAGGAGGAGGGGTTCGAGTACGTGGCCGATTGGGTGCTGGACGATCAGCCCGTCGAGCTCAAGGCGCGCGCGGGCAACCTCGTCAACATCCCGTATACGCAAGAGACGAACGACGTAGCGATGATGCTGATTCAGCACCACAAGGCGTCCGAGTACGCCGATCGCGCGCTCGATCAGTTCGAGACGTTCTACGAGGACTCGCTCAAGCAGCCCCGCGTGATGGCGCTGCCCTGTCATCCCTATATTGTCGGCGTACCCCACCGCATCAAGTATTTCCGCAGGATCTACGAGACCATCCGCCGCAAGCCCGGTGTCTTGTTCTGGACCGGCTCGCAGATTCTAGACTGGTACTTGGGCAATAAATAACTGGCCATGGAAAAGCTCGCTGGAGCGAAGCCCGAGCCGCAACCGCCGCGGCCACAGGCCGTCCGCGCGGGCGCTCATTCACGCCGAGGACGCGCGCCTGCGCTCATAGTCGCACTTCTCGTGAGCGCGGCCACCTCGGCCCAGGTGCCGATGAAGATCGGCCATCTCGTGCCGGGGGCGGCGCCGCGGGGACGCGGCGCGGCAGCGATGGCCGAGCTGATCACCGCCGATGCGCGCTGCGACGTCAGCGCGAAAGTTTTCCCTGCGAGCCAGCTCGGCGGCGATACCGACCTGATCGAAGGACTACAGATCGGCTCCGTCGAGATGGCGATACTGCCCGGCTCGTTCTTGGTCGGCTTTCAGCCGCTGATCGGCATCCTGGACTTCCCGTTCTTCTTCCCACCGCGCTGGGAGGATCTTCAGCAGGTGCACCGCAGCGAGGCGATGCGTGAAGTGCTCGACACCACGGAAGAAAAAGGCATCGTCTCGCTGGCCATCTGGCACACGGGCTACAAGATCTGGACGAGCAATCGCCGCTCCCTGCATGCCTACGAGAACTACGCCGGGCTCAAAGCACGCGTGATGCCCTCCATAGTGTTGAAGGAGCAGAGCCGTCTCCTCGGGCTCACCCCCGTAGGCATGCCGTTCGCCGAGACGTACAGCGCGTTGCAGACCGGCGCCATCGACGCGCAAGAGAACCCCATCGATACTAGCTTCTTCATGAAGTTTCACGAGGTACAGGACTTCGCCGCGATCACCAATCACGGCATCTTGGACAACGTGATCATGGTATCGAAAGCTTGGTGGGAACGGCGTCCTCCGGCGTGTCAAGCGGCGATTCGCGAGGCCGTCGAGGCCGGCAGCCAGATGACGGCGGAGCTCACCAACTCCATCATCGAGAACGTCGCGCTGCCGGCATTCGAGGCACGCGGCCTCACGACCACTACGCCGACTCGCGAGCAGTGGAACCGCATGCGCGACGCCGTGCTGCCGGGCATCGAGCGGCTCTACGTCGAGCACAACGGCGCAGGCGGCCAAGCGTTGCTCGACAGCGTTAGAGCCGAAGTCGCCAAGTATGAGGATTGAGTTTTGAGCAGTGACATCGAGCGGTCCCGCGGAGCTCGAGGGAGCTGATGTGCGCGGTGTAGTGCTGAGGCTCGAACAGTTGCTCGGCGTGGTCGACCGCGTGGTGCGCGTCATCGTCGTCGCGGCGCTGTTACTCATGACCGCCGTGTTGTTCTTCAACTCGATCGGGCGCAGCGTGCTCAACGTTTCGTTCGTCGGCGGTCCGTCACTCGGGCGCCTGCTCGTCGTCTGGCTGACCTTTCTCGGCGCCTATCTCGCCGTGCGTTCCGGCACGCACATCACGGTCGATCTGGTGCAGCGCTCGCTCCCCCAAGCCGTCATCGACAAACTCGCGATCCTCGCCGGTTGTTGCGGCGCGCTGACGAGCGCCTATATCGCTTGGCTGAGCGCCTTATTCACCTGGACGCGTTTTGCCGCTGGGCAGATCGATCCCATGCTGGAGATTCCGTCCGGGCTTTTCTACCTGCCCGTGCCCATCGGCTCGTGCCTGATGACGTTGGCCTTTGCCCAGGCGGCGATGAAGTCAGCGATCGGTGAGGACGGCGCGGGCACGGGAGAACGACCCACGGTAACCCGGGCGAGCTAGCGGATGGCCGTCGCGCTCTTTGCCTTTGTTGCGCTCTTTCTGCTGCTGATCTCGGCCCCGGTATTCATCGCGATACTCGCGCCGACGTTGCTCACCTTCGAGCTCTTCGGCCCGCCCGTGCCGGCCATGGCCCTGACCCAACAGATGATGCAGGGCATCAACAAGTTCAGCCTGCTCGCTATCCCACTCTTCCTTTTTTCAGCCGACATTATCTCCCGAGGAGAGATCGGCGGGCGCTTGTTGCGCCTGGTCGAGACTACGGTCGGGCACCTCAACGGTGGCGTTGCGATCACGACCGCGGTCACCTGCGCGCTCTTCGGCGCGGTCTCGGGTATCGGCCAAGCGGCGATCGTGAGCATCGGCCCCATCGTCTATCCCGCACTGGTCAAGCAGGGGTATAGCCGCGGCTTCGCCGCCGGGCTGATCCTCTCCGCATCCACGCTCGCCATGCTGATCCCGCCGGGCGTGGCGATGATCCTCTACTCCCTCGCGACGACGAGCTCGGTGGGCGGCGTTTTCCTTGCCGGGCTCGGCGCCGGCATCGTGTTCATGTCGCTCCTGAGCGTCTACTGCTACGGCTACGCGCGCGTGAACGGCGTCGGCCGCCAGGAACGCGCGTCTTGGCGCGAACGCTACATGTGCTTGAAAAATGCGGGCTGGTCCCTGGGTTTACCGGTGATAGTCTTCGGCGGCATCTATGCAGGTACCTTCACGCCAACAGAGGCCGCATCGGGCGCGTGCGTCTATTCCTTGTTCGTCGAAATGGTGGTGTACCGCAAGCTGGACCTCAAAGACCTCTTCGAAGTGACGGCGAGATCATCCATGGTCATCGCGTCGCTGTTGATCCTGCTAGCTGCCGGCTCGGCCATGGCGTACTACCTCACGCTGCAAGACGTACCGCAGGTAGTCGCAGGGCTGATGGGCGAGAACTCCGCCAACGGAGTGCTGCTGTCGATCAACCTGGTATTCTTGATCACCGGGATGTTCATCGATCCAAACTCCGCGATCATCGTGCTCACGCCGCTGTTCTATCCCATCGCGATGGCGTTCTCGATCGACCCCCTGCACCTCGGCGCGGTGATCGT
The DNA here is from genome assembly GCA_036396795.1 of Gammaproteobacteria bacterium. Lineage (GTDB taxonomy): Bacteria > Pseudomonadota > Gammaproteobacteria > Steroidobacterales > Rariloculaceae > JAHEEM01. Next base: position 120,060 of record DASWKF010000090.1, on the reverse strand, counting down.
GTTGAACGTTGCGATCGGCATGATCACGCCGCCCTTCGGGATCAATCTCTTCGTCGGCGTGGCGACTTTCAGGGTGCCGTATCTCGAGATCGTAAAGAGCATGCTGCCATTCATCGGCATCGCGCTCGTCGCGCTGGCGTTGATCAGCTACGTGCCGGCGCTCGTGACGTGGCTGCCGCGGCTCGTAGGCCTCTGAGCTCACGTCGTAAATCGACGCGCCCTTACTAATCCCACTCCAGCTCGACACCATGACCGCGCGCCTGGTCGCCGTGCATGGGCGTCACGAAGCCGAGGAGGCCGCCGTTGGCTCCGTCCCGGAGCAGGTGGATCCTGACGTTGATGCGGTCCCCGGGCCTGACGTCTTCAGGCTTGACGCCGTTTTCCGTGATCGAGCCCGGGCCGGCGGCTTCCAATGCCCAGGTCGTCGTCTCACCGTTCGCGGCGACGACGTCGAGGTAGATCCAGGAGTGCGGATTCATCAGATGAACTTCTTTGACCGTGCCCTCCAGGTTCGACCACACCGTGATCTCATAGGCGTTGTGCGAATGGTGCGCCAGAACCGGCAAAGCTGCGGCTGCAATGATCACGGCTGATAGGGCTTTCATGCTCGCGTGCTCGACTTGACGAATCATATCTTGCGTGTTTCGATCGAGTTACCTGATACGAGGCGGCGGCGGGTACCCATTCGAGTAAAGCTGGGTGCCCTGCCACTCGTATCGAACCGGCGCGTACTCATCGTCGAGAAACTGCAGCGAGATCTGAAACACCCCGGGCGCCGGCGCTCCACGGGGTGCCGTGGACTCCAAAACATAGAGCCGGTCTTCGTGCATATGAACGACTGCAGACGTACGTGATTCGTCGGCGTTGGTCAGGCGGATCGCGTGACCTTCGATTCTATCGGAATTGTAGTGCGCGTAATGCGTGACCTCGACGCCGTCGCGGTTCATGATGTTCCACGACGCATAGACGAGCGCGCCGCGCATCTCCTCGGGCCCGTCGTCCTGGCAGATGTCGCCGTCTCCACCGGCTGCTTGGCAGCTCTCAACCCGCGCCAGGTGAATATCGACGGCGTCCGAGTAGTCCACGACCGTGACCGAGAAAAGGTACGCACCGTCTTCGTGGCTGTAGACCCGCCCAGGCAAGCTGATCCGATACTCGGTCGGGTAGGCGATCTCCCGCACGCTCGGCTCCCCGGGAAAACTCACGCTGAAATAATCCCGGTGACTCACATACGGGGTCCAGGTGAAGCCTTGGGCGAAGGCGGGCCCCGACAACAAAAACGTCAGTGCCACGGTGGTGCGCGGCGCGTGCATGCTGTGCTCCCCCGAGCGGCCGCCTACGGGGCCGCGAGCGGCTGAGTCTGCGCTCGGAGCAAAAAGTACTCCGATTGACGGCGATTGAAAAGCGCAGCGCCGTCCTGTGACGGGCGGCGACGGCGGCTCACCCGGTGTACCGGGCATTCAGCAAGGGCTTACCGTCGCGCACGATTTGCTCGACCCAGAGCGACGCCGCGCCGCCCCTGGCGGGGGCGCCTGTGATCGTGATCCGATCACCCGGCCCGAGCGTCGCTCGGGTCCAGCCTTCGCGGGCGCCCAAGCCGCTGGCGCTCGGGAGCCCGGCCAGCCATTTGACGACCTCACCGCCCTCCTCGCCCACCTCGAGAAAGATGAGGGCGTGCGGATTGACGAACTGAAAATCCGTGACCGTTCCCGTCACGGTGATCGACTGCGTCAGATCGTAAACGACGTTCGATCCGTGATGGCCGAACGAAGACGGCCACGGCAACAAAAGGCCAATACCAGCCGAGACGATAGCAATGAGTCTGGCACTCATCGGAATTCTCCTGACAGCGGCAACTCGTATCGTACGTGTCAACGTAGCCGATCCTGGTGCATGCTCGTATTATCCCGATCTCGGCACTAAGATAATCCTTAGCTACGAATAAGCAAGGCGCGGAACGAATCTCGCCGATTTCCACGCAGCCGTGCCGGAGGGAGATGCCGCGTGAATGAACTTTGCGTCACGGGGACAGCCGCGTTCCTGGCCGTCTCGGCTGGCTCGATGCTGTGGGCCTCCCCTTCGGCGGCCCAAGGCTGGGTCGAGGAGTCCGCGTGTCCCGGCAATGCCCCCGCGGTTTTTCACGACTGCGCGCTCGAAGCGGCACAAGCGTTCGATCCCCTGCGCACGGCCGAGGGGCGACCGAACCTAGAAGGCACCTGGATCCTGCCGGGTGGGCAGATCGGCGGGGCGTTGGAGGATTTGGAAGAGCATCCGCAGACGCTCGATGATCTCGGCGCTCCGACCGCGGTCGTCGACCCGCCCGATGGAAAGGTCCCGATGCAGGCCTGGGCCGATGCACGCAGGCGGGAGCACCCGCAACGCCATTTTCACCACAATGCGGCCTGTCTGCTTTCCGGCGTTCCGAACACGATGTATCACGGCGGACCACGCCAGTTCCTGCAGACGCCCGACTATCTCGTGATTCTGACCTACAACTCTCACGCCTACCGAATCATTCCGTTGGACGACCGGCCGCCTCCCGGCGAAAAAATTCGGCTTTGGAACGGCGCCTCGAGCGGCCATTGGGAAGGCAACACGCTGGTCATCGAGACGACGAACCAGAACGGCCTACCCTGGCTGGATCAGCGCGGCAGGTTCTACACCGAGGAAGCGCGCGTGGTCGAACGTCTGTGGCTCGTCGACCACAATACGCTCCACTACCAGGCCACGCTCGAGGACCCGAACGTGTTTACGCAACCCTTCACGATCGCAGTTCCCTACAGGCGCAGCACGGAAGAGCGGTACGAGCTCGAGGAGCTCGCCTGCTACGAGAACAACGAAGCGCTGATGGCGGTTTCTCGAGCCGCCGGCATCGCGATCTTCCCCGGGATCAGCGCAGCGGAGGCTCGGGAAGCCCAGAGGGCCGACCGATGAGCTCGCCCGCCGCGCTCGCTGCGTCTGTCGTCGCGGCGATGCTGTGCGCCTGCGCCGGCGCGGCTCAGGAACGGCCGCGAGCGTACTCGGCGCCGCGAACGGCTCATGGGCACCCGGACCTACAGGGTATCTGGCAGGCCATGAACACGGCCGTCTGGGACATCGAGGACCATGCGGCGCAGCTGGGCATTCCCGCCGGGGCGAGCGTCGTGGTGGACAACGAAATACCTTACCGGCCGTCAGCCGCGGCGCGGAGAGACGAGAATCGTCGCAATCGACTGACTGCGGATCCGGAAGCGAATTGCAAGATGGTCGGCGTGCCGCGCATCACTTACATGCCCTATCCGTTCCAGATCGTGCAAACACCGCGCCAGATCACGATCCTCTCGGAATACGTTCACACCGTTCGCAATATCTTTTTGGACAGCCCGCATCCCGAGGATCCGGTGCAGCGCCTATGGATGGGCGATTCGCGCGGCCGTTGGGAAGGCGACACGCTCGTCGTCGACGTCGTCAATTTCACGGATCAGACATGGCTCGACCGATCGGGAAACTTTCACAGCGAGGCTTTGCATGTCGTCGAACGTTACACGCGTACGGGCATGGACCATCTGCTCTATGAGGTCACGATCGAGGATCCGGAGGTCTTTACCGAGCCCTGGCAGATGCGGATGCCGCTCTATCGCCGGCTGGAGGACGGTATTCGGATCCTCGAGTACGAGTGCTACGGCTATCTGGAGGCCGGCCGGGACGGCTAGGCGTCGGCCGTTCGCATCGGCTCCGACGAGCATCCGACGCGCTGGTGCCTCGGCCTAATGGATGGGGCGGCGTCAACCGCTGCGCACGCGCACGGTGAAGGTCTTGAGATAATCGGTCTCTGGCATTGCCGGGTGCACGGGATGATCCTGTGCCTGATGACCCTGCTCCAACACCTGGAGCGCGCGGCCGGTGCGCAAGCCGGCCTGCCGTATCTCGCTCAGGAACAGGTCGCGTGGCATGTGGTAGGAGCAGGACGAGGAAATCAAAATGCCGTCGGTCTCGAGAAGCTGCAGCGCCAGCGCGTTGAGTCTCCGGTAGGCCTGCGCCCCTTCCTTGAGGTCCTTCTTGCGCTTGACGAAAGCCGGCGGGTCGAGGATGACCACGTCGAAACGCTTCCCCGCGCTTCCTAGGGCTTTGAGCGCATCGAACGCGTCGGCCCCGATGGTCTCGAGCCGCTCGGCGGCGCCGTTGAGCGCCGCGTTGCGCCGTGCCTGCGCGAGCGCGCGTGCAGAGCCGTCCACGCAAGTGACCTCGGCGGCGCCGGCCGTCAACGCCTGCACGCCCCAGGCGCCGATGTAGCTGAAGACGTCGAGCACGCACTTGCCCGCCACGTAGCGGCGCATGCGCTCGCGGTTCGCGCGATGATCGAAGTACCAACCGGTCTTCTGGCCGCCGAGCAACGACACCTCGAAGCGCGTGCCGTTCTCCTCGATGATCGTTTGCTCGGGCGCCTCGCCCAAGACGACCTCGACGTAGCGCTCGAGCTGCTCGAGCTGCCGCGCGGACGTATCGTTGCGCAGCATCACGGCCTCGGGTGAGAGCAGCTCTTGAAGCACGGTTGAAATTTGCGCGCGCAGCCGCTCCATTCCGGCCGTGGTGATCTGCACGACGAGCACCGCCCCGTATCGATCCACGACCAGACCGGGAAGCGCGTCGCTCTCGCCGTAGGCCAGACGATAGTACGGCGCTTCGTACAAGGACTCGCGCAGTCGCAATGCGCTTGCCAAGCGTCGCCGGATCGTAGCGCCGTCGAAGCCGCTTCCGGCACGGCGACTGAGGACGCGCGCGCAGATCAGGCAGTGAGGGTTGACGTGCGCGATGCCGAGCGGCCGGCCTCGAAAATCCTCCAAGCGCACGAGCTCGCCGGGCTCTAGACCGCGCACAGGCGTTGCCGAGTCCACCTCGTTGCTGTAGACCCAGAGATGCCCTGCGCGCAGCCGGCGGTCCTCGCCCTTGCGCAGGCGCACGCAGGGGTACTCTGATTCTCTGCGACCGCTAGGCATTGGAGTACGGATACGCGTGCAAGGGTTCCAGGCGAGATCTCCTCGGGCCGGCCGGCCCGCGGCGGCAGCGGTTATGCAGGGCTAACCCCGCCAGTCCGGATCGGGCTTGTCCGGATCGGCGCTCAAGCCCGCCGCTTCGATACCGCTGATCGCCGCGAATTCGTCTTTCTCCGAGGTGTCGCCGGAGATGCCGACGGCGCCGATGACGTTTGCGTCGGCGTCCAGGACGAGTACGCCGCCCGCGGCCGTCGCGAGCCGCCCGCCGGATATTGCCGTAAGCGAGCCCGCGAACACCGGACGCTGCGCGAGGCGCTCGCCGATGGCACGGCTGGAAAGACCCATGCCGAGCGCCCCGTAGGCCTTCGCCCGCGCGATCTCGACGCGAATGATGCCGCTGCCGTCCTCGCGCTTGAGCGCGATATCGTGACCGCCTGCATCGAGCACGACGACCGTGAGCGGCTCGAGATCGTGCTTGCGCGCCGCGGCCAGCGCAGTATCGACGATGAGGCTCGCCTGCTCCAGGCCCAGCGATACTCTCAATGTCTTGACGGTGCGCGGCATTTCTGGATTTATATTTTCGGGCGCGTCATCGAAAAGCTGTCGTGGACGACAGTGTAGTCGGTATAGCCCAGACGCGCGATGGGCTTGATCCGTGTGATCGCGACCAGACCGTCACTGATGGCGTCATCGGCGATATGGACGCCGACGATCTCGCCGATGACCATGATGTTGTTGCCGCCGCCGGGCATCGGCGGCAAGCGCAAGACTTTCCAAGTCCTGCATTCCAGGCAAATCGGCGATTCCGCGACTCGCGGCGGCTTCACGATTCTCGACGGCGCCTTGTGCAGGCCCGCATAGTCGAACTCGTCGACCTCGCGAGGCAGCGTCGCCGAGGTCAGATTCATCTGCTCACGAAGGTCCCAGGTCGCCATGTTGTAGACGAACTCGCCGGTGCTCTCGGCGTTCGCGGCGCTGTCCTTGACGCCGCCCTGGGCGTGAACGCCGTTGTTGCAGAACATGAGCATCGGCGGCGCCATGCTGACCGCGTTGGCGAAACTGAAAGGCGCGAGATTGGCGCGTCCGTCCTCGCTCAGGGTCGAGATCCAGCCGATCGGCCGGGGCACGATGCAGGCATACAGCGGGTTGTGCGACAGGACTTGCGGGTCCTTGGGCTCGAAAAACATCACGGCATTCCTTGCGTCGACAAGCTTGGCTCAGATCCGCCCCATGGCCTCGAGCAGCCCCACCCAGCAGAAGAACGCCAAAATCGCGATCAGCGTGACCAAGCCCGCGGGCCGGGTCTTGAAGGCCGCGCCGATCCAGGCCGCGCGACCGGTCATGATCAAGAGCGCCAGCGCGAGAAACGGGAAGAACAGCGCGCCGGTGACCGTGTAGAGCCGCTGCACGTCGCGGAAGCCCCAGAAGAGCCCGATCATCGGCACGATGCCGAGCACGGCGAGATAGATCCGGTACGGCAGCGCGCGCGTGTCCACGGCGATCGGCTCGAGCTCAGCGTGGTGCGCGCGCTGACGGAGCAGCCCCCAGCAGTCGGCGAATAGATACGGCACCGATTGCCAGACGCCGAGCAGGCTGCTGAACACGGCGCCCCAGGCGCCGAGCAGGAACAGCCATTTGCCCACCGGCCCGATGAGCTCGCCGAGGCGGTCGGACAGCGTCACGAGCAACGTCGTGCCCTGCCCCGACACCTCGATCGTGCTGCCGACGATGATCATCCCAATGCCGAACACCGCGGTCATCGTGTAGCCCGCGCCGAGATCGATGCGGCAGATCCAAAGATCCTCAGGGTTGGAGCGCCCTTCCTCGCGCAGCCAGTAGCCGTAGCTGAGCACCGTCAAGGTGCCGCCGATACCGCCGATCAGAGCGATGGTCCAGATGAGCCCGGTGCCGCCCGCGTCCGGGATGCGTGGAACGAACAGACCCGCGAGCACTTCGCCCGTGCCGGGCCAGAGCATCACGGCCGTGAGCACGACGGTCACGAACATGATGCCGATGCACACGCGCATCACCTGCTCGAACAGCCGATAACCGCCCTTGAGCACGAGGCCGATGCCGACGAGGCTCGAGGCCATGCCGAACACGATCTTACCGCGCTCGGGGGTCTCGAAGAACGGGAAAATCGCGTGCAGCGCAATGCCGCAGGCGCTCATCTGCGCCGAGCCGACGAAGAACGACCACAGCAGCAGGAACGGCAGAAACACGACGATCACGGCGGGGCCGAGGCGGTGCACGACGCCTTCGAGGAAGGTCTCCCCGGTGGCGAGCTGCCAGCGCGCGAGGCCTTCGGTGACGACGTATTTGAGGAATGCACCGACGACGACCGCCCAGAGCACCGCGGTGCCAAGCAGGCTGCCGACGATGCTGCCGGTGGCGAGGTCGCCGCCGCCGACGCCGGTCGCGGCGAGCAACAGCCCCGGGCCTGCCACGGCGACCATGCCGAGCCGCGGCTTGGGCTCGGCCTTGGCGCTCATAAGCCCGTGCCGACCTCGACGTCCTCGGGCGTAAGCGTCATGCCGGCTGCCTTGGCCTGCTCGAGCAGCAGCACGGCGAAGTCGCAGTCGGTCTGGCCCGCATCGATGGCTCTTTGCACTAGCGCCCGGGTCAGCTCCGTGACAGGCAGGGGCACACCGAGCGCTTTGCCGGCCTTGAGGCCGAGATCGAGATCCTTGCGCAGCAGCACCGGCGTGAACGTCGGCGTCAAATCGAGCGTGACGAAGGCCGGCGTCTTGTACCTCGAGAACATCGAGCCCATGACGCTGTTGTTGATGAAATCCAGCGTCGCATGGCGCGGCACGCCGCCCTTCTCCGCAAGCACGACGATCTCGGCGAGACATTGCGTGACGACGCCGAGCAACAGGTTGTGGCAGATCTTGACCATGCGCGCGAGCTCGCCTTCGCCGACGTAGGTCACTCCGCGGCCGACCGCGGCGAGATACGGCTCCGCCATGTCGAACGCCGGCTTCGGTCCCGAGGCGACGATCGTCAGCTTGCCGGCTTTGACGACTTTGGCGTTGCCGCTTACGGGTGCCGCCAGCATTTGCACGCCGAGCTTCGCCGCTTGCGCGCGAACCTGCGCCGAGGCCTCCTCGGAAACGCTGGAGCAATCGATCAGCAAGCGCGGTTTTTTCTCGGCGGTAAACACGCCGTTGTCACCGGACGTCACTGCGATCAAGTCCGCCGAGGCGGATACCATCGTGAAAACGATATCGCGGTCGGCGAGGTCCTTCGGAATATCGACGATCTTGCCGCCCGAGGCCGCGAGCGGCTCGGCCTTGCTGCGCGTGCGGTTATAAATAGAGACGTCGCAGCCCGCGTCCAGCAGGCGTTTCGCCATCGAGAAACCCATGCGGCCGGCGCCGATCCAACCGACCGTCAGGCCGCTTAGCTGTGCTTGGGGTGTTGCCACGAAGCTTGCTCCAAATGCTTGTTTTAATGGGATGCAATCGTTTGCGTACGCTACCTTCGGCCTCGGTCGTTTGCAACCGCCAAGCCGCGGCCCTAATGCGCCATAATCCGTGCTGCAAACAACGGCAAATAGCATGGCGAAAAACGATTCAAACATCAAAGACGTCGCTAAGCGCGCGGGCGTGCATCCTTCGACGGTCTCTCGGGTGCTGAATCCTGCGACCAGATCGATGGTATCGGCGGCCTTGGCCGAAAGAGTCATGAGCATAGCCGACGAGCTCGGCTATCGGCGCAATCCTCTCGCTTCGGGCCTGCGCACCCGCAAGACCTACACGGTCGGCATCGTCATTCCCGATCTCACCAATCCCGTGTTCCCGCCGATCGTCCGCAGCGCCGAGCGAACGCTCGACCGCCAAGGGTACATCGCGATACTCGCCGATTCCGGCGGTCGGCAGCGGAGCGAGCGCACGATCATCGAGAACATGAGCGCCCGGCACGTCGACGGTTTGATCCTCGCGAGCGCCACACGCAAAGACCCCGGCGTCGACGCCTGTGTCGATCAGGGCATCCCGCTGGTGCTCGTCAATCGCACGGTTTCGCGGCACAACGTTTCCGCAGTCGTCAACGACGACGAGCTCGGCATCGAGCTTGCCCTGCAGCATCTCGCCCAGCTCGGGCATCGGCGGATTGCCTACGTCGGCGGACCGCGAACGACCTCGACCGGTTACGTCCGCCACCGCGCGTTTCTCAAACGGGCGAGAGAGCTCGGTCTCGACGTGGAACGGCGGCTGGCGGTCAACGCGAACGCGTTTACGGCGGCGGCGGGCGAAGCGGCGCTCCGACGGCTGCTCGACAGCGGCGGCGTGTTCTCGGCGGTGTTGACGGCGAATGATCTGTTGGCGCTCGGCTGCTATGACGCGCTCAAGCGCCGGGGCTTGCGCTGCCCGGAGGACGTATCGGTCACGGGATTCAACGACATGCCCTATGCCGATCGCTTCGATCCGCCGCTGACGACGCTGCACATCCCCCAGGACGAGCTCGGCGTTCAGGCCGCGCGGCTGCTGCTGGAGAGAATCGCTGACCCCTCCGCGCCCGCGAAGCTCGTGCGGCTGGAGCCGCGCCTGATCATCCGAGGCTCGACGACACGGGCGCCGAGGGCGTGACGAGCGAGCCCGCGCCTACCACTCGACGCCGATGTATTTCTTCTCCATGTATTCCATCATGCCGTCGTGCGAGCCTTCGCGGCCGAGGCCGCTCTGCTTCACGCCGCCGAAAGGCGCGGCGGGATCGGAGACCAGGCCGCGGTTGACGCCGACCATGCCGGACTCGAGCCGCTCGGCGACCCGCATGCCGCGAGACAGGTTGCCCGTGAACAGATACGCGATGAGGCCGTATTCGGTGTCGTTTGCCGCCGTGATCGCCTCGTCGTCGTCGCTGAAGGCCACGATCGGCGCGACGGGCCCGAAGATCTCGTTCTTGAGTATCGTCGCTTCCTTGGGCACGCAGCTCAGCACCGTCGGCGGGTAGAAGAATCCGGTCCGCGCCAGCGGCGCGCCGCCCGTGACGACCTCCGAGCCACGGCCTGCGGCGTCCTGCACCAGCCGGTCGATGTCCTCGATCGCTCGTTTGTTCACCATCGGTCCGAGCTCGACTTCCGGATCCAGCCCCGACCCGATGCGCAACCTTTTCATCGCCGCCGAGAACTTCTCGGTGAACTCCTGCTGCACGCGCTCGTGCACGTAGAAGCGATTCGCGGCGGTGCACGCCTCGCCGCCGTTTCGCATCTTCGCGACCATCGCTCCGGCGACCGCGGCATCGATGTCGGCATCGTCGAAAACCAGGAAGGGCGCATTGCCGCCGAGCTCCATCGAGGTGCTGACGACGCAATCGGCCGCTGCTCTGAGAAGCACGCGGCCGACTTCGGTCGAGCCGGTGAACGAAAGCTTGCGGACCAGCGGATGATGCAGCATCGCGCCGACGATCTTCCCCGAGCTGCGCGACGGCAGCACGTTGACGACGCCGTCGGGAACGCCGGCCTCCTTGAGAACGTCGGCGATCAAGAGCGCAGTCAGCGGCGTGTCGGACGCGGGCTTCAGAATGACCGGACAACCCGCCGCGAGCGCCGGCGCGATCTTGCGCGTCGCCATCGCCGCGGGGAAGTTCCACGGCGTCACCAGCACGCTGACGCCGATCGGCTGTTGCAGAACGACGATGCGCTTGTCGCCGCTCGGCGCCGTCAACAGCTCGCCGTAGTTGCGCACGGCCTCCTCGGCATACCAGCGAAAGAACTCCAGCGCGTACGCGGTTTCACCCCGCGCGTCGCGCATGGCTTTGCCGTTCTCGCGGGTGATGCATTCGGTGATCTCGGCCTGGCGTCGGCTCAATAGTTCCCAGGCGCGGCGCAGCACCTCCGCCCGATCCCGCGGCGCCCGCTTGGCCCAGGCCCGGCCCGCGGCGTGGGCGACCTCGACGGCTTCGAGGGCATCGTCGACCGTGGCGCTCGCCACCTCGGCGATGATCTCCTCGGTCGCCGGATCGGTGACCGGGAACGTGCTCTTGTCCGCGGACGGGCGCCACCGGCCGCCAATAAATAATTCAGTCTGCATAGAAGCTCTTTGCTAGTTTCGCCACGCGGACCCGCCGTCCGCGAACACGTCGCGCTCCGCCGTGGCGACGTCGGCGGTGGGCGAGGCCCGCGCGATCTGCGTAGCCTGCTCGACCTCGGCCTCGCCCGCCGCCTCGATCTCGCTGAGGCGCGCTTCCTCGATGCCGATTCTCAAAAGGCGCTGACGATAACGCGGCACCGGGTCGCGCTCAAGCCACGCCTTGACCTCCGCATCGGGGCGGTACTTGCCGGGATCCGCGCGTGAGTGGCCGCCGTGACGGTAGGTCTTCGCCTCGACCAGGCTCGGGCCGCCGCCCGTGCGGGCGCGCTCGAGCACCTCGGCCGCGGTCTCGTAGACGAGCTCGACGTCGTTGCCGTCGATGAGCATGGGATCCAGGCCGTAGGCGCTGGCCCTATCGGCGGCCGGATGCTCGACCGCGGTCACGTCGCTGATCGCGGTGTATTCCATGTACATATTGTTTTCGCAAACGAAGACTACCGGCAGCTTCCAGACCACGGCCAAGTTGAGGGCCTCGTGAAATGCGCCGATGTTGGTCGTGCCGTCGCCGAAGAAGCACACGGCGACCTGACCGCTGCCGCGGTATTGCGCCGACCATGCCGCGCCGGCGGCGATCGGCAGATGCGCTCCGATGATCGCGTACGAGCCCATCGCGCCGTGCTCGACGCTAGTGAGGTGCATCGAGCCGCCCTTGCCGCGCATCAGCCCGCAAGTCCGGCCCATGAGCTCGCCGAGCACGCCCGCCATCGAGGCGCCCCGCAGCAAGGTGTGGTTGTGCCCCCGATAGGTGCAAAAGCTGTAATCGTCCATGCGCATCGCGGCGGCGAATCCCGCGGCGACGGCCTCCTGGCCCAAGGCCAGATGGCTCGTTCCCTTGACGAGGTTCTGCATGAACAGATCGTACGCGCGCTGCTCCATCAGGCGCGCGCGAACCATCATGCCGAACAGCCGCAGACGCAGCTCGTCGTCGATCTCGGTGAAGTCCCGCATCGCTCCGGGAACCGTCCGCGTCAGGAATTCGCTTTCCACGCTCGATACCCTATCTTTCTAATACTCGTTTGCGATGAATAGTTCCTGCGCCGGGAACAACGTGATGACGCGACAGCCGTCCGGCGTCACGACGACTTCTTCCTCGATTCGCGCGGCGCCGTTGCCGTCGGCAGCCGGGCAGTAGGTCTCCAGCGCGAAGACCATACCCTCCTTGATCTCGAAGGGATTGTCGAGCGATACCAGGCGGCTGATGATCGGCCGCTCGTGCAAGGCTAAGCCCAAGCCGTGGCCGAATTGCAGCCCGAAGGCCTCCATCTCGTTGGCGAAGCCGAACTCGCGGGCCTCCGGCCAGCGTTCCGCGATCCTGTCGGTCGTCATGCCGGGCCTGACGAGCTCGATCGCGACGTCGATCCACTCCCGCGCGCGCCGGTAGGCGTCACGCTGTGCCGGCGTCGCCGAGCCGACGTTCAAGGTGCGGTAGTAACAGGTTCGGTACCCCATGTAGGACTGGATCACGTCGAAAAAGGCCTGATCGCCGGGCCGGTACATACGGTCGGTGAAATTGTGCGGATGCGGGCTGCAGCGCTCACCCGACACCGCGTTGATCGCCTCGACGTCGTCGGAGCCCGCCTCGTAGAGCTGATAGTTCGCGAGCGCGACCAGCTCGTTTTCGCGCGCGCCCGGCTTGAGCGCCTCCGCGAGCGTATGGTAGGTGCCGTCGACCATGGCCGCGGCCACGTTCAAGAGCACGATCTCGTCCATGCTCTTGATCTCACGCGCATCCAGCATGACCTGCTGCCCGTCGTGCACCGTAAGCCCCGTCGCCTGCAGCGCTTCGAGCATCGGCAGCTCACAGATATCGACGCCCACGGGCATGTCGGCGACGCCCTCGAGCTTCAGCAATCGATGGATCTCTTGCGCCGCGTCCTTGAACAAGCCCGCTTCCGGCGCGACCGCGCCGCGCAACCCCAACATGCCTGCCTTGCAGCGCTCGGGCTGAAGCCACGGCGCAAACAGCCGATGGTGCGTCGCCGCGGAGCCGAAATCCCAGAGATAGGGCTCCGAATTACCGGTCAGCAAAGCGTAACGACAGATCTTGTCCCTGGCCCACTCGCCGATCACGCTGCTGGTGATGTAGCGGACGTTGTTGTTGTCGAAGCACAGCATCGACCCGAGCCCCGACTCGGCGATCGCGGCGCGCGATCTGGCGAGCCGGTAGCGGCGCAAGCGGTCGAAATCGACACGCTCCTCGAAATCGACCGCCATGCGGCCTGGTGACGCGATCGGGCGCGTCCAGTTCCACTTCGGCGCGAGGTCGCCGGCCGAAGCTGCGTCTTTGGGTGCCATGAGGATCAGTCTCCCGAAGTCTCTTAATGCCGTGATCGATGGCGGGGCGCGTGGCACGCCGTGCCCGTCGCATGACTCGCCGTCCGCGGCATCGCTTGCGCCTGCCGCCCGGCGGCGAAGCTCGCGAGCGCCTTGCGGCTGCAGCCGCAAGGCGTGGCGGCGGGCAGCGACTTGTCGATCCTGGTGCTGCGCCGGATCGGCTTCGGCTTGATGCCGAGCCCGCCGGTGACGATGCGCCGCAGCGGAACACCCGTCTGGGGATGCGAGGTCAGCGGCGCGTCGGTCATGCGCTGCGTGACTTCGAAGCGTTCGGGCTCACCACCCTGCGGCGGCGTGAATTCGTAGATGTAAGTAGGCATCGGTCGAATGTCTCCGCGTCGATTCTAACGTAATTCAAGGCACGAGCGCCGCGCTAGGCGCTCACCCAGGCACCGTACAGCAAGCGCAACGCCATGAGCGCCAGCAGCACGCGAATGACACCGGTGAAAACCGACGGCGCGATGAGGCTTCGCAGCCAAACGCCCGGCCTCATGAAGATCAGCGCCGGGATCACCGCCAGCGTGCTTTCGAGCAGCTGCTGTAGCGAATAGGCGCTGACCGACACCAGCACGATCAGATGAGCGCCGGTCAACGCGGTGAAAATCGCCGCCACGGCAAACACGTAGGATCGCGGGCTCAAACCCAGGGCGTCGACATAAGCCGCGACGATCGGCGCCGAGATGCCGGTCGCAGCCTGCATCGCGCCCGCGGCGAAACCCACCGCCGGCGCCGCCCGGCGGCGCGCGCCCTGCGACAGGGTCAGATTCGGATGCAGCAGCCGCAACAGCAGGTAACCGACGATCCACACCGCCAGTATCGTCGCGAGCACGCGGTCGGAGGCGAGATAGAGCACGCTGGCGCCGAGCGCTGCCCCGGGTAGCCCGGGTATCAAGAGCCGTGGCAGCTCCGGCACGTCGACCACGCAATCGCGGTTGACCCAAGCCAGCCAAAGGTTGAGCACCACGATCGGCACGATCAGGATCAGCACCGCGCGCTCGACGCCGAGGAAGCCCGCCATGATGGGGATCGAGACCATCGGCAGCCCGAGACCCGTCAGGCCCTTCGTCAATCCACCCGCCGCCAGCGCGACGAATACCACCACCAGATCTTCGGTGCTCATGCGCCAGGCACGTCCCAGTTCCTGTCGATTTCATGCTCCGTCGCCGGTCGCGGCGAGGCTCGAGAACAGCTTAAGTTCAATCGCGAAAACGGCGTTACGGCCCATGAGGCGCCGAGTTTATGCAATCGTTTGCAGCATGGCCAGCGCCCCGGCTGGCGAAGGATCCGGCCGATCGAACCCGGACAGGCCCGAAAGCGCCCGCGCCGCGCCCGCACGGACGCGGCGCGAATCGGCGCTATACTAGCGGCACGAACCATGAGAGGGGACCGGAAGTGAATCTTTACACGGGTAACTCAATGCGCTCTCGGTTGCGAGCGGGTGCACGACGTCTGGCGGTCGTTGCATTGTCGGCGGCTTGGCTCGCGGGCTGCGGCGGCGGCGAACCCACCGCGCAGGCCGAGCGAACCTACGTCATCAAGTTTCCGCACGTGACCGCCCCCGCAACGCCGAAGGGCCAGGCGGCGGATCGCTTCAAGGAGCTCGCCGAGGCGCGTTTCCCCGGGCGTGTAGAGGTGGAGGTGTATCCGTCCAGCCAGCTCATGGACGACGATGCCTCGCTCGAGGCCTTGGCTTTCGGCGAGATCCAGATGATCGCCGTGTCGCTGTCGAAGTTCGACCGCCTCACGCACGCCTTCCAGGTGTTCGACCTGCCGTTTCTGTTTCCCGACCTCGAGGCCGTGGAGGCTTTTCAGGCGAGCCCGGCCGGCAGGGAGCTGCTCGGCGAGCTCACCGACCGCGGCTTCCAGGGGCTTGCGTTCTGGCACAACGGCATGAAGCAGTTCACGGCGCCGCGGCCGCTGCACGCGCCCGAGGACGCCCGAGGGCTCAAGTTTCGCATCATGGAGTCCGACGTGCTGCAGGCGCAGATCCAGGTGATCGGCGGCAGCCCGCAGAAGATGGCGCTCGGCGAGGTCTACCAGGCGCTGCAGACGGGCACCGTCGATGCCCAGGAGAACACCTGGTCGAACAACTACTCCTCGAAATTCTACGAGGTCCAGCCTTACCTCATGGAGACGAATCACGGCTACATCGGCTATCTCGTCGCCGTGAACCCCGACTTCTGGGCGTCGTTGCCCGACGACATTCGCAGCGGCCTCGAGGAGATCGTCGCCGAAGTCACCGAGTGGGGCAACGCCCGCGCGGAGGCCATCAATCAGGAGGCCAAGGCGCAGATTCTCGCGTCGGGGCGCGGCGAGATCATCGAGCTCACCGACGAGGAGCTGGTAGCCTGGCAGGAAGGGATGCGGCCGGTTTGGGACGAGTTCTCGGACGATATCGGTCAGGAGCGCATCGACGCGGCGCTAGCCTCACGACCCGGCAACAACCACTAAACGCTGCCGGCGCTCCGAATGAACGCGGTCACGGCCCGAGCGGTGGGCTTGCTCGATCACGTCGAGGAAGTGTTCATGGGGGTCGCGCTGGCCTTCATGACGATACTGACGTTCATTCAAGTCGTGTTGCGCTACGGCTTCGGCACCGGCTGGGTCTGGTCGCTGGAAGCGACCACCTACGCGTTTGCGTGGCTGGTGCTGGTCGGCATGTCGTATGGCGTGCGCACGCGCGCGCACATCGCCGTCGACCTCGCGATCAATCGGCTCGCCCCGGCTCTGCGACGAATCGTCGCGCTCGCGGCCATCGGGCTGTGCATCGTCTACTGCGGCTTCATGGTCTACGGCGGCGCGGTCTTCATCGATCGTCTGATGACGCTCGGCAACAACGCCAGGGACATTCCGGCGCCACGCTGGCTATTGAGCGTGATCCTGCCGGTCGCGTTTGCACTGCTCGCGTTTCGCTTCTTGCAGGTCGCCCGGCAGATCGTCGATCCTGCGGATGCGACCGAGGGGCTGGTCCAGCGCCCGACCGCTCCGGCTCTTCGGGATAAGTCTGAATAAACGATGAGCGCGATAGTCCTGCTCATCGTGCTGTTCGTGTGCCTGGCGATGGGCGTTCCCATCGCAATCTCGCTCGGGCTCGCCAGCATCACGACGATCCTGCTGTTTGCGGATCAGTCGCTGCTCTCCTTGAGCCAGCGGTTCTTCAATACGATGCAGATCTATCCGCTGCTCGCCGTGCCGTTCTTCATTCTGGCCGCGACCTTCATGACCACCGGCGGCGTCGCCAAGCGCATGATCGCGTTCGCGAACGCGCTCGTCGGTCATTTCCGCGGCGGGCTCGCAATGTCAGCGGTGCTCGCCTGCGCATTCTTCGCCGCGGTCTCGGGGTCGTCGCCGGCAACGGTCGTCGCGGTCGGCGGCGTCATGATCGGCGGAATGGTGAGCTCGGGCTACACGCCGCGGTTCACCGCGGGTGTGATATGCAGCGCAGGCACGCTCGGCATACTCATTCCGCCGTCGATCGTCCTGGTCATCTACGGGGCCGTGACCGAATCGTCGATCGGCAACCTCTTCATAGCGGGCTTGCTGCCCGGCGTGCTGCTGACAATCGTCATGATGGCCACGGTCGCCGTCATCGCGCGGCGCCAGAACCTCCCGAGGCAGCCCAAGGTCGGCTTCAGGCAGATGCTGCGAACCGGGCGCGAGGCGTTCTGGGGGCTGTTGCTGCTCGTGATCATCCTCGGCGGAATCTACGCGGGCGTGTTCACACCGACCGAAGCCGCCGCGGTAGCGGCGGTCTATGCCTTCGTCGTCGCGGTGTTCGTCTATGGCGACATCAAGCTCGCGGCGGTCCCCGAGGTGCTGACGGAAAGCGCCAAGGTCACATCGATGCTGATGTTCATCATCGCCAATGCCTACCTGTTCGCCTTCGTGCTGACGACCGAGCAGATTCCACAGCTCGCCTCCGAGTGGATCGTCGACATGGGACTGCCTCCTTGGGGCTTTCTGCTCGTGCTCAACGCGCTGCTGCTCGTCGCGGGCAACTTCATGGAACCGACGTCCGTGATCCTGATCCTGACGCCGATCGTGTTCCCGATCGCGACCGAGATGGGTATCGATCCGATCCATCTCGGCATCATCATGGTGATCAACATGGAGATGGGTCTCATCACGCCGCCCGTCGGGCTCAACCTGTTCGTGACCGCGGGTGTCTCGGGAATGTCGATGGAGCGGGTCATCCAGGCTTCGCTGCCCTGGCTCGGCGTGCTGCTCGCGGTGCTGCTGGTGATCACCTACGTGCCGGCGATCTCGCTGATCGTGCCGCGGTGGCTGGGCTTGATCTGAGACCTCAGTAGGGCGGCACGACCGTCACGGTCAGGCCGTCGAGTTCCTCGGACATCTGAATCTGGCAGGTTAGACGACTCGTCGGGCCGCGGTCTCTGGCCGCTTCGAGCATCGCGTCTTCCATCTCGTCCATGGGCGGCAACTTGTCCCACCAGGCGGGATCGACCCATGCATGGCAAGTCGCGCATGAGCACGCACCGCCGCACTCCGCCTCTATTCCGGGGATGTTGTTGAGGGTTGCGCCCTCCATGACGGAGTAGCCGACGTCGATCTCTACCGCCTGGCGCGAACCATCGGGTTGAACGAAAACGACCTTCGGCATCAGTCGCCGATACTGACGAGCGGCGATCTCACCAGGGCAACACGCGACCGTCGTAGTTGCGCGGCCGGCCGTCGTAGCTCTGATCCAGGTTTTCGATGACCTCGACGATGTCGGCGACGCTCTCCTCCGCCGGTCGCGCGCGTGGCACGAGACTGGGACGATTCGTAACCAGCATATCCGTGCTCACCATGCCCGGCGCGATCAGCGCGACGATGATGCCGCGATCCACGAGCTCGGTGCGCGCCTTGCGCATCGCCATATTGAGCGCCGCCTTGCTGATCCCGTAGAAGACGCCGCCGCCGGCGACGCGGTCTGGAGACACGGAGCCGGCGCCGCTCGTAATCGAGACGATCTTCTTCTGGCGGCTCGCCGCGACGTGATCGGCGAAAGCCTCGGTCATTTTCAGAGGCCCCAGCACGTTGACGGCATGGATCTCGTGAAACGTCGCCGGGTCCAGCGATCCCCAGGCCTGCTTGTCCTGCTCGCCGTATACGCCGGCGTTGTTGATCAAGAGGTCGATCGGCGTGCCCGAGTAAGCCGCCGCGAGCTCCGTGATTCGATCGTAGTCGGTCACGTCGAGCTGCTCGATGACGACCCGCGGATTGCTGCGGGCGAGCGCCTTGAGCTCGCTGGCGCGCTCCGGCGTTCGGGTGGTGGCAATCACGTTCCAGCCCTCACGGGCGTAGTGGCGCGCGAACGCGAGACCGATGCCGCGATTCGAGCCGGTGATCAGCACCGTCGGTTGGTCAGGATCGATTGCGGAGGGCTGGGCGAAGCATGGCGAGACCACCGCCCAAGCGACGAGCGCCGTTGCGAGCAGGCATCGAACGCGAATCGTCGATAGGTTTGTCATCATCCTCCTGATAGCGGCTGCGCTGGCACCTCGCCCGGTAAGGATACTCTGTCCGCGGAACTCGTGAACCCCTGAAGGAAACGCGATGCTTTACCGCTCGATCACGCGCCGTGCTATCGTGGTCAGACCAATACGGTAGGACCAAAGAGTGACGGATAGCAAGCAGCCCCGCAGCACCAGGCTCGCTCACGCCCTGCGCGACGAGATTCTGCGCGGCCAGTACCGGCCGGGCGAGCGGCTGCCGTCGGAGCGGGATCTTGCGGCTCGCTTCGGCACCAGCC
Organism: Gammaproteobacteria bacterium; assembly: GCA_036396795.1. Taxonomy (GTDB): domain Bacteria; phylum Pseudomonadota; class Gammaproteobacteria; order Steroidobacterales; family Rariloculaceae; genus JAHEEM01. Next base: position 100,906 of record DASWKF010000090.1, on the reverse strand, counting down.
GCGGCACCGTTCGCGAGGCGCTCAAGCGGCTCGAGGAGCTCGGGCTTGCGAAGATCCAGCCCGGCGGCGCGAGAGCCGCGGCGGTGCACGATTGCACTTTGCAGGTGCTCGGTCCGTTGCTTGCGGTGGAGTCGCCGCGCTCCGAGCTCATCGACAAGGTGCTCGAGATCGCCGGCCTGCTGTTCGTCTTCGCGACCGAGAGGGCGGTGACACGCGGCGGCGCGACCGACATATCCAAGGCCCGCGGCTTGCTGCAGGACATCCTTGCGCCGAATCGGGCCGCCGGCGGCGCGGGCGAAAGCTTGGCGGGCCTGTTTCGTCACCTCGCCGAGGCATCGGACCACCTGGTGCTGACTCTGATGGTAAACGGCCTGCGCGAGCAGATCATCGGGCACGCTCCGGGAATCTGCGATGCGCGCGACTTGCGAGGCCCCGAGCTCAAGCAGATCGCCTGGAAGCTCGATGCGGCTTTCGACAAGGGCCATGCCGCGCAGGCAGGCGCGGCCATGCAGGAGCTGTTTGCGCTGCTGCGCCGGCGCGCCGAGCTCAACCGCGCCGATCCCGAACCGGCGAGTCTCGCGGCTTGGTCATGAGCCCAAAGACCGCATTGCCCTTGGCGGTGATCGCAGCCGCTCTGCTCGGCGCCGTGACCTTGTTCGCCACCAGCGAGCGGCTGACTCCTACGCAGCCCGAGCCGATACCGCCCAGCGTTCGCGTCGTGGAGGTGGCGCCTGGGCCGGTGCAGATGGTGGTTCATGCGCAGGGCACCGTGCTGCCGAGAACCGAAAGCCAGCTCGTCCCCGAGGTCTCGGGCAACGTCGTCTGGAGATCCACGAGTCTCGTGCCCGGCGGATACTTCGATGCCGGCGAAGCTTTGTTGCGCATCGACGATCGCGACTATCACGATGCCGTGGAGCGCGCACGGGCCGCCTCGAGCCGCGCTGAGGCCGAGCAGGAGTTCGCGGCGTTCGAGCTCGAACGCCTGCAAGCCCTCGAAACCAGCGAGCTGATCAGCCGCTCGGCCGTCGAGTCCGCCATGCGCGCCGAGCGCGTCGCCGAGGCCACGCTGCGGGATGCCGAGGCGGCCCTCGAGCAGGCCCAGCGCGATCTGTCGCGCACCGAGATCAACGCGCCCTTCAAAGGACTGGTGCGTAGCGAGCAGGTCGACGTCGGGCAGTTCGTCAACCGTGGCTCGGCGGTCGCCACGATCTATGCCGTCGACTACGTCGAGGTCAGGTTGCCGATAGCCGATGAGCAGCTCGCCTACCTCGACATCCCGCTATCGCAGCGCGGCGAGCTCGACGAGGACACCGCGCCTTCGGTCATCTTGTCGGCGGAGTTCGCCGGCGCGCGGCGCGAGTGGCGCGGCACGCTGGCGCGCACGGAAGCCGAGATCGATGCGCGCAGCAGGATGGTGCAGGCCGTGGCGAGAATCGGCTCGGCCGAAACGCGCGACCGCGAGTCGGCGGAGCTGCCGCCGCCGGTGGGCTTGTTCGTCCAAGCCGAAATCCAGGGCCGCTCCGCCGACGACGTCGTCGTGCTGCCCCGCGACGCGATTCGCAACGGCAATCAGGTGCTGGTCGTCGACGCCGACAACCGGCTGCGCTATCGCACGGTGGAGTTGCTGCGTGTCTACGGTGACGACGCCTACGTCGCCGGCGGGCTCTCGCGCGGCGAGCGCGTGGCAATCTCGCCGCTGCAGGTCGTGGTCGACGGCATGCGCGTCGAGCCGCTGGTCGAGTCCCCGCCGCAGCATTCGCCATGAAGCCGATCATCGCCTGGTTCGTCGACAATCCCGTCGCGGCGAATCTGCTCATGCTGATACTGGTAGTCGGCGGCCTCATCTCGCTAGGCAATCTGCGCCAGGAAGAATTTCCGCCCATAGACCTCGGCATGATTCAGATCGACGTGCCCTATCTCGGCGCCGCACCCGCCGAGGTCGAGCAAGGCGTCTGCATCCGCGTCGAGGAAGCGCTCGAGGGCACGCCGGGCATGTTTCGCATGACCTCACGCTCGCTGGAGGGCGCGTGCAGCATCACTGTAGAGCTCGAGCCCGGAGCCGACGAGATCGAGGCCCTCAATGCGATCAAGAGCAAGGTCGACTCGATATCGACCCTTCCCGCGGAAACCGAGCGGCCGATCGTCTCGCTGTTGACGACGCGCAACGAGGCGGTGGAGATCTCGATCGCAGGCCTTGCCGATGAGCGCACGCTCAAGGAGCTTGCGATTCGCATCCGCGAAGACGTCGCGGCCATGGACGGAATCTCGCAGGTCGAGATCGCTTACGTTCGGGCCGACGAGATCTCGATCGAGATCTCGGAGCAGACGCTGCGGCGCTTAGGTCTCACGCTCGAGCAGGTCGCCGCCGCCGTGAGGCGATCGTCGCTGGACCTGCCCGGTGGCACGATTCGCGCCGGCGGCGGCGAGATCCTCGTCAGGACGCAGGGCCAGGCCTACCGCGGCAACGAATTCGCCGACATCGTCGTCGTCTCGAACGTCGACGGCAGCAGCATGCGGCTCGGCGAGATCGCGGACATCGTCGACGGCTTTCAGGAGGGCGAAACCCAGGCGCGGCTCAACGGCGAGCCCGCGGCGATCGTCAGGGTCTACCAGATCGGCGAAGAAGATCTCATGGCGATCCGCGATCGCGTCAGAGCCTATGTCGAGGAGTTCCAGGCCTACGTGCCCGAGGGGCTCGAGGTCAGAGTGTGGCAGGACGATTCCGAGGAGCTCGAGGCGCGGATCTCGATTCTGCTCGGCACCGCCGCCGGCGGTTTGGCCCTGGTGCTGGTCCTGCTGGCGGTGCCGCTGCAGTTCCGCCTCGCCATGTGGGTGGCCGCCGGCATTCCGATCGCGATGCTCGGCACGATCGCGATGTTCATCCCTCTCGGCGTGACGATCAGCACGCTCTCGGTGGTGGCCTTCATCCTCGTGCTCGGCATCGTCGTCGACGACGCCATCGTCGTCGGCGAACGCGTGTTCGCGCACGAGCGGGAGAGCGGCAACCAGAAGCTCGCCGCCGTCGAAGGCACCAGCGAGGTCGCCGTGCCCGTCATCTTCGGCGTGCTGACGACGATGGCGGCTTTCATTCCGATCATCTTCACGCCCGGACACATCGGGCAACTATTCGCCGTGATCGGCTACGTCGTCGTGATCTGCCTGCTCTTCAGCATCATCGAGTCGCAACTGATTCTGCCGGCGCATCTCGCCCATCGGCGCAGATCCAGCCCCCGCGGGCGTAGCAACGTCTTGGTCGAGCGTTGGCGGCGTTTTCAGGAGCATCTTGCGACCGGCATCGAGCGCTTTGCGGAGCAAAGCTACGGCGCATATCTGAGTCGCGTTCTCGAATGGCGCTATCTGGCGCTCGCCTGCGGCGTCGCCGTGCTGGTATTGACCTGGGCCTACGTCTCGAGCGGCCGCCTGACTATTCAGTTCATGCCCGAGATCGAGGGCGACCGCCTGGTCGCGCGCCTGACGATGCCCGAAGGCGTCAACATCGAGCAGACGGCGCAAGCGGCCACGCGCATCGAGCGCGCGGCGCTGGAGCTCCGAGGGCTCTTGAACGAGGAGAATCCAGGCGGTCCGAGCGTCGTCGAGGACGTCTTCGCCTCCATAGGTCAGGGGGCCGGCGGGGCGTTCGGCCCGCCACGCAGCCATCTCGCCGAGGTCGTCGTATCGATACTGCCGGCGGGCGAGCGCGGCGATACCTCGGGGGGCGCGATCGTAGAACGCTGGCGCGAGCTTACCGGTCCAATTCCCGACAGCATTGAGCTGATCTTCTCGGCCAGTCGTCTCTCCGCCGGGGATGCGATCTCCATTCAGCTGCGTGGGCGCAACGTCGACGATCTTGCGGAGGCTGCGGCGCGGTTGCGCGCGGAGCTCGGGCGCTTCGACGGTGTCGCCGACATCTCCGATTCGTTTCGTTCGGGCAAGCAGGAGATCAAGCTCGAGCTGCGCCCCGAAGCCCGTCATCTGGGCTTGAGCTTGAGCGATCTCGCGCGCCAGGCGCGTCAGGCCTTTTACGGCGAGGAAGTGCAGCGGGTGCAACGCGGCACGGAGGACGTTCGCGTCATGGTGCGCTACCCGGAAGACGAGCGGCGCTCGCTCGGCGATCTCGAGGACATGCGCATACGCACGGCCGACGGCACCGAGGTGCCGTTCGCCGCGGCCGCGAAATTCGTGCTCGGCAGGGGGTATTCGACGATCCAGCGCATCGACCGGCAGCGCGTCGTGACGGTTCGCGCCGACGTCGAGCGCGGCGTCGCCGCCCCCGAAGAGATCATCGACGCGCTGGTTGCCGATGCGCTGCCGCGGATACTGTCCGATTATCCAGGCGTGAGCTATTCTCTGACCGGCGAGCAGGAGGAGCGTGCGGTGTCGTTCCGCGGCCTCGCGAGCCTGTTTCCCGTGGCCCTGCTCGTCATCTACGCCTTGCTCGCGATACCGCTCAAGTCCTACGTTCAGCCGCTGGTGATCATGAGCGCGATTCCTTTCGGCGCCGTCGGCGCCGTCATCGGCCATCTCGTGATGGGCTGGCCGTTGATCATCACGTCCATATTCGGCATCATCGCGCTGGCCGGCGTCGTCGTTAACTCGAGCCTGGTGCTCGTCGACTATATCAATCGCCAGCGGCGCAAGGGCGTGCCCGTGCTTACCGCGGTGCGGCGCGCCGGCGTGGTGAGGTTCAGGCCCATCTTGTTGACGTCCTCGACGACCTTCGTCGGTCTGATGCCGCTCATGCTCATGGACGACCCGGCGACCGCCTTCATCGTGCCGATGGCGATCTCCCTCGGCTGGGGCGTGCTGTTCGCGACTTTCATTACGCTGTTTCTCGTGCCGAGCCTATACTTGATCACGGAGGATCTGGGGCAGCTCAACATTCTGCAAGCAAGACGCGCGGCGCTCGACAGCCGCTAGGGCGCATGGCGGCCGCTCGGCGGTCTGCGGGCCTGCGGATCTTTGCGAACACCCGGCAGTCAAAGCCAGCCTCCCATACACCACCGCCGACCCATGTCCAAACAAGCTCGCATCCGAAACGTCGCCATCATCGCCCACGTCGATCACGGCAAAACCACGCTCGTGGACAGGCTTCTGCAGCAGTCGGGCACCATCGACGCGCGCGTCACGTTGCCGGAGCGTGCCATGGACTCGAGCGACCTGGAACGCGAGCGCGGCATCACGATCCTGTCGAAGAACACGGCGCTGCGCTGGCGCGATTGGCAGATCAATATCGTCGATACGCCCGGACACGCCGACTTCGGCGGTGAAGTCGAACGCGTGCTTTCGATGGTCGACGGCGTCATGCTGCTCGTCGACGCCGTCGACGGCCCGATGCCGCAGACGCGCTTCGTCACCCAGAAAGCCTTCGCGCGCGGCTTGAAACTGCTGCTGGTCATCAACAAGATCGATCGCGACGGCGCCCGCCCTCTGTGGGTCCTCGATCAGACCTTCGACCTGTTCGACCGGCTGAGTGCGACCGAGGCGCAGCTCGACTTCCCGGTCATTTATGCTTCCGCGCTCAAGGGCTACGCCGGAACCGGGCCCGATACGCGATCCGGCGACATGTTGCCGCTGCTGGAGGCGATCGTCACTCAAATCCCCCCGCCCGACGTCGACCTGGACGGCCCGCTGCAGCTTCAGGTATCGAGCCTGGACTACGACGCTTACGTGGGCATGCTCGGCATCGGCCGCATCACGCGCGGCCGGCTCACCAGCAACCAGGCCGTCAGCATCGTCGACAGCCAAGGGCAGTCGCGCTCCGGCCGAGTCCTCGAAATTTTCGGCTTCTCGGGCCTCGAGCGGCGGCGAATGGAGGCCGCCGAAGCGGGCGACATCGTCGTCTTCAGCGGCATCGACAAGCTGCAGATCTCCGACACCGTTTGCGCGCGCGACCACCCCGAGGCCTTGCCCGCGCTCAAGGTCGACGAGCCGACCATCAGCATGACCTTCCACGTCAACAAATCACCGTTGGCGGGCCGCGAGGGGAAGTATGTGACGAGCCGCCAGATCAAGGATCGTCTCGACAGGGAGGCCAAGCACAACGTCGCGCTGCGCGTCGAGGCCACGGCCGATCCCGACAAGATCCTCGTGTCCGGGCGCGGCGAGCTGCACCTCGGGATACTCATAGAGACCATGCGCCGCGAAGGCTACGAGCTCGCCGTATCCCGCCCGGAGGTCATCGAGCGCGAGGTCGACGGCCGCAGGCATGAGCCCTGGGAGCTACTGACGGTGGATTTTCAGGCCGACTACCAGGGCGCGGTCATGAGCCGGCTCGCGCAACGCAGGGGCGTTCTCCTGAGCATGATGCCCGACGGCAAGGGGCGCGTTCGTCTCGAATACCGCATCCCGGCACGCGGCCTCATCGGCTTTCGCACCGAGTACCTGACGGCGACGGCGGGGACCGGGCTTCTCTATCACATCTTCGACGGCTATGCCGAACGCGCGCCGGGCGAGCTCGGCCAGCGCCTGAACGGGGCGTTGGTGTCGATGGTCAACGGCAGGGCTCTCGCCTACGCGCTGTTCAATCTGCAGGAACGCGGCTCGCTGTTCGTCGAGCACGGCACCGAAGTCTATGAAGGCATGATCGTAGGCGCCCACAGCCGCGACAACGACTTGGCGGTCAACCCGACCAAAGCCAAGCAGCTTACGAACATCAGGGCAGCGGGCTCGGACGAGAATATCCTATTGACGCCGCCGACGGAGTTCTCTCTCGAGCAGGCACTGGAGTTCATCGACGACGACGAGCTCGTCGAGGTCACGCCGGCGAGCATCCGGCTGCGCAAGAAGCTGCTGACCGAGAACCAGCGTCGGCGCGCCTCGAGGAGCCGGGAAACCAGCTAGGACCGTCTGATGAGCGATGCGGCGGAGACTCAGACGGCGAATGCGGTGCTGATGGTGCGGCCGCGTCGCTTCGGCAGCAATCCGGAAACGCTCGCATCGAACTTCTTTCAGCAGCCGGGATCCGGCACGGAAATCGCCGAGCGCGCGCGGATCGAGGTCGACCGCGTCGCCGTCGCTCTCGGCGCCGCCGGCGTGCGCGTCGAGATCTTCGCGGGCAATCATGCGGCCGACACTCCCGACGAGGTGTTTCCGAGCAACTGGGTGAGCTTTCATGCCGACGGCACGGCCGTGCTCTACCCCATGCTCGCGCCTAACCGCCGCCGCGAGCGCCGCGGCGAGCTTCTACAGGCTTTGGAGAACGAGCGCGGTTACGAGATCGGACGCATCGTCGATTTGACCGAGCACGAGCTCGAAGGCCGCTACCTCGAAGCCACCGGCAGCCTGGTGCTCGACCGCATCCAACGCGTGGCCTATGCCTGTCTGTCGCCGCGCACGCACGCGCAAGCGCTTGCGGACTTCGCCGCCAGGCTCGGCTACGCAACGCTCCCCTTTCACGCGACGGACGAGCGCGGGCAGGCGATCTACCACACGGACGTCTTGATGAGCGTAGGCTCGAGCCTCGCCGTGGTGTGCTTGGAGGCGATCCATGAGCGCGAGGCGCGCGAGGAGGTTCGCTCGAGGCTCGAGGCTTCGGGCCGCGCGCTGATCGAGCTCAGCAAAGCGCAGATGCACGCGTTCGCCGCCAATCAGCTCGAGCTTCGCGGCCGTGACGGCCCGGTGCTCGCGATGTCGACCGAAGCCTGGGGCGCCTTCACCGCTCCCCAGCGGCGCAAGCTCGAGGCCCACGGCGCGATCGTGGCCGCAGCGATTCCCACCTTGGAAGCCTACGGCGGCGGCAGCGTGCGCTGCATGCTCGCGGAGATCCACCTGCCGCGGCGCCGCGGCTAAGGTCCATGCCGGCCGATCGCGGTCTTGACGTCGCTACCGTTGTCGAAATTCGTCCAGGCGAACACGAGCCGATCCCCGGCGAAAATCATCTGCGGGAAGTCGATCGGCCTCGAGACGCCGCTGCCGGCGACGGTTTCGATCGCGCCGAGCTCGCCCGAACGCGAGACGCGCCGCATTACCAGCTCCACACCGGACTCGCCGCTGCGCAGCCAGCTGACGACGGCGTCACCGCGACTGGATAGGGCCACATCGACGTGGCCGAAGCTGCCGGCGGTATCGATGTCGACGGCCTCACCGAAGGTTTCACCTGCGTCGCCGGAGCGGGCGAAGCGAATCGCAGGCTCGTCGTCGGGCGCGGTAAACCAGGCGACGACGACGTCGTCGCCGTCGGCGGCGATCGCGGCGCCGTTGATCGGGCAACCCGGGATTCGCCAGCCGTCCGGCGGCAGCGGCTCCACCGCTTGCCAGCGACCGTCTCGCATGCGGCGAATCACGATGTCACGGAGCTCCTCCGGTGTGCGGTCGCGATAGGAGAGGACCGGCCCGGCGGCGCTGAGCGCGACGTCCGGCTGACAACAATCGCAGACCAGCTCGTCGAGCGCCTCGTCGACGAGGCGCTCGCCGTCGGCGGAGAAGCGCGCGAAACGCACGCTCGTGCCCAGCAGCTCTCCGCCCGGGCCGGTATAGACGACTTCGCCGCCGACGATCATGTTGCGCCCGTCGAGCCACACGGCGCCGACGTCTCCCTCGAGCGGAAACAGCGTCACGAAACCGTGCTCCGCCGGCAGGCCGTCGGTATTGAGCTTGACGGGCGGCTGCCACGACGCAGCGGCGTCCGTCGACAGCGATAGATAAATGTCGTAGCCGTGAAAGTCTTCCTGGAAGACCAGCCAATGCGCGGCCCAAAGGTCACCCGTGATGGGTACGACCGACGGGAAATCCGCCCAGTTGATGAACCAGTCGGCGCCCTCGGCCAAGGTGCGCGGCGCAGCCCAGGTCTCGGCGCCGGGCGCGAGCGTCGTGAACCTCAAGGCCATGCCGTCGTCGGCCGTCGGCTCGAGCCAGCTCAGAACCGTGCTGCCGTCCTCGGCGGAAGCCAGATGCGCCTGGCCGCTGAATTCTCGAGCCGGCGTCGCAAGCTCCACGATCGCAAGCGGCCCCGACGGCGCCTCGACGCAGCCGCATGAGAGCGTGAGTGCCGCCGCCGCAAGCGCCGGTCGCCACCTGCCCGCCCGCCGCTCGAGATATTCAAGCGTCATGACGACGCACCGTCCGCTTTCGGCCTGCAGCAACACACGACGGCAGTATACGAAGAACGCAAACGGCGAAGCGAATCCGCGCGTGCCGCCGTCAGCCGACCGGCGGCCGGCGCAGATGCCAGGACGTCGCCTGCTCGAACGCGCTGGCGACCTGAAGGACTCTGCCGTCCTCGAACATTCTCCCTGCGAGCATGAGTCCGACGGGGAGATCCCGCGCCGTGAATCCGCAAGGCACCGAAATCGCCGGCTGGCCGGTGAAATTGAAGATGCAGGCGTTCTTGCGGCGCTCGGTGGCGTGCTCGGGAGGTTGCCACGCGATCGGCGCCGCCGCGACCGTGGAGGTCGGCATCGCCAAGACGTCGCAACGCTGCATGACCGCCGCGACCTCGGCTTTGAAGGCCCGTCTGAATTTCTGCGCTTCGGCATATTCGTGGGCGGTGCTGCGGGCGACGCCCGCATAGCGGCGCTTGAACTCTTCGCTGAAAGCGGAGGGGTTGCCGGCGATGGCCTCAGCGTGCGCCTCGACGATCTCGACGAAGGTCACGTCGGCCGCCTGATAGGCATCGGCGACGTTCGGAAGCGCGATCTCGACGAGCGAGGCGCCGAGCTGCTCGAAAACGGCCAGGCTCGCGTCGACGATGTCGACGACCTCGCGATCGCCGCCGTCGAAGAAGAAGCCGCGCGGCACGCCGACGACGAAGCCTCCGATCGACCAGTCGAGCTGCTCGGTGAAATCGGGCACGGCGGCGCTGACGCTGTCGGGATCCCCGGCATCGGGACCGACGATCGCCTGCAGCACGATCGCCGCATCGCGCACGTTTCGGGTCAGGGGTCCGACGTGGTCCATGGAATGGATCAGCGGCAAGACTCCGGATCTGCCGACGAGCCCGAAGGTCGGCTTGTGGCCGACGATTCCGCAACATTCGGCGGGCTGGCGCACCGAGCATCCGGTGTCGGTGCCGATGGCGGCGTACGCCATTCCCGCGGCGACCGCCACCGCCGAGCCGCCGCTGGAGCCGCCCGGATGATGATCCGTGCGCCAGGGATTGGCGATCGCGCCGAAAAACGGATTGATCGAAGTCGAGCCGAAAGCGAGCTCGTGCAGACCGGTCTTTCCGAGCAGGACCGCGCCGGCCTCGTAGAGCTTGTGAATCACGGTCGCGTCCTCGTCAGGAACCCAATGCTCGTAGAGACGGCTGCCGGCCGTCGTGCGAATGCCGCGCGTCGCGATCAAGTCCTTGACGGCGACGGGCACGCCGTGCAGCGGGCCGCGATCGATGTGCTCGGCGAGCTCCTCGTCCGCCCGGTAAGCCTGCTCGAGCGCGAGACTGTCGCTCACGGTCAAATAAGCGTTGAGATCCCCGTCGAGGCGCGCAATCCGATCGAGCAGCCACTCCGTGAGCTCGACGGACGAGACCTCGCGTGAACGAAGCGCCGCGGCGATGTCGGTAATCGTCGCGTAATGCATCTCGTTCTTGTCCACGGAACCACCTGCTCGAACGTTGACCGGACGGCGCGGTGAGGAGTCTATCGCTTCCGGATGACGCGGCGTAGAATTTTGGAACCGACGCCGGCGCTGCGCGTCAAAGCAAGCCCTCGAATCTGTCCGGGAACGCATGAAAACGCTGTTCAAGGTAGTGGGAGCGACGCTAGCCGTCATTGCGACGCTGGCCGTCGTCATCGGCATCGCGGTCTGGCTGCTGTTCGACCCGAACGATTACAAGGACTATCTCTCCGAGTGGGTCAGCGAGCGGACCGGACGTGAATTCGTGATCGAGGACGATCTCGAGCTCACGTTCTTTCCTTGGCTCGGAATCACGACCGGCAACGTTCGCATGGGCAACGCCGCCGGATTCGGCGACGACGATTTTGCCTCGATAGACAGCGCCACCGTGAGCGTCCGGCTGCTGCCGCTGTTGAGCCGGCGCGTCGAGATCGGCACCGTGCGCCTGGACGGCTTGGAGCTCAACCTCGCCACGGATGCGCAAGGGTCGAATAACTGGAGCGATCTGATCGCCGCGGGCGAATCCGGCGACGCGGGCGAGCCCGAGGACGCGCCCGCCGCCGCGCCGTTCCTGGATCAGCTCAATATCGCCGGTATCGATATCAACGACGGCCTGATCTTCTGGCGTGAGAATGCCACCGAAGTGCGTTACGTGATCTCGGAGCTGTCGCTCGAAACCGAGGAGATCGCGGCCGGCGCTCCGATCGACGCGCAGCTGGCTTTCCGACTCGTCAGCATCGAGCCGCAGCTGACGGCGGAGATTACGGCCTCCGGAGCAGCCTTCATGGATTCGGCCGCCGCGCGACTCGAGGGACGCAACCTCACAGTCGTGTTCAACCTCACCGACGGCGGCGGCAACGAGCGCGCCGCCGGAACGCTGCAGACCGGGAACCTCGGCTTCGGACTGGAGACCCGCAACGCCGAGATCGCTCAAGGCAGCTTGACCGCGACCGTGATCGCGCCGCCCGTGGGACCGGAGCAGCTCGAGCTCGCCGCCGACTGGTCGGCATTGAGGCTCGATCTGACCGAAGCGACTTTGGCCTTCGATGATCTCAACACTGTGGCGGCGGGCATCGCGGCCGCTTGGGAGCTCAGCGGCCGCAACCTGCTGGATCAACCCGAGCTCGAGGGCCGGGTGAGCATCGCCGGCGCGCCGCTGCAAGCGGCCCTCGACGCGCTCGGTCTGGAGCTCGACCCGGCGGCGCGCGGCGGGCTCGGCAATTTCGACCTGAGCGCGGCTTTTGTCGCTCAGCCCGCGACCAGATCACTCGCCTTGTCGAGCTTGTCGGCGGCGCTGCTCGGCGTCGCGCTCGAGGGAGAATTCACGGCAGCCGCGGACGGCTCGGCGAGCGGCCGCTTCGCGACCAACGAGTTCGATCCGGCGCGTCTGATGCCCCTGCTGCCCGCGGACACGGCAGCGAGCATAGACGCCGGGGCCTTGGGCGCGGCGCGAATCTCGAGCCAGGTTCGCTATCAACCAGAGCAGCAGCGTCTGTCGCTGGAGAACATCGATGCTGGAATTCTCGGCGCCCGGATCACCGGTGAGCTCCACCGTCTCGACGACGGCTCGAGCTATGAAGGCCGTCTGAGCGTGCCTTCGCTGAGCGGCGAGCGTCTGACCGCCGCGCTCGGAGAGCGGATGCCGGAGGCGCTCGCCACGGCCGATCTCGGCACGCTCGCGCTGCGCGCGCGCTTCGACTACTTGAGCGGCGCCGGGACGCTCGAGCTCAGCGAGCTCGATGCCGAAGCCGCGGGCCTTCGGATGCTGGGCAGCTTGCGAATGACGCAGCTGCCGGACTCGCAGAGCTGGGCCGGCAACCTGGAGCTCAGGCCGTTCGACCCCAAGGCGCTTTTGGCGCGGCTCAACCGACCCGCACCCGCGCTGGCGGACTCGACGGCGTTCAAGACGGCGTCGCTTTCGGCCGAGCTCGACGTCGACGCGACTCGCGGCGTATTCACGGATATCCAATTGCGGCTCGACGACAGCACCGTGACCGGCGATGTTACCGTTGCCTTCAGCGAGCCGGTCGCCTACGAGTTCAGGCTCGAGATCGATCGTCTCGATGCCGATCGCTATCTGCCGCCGACGCCGGATGCGCCGGCCGCCGCGCCGGCCGCCGTCGCCGACGTCACGCTGCCGACACAGCCGCTCTACGACCTGAATCTCGCGGGCGAGCTCAGCGTCGGTGAGCTCGGCCTCGCGAACTTGAGCTTCAGCAATTTGAGCTCGCGCCTCACGGTCCGCGACGGCCTAGGCGTGGTCGAGGACGCGCGCACCGAGCTCTACGGCGGCGCGTTTCAAGGTCGAGTGGAGCTCGACGCGCGCGGTGAGCTACCGCGGTTGGCGGTCAACGGCGCGGCAACGACGATCCAGCTCGAGCCGCTGCTCGCGGCCCTGCGCGGCGAAGCGAACATGACCGGCGCAGGCAGCTTCGATCTGTCGCTCGCAGGCACCGGCGCGCGACTCACCAGCGTGCTCGACTCGTCCCAGGGACGCGTCGAGTTCTCGGTGCGCGACGGAACGCTGCGCGGATTCAACCTCGGCCATGCCTTGTGCTCGGCCTACAACGTCACCCAGAGTCTGCCCCGGCCCGCGGCCGCGGAGGAGCTCACGCGCTTTCAGCTCATTCGCGGCCGCGCCGAGGTGCAGGAGGGCATTGCCCGCACGCGCGATCTCGAAGCGACGACGGCCTTCCTCAAAGTCACGGGCCAGGGGCAGTCCGATATCGTCAGCCGCGACATCAACTACGACCTGGTCGCCGAAATGACCGCGAGCATCGGCATCCCGCGCTGCGAGACGATGGATCGCGCCATCGGCGATTCGATCCCGATGCGCGTCAGCGGCACGATCACCGCGCCGGAGATTCAACCGGACTTCCGCCAGCTCGTTCGCGACCGCGTCCGCGGCGAGCTCGAGGACAGGCTGCGCCAGCGGCTCGAGGAGCGGCTACGCTGACCAACGGAGGAGAACCATGAGCCCGAACCCGGCCCACCGCTCCGCGATTGTTGCGCTGCTGTTGCTCTTGTCCGCCGCCGCCCACGCCCAGGACAGGCTCGGCTACGACTCCGCCGCCGACCCGTTCGAGCAGCTCGAAGCCGCACAAGCGACGGCCGAACGGGAAGCCAAGCGGGTTCTCGTCATCGCCGGCGGCGAGTGGTGCATCTGGTGCCACTATCTGGACGCGTTCCTCTCGCGCAACGCCGACGTCGGCGGACCGTTCAAGGAGACTTTCGTCGTCGTCAAGGCGTATTTCGCCCGCGAGGGCGACAATGAGGCCTTCTTCGCAAGCTTGCCGCGGGCAGCGGGCTATCCGCATTTCTGGGTGCTCGCGGCGGACGGCTCGCTGCTGGCCTCGCAGAACACCCTGCCGCTCGAGGACGGCGGCAAGAGCTACGACAAGGCGCGTTTCCTCGCCTTCATCGATGAATGGAAGGCGATGAAGCCGCTGTAACCTTTACCGTGTCCGCGCGTCTTAGTAGCCGGGAACAACCGCAGCTGGACGCGTCGGTGGCGGAAACAGACAGAACCGATGACTATGCCGCCGAGCCGGCGCGCGACGACGAGGGGAATCTCCCGGCGTGGCAGTTTCGGCTCGCGGCAGCGCGCCATTACCGCAGCGTCTACCGGTTCGCGGCGGCGTTGCTCGGCGACAGGCACGAGGCGGAAGACGTGACTCAAGAGACCTTCCTACGCTATTGGCAGCATGCACGAGCGGTAAGCCGGCCGAAGGAGTGGCTGCTCGCGGTCGCTCGAAACTTGAGCCTCGACCGCTTGCGCCGCGCCCGGCGCCGGCTGCGGCTCAAGCTCGAGGGATCGTCGTGAGCGATCTGGAAATTCGCTGGGCTTGGAGCCAGGTCGAGGGCATGGCCGACGGCAGCCTCTCGGCGGACGACGAACGCCGCGTGCGCGCCGCAATGACGCAGGACCCCGCGCTGCGTCACGCCGTGCGGCACGCGGCGACGCTGCGGCGCTCGTTGCGGCGACTCGACAAAGCCCCGCTGCCGCCGACGTTGTTGCGGCATCTTTGGGGAATTCCCGGTCGCGGCAAGCGCGCGGGCCCGTCGGCGGCACCGCTCTGGCTCAGCGTTTCGGCTTGCGGCGTGGCGGCAGCCGCGGCTTGGTTGTTGTTGCCGGCGGACCCCGCCGCGCCCGATCCCCGGGCGGCGGCGGTTCAGGATTTCGAGATAGCGATGGCCTATGTCCGACAGAGCGCGGTCATCACGCGCGACGAGGTCACGACCGCCCTCGGCACGGGGCTACAGGAGGCCGTCGTCACCAGCCGCGACGCCGTGAGGAATAGAGACTCTGAAAATGACAATGGAGGTTGAGAGCATGCTGACTCGAATCGCGCTCACAGTGCTTGCGGCTTGCGGCGCGTTGCAGAGCGCCGCGGCGCAGGATTTTTTCGACTTCGGCCAAATCCCCGGAGTCGCCGAGCCGACGGTGCAAATCGATCTGGATCCGTGGCTGCTCGGCTTCGTGGGTGAGGCCGCACGGTTCGAGGATCCGGCCGCGGCCGATCTGCTCGCCGGATTGCAGGGGATTCGCGTGCGCGTCTACGAGGAGCTCGAGGATGCCGTAGCCGTTGGCGGATTCATCGATAGCGCCTCGCAAGCGCTCGAGAGCGACGGCTGGCAGCGCATGGTCTACGTGCAGGACGGCAGCGACAAAGTCAGGATCTACGTCAGGCGCGCCGACGAGCTGCTCTTGGGAATGACGGTAATGGTCGTCGACGCAACCGAGGCCGTGTTCATCAGCATGGCGGGCTCGATCAGTCCCGCGCAGCTCGGCCAGGTTGCCAATGCTCTCGGGATAGGCGAAGCCCTCGAGGGGCTCGGCGCGGCCGGCGGCGCGATACCGGTCTCCGCCGAACCCGCCGACTAGTCCGAGACCGTGACCGGCGCGCGCTGCGCGTCGGCCGCGGGCAGCGTTCCGGCCGGCGCTAGATGGCAGGCATCACAAACCTGGGCTTGAGCGGCCCGCGCAACCGCTGTGTTCAGCGTCAGGAACGGCACCCGTGCCGAGTGGCAATCGATGCACTCGTAGCGCCGCTCGAGCACGAGGTTGTGGACGCGCTCGAAGTGCCAATAACCGTCTCGCGAGGTCGCCAATAGCGCGCGCAGATCCTCGGCGCCGAGCGCCGCGGTCCACGCAGGATCGGCGGGCTCCCGGTTCCAAGGCGCTTCGCGGCGCGTGAACTCGACCGGCTGCCAACCCGCAACGCTCGCAAGCTCCGCCGCTGCCGAGCGCCCGGCGACACGCCCCGTGAGGATCGACGGCCCCGTGAACATGCCGTCGAGACCGTTCAAGCCGTTCATGCCTGCCGAGCCGGTCAGCTCGCCGGCAGCGAACAAGCCCGGCACGGGCCTGCCCTGGGCGTCGAGCGCGCGCGTCTGCAGGTCGATGGAGACGCCACCGGCGCTCTTGTTCGCCATCGGATAGAGCTTGGTCGCGTAATAAGGCGGCGTGTCGATAGTGAACGCCGGCGGCGGATCCTCGGGAGGCAAGCCGTCGACGTCGGTGCTCTGGCCGTTTTGGACGAGCATGTTGTACTCGGCTAGCGTCGCGGCCAGCGCGTCGCCGGGCACGCCGATGCGCTCGGCAAGCACCTCGATGCTGTCGGCCTTCTGGGTGATCGCGGGATTCTCGACCGCGAGCCGCTGGATTTTCTCGACATCGACCTCGTCCGCCGAGACGAAATGCGGCCCGCCCAAACGGAAGCCGTCCTTGTCGTCGGCATCGTAGATGGCCCAGTGCCCCTCCGGCTGCTGGCGCATCACGGCGTCGAAAACGTAACGGTCGATGCCGAGCTCCGTCACGAAGCGCCGGCCTTCGGCGTTGACCCAGATCGAGCGCGCGTTGCCGGCCGTAAAGCCGCGCGCGTCGTCGAGGCCGAGCATGTCGGGCACGATCGCGTAGCCGTTGTACTGGCGGTCGAGGTGCGCGAGCGCGGCGCCGGCCTCCTCGGCCATGCGGTGGCCGCTGCCGCGGGAATTCTGTCCCGACATGCTGTACACGGGTCCGGGTTCCGGCAAATCGTCGCGCCAGTTCGCCTTGACCATTTCGATGTTGCTTTGGAAGCCGCCGGTCGCGAGGACCACTCGAGGTGCCCGCAGCGTAAAGGTTTCACCGGCGCGCCAGTCCGTTCCCTCGACGCCGACGACCGCATCACCGTCCTTGAGTAGACGCTCGGCGACAGAGTTCCAGCGAAACGAGATGTTCGAGTATCGCAAGGCCTCGAGGTAGATGGGGCGCAGCAGATTCAGCCCGCGGCGGTAAGTCATGTGAAAACGCGGCAGGCTGTTGCCGTGTGACGGCCGCATGCGGTCGAAACGCACGCCGAAGCCGGTCACCCAGTCGTAGATCATCTCGCGCGAATTCTCGGCGTAGAAGCGCGTCCATTCGGGATGACCGTCCACGGTCCAGTCCATCCAATCGCGATACGCCTGCTCCGGCGTGTCCGTGTAGCCGGCGGCCTGCTGCATCGGCGAGCCGACGACGGCGACGCCGCCCGATTGAATGCCGTGGCCGCCGAAGACCGAGTTCATATCGACGACGAGCACGCGCGCGCCGGCGTTGGCGGCATCGATCGCGGCGGACAATCCCGCGAGACCCGCGCCGACGATGAGGACGTCGGCGTCCGTCGAGGCCGCGTCCGCCGCCGGGCCTGAGCCTGGGGCAGGCGCGTCTTGCGGCGCACAGGCGGCCAACCACGCGCAAATGCAAGACAAGGCCCAAACGCTGCCGATCGACCCCTGATACGACCTCATGACTGATCCCCCCCTCGCGGCTGCCGCGCTGCCTCGTGCACCCGGCCGACCCTAGCTTGCCCAGACTTGCGGCATCGCACAAGGCGCGAGCGCCTCGGTGCGCGACGAGTTCTATCTATAATGGCGTGCATGCTGCCCGGCCACACGCACCGCCTTTCGCCTAGCCGCTTGCCGCTGTTGAGCGCGCTAGTCACGCTCGGCGTCGCCGCCGCGGGCACGACACCCGCGGCGGGGCAGTGGCGCGGAAGCTATTGCCCGGGCCCCAGCGACGTCTACGGCGGCAACGACCCGGCCACGCCCGAGGCGGAATTCCACATGGCGCGCTTGATGTATACCGACGCGAACGGTCGGATTCAAGGTGGCTGGCGCCCTTGGTGGCGCATCGACTGGCCCGAGGCCGAGTGTCACCTCACGCGCGGGCTCAAGCGCCTCACGCGGCTCGACGTGGCCGACGACAGCTTCCACGCACGCGCGATCGATGAGCGGCTGTTCGACTTCCCGTGGCTGTTCGCCCAGCAGGTCGGCCATTGGTATTTGTCACCGCCGGAAGCGGACCGCCTGCGCGAGTATCTGCTGCGCGGCGGCTTCCTGGTCGTCGACGACTTTCACGGCCTCTACGAGTGGCAATACTTCACCGAATCGATCCAGCGCGTGCTGCCCGGCCGCGCGATCGTCGACATCCCGGAATCCGATCCGCTGCTGCACATACTCTACGATCTGGACCAGCGCACGCAGATCCCAGGGCGCCGTCACCTCTATCGCGCGAGCTCAGGCGAAATCGTCGCCGAGCTGCCGGGAGGCCCGCCGCGCTGGCGCGGCATCTACGACGACGCCGGCAGGCTGATGGTCGCGATCAACTTCAACATGGACATGGGAGACGCCTGGGAGCATGCCGACGACCCCGTCTACCCCGAGCCAATGACGGCGCTCGCTTATCGTTTCGGCATCAACTACATCATCTATGCGATGACCCACTGAAAACCACTACAAGAACGAAGAGTCATGACTGGAATATCGGCAATCTGGATCGCGCTCGCCGCGGTCATTGGAATCGTGTTTGTCTCTCGGCGCAGGCGCCGCGCCGGCAGGCCGAGCCGCTCCGACAGCGTCAGAATCGACGTCGATGCGGACCTGCTGCAGGCCTGTCACGGCGATCGCCGCCTCGCGGACCGGCTGATCGCTCGCGAGCTCGAGGACGGCAGCGAGCTGTCTCGAGCCGGCGCGGCGCTGATGGCGCTCGCCAAGCTGCGCGACGATCAGCGCTGACGGCTCAGCTCGCGGCCGCGAGGATGTGATACGGCGTCAGCGCCGGATCGCGGCAATTCTCGAGCGGGATCAACAATGTGGTCACGAGCGCGAACCGGCCCGAAATCACCGAGTGACTGCGGCCGTCGGTGAACACCGACCACGCCGAAAACGGCGGAAAGCGGATTTCGCGGTAAGTCGACAGGTCCGCGCGAAAGCTCTCGGTTTCCTTCATATAGTTGTGGATCCGTCGCATCGCCCGGTCGTAGGGGCTCGAGTCGATGACCTTGAGCAGCGGATAGACCTTGCTCAGACCGCCGAGGACGCCGCTGTAGAGCTTGTCGCCGAGAGATTTCTGCAAGCGTATCGCGGCGCGCCCGCCGCGCGCCGCTTGCGCGAGCTCGGCATGCCGGGCGAAGAGCTCCGCGAAGCTCCCCTTGGTGCCCCAGACCCGGTCGACGTCCGGGTTCAGGTTGACGAAGAAGCGCAGGATGCGATCGCCGTCGGTGGCGCCGTAGGCGCCGGCGTCGATGTGCACGATCTCGCTGTTCGATCGCGCCTCGAGATTGCGGCCGCGCTCCTCGACGGCGCGAAAGCTCGTAGTGCCGAGCCTCCAACCGGGCCGCCAGCCCGGTGCGTTTCGCTCGAAGAACGCGCCTACCTGTTGCCGATGCGTCTTGAGTATCCCCTTGACTCGTTCCTGGACCTCGGCAGAGGCCTCGAATCGCGGAATCGAATCCGATTCCGGGTGATAGCTTACGTTCTTTACCTTGTGCTGCTGCGGCAACGCCTCGCGCAGAAAACGCAGATCCTCAGGCAAAGGCAGAGGCACCGGGCAGCGCTCGAAGAACACCACCTCGCAGCGCTCGAGCGCGGTCTGGATTTCCTGAGGCTCGGCCTCATCGAAGCGACGTAGCGGGTAACTCTCGGTCATGTCTGTCCACCGGTTGCGGCCCGGCAGCCGCATGCCGCGCGAGCACCCTCTCCAATTTCTCTATGACTTCGTCGACCTCGATCAGATCCATCGCCGCGGGATCCCGGACGCGCTGGCCCCAACGCAACGCCTCGACGGGCTTGTCGAACTCCCGCCGCACGGCTTGCGGATACTTGTCGACGACCAGGTGCTGGCTCGCATAGGGCCCGGTGCGCCATCGATTCGAGGTGGCGTAGAGTCCGACGACCGGCGTACCGACCGCGGTCGCGATATGCGCCGGGCCGGAGTCCGGGCAGATCACCACCGTGGCCCGGCCGATCAGGGCCGCGAGCTGCTTGAGCGTCGTCCGGCCGACCAGATCGACGGGCGGCTCGGTAAGACCCGCGGCGATCTGCCCTGCGTAGCGCCGCTCGAGCTCGGTCCCGGCGCCGGTCAAAATCACCTGCGCGCCGTGACGGCGCGTCGCGTGCTCGGCTACGGTCGCGTAGCGCTCGGCGCTCCAGTTGCGGTAGTTGCGAAAACGCTGCCCGGTGCAGGGGCTGATGACGACCGCGGGACGGGAGCCGTCGACGACCCGCGCCGCGAACGCCCGGTCCTCGGACGCAAGCGGCAGATCCCAGCGCGGCGCGGCGCGCTCGATCCCGAGCGCGCCGGCAAACTCGAGCAGGCCGTCCATGACGTGCTGCTGCGGCGTCGGCGCAAGCCGCGCATTGCAGAACAGCCACTGATAGTCGCGCGCTCTGGCGCGATCGAATCCCAGACGCACACCTGCCTTCACCATCGTGCTCACGATATTGGCCCGCAAGGAAGCATGCATGTGCAGCAACAGCGGAAAACGCCGCTTTCCGAGCCCGCGGCGAACCTCGCGATAGCCGGCCCAGCCCTTTGCCTTGTCGAGGACCAGGAACTCGACGCCGTCCAGCCCTTGGAGCAGCCCGTGCTCGGTCTTGCCGATGATCCAGGTCAGCGCCGTGCGCGGCCAGGCGCCTTGAATCGCACGGACCACGGGCAGCGTGTGGCAGGTATCGCCGATCGCCGACAGGCGGATGATGCAGACCGTTTCGGGGGGATCGGTGAAGATGATCGACTCGCCCATGGGCAGAGAGATTCTGGATCCTGTCTCGGGAATTCGCGATAGTGCCATCCTAGAGCTAAAATCGGCCGAAAGCATCCGGCGGCTCCCGCGCCGCGCGCCGCGCTCATCCAAGCACGCACTATCGTCATGAAACGCCTGCTCGCCGTCGTCGCGATCGTGCTCTCGGGCTTGGCGCTCGGCGGCTGGCTGCTGGCGCGCCAGAGCCTGCCGCAGCTCGACGGCGCCGCGGCGATCGCGGACTTGAGCGGCCCGGTAGCCGTGGAGCGCGACCGCTACGGCGTCGTGACGATCCGGGCGCAAACTCGCCTCGATGCGGCTGCGGCGACCGGATTCGTGCATGCTCAGGACCGCTTCTTTCAGATGGATCTGTTGCGGCGCACGGCCACCGGCGAGCTCAGCGTTCTGTTCGGCCCCGGGGCGGTCGCGATCGACCGGGATCACCGCCTGCATCGGCTGCGGAGCGTGGCCGAAGAAATCATGGCGAGCCTGCCATCCGCCGATGCCGAGTTGCTGGAAGCGTATGCGCGCGGCGTCAATGCCGGTCTAGGCGCCCTCACCACCAAGCCTTTCGAATATTGGGTTCTGCGCGCGCAACCCGTTGCCTGGCGGCCTATCGATACGTTTCTCGTCAATTTCGCGATGTACTTCGATTTGAGCGACGAGGATGCAAGCCGCGATGCAAGCTTCGCGCGGCTCCATGACGCGCTGCCGGAGGGATTGCGGCCGTTTCTGCTCAACGAAGGCACCTCCTGGGATGCACCCCTGGTCGGCCCGGCGTACGCGCTGCCGCCGGTGCCGGACGCCGCGGTTTGCGACTTGCGCGACGCCGCCCCGCCGCGCGAGCCGCCCCGGGCTTCGCGCGCTCCGGTTTTGTCCGGCGAGGATCTCGCCCCCGGCAGCAACGGCTGGGCCGTCGCGGCCGGCCGCAGCCGCACGGGCAACGCGATCGTCGCCAACGACATGCATCTCGGGCTGCGCGTGCCGAACGTCTGGTATCGACTGCGCCTCATCGTCGAAGCGTCCGCAGCGAATGCTGCGCCGCTCGACATTACCGGAGTCACGCTGCCCGGTGCACCGGTCATCGTCGCCGGCAGCAACAGCGCGATCGCCTGGGGGTTCACCTACAGCCGCGGCGACTGGTCCGACCTGGTGCTGGTGCGGCGCGATCCCGAGGATTCGAGCCGCTATTGGACGCGATCCGGCTGGCGCGAGCTCGAGACCCATGTCGAGACGATCGCCGTGCGCGGCCAGCCGCCGGTGGAGCTTCGCGTGCGCTCCACCCAGTGGGGCCCGATAGTCGATGGGGATCGCGGCGTGCCGCGCGCAGTGCATTGGCTCGCGCACGAGCCCGAAGCATCGAATCTCCGCCTGCGGGATCTCGAAGGAGCGAGCGACGTGCACGAGGCCGTGCAGATCGCGCACACGGTCGGGCTGCCGCCGCAGAACTTCATGGTCGCGGATCGCAACGGCGACATCGCCTGGACCATCATGGGGCGAATACCGATACGCGCCGGCTACGATCCGCGGCGGCCGGCGTATTGGGAGGACAGCGGCACCGGCTGGCTCGGTTGGCTCCCGAGCGTCGCGTATCCGGTCGAGATCAAGCCGCCGGCGGGCTACCTATGGACGGCGAACGCCCGCGTGGTAGACGGCGATGCGCTGCTTCGCATCGGCACCGGCGACTATGCATTGGGCGCGCGCGCCCAGCGAATCCGCGATTCCTTGAGCGCTCTGGTGCAGGCTTCGATCGACGACATGCTGGCGATGCAGCTCGACGATCGCGCCGTGCTTCACGAGCGCTGGCGGGACTTGATCGTCGCGCTGCTCGCGCGGCATGCGTCCGACGCCGAGCCTCGACGGCGCGCGCTCGCCGCCGTGCTCGAGGCCTGGGACGGTCACGCCGGCATCGGTGCAGCGGCGTATCGCCTGACGCAGGAGTTTCGCCACCTCACCCGCGAGACCGTGCTGCGCTCCATCATTTCCGGTTGCGGCACGCCGGAGGAGCCGCTGCGCGTGGAGCGCCTGACGCAGTCCGAGGGGCCCTTGTGGCGGCTCGTCAACGCCAGACCCGAGCATCTGAAGCCTCCCGGGCATGCGAGCTGGGATGCGTTTCTGCTCGCGATGGTCGACGAGACGCTCGCGAGCTGCCCGCACGCCGCGATAGAGGATTGCACCTGGGGCGAGCTCAATCGGGTCGAGATTCGACATCCGTTCGCCCAGGCGCTACCGCTGTTATCGGCGTTGCTCACCGTGCATTCGGGGCCGCTGCCGGGCGGACAATTCACGTTGCGCGTGCAAAACCGCAATCACGGCGCGTCCGAGCGCTTCGCCGTGTCGCCGGGCGATGAGGCCAACGGCTATTTCCACATGCCCGGCGGCCAAAGCGGTCACCCGCTGTCGCCGTACTTTCGCGCCGGCCACGAAGCCTGGGCCCGCGGCGAGCCGCTGCCGTTCCTCCCCGGCCCCGCTGCGCACACGCTGACCTTGCGCCCGGCGCTTACCGAATGAGCAGAGGTCACTGTGGCGGCGCGGGACCGGCGCCCAGCGTCAGCAGCGAGAACGGGTCCACGCGCGCGTCGAGGATGCGCACGCCCCAATGCAGATGCGGGCCCGTGACGCGTCCGGTCGCGCCGGCGCGCCCGATGAGCTGACCGCGCGCGACCCGTTCACCCGGCTCCACGAGAATTTCCGAAAGGTGCAGATACGTCGAATACACGCCCAAGCCGTGGTCGAGGAATACGGCATTGCCGCTGAAGAACAGCTCCTTCGCCAGCACGACCCTGCCGGCGTTGGCCGCGAAGATCTGCGTGCCCGTGGTCGCTCTGAGGTCGGCGCCGGAATGCGGCGCGCGCGGCTCGCCGTTGAAGATGCGTCGATGCCCGAAGTTGCGCCCGTCCTCGGCGCCGGGTATCGGTGAGGCGAACGGCTCCTGCCAATACGCCTCCGGTGTCAGCGTGGCGTAGACGGCGGCGATCTCGCGAGACTCGCGTGCGGCGCGTTCCTGATTCTCGGGACTGAGCTCCACGTACCCCGGCGCTACGTTAAGCTCGGTGGTGGGGAAATCGCGGCGTTGCACTTCGATCGGCTGCGGCCGGGCAGCCTCGCGGCCGTCATCGAATCGCAGCCTGAGCTCGGCGTCGTAGACGCCGGCGCGGGTATCGAGATCGACGCCGATGACCGTGAGCCATTCGCCGCCCCGGCGAACGAACGGCACCTGGCGCTGCTGCCAGGCGATCTCGACGGCCGCCAGTCCCTCTTCGTGAGCCTGTCTCAATGCTATCGCCTGCCCCTGCAAGGCAACGACGTTGGCCAACAGCAACGCCAGCGTGCTCATCGATCCCTGTCGCCCGTCATCCTGCGATCCATTGTAGAACAACACGAAGGTGTCGTCGGGCCCGGCTCCGGCGGCGATGTCCTCGCCTTCGCGAAGGTCGCGACGGTATCGAACCGCCTATACGGCACCGACGGTACGGTCGATGACCCAAAACGCCGCCACCGAGCCGAGCCCGTACGCCGTCGCCAGCCGCCAGGCGCGCGGCGTCCACCCACCGAATCGCCGCCACAGCCACGCGAGCGCCAGCACGCCCGCGATGAAAACCAGCTGCCCGGTCTCGACGCCGAGGTTAAAGAACAACAGCGCCAGCGGCACCGCGCGCTGCGGCAGGCCGATCTCGGCCAACGCTCCGGCGAAGCCGAAGCCGTGCAGCAAGCCGAACAGAAAAGCGACCAGCCACGGCAGCTCGAGCGTGAGGCGCGGCATTTGCGGCGCGCGGGCGGTACGCAGGCACTCGCGGCCCAGCTCCGCGGCGAGAAACAGGATGCTGAGCGCGATGACGGCCTCGACCGGCGATTGCGGCAACCGCACCCAATCGAGCGTCGCCGCGCCCAAGGTAATGCTGTGCGCGACCGTGAACGCCGTGACCGTGAGAACCAGCCGGCGAACGTCGGGCACCAGCAGGATCAGCGCGAGCACGAACAGCAGATGATCGACGCCGCTGAGAATGTGCTCGATGCCGAGCACGAGATAAGCCGCCATCAGAGCCCTCGTGGTCTGCTCGGCGGGAATCAGCGTCTCGGGAGCCGCCGGCGTCAGCACCTGCGTGAACGCGCTTCCGTCGAGGTAGTCGATCCGCAGCAGCACGTCCGTCAAAGTGCCGCTCAAGCCATCGACGGCGATGCGGCCGCCGGACAGGCCTTCGGCGCAGGCGAGGTCGCGCTGCTGCACGCGCGCATCTCCCATCACGTAGGCGCTCAGCGGCCCCGTGAGCTCGCAATCCTCCGGGAAACGCGGGCTCAGCGCATCCGCCAGACCGCCGGTGAGCGAAGCCTTCCATTGCACCCTGAAGCGCGAGTCTGCGATTTCCTCCACGCCGAGATAGCCGGGGCTGAACTCGTGCGCGAGGCTCGTTGCCGGAAGCCCGAGCCAGAGTGTCGTCGCGAGCAGCGCTCTCGCTAAGGCTGCCATGCGGCGCGCGCCACCTCGGGCAGCTCGATGACGATCTCATAGCGGTCGCGAAGCTGCGCATAGGCCGCATCGTTCGCCTGCTGCCGGCGCTGCCGCAGCAGCGCTTCGACGACTTGCTCGCGCACCTCATCGAGCCGCGGCCGGCGCGCCTCGCTGCGCCCCGAGAGCCGCACGAGATGCACGCCGAACTGCGAGCGGAGCGGGCCGTGCCAGGCGCCGTCCGCGTCCAGCGCGAGCACCTCGGCGGCGAAGCTCTGGCCGAGCTCGGCGCGCAGCTCCTGCTCGGAGACGTCCTCCAGCGCCGGCGCGAGCCCCGACTCGTCGCCGCGGACCTCTCCGCCCTCGGCCAAGCGCCGCAGCGCGGCCTCGGCATCCGTCACGAGGCTTTCGCCATGCAGGCTCGGGCTGAAGTAGAGCTGCTCGAAGCTGACGCGCGCCGGCTCGTCGAAGCTCGCGCCGTTTGCCTCGAAGAACGCTTCGAGCTCTTCTTCCATCGGCTCGTGGGCGGCGAACAGGTCGTCCGTGAGGAAGGTCATCTTCTCGACGAGACGCTGGCGGACTCGCGAATCGTCGCGGTCCAGCCCGAGCGCGAGCGCCTCGCGGTAGAGAACCTCCTCGCGGATCATCGGCTCGACGAGCTGATAGAGCTCCGCCTCGGTCGGCGCTTGGCCGTAGAGCATCGCCATCGCTTGCCAGAGGCTCGCGATCTCAGCCTCGCTGACGACGATGCGCCGCGATTCGTCCGGCGAAGCACGGTCCAACACCGCGAACAAGCCGAAAATCGCCGCGCCGAGGACGATGAAATGCACCAGCGGGTCGCGCAGCAGGCTGTCCAAGGCCTGGCGCTGCCGTGCCGCGGGAGCCGATTCGGTCGCCTGTCGCATGGCGAGATACTAACGCAGCCCAAATTCTCGATCCCTATCCTGCAACCGCGCACGGCGCGAAGCGTGCAGATTTCCGTCTCCCCGGGCGGCGCTTCGCTCCGCTATACTCGCCGGTCTGCGAGAAGAACAAAGCGGGGCTATGACAAGACCCTCTGTAGCCGCCCGGACACGGCGGGAGGCACTCAAGCTCGGTGGCGCCGCGGTGACGACGCTTGCTGCGGGGCGTTTCGGCGGCCTCGCACTCGCCCAGTCTCCGGGCCGTATCGACGTGCACCATCACTGGCATCCGCCGGTGATCGCCTCCGCCTTCGAGGGCGTGAATATCGGCGCTTCCTGGCCCGGCGGCGAATGGAGCGTCGCGGGCGCCCTGAGCCTCATGGACCGCTTCAACATACGCACGGGCATCTTGTCGGTGCGCAACCCGCGGAGCCGCGTCTCCGTCGCAAGCTGCCACGAGGTCAACGAGGCCGCGGCGCGCATCGTCGGCGACCACGGCACGCGTTTCGGCGCGCTGGCAATGCTGCCGCAATGGGATTTCGACGCCGCCGTCGAGGAGGCAGTGTACGCGCTCGACGTGCTCGGGCTCGACGGCGTCGGCCTCAATCCGAGCATCGACAACACCTACCTCGGCGCCGCCGAGCACGAGGCGCTCATGGCGGAGCTCGGAAGGCGCCGCGCCGTGGTGCTGCTACACCCGACCGAGCCCTACTATTTCGACGATCTGGGCCTTCAGATTCGAAGCTCAGTGATCGAATACGTGTTCGAGACCACGCGCGCGATCGCGAACCTGATTTTCTCCGGCACGATCGAGCGCCACCCGCAAATCCGCTGGATCACCGCGCACGCGGGCGGCGCCGCGCCCTATATTGCGGCTCGCTTGGCCGAGCAGGGTGAGCGCTTCGATCCGCGGGTGCGCGAGCGGGCGCCCCAAGGCGTGATCAGCTACATGAAGACGCTCTACTACGGCACGGCGCAGGCGACCTCGGTCTATACCCTTCGGGCGTTGCTCGAGCTGGTCGACTCGAGCAGGATCGTCTTCGGCACGGACCTGCCGATCTCACCGCCGTCGTTGATCGAAGCATCGGACGCCGTGCTGAACGGCTACGGCGACTTCACCGCCGAGGATCTGCGCGCCATACAAGTCGACAACGCCCTCGCGCTGTTCCCGCGCCTGGCCTGAACCGAGGAGAGAGCTCATGACCTCAACGACAACAACATCGCCGATCCTCAAGACCGTGGCCTACGCCGTGCTGCTGCTCGGCCATGCGGCCGTCGCCCCGGCGCAGACGGGTCCGGCTTCCGCGGGCCCCGCGGATCCGGCGCTCATCCAGGATCTCATCGCCGCCAACCGGATTCTCGCGGCCCAAGGCATCGTCGACGCCTTCGGCCACGTCAGCGTCCGACACGACAAGGACCCCAACCGCTTCTTGATGTCGCGCTCGCTGGCCCCGGAGCTCGTCACCGCCGACGACCTCATCGAGTACGATCTCGACGCCAACGCGGTCGACCTGAGCGGCCGCTCGCAGTATTCGGAGCGCTACATTCACGCCGAGATCTACAAGGCCCGGCCCGACGTCATGGCGGTGGTGCACAATCACTCACCGTCGGTGATTCCTTTCGGCATCTCCTCGGTGCCGCTCAAGCCCGTGTATCACATGGCGGGCTTCATCGGCGAAGGCTTGCCGATCTACGACATTCGCGAAGCCGCGGGCATGACCGAGATGCTGGTCAACAACGCCGCTCGCGGCAGCGCTTTGGCGCGCGAGCTCGGCGACCGGCCCGCCGTGCTGATGCGCGGCCACGGCGTCGCCGTCGTCGGCCCGGCGCTGCCGTTCGCCGTCGGGCGGAGCGTCTATCTCGAGCTCAACGCCAGCATCCAGCTGCAGGCCATCGGCCTCGGCGGCTCGGTGACCTATCTCGACCCGCAGGAGGCCCGCCTGGTGGTCGAAGCCGGGGAGAACCGCTCCTATGACCGCCCATGGGAAGTGTGGCGGCGCCACGCTCTAGGCGAATGACCGCAAGCCCGCACGCTCCACGGAGACCGCGAATGCTCGGGCTTCTTTCATGGATCGTTCCGCCGCTGGCATTCGGCGCCGTCGGGCTCGCCTTCGCGCAGGACGTCGATTTGAGCATCGTCCACCGGATCAAGGATCAGGCGTTCAACCACTCCCGCGTGATGGACTACGTCTTCGACCTCACGGACCGTAACGGCTCCAGGATCACGGGATCGCCGGGGCACCACCGGGCGGCCGATGCGGTGGTCGCGGCGATGCAGGCCGCCGGAATCGCGAACGCCGCGGTCGAGCCGTGGGAGGGCTTCGGTCGAGGCTGGTCCTACGGCCGGGTCTCGGTGCAGATGCTCGAGCCTCAGCAGACCACGTTGACGGGGATCCCCATGGCCTGGAGCGACGGCACGCCCGGCCCGGTGCAAGCCGAGGTGATCTCGGCGCCGCTCTTCGGCGACGACAGCACCGTCAACCGTTTCGACCTCGAGCAATACGCGCGCCACATTGCGGCCTACCGCGAGCGATACGCCGGGCAGCTCGACGGCAAGATCGTCCTGGCCGAGCCCGCGCACGAATTCGTCCCGGGAGACGAGGCGCCGTTCCAACGCCTCGACGGCGACGAGCTGCAGGAGGTCAGCGAGGCCGAGGTTCCCGAGCCGAGAGAGCCGCTGACCTGGCCGGTGTGGCGGCTGCCGAGCGACGGCGAGGCCCGCAGGGCCGAATACCAGAGAATGCCGCCCGTGGTGCAGATCGACTACTGGGAAAGGCAGATGGCGATCGACGCAGCCTGGCATGCGTTCTTGCGCGACGAAGGCGTACTCGCCGTGCTGGTCGCCGACAGCCACGACGAAGGCGGCACGATCTTCGCCGACCGCTACGGCTCGTGGGTGCCCGGCGCCGCCGTCGCCGTGCCGACGGTGAGCTTGAGCCCGGAGCACTACAACCGCATCCTTCGGCTGCTGGAGAACGACGTGCCCGTCACGATCGAGATCGACGTCGCCGCGCAGTTCCACGACGAGAGCACCGACGGCCGCAACGTCGTGTTCAGTCTCCCGGGCACCTCGAGACGCGAGGAGATCGTCATGCTCGGCGGCCATCTTGATTCCTGGCACGGCGCCACCGGCGCCAGTGACAACGCCGCCGGCTGCGCCATCGTCATGGAAGTCATGCGCATCCTGAGCCGGCTCGGCGTCGACATGGACCGCACCGTGAGGGCCGCGCTCTGGGACGGCGAGGAACAAGGCTACTACGGCTCACTCGCCTACGTCCGCAGCCACTTCGCCGATCCGATCACTCTCGAGCGGCTTGCGGCGCACGCGCGCCTGTCGGCCTACTTCAATCTCGACAACGGCGGCGGCAAGATCCGCGGCGTCTATCTTCAAGGCAACGACATGGCGAGACCGATTTTCGACGCCTGGCTTGCGCCGTTTGCCGATCTCGGCGCCGCTACGGTGTCGATTCGCAGCAGCTTCTTCACCGACCACCACGTTTTCGATTCGGTCGGCCTGCCGGGCTTCCAGTTCATCCAGGATCCGCTGGAATACCGTTCGCGCACTCATCATTCGAATCTGGATACCAGCGACCATCTGCAAGCCACGGACTTGATGCAAGCCGCGGCGGTCATGGCTTCGGTGGTCTACCACGCCGCGACGATGGATGGGCTCATGCCGAGGAAACCGCTGCCGCCGCCGCTGCCGGAGCGCCAACCCGTACCGGAGCTCATCCGCTACGCCTCGCCCGGCGCCGTCGACTTCTAGACGCCCTCGTCGTGATCGGATTGCGGCGCCGGGCGTCGCATTCGACGCATTTTCATGCTATCTCACTGCGCGCGGCGATAACGCCGGAGATCTTGATGCCGAAGAGGCCGGACAAGTGGATTCGATTGCAGCACTAGCTACATTGACGCGACGCGTGTGCATGACGGCCGGTATCACCGGCGTGATCGTGCTGCTCATCGCCTGCGCAAGCGCCAATCCGTACCGTGATCCGACGCTCGTGGCGCCGGAGACGACGGCAACGGCAGCCGGCGCCTCGGTGACGACGCGACGTGCCTCGGCGGTGGCCCACGCTGGCATACTCGTGGCGCAAACGGCCTATATCGAGCCGATCATCCGGCCGTTCTCGACGAGCGTGGCGCTGCTCTCCGTGGTTTTCAAGTCGACCGCGGGTTTCACGCGGCGCATCGGCATCGACGCCGTGCAGTTTTCGCGGCTCGAAGCGCAGCCGATCCCGCCGCTCAACGAGGGCCCGGGTATCGACCTCGCGGAATGGGAGCAGGAGCTCGACGGCATCGCCGGCACCGCGACCCGCGGCACGGTCCGTTTCCTCGTCGACGGCGAGGAGTTCTTTTCGCGTCTCATCGAGACCATCGAGAACGCCGCGGATTCCGTCGACATCCGCACCTATATCTTCGACAACGACGATGTTGCCGTCGATATCGCCGATTTGCTCAGAGCGCGGTCCGACGAGGTCGACGTCCGCGTGCTGCTCGACGGCATCGGCGCCTTGCTCGGCACGCAAGTCGACCCCGAGGGCATGCCCGCGGACTTTCGTCCGCCGATCTTCATGCCCTCGTACTTGCGCAAAGGCTCCGACGTCAAAGTGCGCACCGGCGGCAACCCCTGGCTCACGGGCGACCATCGGAAATCGACCGTCGTCGACGGCAAGATCGCTTTTCTCGGCGGCATGAACATCGGCCGTGAGTATCGCTATAGCTGGCACGACCTCATGGTGGAAGTCCAGGGTCCCGCCGTCGACATCCTCCAACGCGATCTCGATATCGCCTGGGCGCGAGCCAGCTGGTTCGGCGATCTCGCGTTGTTCGCGCGCAGCCTGACCGCGCCGCGAAAAAGGGCAGACGACGTCGGCGGCCCGCTTCGGGTGCTCGTGACGAACGACCTCGACTCACAGATCTATCGCGCGCAGCTCGCCGCAATCCGGCGCGCGCGCAGCTACATCTATATCGAGAACTCCTATTTCTCGGACGATTTGACCCTCTACGAGCTCGCGAAAGCGCGCCGGCGCGGCGTGGATGTCCGCGTGATTCTGCCGGCCGACGGCAATCATGCACCCCTGAACTACAGCAACGACGTCGCGATCAACGTCATGCTCCGCAACGGCATTCGCGTTTACCGCTATCCGGGCATGACACACGTCAAGGCCGCGATCATCGACGGCTGGGCCTGTGTCGGCTCCGCAAACTTCGACAAGTTGAGCTTGCAGATCAACGAGGAGCTAAACATCGCCACCTCGGATGCGGCGATGGTCGCCGATCTCATGCAGCGCGTCTTCGTCGCGGACTTCGCGGTTTCCGAGGAGCTTACCGAGCCGCTACCGCTCAAATGGAGCAATCACCTAGCCGAGTTCCTGTCCGATGAGATATTCTAGAATGTCGAGAATGATTGAAAACCCGCCGAACCAGGATCAATCGACGAGCGAGCCGGAGGCCGAAGGCGCCCCGGTCGTGCGCGTGCTGCAGCGCTCGGGCAACGAGATACCCTATCCGAACTGCCTCGTGGTCGAGCCCTACCGCGAGAACGACACCGGCATGGAGCTGCTCGCCACCGTCGAGCATTTCGTTCAGCTCAAGGATCCGACGGGATTCCCTTGGCAGATATCGGCGGTCAGCCGCGGGCCGCTTTCCTTCGAGGAGGCCATGAACCTGGCGAAGGCCTACGCCGACCGCAAGCAAGTGCCGATCATCCTCGTCAATCACGATGCCTTGAGCTCGCCCGCGGAGCGACAGCAAACCGACACTACGGTGATCAAGGTAAAGCCCTTGATCCGGCATCCCTGAGCGGAATCATGGGCGGCGGAACCGCCGCGGGCCGCGCCGCGCCGGCCGCTTGCCCCGCCGCGCGGGAGACGCCAGAATAGCCGCATCAGGTGTCAGGCATGAAGGGATTTTCCGGATGAAAATTAAAACCTTAGCGGCATCGGCCGCAGCGCTCACGGTGCTCGCGGCCAACCCCTCGGCGGCGCACCACGGAGACGCGGGACGCTTCGAAGAAGCGACGACGACGCTCGAAGGCACCGTCGTCGCCTTGCAGCTCGTCAATCCTCACTCGGTGATCATTTTCAGCGTCGAGGATGAAGCCGGTATCCGCGAGACCTGGCAGGCCGAGCTCGGCGGCCCGCAAACGCTTACGCGTAATTTCGGCTGGAACCGCGACACGCTCAAAGCCGGCGACCGGATCTCGATCACGGGCCGCGTCGTCAAGAGCGGCGCGCCGCAGATCAACCTGACGGAGCGCGCGCGGATCGTGCGCCTGCCGGGCTGCGAGGAGATCTACGTCTCCAACTCGCCGCCGGAGGAGCCGCTAGCCTGCGAGAACTAACCCCAATAATGTGAACTTCGTCATTGGCCGGGGTTGTCGCGGGGTGTAAACCAGCACCTCGTGTTTCGCTGAGGGCCGTGCCATGGACCCCAAGAAGGCCACGCACCCGCCGGCCGTTACCGGCCCGGCGGAAGAAGACTGGGGCGACGATTGCTTGAACGAGGCCGAGCTCGAGGACCTGCTCGGCCGGGACGTCGACGTCGACGAGCCGGAAGACTGGCGCGCCGTCGATTTCTAGCCGGGGACGCGGCAACTGCCGCGCCCGCCGCCTGCATCTCAACGCCGGACCAGCTCGATCTCGAACAGCTGCGGCCAGTTTTTGCCGGTAACGAACAAGCGGCCCGCGTCGGCATCGTAGGCGATGCCGTTGAGCACGGCCTCGCTGCCGCGTTGCGCACGCGGATACAGATGACTCAGGTCGATCCAGCCGAGCACATCGCCAGTCTCGGGCGAGATCCGCGCGATCCGATCCTCATACCAGATATTCGCCCACAGCTCGCCGTCGATGTACTCGAGCTCGTTGAGCGAGGTCACGGCCTGATCCCCGTCGCGTACCTCGAGACGGCCGGTGACGCTGAACGTCTGCGGATCGTAGTAGCGTAAGGAAGAGCTGCCGTCGCTGGCGATCAGCGACTCGCCGTCATGCGTCAGCCCCCAACCCTCGCCGCTGTAACGCCGCGTATCGACGAGATCGAAGCTCTCGAGGTCGAAGACGAGAGCGCTCTGATTCTGCCAGGTGAGCTGAAACAGCCGCTCGCCGAGGATCGCGATGCCCTCGCCGAAGTAGGTGTAGTTCAAGTTGACGATTCTCAAGACGCGGCCGGTCTCGAGATCGACCTCGCGCAGCGACGAGCGCCCGTATTGGCCGGTGCTTTCGAACAGGCGGCCCGCGTGAATCGCGAGACCCTGAGTGAACGCGCCGGGATCGTGCGGATAAGTCGCGACGACTCTCGCGCTCCAAAGCACGGGGCCGGCGGAAGGACGGAGTTGCGCCCAGACGCTCAAGCCGACGGCGCACGCGAGCGCCGCCGCGACGATCAGTGAGCGCCGCGCGCTTCCCGTGAACATGCTCGGATCCGATCTCATCAATCCTCGCTCCTCGCGCAGTGCCCGCGCCCACCGGCGGCGATGTGACCTGGGTCGCAGCTTTCGGCACGGCTCGTCTCTATGCTCTAGGCGTCGCGCTTCTGCCGAGGAGTCTTCGCATGCGGACCCGTCACTCGCTCGCCATTGCCCTGCTCGTTGCTGCATCGGGCTGCAGCACGACGACCACGACGACGCCGCCTCGACCGAGCTACCCAGTGCCGACAGCGACCCTGACGGCTACGGCTTCGATCACGCTCAGCGCGAATCAGGCGACGGCGGTCCGAAACTACTACGCGGGACTGTCGTCGAGCAACACACGGGGTCGCCGCGGGCTTCCTCCGGGCATCGCCCGCAACCTCGAAAGAGGCAAGGCGCTTCCCCCGGGCATCGCCAAAAACTATCTTCCCGGGGACCTCGCCGCGAGGCTGCCCCCGCTGCCTTCCGGGCTCGAGTACGTCATTACGGCCGGCAAGCTTCTCCTCGTGGAGGCGGCGACGCAAGTCGTCCGCGAAGTACTGCTCGATATCGCGTTCGACTAGCAGCGACGCTGCTCTCGGCTCCACGGCTCGCGCTCCCGCGGGCTTTGAAAAATCGCTTCGGCCAGCGCAAAATGTTGGCCGAGAACAACTATATGCGGTCGCAGCCCGAAGACCGGGCGCGGCCCTCCAGCGTCGCCAGGAGAATACTATGCGAAAGCGCTCAACCCTGCTGATTGCATGCGCCCTCGGCTCGTTCGCCGTGCTCTCGCTCGGCACGGGCACGAGCCAGGAAGCCCCGGCGATGAGTTTCGCCGCCGTCTCCGGCGAGCGCGGCAATCAAGACATTTTCGGCGCCTACGACGTCGACGCGGATTGGCCCAAGGACATCGCGACGCTGCCGGGCCACGAGGATTGGACCTTCGGCGCCGGCCAAAGCGTGTTCGCCGAGAGCCCGGAGCGCGTCTTCGTGTTGCAACGCGGCGAGCTACCCAACATCGAAGAGCCGGAGTTTCGCGTCTTGCCGGAGGTCGGCCCGAGCATTTCGTTCCCCACGGGGCCCTGGCGCAACACCACGCGCGCCAGCCTGCCCGCCAACGGCGGCACCGGACAAATCGCCGAGAACGGCATCACGGGGTGGATAGAGCGCGGCGGCCGGCTCGGCATCGACGCGCGCTGGGAGCATTGCATTCTGATCTTCGACGGCGAAGGCAACCTCGCCGACAGCTGGCCGCAGTGGGACTACATGCTGCAGCGGCCGCATTTCGTCGCGATCAATCCTTACGATCCCGAAAAGCACGTCTGGATCGTCGACGATCACAAGCACGTAATTCACAAGTTCACCAACGACGGCTCGACGCTGCTGCAAACGATCGGCACTTACGGCGAGCCGGGCGCGGACGAGACGCATTTCAACCGACCGACGTTCATGGCCTGGTTCCCAGACTCGAGCTTCGTCGTCGCCGACGGCTACAACGGCACGCGCGTGGTGAAATTCGACGCCGACGGCAACTATCTGCTGGCCTGGGGAGAGAAGGGAACGCCGCCGAACGAGACGCGACCGGGCTATTTCAACAACGTCCACGGCGTCGCCGTCGATCCCGAAACCTCGCGCGTGTTCGTCAACGACCGCGGCAACCGCCGCATCCAGGTGTTCGACGACAACGGCAGCTATCTCGACGAATGGAGCATCGGGCCGGCGCCGGCGAACATCCACATGTTCATCATCGACGCGGACCGCTATCTCTGGGCGGCGGATCGCGTGACCAACAAGATCATCAAGTACGACCTCGACGGCAATCTGCTCTATACCTTCGGAACCGCCGGCGACTTTCCGGGCGCGTTTCGCGGCGTGCACGGCATGAGCGTCGATCAGGAAGGCAACCTCTATGTCGCCGAGGTCGACAACGGCAGCGCGCAGAAATTCGTGCCGCGGCCAGGCGCCAATCCGGCGTATTTGATCGGCAAGCCCGTCTACGCGGCCTGGGATTGAGCTAGCGCGTCAGCCAGGCGAGCAGCAGGCGCAGCTGCGCAGCGTCGAGGCGCTCGCCGAAAGGCGGCATGACGCCGTTGCGCCCGCTGTTGATCGTCTCGGCGATCGCGGCCTCGCTGCCGCCATAGAGCCAAATCTGATCGGTCAGGTTCGGCCCGCCCAGGATCGGGTTGCCGGTTCCCTCGGCGCCGTGACAGGCGGAGCAATACGTCGTAAACAGCGTCCGGCCCGGCAGACCGTCCGCGGGCTCACCGCTGGCCAGCGCCACGACGTAGTCGACGAGCTGGGCAACGCCATCCTCGCCCAGGGCGACTCCGAGCGGCGGCATGACGGCCTGGCGGCCGTTGCGCAGCGTTTGCTCGATCTGCAGCGCCTCGCCGCCCCATTGCCAATCGTCGTCCATGAGATTCGGAAACGTCGCCGCCTGGCCCCCGCCTTCGGGCCCATGGCAGACCGCGCAGTTCTGCGTGAACACCCGCCGCGCCGACGCCATCGCGGCTTCATCGGCGTGCAGATCCTCGAGCGCCGCCGCGGCGACCTCGGCGCGCCGCTCATCGAACTCGATGCCGTAGAGCGCATAGCTCTCGGCGAGCCGCCCGCCTTGCGACCACTGCAACGCGCCGCGGTAGGTTCCGAGCCCCGGATAGAGCATCAAGTAGATGACCGAGAACACCATCAGGGCGAGAATCAGCCAGAACCACCACATCGGCGCCGGGGTCGAGCCCTCGCGCAGGTTCTCGTCCCAAACGGTCGACTCTGCCGGGCTCTCGCCGCCGTCGGCGAAGTACACGCCGTAGAGCAGCCAGCCCAAGCCGATGAGGCTGGTCACTGTGATCAGCGTTATCCATCCGCCCCAGAAATCGCCCGGCAGATCAGCCATCGCGAGCCTCGTCCTCCAACGGAATGCGCGCCGCCTGCTCGAACTTGCGCGCGCCCGATTTCAGAGAAACCCAAACGGCCAACGCGACCATGAAGGCCATCACCAGCATGTCTCCGACGAACAGGAAATACGTCATGGGCGGTCGCCCGGTCCGAGTGTCGTGCCGAGGTGCTGCAGATAGGCGATGACGGCGTCGAGCTCGGTGCGCCCCTCCAGTGCCGCCGCCGCTTGCGCGATTTCCTCGTCCGAATACGGATGCCCGAGCGTTCGCAGCGCCTCGAGCTTCGCCTGAATGTCGCCGCTTGCGCCGGCCGCGCGCTCACCGAGCCACGGATAGGCCGGCATGATCGACTCCGGCACGACCGAACGCGGATCCGTTAGATGCATGCGGTGCCAAACGTCGGTGTATTTGCCGCCGACTCTTTGAAGGTCCGGACCGGTGCGCTTCGATCCCCACAGGAACGGCCGGTCGTAGACGAACTCTCCGGCTCGCGAGTACGGCCCGTAGCGCTCCACCTCGGCGAGCAGCGAGCGTATCTGCTGCGAATGGCAGGTCGAGC
This sequence comes from Gammaproteobacteria bacterium, assembly GCA_036396795.1. Lineage (GTDB taxonomy): Bacteria > Pseudomonadota > Gammaproteobacteria > Steroidobacterales > Rariloculaceae > JAHEEM01. The sequence continues at coordinate 64,123 of DASWKF010000090.1, read as the reverse complement.
AACCGTCGCGAATATAGATGTCGCGGCCGGTGAGCTCGAGCGCCGTATAGGGTCTGACGTTCTCGGCCGGGTGGCTCAGCGAGTGCTGAAACAAGCTCGGCAGGATTTGCACCAAGCCGCCGATCGCCGATACCACGAGTATCCCGAAGATCAAGAGCCCGGCGTTTTCTTCAAGCCTGCGATGCAGATCAAGCCCGCTCATGAATCACCCTGAGGCCGGCTCGGCGGCGAGCGGCGGGCGCACGCGGATCGTCGCGCGGCCCGCGATTGTGAAGAACAGGTTGACCGCCATGAGCACGGCGCCCGCGAGGAAAATGACGCCCGCGAGCAGGCGCAGCATGTAATACGGCGCCATGCTCGCCATGATGTCGGTGAAGCTGAAGCGCAGCTCGCCGAGCTCGTCGAGACTGAGCCAGAGCAGACCCTGGGAAACGCCGGCCGCCCACATCGCGAGCAGGTACAGCATGATGCCGGCCAACGCGAGCCAGAAATGCAGGTTGGCGAGCTTGCGACTGTAGAGCTCCGCGCCGACGAGCCGCGGCACGAGGAAATAGAACGTGCCGAAAGTGATCAACGCATTCCATCCCAACGCGCCGGAGTGCACGTGACCGATGGTCCAGTCGGTGAAATGGCTGACGAGGTTGACGCTGCGAATCGACATCATCGGCCCTTCGAAGGTTGCCAGGCCGTAGAACGCCAGCGCCAGCACGATGAACTTCAAGGCGGGGTCGGTGCGCAGCTTCTCCCAAGCGCCGCTGACGGTCATGATGCCGTTGATCATCGTCGCCCACGAAGGTGCCAGCAGAATCAGGCTCATGACCACACCCAAGGACTGCACCCACTCCGGCACGGCGTTGTAGTGCAGATGATGCGGGCCGGCCCAGATGTAGCTGTAGGTGAACGCCCAGAACGCGATGATCGACAAGCGGTAACTCCAGATCGGACGATCGGCCTGCTTCGGCAGGAAGTAATACAGCATGCCGAGGAACCCGCCGGTGAGCAGGAAGCCGACGGCGTTGTGGCCGTACCACCATTGCACGAGCGCATCCTGAGCGCCCGCGTATAGCGAGTAAGACTTGGTCGGGGTCACCGGTATCGCGAGGTTGTTGACGATATGCAGCATCGCGACGACGATGATCAGCGCGCCGTAGAACCAGTTGGAGACGTAGATCTGCTTCACCTTGCGCATCGCAATCGTGCCGAAGAATACGATCGCGAAGCTCACCCAGACGACCGCGATCGCGATATCGAACGGCCACTCGAGCTCTGCGTACTCCTTGCTCGTGGTCATCCCCGCCAACAACGACGCACCGCCGAGCAGGATCGCGACCTGCCAGGCGATACAGACGAACCACGCGAGACCCGGCATGAACAACGGCACGTGACTGGTGCGCTGCACGCTATAGAACGCCGTCGCGATCAGGGCCGGAACGCCGAATCCGAAGATGACCATGTTGGTGTGGAAGGTTCGCAGACGGCCGAATGACAGCCACGGCTGACCGAGGTCCAGGCCCGGCCAGACGAGCTCCGCGGCGACGTAAACGCCCGCGGCCAGGCCCACCAGAGCCCAGACCATCGCGAACACCACCAGCACCGTGACGACGCGATCGTGGTAGTGGCCTTCGGTTGCCGCCGCCACGCCTAAATGCCCACTCGAGGCCCGATGCCCAGGCCCCAGAGCATCACGGTGAGCCCCAACAGGCTCACGGCGGCGACGAGCAGGTAGGCGATCAGGGCCGAAGCCATGAGCATGCCGCGCTGCGGATTGATCCGCAGCACGATAGGCAGGCCGCGGTAGAGCAGAAACATGCTCCAGATCAGGGCCGGCACGAGCACGACGACGTTCAAGAACACGTGCGGATAGAGATGAATGACGCTGCCCACCGCTAATGGTGCGCCGACGACCGTGATCATCGCGAAATGAATGCCGAGCGAATGACGCGCCCCGTAGGTCGTCGCCATCCATTGCGAGACCAGCGCGGTCGTGACGAAACCGAACAGCAGCGTCAGGAAGTACGCGAAGCTGATACCGGCCAGCACCGGGCTCGGCAGAAACAGCGGCTCGATCGCCCCGAGATTCCAGCCGAAACGGCTGGCTCCGAGATAAGCGAATACCGGCGGCAGCAGGCCGAGCCAGATGGCCAACTTGAAAAACACCTCCGCCGCGGGTGGCCGGCTATCGGCGAGCTGCTGGAATACGGCCGAGGGCTTGGTCAGCAACCGGGCGATCAGCAGTGGCGAGAACCCCGTAGTCGTCATTAATGGGCGCGAATAATCCCGGCCGGCTCCCGGCACAGAGTTTAGCGAAATCGGCGGCGGGATCCATAGGCGATTGCCGCAATGTGCGGGTAGAATCGAGCCACTGCGCGGGCCTTGTGGGAGCGCCGGCCCGCCGCTGGAGGAGACCAGTTGAAAGCAATAGCAATCTCGTTGGCCGCCGGTCTGGCTTGGGCGGCGGCGGTATCGGCCCAGCCGGCGCCGTTCGAGCGCCTGCCGGTGGAGCAATTCGACATGCTGCCGCCGTCGGCCAGGGTCAGCGGTCCACCCGGGCGGATGACGGTCGCAGAGCGTGCCTGCCGCAGCGTCTCTCGCGATCAGGTGCGCCGACGGCTCGTCGACCTCGCCGTGCAGGAATGGGCTTATTTCGGCTTCGCCATCGCCGATGAGACACAGCCCGAAGCCGACGACGACGGTGACCGGCGCCGCGCTCGAGACGCTCGACGACGGTCGCGGCTCTCGCCTCCGGAATTGGCCCGACTCGCCGACTCGATCGCCGGCTACTGGGCGGTGACGCCCGAAGGCGGCTGGATTCTCGAGCGCCAGAACCAGATCTGGAGCCGGTCCTTGGGGACTGTCGCGGATTGGCGCGATCCCTGGTCGGCGGCGTTCATCTCCTGGCTCATGTGCGAGGGCGGGCTCGACGAGGACGCCGAGTTCGAGCGTGCGATCGCGCACTACATCTACATCGACCAGGCGATTCTTGCGCGCGAGGACGAGTCCCTGCCCTCGGCCTTCATCGCCCACGAGGTCGGCGAGATCGCGGTGGAGCCGGGTGATCTGCTCTGCCGCGCGCGCCGAGGCGCCTACCGGACGCTCGCCGAAAGGCGGCGGGACTTAGGTCAGGGCGCGCGCAGCCATTGCGACCTCGTCGTGGAGCTCGATCCGGCCAGCGGCCGGATCTTGACCATAGGCGGCAACGTTCGCGACTCGGTTCGGCTCAAGCTGCTTGCCGCGGAACCGATGCCGGGCAGCGCCCGGGCCGGCGTCTATGCCTCTATCGGGCGCGGCGGGCGCGCGGTGTTCGCGCATCTGAAGCTACGGGCGGACTCGATCGGCGCGGACGCGCTCGAGACCACGCCGACGTTTCGCGCGCTTCAGGAGCGCGGCTACGCGGAGTGGCTCGAGGTCTGGGTGCGTGAGTCCGGCCGCCCCGGCTGCTGCAGCTTGCAGACGACCTCGGCGGCACCGGGGACCGAATCGCGCGCGCAGCCGTCGGGTTGAGAAAGGCTTGCGAGCGGAGCCCGCCGGCGCAAAGGCCGGCGGGCGCTCAGATGCGCAGGCGCCGCAACGCGGCAGTGATCAGCGATCAGTCGATCGCGAAGCAGTAGAGCAGACCGTCGCCGCCCGTTCCGACCAGTGCTTCCTGGCTGCAGCCGCGCGAGGTATGCACGGAGTTCCACGACGCGTTCGGCCCGCCGAGGCGGTCGTGATGACCGAGCCGCGTGGTGTGCTCGTCGCTGCTGCTCGTCCAGTTGTTGCAGGTCGATACGGCCGGGTTGTTGTCGAACAGACGACCCATCGAGTCGGAGCCCGTGAGCATGTCGTGACGGTTCGGCTCATCGCCGCGGCCTTCCACTTCTTCGCCGCTTTCGTTCAGGGCCGTGTCCTTGCGAACGTTGTTGCGGTCCTCGTGCAGATCAGCGACGTTGGCCGCGATCAGATCGCCGTTGGCATTGTGCCAAGGGCCCGTGCCGATACGGTCGCGCGCGTGAACGGCCGCCATGCCGCCGCTCGGCGCCTGGCTCAGATACGCGTGCCAGGTGGAATCGCCGCGCCCGGCGGATTCGGCGAGGCTCTGGCAAAGCGCATCGGCGCCCGCCAAGCCGCCGAGGTCGCCGCCGTTACCCGGGCCGTCGCTGGTCACGAAGAAAGTCATGGGCATGGGCTGCTGTTGCTGAGCGAAAGCGGGTGTTACGAACGCCGCCGCCAACGCAGTCAAAATCGAAAGACCTTTGATCATTTGCATATTGTTCTACTCCTTAAAAGTACTCGTTGCGCGTGGCGATTGGATCAATCCCACTCGCGCTCTTCACCGCCTTCAGGGGTCAGGAACCCCAGCAGACAACCGTTGGACCCGTCCCTGAGCTGATGACAGCGAACCGAGATGGTGCTTCCGGGCTCAATCATTTCCTTGGTGATTCCTTGGCGTTGCAGCCCACCCGCGCCGGCCGATTCCAGCGCCCAGACGGCAGACTCACCGCTAGCGTCGGTCACTTCCACGTAGATCCAAACGTGCGGGTTCACCCAGTGAACCTCCGTCACCTTGCCCAGCAGGGTCGTGTACTCGGTCATCTGGTAGTTGCCGTGGGAATGATGCGCCCAGCTCGGCAGCGCGATCACACCTGCCGCGATGGCGGCGGCAGTCAATAACTTCATTCTCATCCCATCCTCCTAGAATGTCTAAGCGATGCGCAGTGCGCTCGTTTTCATGTGATTTCCAAAATCGTCGATCGACGCCGCTCGAGCATGCGTCGCGGATCTCCTGCTTAGTTCGGCTGGCTCTGCTGGTCGCGCAGCTCACGCAGCTCTCGACGACGTGCCCGGTCCGGCGCATTCGCGACCTTGGGCGCGTCGGCAAAATTCTCGTAACGAACTCGATCGCCGTTGTCGTCGACGAACTCGAGTGATTGCTGGAAAAATCCCGGTGGCGGCGTGCGCGGCGAGACGGTCGCCTCGAAGACGTAGAGCTTGCTGTTGTGCAAGTAGATCGCCGCGTAGGTACGCGTCTGATCGGGATTCGTCATCTGGATCTGCTCGCCTTCGACGCGGTCGATGTAGTGGTAGGCGTCGAAGGTCACTTCGCCGGGGCGTTGCCGCAGCAAGCTTGCAGCGTAGGTCACGGAGGCGCGTATGTCGACTTCCCAATAGATGTCGATGTAGTCCGCTTCGGTGCGCCCCGCGCGCTCGGCGTGCAGGCGTTGCGCGTCGGTGTAATCGACGACCGTGACCTTGTACGTGCTGCCGTCGCCGTGCTCGTAGAGATAGGTTCGGGCCGGCATGACGGCGCCGTATTCCGAATCCCAGGTAGTCTCCTCGATCCTGAACTCACCGGGAACGTGCACGCGGAAGTTGTCCTCCATGCTCGTGTAGGTGATCCATTCCCCCTGCGCCCACGACGGCACGGCGCAACACAAGACAGTACCGGCGAAGAACACTTGCATGAAGCGCATCATTGTCTCCCAGAGCTCGGCAGCTCCTGAAATCTCCTGGCAAAAATACCCGCGGCTTTTGGCTTAGCACCGCCGGTTGCTTTATCTCGAGCCGGCTCCGCAGCGCCTGGCGGCCTCGCACGGGCACCGCGGCCGCGAGCTCGGCCGCGCAGTCCGGTAAATTTTACCGTTCGGCGTTGCGGTTTTCATCCGAATTCGTACTCGCTACGCCGTCTCGACCCGGTCTAAGCCTTAGATGCAGCCGGCGCCAATTTCGCTTAATCTGCAACAAAACGCGCGCGCACAGCGGAGCGGCGGCCGCAAAACAACCCATAAGACCGCGCCGGGAGGCATTATGTTCCACAGCATCAGCATGAGATCGATAGCGGCCGCGGCGGCGGCCGGCGGCATGATTCTGGCCTTGGCGAACGCAGGCGCACAAACACGCGAGCAGGGGCCGTGGTGGCCGTCCCCGCACGGCCCCGACGATCAGGCCGGCGCATCCAATTATGTGACGCCGGAGAAGATACTCGCCGCCTTGTCGCTGCCGCGCACGGGCCAGGCCTATGAGCTCGGGCATATCTACGAGCAGGGCATGCCGTTGTACGGGGAACGGCCGTGGTATCTCGCTACGATACCGGGGCAGACGCCGACGAGCGAGGAAGGCGGCGCCGTCCATTCGGAATACTTCACCGGCTACATCGGGCAGATGGGCACGCAATGGGATGCGCTCGGCCATCAGGGCGAGAACGTCCGGATGGCCGACGGCTCGTTCAAGACCGTGTTCTACAACGGTTTCACGGAGGAGGAGCTGACCGGGCGCAACCGCGGTCTGGGCGGTCTCGAGGCCCTCGGCGCCGAGCACGTGAAACCGTTCATCACGCGCGGCATCCTGCTCGACATCGCCGCCTACAAGGGCGTCGACACCTTGCCCGCCGCCTACGAGATCACGCTCGCCGACGTGCGCGGCGCGCTCGCGCGCCAAGGCATGAGCGAGAGCACCATCGAGCCCGGCGACGCGGTGCTTCTGAACTATGGCTGGTCGGGCAACTGGGGCAATCCCTCGAAGTACAACGACTCCTACGTCGGCCGCGGGGAAAACGAAGGCTCGCCGGGTATTGGCGGCGAGGTCGCGCACTGGCTCGTGGAGCGCAAAATCGCGGTCGTCGGCGCCGACTCGTGCTGCGTCGAGGTGCGGCCGCGGCCCGACGCTGACGTCATCGTGCACCACATCCTGTTTCGCAGCGAAGGTATCTCGATGATCGAGAACATGGTGTTCGATGAGCTCGCCCGCGATGAGGTCTACGAGTTCCTGTTCCTCGCCTTGACCGAGCGCATCAAGGGTGCGACGGGCTCGCCCGTGCGCCCGATCGCCGTGCGCTGAGGAGGATCCGTTCGGCGGCGCCGCTCTTCAGGCGCCGATCGAGACGAAACGCTGACCCTTGAGAGAGGCGGCGAAACCGTCGAATACGGCGTTGGCTTCGCTCCAGGACGGCCGCGCCTTCATGGCGGCGAGCCAGCCTTGCACGTTCGGGTAGCCCTTCAGGCTCACCCCGATGAGCTCGCCGAGGGAGACGATCGCGGCGCCGAAATAATCGGCGATCGTGGGCTCGCTTCCACAGAGATACTTGCGCCCGCCGGCGAGATAGTGGTCGTTGAGAACCTTCAGCGACGCGCAGGCCTTGTCTTTTCCCCAGTTCAAGGTTGCCGTCTGAGCTTCCTCGCTCGGCCGCTTGTGATGCGGGAACAGCTGCGGATAGATCAGATGATAGCCGTATTCCCGGTAGAACCCCGTGTTGAACCAATCCATGAGCTCGTTGACGCGGGCGCGTGCCCTGAGGTCCTTGGGATAGGCCGGATGCCCGGCCTTCTCTGCCAGGTACTTGAGAATCGCCGAGCTTTCCGTCAGCACGAAGTCGCCGTCCTCGAGCGCGGGCACCAGACAGTTCGGATTCAACTCGGCAAAGGGCAGCTTGCGCTGCTCGCCTTTCATGAGATCGACGACCACGAACTCACAGTCGATCTTGGCATCGATGCAGAATTGGATGACCGGCCGGGACGCGGTCGAGACCGGATTCGAATAGAGCTTCATGGCGTAACCCTCGATCTGGCCTTGGTGGAGGCGCAGTGTCGCCCGGGACCCCGCGGGCTGTCCATGGGCGCAACGGGCTGCCCGGGATTGACTCATATCGATATATCGGGAATTATCGATATATGGACAAGGCACAGGCCCTGGAAGCGCTCTCGGCGCTCGCGCACGCGACTCGTCTGGATGTCTTTCGCCTGCTGGTGCAGTCGGGGCCCGAAGGCATGCCGGCCGGTGAGATCGCGAGCAGGCTCGGCGTGGTGCAGAACACGCTGTCGACTCACCTCGGCGCCTTGGCGCGCGCCGGCCTGATCCGTCGCGACCGCGAGGGCCGGGTCATCCGCTGCCGCGCCGACTACGCCGGCATGCAGGCACTGCTGGCGTATCTGCTCGAAGACTGTTGCCGCGGCGACCAAGCGATCTGCGAGCCGCTGTTCGACGTCATCAAGTGCGCTTGCTGATTCTGCGATGGCTGCCCCGAGCATGAGCGTCTTCGAGCGCTATCTGACGCTGTGGGTATTTCTTTGCATCATCGCGGGCATCGCGCTCGGTCAATGGGTGCCGGGCCCGTTTCAATTCCTGGGCGGGCTCGAGGTCGCGAGCGTCAATCTGCCGGTCGCGGTGCTCATCTGGCTCATGATCATTCCGATGCTGCTCAAGGTCGACTTCGGCGCCCTGACCGAGCTCCGCCAGCACTGGAAAGGCATCGGCGTGACGCTGTTCGTCAACTGGGCCGTGAAGCCGTTCTCGATGGCGCTTCTGGGCTGGCTCTTCATTCGCGGGCTGTTCGCCCCCTGGCTGCCGGCGGAGCAGATCGACTCCTATATCGCCGGACTGATCCTGCTCGCCGCGGCACCGTGCACGGCGATGGTCTTCGTCTGGAGCAACCTGTCGAACGGCGAGCCGAATTTTACCTTGTCGCAAGTCGCGCTCAACGACACGATCATGGTCGTCGCCTTCGCGCCCATCGTCGGCTTGCTGCTGGGGCTTTCGTCGATCACGGTGCCGTGGCAGACGCTGCTGCTTTCGGTCGGCTTGTATATCGTCATTCCCGTCGTCGTGTCGCAGTTATGGCGCCGCCGAATGCTGTCGACGCGCGGAATCGCCGGTTTGAGCAGGACGTTGAGCGTCCTGCAGCCGCTGTCGCTGATCGCGCTGCTGGCGACGCTGGTGCTGCTGTTCAGCTTTCAGGGCGCGCAGATTCTCGCGCAGCCCCTGGTCATCGCGATGCTCGCGGTGCCGATCCTGATCCAGGTCTATTTCAATTCAGGGTTGGCCTACTGGCTCAACCGCAGGCTCGGGGTCGCCCATTGCGTCGCTGCGCCGTCGGCGCTGATCGGCGCAAGTAACTTTTTCGAGCTCGCGGTGGCGGCCGCGATCAGCCTGTTCGGCTTGCAGTCCGGCGCGGCGCTCGCAACCGTCGTCGGCGTGCTCATCGAGGTGCCGGTGATGCTCTCGGTGGTCGCGATCGTCAACCGCAGCAAGGGCTGGTACGAATCGGCCGCGCTCAGGAGCGGCTGAGCACGGCACTTCCGTGTGCCGGGCGCGCATCGCTGCGGCGCCGGAAGGCGCCGGGTTTCCTCACCCTAGTTGCTACTCAGGTCCCACTTGAGCTCGAATTTGGCCGTCGCGCCGACTTCTTGCTCGAGAATCGGCACGCCGGCCTGCACGAGCTCCAATTGCTCGTCGAGAATATTCTGCAGCCGGAACTTCAAGCTGAGCCTTTCGGTAGGATAGAAGGTGTAAATAAAATCCAGCGAGTCGAACGGCTGCTCATAGGTATCCTGCGCGCCGTTTCTTCCGGCGAAAAAAAGCCGCTCGCCGAAAGTATTGTAGGCCAGCGACCAGCTGTGCGCGCCGTTGGCAGAATCGAAGCCGAGCTGCAGGTTTGCAACGTACTCCGAATGTCCGCCGACCGGCCTGACAGGGTTGGTCAGATCCAGGCCGACGTCTCCGACCACGAGCTCGGAGTCGCTCAGCGTGACATTGCCGGAAAAGAAGAACGGCTCCACCCAGCTGCCCAAGCGATCGCCGAATCTCCCGAGATTCAACAACCATTCGACCTCGACGCCCGTGATCTCCGCGGATTCGGCGTTCACGAACGTCACGAACACGTCGTTGTCGCTGCCCGCGCCTTCGGCGGTCTCGATGGGGTCTTGTATATCCTTGTAGAATAAGGACACCGTGAAATTGTCGCCACTGTCGAAGAACCATTCCGCACGGACGTCGAAATTAGATATGGGAGACGTCGTCAAGCCCGCGCTGCCGCGCACGCGCGCCTCCGTCAACGGATCGATGTAGGTCGCTTCAGAGACTTCGCGTAGATCCGGACGCGCCACGGTCTCGCTTACGCCGACCCGAAGCTGAAACGTCTCCGCCCAAAAGTTCGGCCTGATGTAGGTCGCCGACAAGGCAGGATAGAGCTCATCTTCCTTGAATAGGAGGGGGAGCAAGTTCTCTGCGTTTTGGTTGGGATCCCCCGACGAGGTCGGAACAACGGTCTGACCGGTATCGACATCGAAACGTAGCGGATCGATGGGCAGCGATACCTGGTAGAACTGCTCCCAACGAACGCCCCCGGAAAACCGCCAGCTGTCCCGCACCATTGCGTCGAACTTGACGTAGGCGCCTTCGATCGTCTGCGCCGCCAGGTAGCTCTCGGTGCCGATGCCCCCGATCCCGAGCCGAAATTGATTCACGGGATCGAGGATATTGGCATCGGTGAACACGCCACCCGGCGTGCCGACGAGAATCGGAGCGGCTGCTGCCGACGTAGTGCCGAGTGTGAGCTCGGTCTGGAGGTAGCTGCGGGCTTTGCGGGAATAATCCCAGCCGCCGCTGAGCTCGACGTCGATATTCTGCCCGGACAGGGGTTTCATCAGGTCCCAGCCGTAGCTCTCGACCTCGTCCTGGAGGTCGGTGAACCGGTAGTTGGCCGCCGAGCCCGTCGACCGGATAGAGGTCTGCAGCACTTCGCCCGTGTCCTCGTCGACCTGATCTTCGGCGGAGACCAGGATCTCGCTGGGGATGTCGGTTTCGGCCGTCGAATCGGAGTAGTACCAATCGTAAGTCAGGCCTTGGAAGAGGGGTCGATCCAGAAACGCAAGTATGTCGGCCGTATCGGCTCCCACCACGTGGTGTCCGCGAATCTGATTGGAAGTCAGCTCACGCTCCTCGAAGCGGATACGGTAGTCACGGAACCCACGGCCCGACTCCTGCTGAAAATTGAACGTGTGCCCGGTCGCGACCGAGGCGTCGTCCTCGGTGTTTCTCAAGAAGAAGCTGCTCGTGGAAATCTGATGGTCGGCCGTATAGTTCAGGCCCAGGTTCAACACACCGGTCGCCGAGACTTGGCTCGTCGTCCGCTCCTGCACGAAGAACTCTTCTTCCGGATTCAGCACGTTGCGCACGGTGCGCTCGCGGTTTCTCCAAGAGTTGTCATAGGAAAGCAATCCGAGCGCGCCGAACTCCCATTCCTCCGCGTCGCCGAAATACCACCGATTTCCCAATGCACCTTCCAGGCCGGCGTCCGGCCCCAGCGACTTGTTCCGAAAATCGATGTTTCGATAAAGCGACGTTGCCAATTCTCGATTTATAGCCTGCGCTTCCTCGAACAAATGCGGGCTCCCGTCCCGACTCAGGCCGTTGAAAATACCCACGGGGGTGATTTGACCTTGATATTCCTGAATTGCGGATTGAATCGCAGCGGCCAAAGCGCGCGTGCCGTCGTCGGTTCCGAGGGAATCGTCGCCTCCACCGGCGTAGGTCAAGCCGTCGTCGTCACTGACCGAATTGATGCCCGATGCCACCTCGATAGAAAAGACCGGGCCTTCGGGGATTCCGCGGGTGATGATATTGACATTGCCGCCGCCGAAAGCCGCCGGCATGTCCGGGGAGTAGCTCTTCTGCACCGAAAGCGCCTGGACGATCTCGGAAGGAAAGATATCCAGCGGCAGCACGTTGCGCGTCAGATCAGGGGACGGCACCTGCGCATTGTTCAGCAACGTGCTCGAGTATCGTTCGCCGAGACCGCGCACATAGATGAACTGATCGTTGACGAGCGTAAGACCGGGCATACGTCGCAACGCCAGAGATACCGTGGTGTCGCCGGTTCGCGATATTTGATCGGCGCTCAGGAAATCCGTCACGACCTCCTGCTCGATTCTCTCCTGCACGACGTCCACGGCTGTGGACCGCAATCGTCCGACGACGACGACTTCCTCAACCACCGCATCGGCGGCTTGGGCGGCAGGCGCGTCCTGTTGCTGCCCTTGCTGCGCTTGCACTGCCGTCACACCGAATATGCCGCAGGCCACCACCCCGGCAAAGCGCGCGACTGCATTCGTCACTTGGCTTTTCATCTCAATCCTCTTGGTGTTCTCGTTGCGCCGCGCGAACAAGCCGGCCGCGAGCCGTTGGAAGCTCGCTGCCGCCCGTTCGCGCTCGGGATCTCCCGGCGCTCTTTCTTTGGATCAGGGATTGCCAAACCACAGAGCCTGCCCTTGATTCGTGGGATGCAGCCCATAGGTCCAATCCGCGGTCCAGTCGTCGTCGCGGGTCACGGCGCCGAGCTGGCCGCTGGCCGGCGTCATCACGATCGGATCACCGTTATTGTCGACGAGGGCCGTGGCGGTATAGAACGAATCGAGAATCACGATGTTGCCATTGGCGAACAGATCGGCTTCCTGAACCACGACGTTACCGGCGTTGAAGCTGTAGTCCGCGCCGTTGGTGCTCGGGTTCGCGCCGAGAATCCACTCGGTCTGCGTATCGCCGTTCGGCAGCGCGTTGCCCTGTATCGCCAATTCGCAGGCGAACAGCGAGTTGGTTACCGTCGATTCGCCGGTCTGTGCCCAGTTGTTGGTCACGTTGTCCTCGGCCAGCTCGAAACATTCGCTGTTCTCGTCGACATCGTCGGCATAGGCGCCGAAAACGATGCTGTCCACGAGCTGAATCTGCGGACCGCGCCGCAGCGTTGGACCCTCCGACGTGTCCGAGTGCGTGCCGATGTCCTGGACGCTGAGCACGCAAGTCAGATTCGTGATCGTCGGGTTGGTCAAGGGCGCCGTGTCGAGCGGCACACCGTCGGCCGCACGCGTCTCGCCGATGTTGTCGGCTTCGATGCAGCGGTTGCCGTCCATCTGCGCCTGCACCACGAGCGCGGTGTCGATCGTGCCGATGTAGCCGTCGGAGTAATCGATCGAGTCGTCCCGGACGTAGACGGCGACGAAATGATCGACGTCGACCGCGCCGCCGAAGAACTCGATGCCGTCGTCGTAGGTGCTGTAGGTCTCGATGTGGCTCACGACGGTGCCCGAGCCGACGGCATTGAAAGTGATGCCGTTGAGCTCGTCGTCGGGCGCGACCTCCGAGCCCGTGTGCTTGACGACGACATAGCGCAATATTCCCGAGTTATCGTCGTTGTCGTCACCGCCGTAGTGGACCGGTTGCCCTTCCGAGACGACGTGACAATCGTCGGCCGCACGCTGTGCGTCGGTGCAGTTGTTGGTGATGCCGTTGCCGTTGATCACGACACCGCCCCACTGCTGCACGTCCTCGGGGCCGACGGTTCCCAGGACGGCATCCGTCACGCTCGTGAACGTGATCGGCGTGCTCGGCGTGCCGTCAGCAACGATCCGCGAGCCGCGATTGATGACCAGGTAGTCCGATTCGTCGTTGAACGCCAGCGTGCTGCCGGGTGCAATCGTCAGCACCGGGCCCGTGCCGCCGGCCGGGGCCGTGCCGGAGCTCACGTTCGCGCCGATCGCGAGCACGTCCTGGAAGATATGCACGCCGCCGTTGTCGAGCAGCGGAATGTCCAGATCCACTCTCACGGGGTTGGTGGCGCTGGAGAATGTCGACGGATAGATGCAGTCCTCACCGTCGGAAACGCCCTCTCTCAATGTTCCGCCCGGGGTCGTGTACGACGCGCAGGGACCTTCGCCGCCGCCTCCGCCGCCCCCGCCGCCGCCGGTATTCGTGCTGTTGTCGATATTCGTCGGCTGCAGATTGATGTCACCGCTGTCACAGCCCGCAAGTAACAGCACGACGGTGCTCAAGGCGACTAACTTCCTAGCGTCCATAACGGTTTTTCTCCAAAAGAATCTTGAGAATGTAGTTATTCGGTGGCGTGCGGCCACTGCGGCGAACACTACGGATGCATTGTTTAGAGAATATGAAAAATCTGTGACAGAAATATTACGGACGACTGAACGCAGCCGCCGCTGCGACCTGGCGCGCGCCGATCGCGCGCTCCTCGAGCGAGAACCGATAGCCGAAGCCGCGCACGGTCTGGATCATGTGGTCGCAGGCATAGGGCTCGAGCGCCTGGCGAAGGCGGCGCACGTTCACGTCCACGGTCCGCCGCCCCGCTTTGACGTTCTTCGGCCAGGCGTGCTGCAACAGCTCCTGGCGGCTGAACGCGCGGCCGTGATGCTCGATGAAGAACTCGATGAGGCGAAACTCCGTCGGCGCGAGCTCGACACAGTCCTCGCTGACGAACAGGCGGTGAGCCACGCGGTCGAGCAGCAGCGGCCCCGCGCGAATCCGGTCCCTGCGCGTAACCGTCGGCGGCCGCCGGAAGCAGGCATTGACGCGGCCGACGAGCTCCTCGGCCGTGAAACGTACTGTCAAGCAGTCGTCCGCCCCGTACTCCAGAGCCGCGATCGCGGCGCCGATCGCATCCTCGGCGGCAATCAGAATGATCCGGCTTGCCCGCGTCTCTTGCCCCGCCTTGAGCTGGCCGACCGCCGCCTCGGTAGCCGCCGCATCGGTCCATTGGAGCAGGATCAGGGCCGGCGCGGCGGCGTCGATGCGGCTCGAGGCCGCGGGCAGGTCGTTGGCGAGCATCACGACGTAGCCTGTGTCCTCGAGATACTTGCGCGTCGTCTCCCGCAGGGGCTTGGAGTCGTGAATCAGAAAGATAGTATCGCCCATGAGCGCAAGCTCGGTCCGCCGTTGGGCCTCAGTAGAGCACTGATACTTTGCAGCTTTCTTGCGTTTATGTTACGGAATTGTTACGCACACGAGGGCGCCGCAGCGCCGGCAACGCGAGCGCTAAGCGGATGCGGCTCTGCAACCCGTGAGCGAGTCGACGAAACGCCGGCTCCAAGCGTGAATGTCGTTGGCCTCGAGGTTTTGCAGCATCGACCGGTGGCGTTGGCGTCGTTCCTCGAGCGGCATCTCGATCGCCGTTTGCAGGCCATCGGCGACGCCTCGCCGATCGTAAGGATTGACGAGCACGGCGTCCGAGAGCTCCCGCGCCGCGCCGCACAGCGTTGAAAGCACCGGCACACCCGGATCCTCCGGGTCTTGGCTCGCGACATATTCCTTGGCGACGAGATTCATGCCGTCGCGAATCGGAGTGACCAGGCCCACGGCCGCGAGCCGGAAAATCGACATCAGCAATTCCCGGCTATAGCCGCGGTTGAGATAACGGATCGGCATCCAATCCATTTCGGCATAGCGGCCGTTGATGTTGCCCGCCGCCGATTCCAAGCCGGCGCGGATCGCGTCGTAGGCGCGAACACCGGTGCGCGTCGGCGGCGCGACCTGCAAGTAAACGACTTGACCGCGGACCGACGGATAGTTTTCGAGCAAAGTCTCGTAGCCGCGAAATCGGAGCTCCAGCCCCTTGCTGTAGTCGAGCCGGTCGACACCGATGATGAGCTTTCGCTGCTGCAGGCTCTTGGTGAGGCGAAGAACCTGGCGGTTGTCGAGATTCTCCCGCGCGGCTAGCTGGCACTCCGCGACGTCGATGCCGATCGGAAAGGCCTGCGCCTTGAAGCTGCGTTGGAACACGCTCACGCGGCCGTCGGACGATATGCCTCCCCTGATCTCCGGTTGCATCAAGCAGTCCTGAAACGCCCACAGATCCCGCTCGGTCTGGAAGCCGACGACATCGTAGGAAGCGAGCGCCCGCAGGATGTCCACGTAGCACGGCAGCACCCGAAGCACGTCGAAGCTCGGGAACGGCACGTGGAGAAAAAAGCCGATCGGCTGCGTGACGCCGGCGCGCCGCAGCTCCGTGCCCAGCGGGAAGAGATGGTAATCATGCACCCAGATGATGTCGTCGCGCTCGAGAATCGTGACGAGCTTGCGCGCGAAGAATTCATTGACGCGGCAGTAGGCGCTGTACTGCCTGCGGCTGAAAGAGAAATAACCGAGCAGGAAATGCAGCAGGGGCCAAAGGGAGTTGTTGCTGAAACCGTTGTAATAGCCGTCGTAGTCTTCTTTATTGAGATCGACCGTGACGTACTCGATGCCGCCCGAGACACTGACCTTGGCGTCACCGGGCTCCCGGTCGGTGGTCTTGCCGCTCCAACCGAACCAGACGCCACCGCCGCGGTTGAGCGCCGACAGAATGCCGACCGCGAGCCCCCCTGCTGATTTCCCGCCCTTCGGAGCGGCGACGCGATTCGACACCGCCACCAGGCGGCTCACAACGCCTCTTCCCAGGAGCAACTCAGCCGCATCGCACCCGTGATGATGCCGACCATGCTGTAGGTTTGCGGAAAATTGCCCCAGAGCTCGCCGCTGGAGACATCCAAGTCCTCAGACAGCAGACCGAGCGCCGTGCGCTTGTCGAGCATATTGGCGTAGAGCTCGCGGGCCTCCTCGCGGCGGCCGGCGGCGGCCAGGGCATTGATATACCAGAACGTGCAGATGTTGAACGCGGTCTGCGGCGTGCCGAAGTCGTCGGCCTCGGCGTAGCGATAGAGATAAGGTCCCTGCTTGAGCTCGGTCTCGATTGCCGCCAAGGTGCCGAGAAAACGCGCGTCCGTCGCGGAGATGAATCCGAGCTCGGGGAGAATCAGCAGGCTCGCATCGAGTCCCTCGCCGCCGAAGCTCGCGACAAAGCTCTTGCGCCGCTCGTTCCAAGCCTCGGCGAGAATGCGCTCGCGAATCTTGACCGCCTCGCGCGACCAGTAGGCGGCACGCTCGGGGTTCTCGAGCCGCACGGCGATCTTGGCAAGCCGGTCGCAGGCCGCCCAGCACATGACGCTCGAATAGGTGTGGGTAACGGTCCTGCCGCGATACTCCCAGAGCCCCGCGTCCGGCTGATCGTAAACCTTGATTGCGTGGGCACCGAGCGACTCCAGCCGGGCAAAGTGCTGTCGCTTACCCCGCTCGACCATGCGCAGATCGAAGAAGCTCTGCGTCGCGGCGAGGATGGTCGCGCCGTAGATGTCGTGTTGCCGTTGACGATAGGCATCGTTGCCGATGCGAACCGGGCCCATGCCGCGGTAGCCGGCGAGAGTTTCCACCCGCTGCTCCTCGAGCTCCGGTAGCCCCGAGATGCCGTAGACGGGTTGCAGGGGTTGCTCGCTGTCGAGGTCAGCGACGATGTTGAAGAGGTAGCGCAGAAACTCCTTCATCGTGCGCGTCGCGCCCAAGCGGTTGAGCGCCTGCACGACATAGTAGCCGTCCCTGAGCCAGCAATAGCGATAGTCCCAGTTGCGTCCGCTGTCGGGCGCCTCCGGGATCGACGTCGTCAGCGCCGCGAGCACGGCGCCGCTGTCCTCGTAGGTGCAAAGCTTGAGCGTGATCGCCGCGCGGATCACGGCCTCTTGCCACTCGAACGGGATCGACAGCGCGCGAACCCAGTTCCGCCAGTAAGCCCGCGTCTCGCTGTACATCTCGCGGCAGGCCTTTTCGGGCGACTCGGTCAGCGACTCGTCCGGCCCGAACACGAAGGCGAGCGGCCGCTCGACGATCACGGTGCGATCCTCGAGCAGCGCCGAGATCGGCGCGTCGGTCGTCAGTCTCACCGTGTAGCTGCCGTTGCCGTAGCGGATATGGCTGCTGCCGTGGCTCACATCGGCGTCCCTGGCGCCGTAGCCGGCGGCCGGGTGCAGATGAACGCGCACGGCCGGGCTGCCCGAGACCGGCACAACATTGCGCACGACCATGATGGGATGAAAACTGCGGCCGAACTGGTTGAAGCGCGGCGCGAAGTCCAAGATCTTCACCGCGCCGCCGTTGGTGTCATAGAGCGTGGTCGTCAATATCGCGGTATTATCGACATAAGCCTGCTCGGCCGACGCGAAGTTCTTGAGCTCGATCTCGAACACGCCTCGGGGCCCCGCCGGCGCCACCGGATCCAGCAGCGAGCAGAAAAAGGGATCGCTGTCGATGCGCGGAAACGAGCCCCACACGTAGCGGCCCATCTGATCGATCAGCACGGCGATCTGGCAGTTGCCGATGACCCCCAGCTCGAGATTCGCTTGCCGCTCCCGATTCACGGATCCGCTTCACCCCGAGCCGGGAGAACCCTCTCCAAGCAGCTCAGCACGGCATCGACGTTCGGCAGCCGCCACTTGGCCGCAGTCGACCCGTGATTCACCTTGACCGAAAGGCCGCCGAGCTCGTTGACGGCGCGAAACCCGGCTTCGTCGGTCACGTCGTCGCCGATGAAAACCGGCGTGCGGCCCGCGAACGGCGCTTCGCGCATGAACTCGCGTATGGCTTCGCCCTTGTCGAGGTCGGCCGGCTTGATCTCGATCATCATCTTGCCTTGCAGTATCTCGTACCCGGAAGGCAATACGCGTGCAAGTTCCAGACCGAGATCGCGGACCGCCCCGGCGAGCTCCGGCCGCTGGCGGAAATGCAGCGCCACGCCGATGCGTTTTTCCTCCACGACCACGCCGGGGTGGTCGGCGGCGAATTTGCGAAATGCCGCGCGCGAGGGATCCAGCTCGCGCGCCTCTCCCGGCGCGGACACCAGGCCATCGAACCCCCGTCGCTGGTTGCCGTGCACGCCGGCAAGCGCGAAGCGGTGCGGCGCAAGCAGCGAGTCGAGCTCCTCGATGGTCCGCCCACTGACGAACGCGACCGCGTAGTCCTCGAGCGCGGCGAACCGCTCCAGCAGGTCACGCAGTCGGCCGCTGAGCTCGACCCCGTGAGGCACCTCGGCGAACTCGATCAGCGTGCCGTCGAGATCGAGAAACAGCGCGGGATGCCGCGGCCATGCCGAAACCAGGCTCTCATCGATCATGGCAGGCACGATACCGTGCCTGCCCGGATGCCGCAAAAAGACGCCGCGCGGCTCGGCCGGGCCGACGGCGCACACGCACCAGGACGGTGCACGTCCGGGCGGCCCGTGCCTAGGCACTGTGCGGCCCGGGAGCGTTCCATACGGAATCCGGCGGCTCTGGTATGCGGCATATTCCTTGCAGGTTCCGGCCATGCTAACGAGAGATCCGTCATGCGCCCAAACCTCATTCGCGGCCTCGTGGTGTTCTGTGCTGCGGCGAGATATCTGAGCTTCAAGATGGCGGCCAACGAGCTGTGCATTACACCGTCCGCCGTCAGCCATCAGATCAAGGGGCTCGAGGACCAGATCGGCACGTCGTTGTTCGAGCGCCGCACGCGGGCGATCGTGCTGACGCCCGTGGGCGCCGCCGTGTACTCCCAGATCGACCCGCTGCTGCGGTCGCTCGACGCCGTCGCGACGAGTTTCTTGATCAACGGCCGGCGGCGCGTGTTGCGCATCACCTTGCCGCCGTTCTTTGCGAGCGAGATGCTGATACCACAGCTCAACAAGTTCACGCGGTCGAACCCCTCCATCGACATTCGCGTCGATACGGCCGAGAACCGCGAAACCGACTTCCCGACTTGGAGCGATGCCTCGGTGCTGCTGACGTCCAGCGAGCCGACGGGTTACTGCGTCTATCCATTGTTCGACGTGCACCTGGTGCCCGTGTGCTCGCCGGCGCTGGCGGCGGAGTTCGATTTGTCGAACCCGCAAGCCCTGAGCACCTGCACGCTCATCATTAACGAAGACCGGCCGGACGCCTGGAGCGACTGGTTCGCTGCTGCCAGCGCACCGCTGGAGGTGCAGCCGCGCGTGATTCATCTGGACAGCATGTTCGCGGTCGCGCGCGCCGCCGAGCAGGGGCTCGGCGTGGCGCTGGTGCCGATGCCGCTGACGAACGCCTGGCTGCAAAGCCGCGCGCTGATACAGCTGTTCGACACCGCGCTCGTGACCGGCGAGCGCTACTACTTCGTTCACCGGCTCAAGGACGAGAAAGACCCGGATATCGTGAAGCTGGCGAGATGGGTCAAGGAAGCTTGTGCGGCACATGAATAGAGATCACTCGTGCGGCGAAAAACATTCGTTTGTCAGCCGCCCGCCGGGAGACGTAGATTGAGCCCGTCGATCCCGACCGCAGTCGAGTGAAACGACTTCATGTCCTTCTAGATGACGGACGCGCACCGGAGTCGATATGTGAGAGTCAACGCTGGCTGTCTCCCCCACTGCACGACGATCTCGCGTAGACTCTGGTGCGCTTGAGCCCGGCCTCTTCTGAGGCCGGGTTTTTTCAGTACCTGGACCGTCAGGCGGTCATTCATCAATCGCTTAGTCAGGCGCCGCACGCTGGAGTAGTATCGGCGCGGGCCTTTCTCAAGCACGTCCGATGTTCCTCACGCTGCGCTTCCGCGTCCCGCATCCGTTTCTGCTGCTGCTCGGCGGCGTCGGCGTCGCCATGGTCTTGACGTGGATACTGCCGGCGGGCGAGTTCGATCGGCGCGTCGATCCGGCGACGGGCGCCTCCGTCGTGGTCGCCGGCACTTACCGCGCCGTCGAGGCATCGCCGGTCGGGATCATGGGCGCGCTGGTCGCGGTGCCGCGCGGCATCGTCGAGGGCGCCGACGTGATAGCAGTAATCCTGCTCGTCGGTGGCGCCTTCGCGCTGCTCGACCGTACCGGGGCGCTGACTCGGCTCGTCGGCATGCTGATCGAGCGCGCCTATCATCCGACCTTGGTGATCACGCTCGTGAGCATTGCGTTCTCGGCGCTCGGCGCGATCGAGTACATGCACGAGGAGATCATCGCGCTGGTGCCGGTCATGGTGCTCTTGAGCCGGCGGCTCGGGCACGGCGCGATCACGGCGCTCGCGATGAGCATCGGCGCGGCCGTCGTCGGTGCCGCTTTCGGCCCGACCAATCCGTTCGCGACCGGGATCGCGTTGCGCTACGCGGAGCTGCCCGCCACGAGCTCCATCGGCTTGCGGCTGGCCATGCTCGTCATCGGCACGGCAATCTGGATCTGGTGGACGGTGTCGCAGACGCATCGCGACGACGTCCGGCCGGAGATTGCAACGCACCACCCCGAACCCGCCCGCTTGAGCGACGGCATTCAGCTCGCGCTGGTGATTCTGCCCTTCGTTCCTTACGTCTACGGCGTGCTCGCGCTCGACTGGGGCTTCAACGAGCTGTCGGCCTTGTTCCTCGCCGCGGGCTACGCGGTCGGTCTCGTCGCGGGCTTGAGACTCGGCGGCACGACAGTCGAGTTTCTCAAGGGCATGGAGACCATGCTGCCGGCGGCCTTGCTGATCGGAATCTCACGCGCGATTTCGATCGTGCTTGCGGACGCTCAGGTGCTCGACACCATCGTCTACGGGCTCGCGAGCCCGCTCGAGACGATGCCGCGCTTCCTCGCCGCCGCCCTGATGGTGCCGATTCAGGCGGTGCTGCACGTGCTGCTGCCCTCGACCAGCGGCCAGGCGGTGCTGGCGATGCCGATCTTCGCGCCGATCGCGGACCTGTTGAGCATGCCGCGCGACGTCGCGGTGCTCGCGTTTCAGACCGGCGCGCCGCTGACGGACCTCTTGAGCCCGACCAGCGGCGCTTTTCTCGCCATGCTGCTCACGGCCGGCGTGCCTTTCGAGCGCTGGCTCAGGTTCGCAGTGCCCGGCATCGCGATCGTCAGCGTCGTCGGTTTCGTAGCGATCGCGCTCAGCCTCTGACGGCAGCGGGCGCCGGCGGCATCGACTTGGCGCGCAAACACCCTAAAATAGATAAAATCGGCAAATATGATACTCTGGTTGGATAGGGGCTCGAGCATAGGTTTATGTCGGTATCGTCACACTTGCTAAATCTGAAAAATGTGATAATCGCCGAATTCAAGGAGCTCGCTTAATGGCTACCAGCAAGGAATCCCTGCGAGAGGAGTTCATCAGCACTCAGCAGGCCGCCCGGCTACTCGGCGTATCCGTGCGCACGATTCAGCTATGGGTGGAAAACGGCGTGCTGCACGCTTGGAAAACCGCCGGCGGCCATCGGCGGATCGCCCGCGCGTCGGTCGATGCGCTGCGCGAGGAACAGCGCGAGGTCATCGCGACGGTCACGGGCCTGCAGGCACGCAAGGTCGTGATCATCGAGGACAATCCGACCTATTTGGAGCTCTACCGCATCAAGATCGAGGATTGGCAGCCTGCAGCGACCATCGTCACCTTCGACAGCGGTTTCGAGGCGCTGCTCGGCCTCGACAAACTGGATCCGGATCTGATCGTCACCGAGCTCGAAATGCCGGGCATGAACGGCTCGTTGATGCTTCAATCGTTGCGCAGCGGTGCGCCCAACGCCGAGCTCGTCGTGCTCACCAACTTGAGCGACGAGGAACTCGAGGATCGCGATGACGTGCCCGAGCGCGCCGCGTTCCTGCGCAACCCCGTCGATCTCGACAAGCTCGGGAAGCTCGTCGGTGAAAAGATGAAGGCGCCCAAGCGCAAGAGCTAGCGAGCTCGTCGGGCGACCGTCTCGTCAGCTGCCGGCATCCTCGGACGCCTCGATGGGCGTCGCCTGATGAAATCTCATCTGCCACCCCAAGGTCGTGCGAGTCCATAGCGACGCGCGAACCGTGGGACGGGAGGGCTGGCCTTGCGCGTCGACATGCGCCGATCTGTAGGTCAGCAATGCGGCGCCGTAACCGACCTCGAAGAGCTCGAAATCCGTCGCTTCGATCGAGCCGGGCGCACTGCCGTCGGCGAGCTCCCGCAGCACTTCAGCCTTCGTGTAGCTGCGTCCAGACCGGCCGATCTCGTGGAACTTCGAGTGCAGCAATTCGTTCATTCTTGAGCCGTCGGCGCGCACGTCCGGTCTGTGAAGCTCCACCTCGAGCCCACGCAACTCTAATAGAAGTTCGTCGGTCACTTTTCAGCTCACTCCTTCGCTCGCGTTGGGCGGATACGCCCAGCGGTCTTGATTTCAGAACGGCTACGCAAACAGTATCGGCCACCGCACGCGGCCGAGTTGAGACCTGGGTCTCAGGAACGGTGAATATGCAAGCCCACTCCGCCGCTCGTCGAGCGGTGAGCCGCCGCTGCGCCCTCGAGCCCTCGGGGCGCAGCAAGTCGGCTGCAAGCCGCGCGGCCTCGATCCCGACAGAAACCGGCCGCGAACCCGGCTGACATCCCCGAGCGCGTTCTTGTAGAGTGCCCGGATGGCCTGGCCAGCCGTTGGACAGGCACGGATGCCGCGACCAAGTTCCGCCTTGGCGTATCTTCAAGGCATGAAGGGGGAGAAAGCAGTCGAAGCTGCCGTTCTTGTCCTTTGGCTTTGCGTTGCTTCGAGCGGCCACGCGCAAAATGCCGTCGAAATCGCGAGCTGCTGCACCCGGGACGTCCCCAGAACCACCGAAGACATCGAGATCGACGGCTTCCTCGACGAGCCGGCCTGGAGCGAAGCCCTGGTGCTGGAGCTCACGACCGAAACCTACCCGCGTGAGAACCGGCCCGCGCTGGTCCAGACCCACGCATACTTGCTCGAGGACGGCTCACAGTTCCTGATCGCCTTCGACGCGCGGGACCCGAATCCGGAAGAGATTCGCGCCTACCTTCGAGACCGGGATACGGCTTACAACGACGACATGGTGGGCGTCATTATCGATACGTTCAATGATGAGCGCCGCGCGTTCGAGTTTCTGGTCAACGCGCTTGGCGTGCAGATGGACTTGACCAATGACGACATCAACAGGGCGGAGGACGACTCCTGGGACGCCATCTGGGAATCCGTCGGCAGAATTGATGAAAACGGATATATCGTCGAGATAGCGATCCCATTCAGCCAGCTGCGATTCCCCCGTTACGACGGGACGCAGACCTGGGGCATCGACGTCGTGCGTTTTCATCCGCGTCTGGACCGGGCTCGAATCTCCATCAACCCGCTCGAACGCGGCCGCAATTGCTATCTGTGCCAGTTGACCAAAATCACCGGTTTCGCCGGTGCCGAGCCCGGGCGGGACTTGGAGATCGTGCCTTCCTTGGTGGTGTCGAGAATCGACAAACGCGATGAGCCGGCGACCGACCCGCTGGTGGACGGCGATCCGAGCATTGAGCTTGGTATCAACCTGCGTTGGGGAATCACACCCGACGTCACGGCCAACATCGCGGTGAATCCGGACTTCTCGCAAGTCGAAGCCGACGTGCCGCAGCTCGATATCAACAATCAGTTCGCTCTGCTCTTCCCCGAATCGAGACCGTTCTTTCTGGAAGGCGCGGACTTCTTCTCGACCCCCATCAACACGGTGTTTACCAGAAACATCGCATTTCCAGACTTTGGCGCGAAGCTCACGGGCCGCCGCGGCAACCACACTTTTGGCCTGTTCGCGACCAACGACGACGTCACGAACCTGCTGTTCCCCGGTCCGCTGAGTTCCGATACGGAATCCTTCGAATGGACCAGCGATGCATTCGTCGGGCGCTACAGCCTGGGGCTCGGCAATGCTTCCGCGCTCGGGGCGCTGGTGACGAGCCGTTCCGGCGACGACTACAGCAATGACGTTATCGGGCTCGACGGGCGATTCAGGATCAACGATTCGCACAACGTGCGATTTCAGTATCTCACCACGAAAACACAATACCCCCTCGATATCGCGGAGGACTTCGAGCAACCAACGGAACCGATTGAGGGCGACGCAGTGAACCTGCGATATGCCTTCAGCTCGAGGGAATGGTTCGCCAACGCCGTTTACGAGCGACTCGACCCTGGGTTTCGAGCGGACATGGGGTTCGTGCCGCGGGTCGGCATCGACGAGGTCGTATCCCACGTGGAGCGAATCTGGCACGGCACGGATGACAATCGCTGGAACCGGATCGATTGGGGCGGTAACTTGGGCCGCGTAGAACAGCACGATGATCAGTTGCTCAACAGCTTCGTGAACACCTTTTTCGCCGTTCATGGCCCGATGCAATCGCTGCTGCGAATGACCGTCGCAAGGCGGCAGCAATTCTGGGACGGTACGCTCTATGATGCTAGAAACTTCTTCACGTTCTCCCAGATACAGCCACGTGGCGGCTTGCTGTTCACTTTCTTTGCGCGCACCGGCGATCAGGTCGACTTCGACAACTCCCGCCTCGGAAAGGAGCTGCGACTCATCCCGACCATGGAATGGAACGCAAACCGACGGTTGCTATTGCGTCTCCAGCACACGTCGTTGAAGCTCGACACGCAAAACGGTGAGAAGATCTTTGACGCGCAGCTCACCGACTTCAGACTCACTTGGCAATTTAATTTGCGCAGCTTCATGAGATTGACCATGCAGCGGCAGGACATCGAACGCAACCTCAATCTCTATGACGATCCCGACGAAAATGCGCGCACGCTGTCGATCGGCGCGCAGTTGCTATATTCCTACAAGCTCAACCCGCAAACAGTGTTCTTTCTCGGCTACTCCGACAATCACAAAGAGGACGACGATATCTCGAGCCTCATACAAACCGATCGAGACGTGTTCATGAAGCTCAGCTACGCGTGGACGCCCTGAGGCAGGCAGATACGCCTACCAATCCGCCGGATCCAGCGCGTAATACCGTTTTAGTTGCTCGTAGAGCTCGGGGAGCGTCTCCTTCATCTTCGCCGGCTTCTCGAAGAACGACTCCGTGGCCACGGCGAAGAACTCGGCCGGCGAGGTGAAGGCGTAGTCGTCCAACACTGGGTGCATCCTGCTCACACCGCCTCGTTCCAGCTCTCGATATTCCTTCGTGAACGCTTCGACCCAAGCGGCATATTGGCTGTCGTCCTCGAGAATCGGCAAACCGTCGCCGACGTCGTTTTCCTCGTCGAGCTTGTGGGCGAACTCGTGCAAGACGACGTTGTTGCCGTCGTTGGTACCTGAAGCGCCGCGCAGGACCTCGTTCCACGACAACACCACCGGTCCGCGATGCCAAGACTCGCCGTGCCTCGTTTCTTCTTCCTCGACTTCCAGAAGATCGTCGTAGGTCGTCTCTCTCACGACATAGGTATCCGGGTATACGAGAATCGAGGTGAACCCAGGAAAATACCGAGCCGGACGATTGAGCAGCAGCATGCAAGCATGGGCGGCCACGGTGACTCGAATTTCGTCGTCGATCTCCATGCCGTCGCAGCCGATGAAGTTCTTTTCATCCAAGAACACGTTGATGTGGCCCCGAAGCTCGGCCCGCAACGGCTCGGGCAACCGGGCGCACAGCGGCACGTTGCGCTCGAGAATGGGCTCGAATTGCGCCGGGAGCGGCGTTCTCCGAAGCCTTACCCTCCTGTACCGACGCCGTTGCGCAATGGCGAGCCAGGCAAACGCAGCGATGAGTAACGCTATTGAGATGTAGCGAATCGCCGGCCCCCTCAGTCTCTTCGTGCCCGCAAGATCGACAAGCAGGCGGTCGCCGTCTCTCTGCCCTTCTTGTTTAGGTGCTCGAGGAAGAACCGGCGATGCTCATCGGTATCCTGGAACGCTTGCGGCGTCAGCACAAGAGAAAGTATCGGCACGCTGGCGTCGAGCTGCGCGTTCATCAGCCCGGAGATGACCGCTTGCGCGACGAACTCGTGCCGGTAGATGCCACCGTCGACGACGAAGCCGCAACCGACAACCGCGGAATACTCGCCGCTCTTTGCGAGATCCCGCGCGAACAGCGGAATCTCGAAAGCTCCCGGCACCTCGAAGACATCTAAGCTCGCTGAGCCGTCGGTGAGGCGCGCCAATTCCTCGGCGAACCCGGCGTGACCCTGATCGACGATATCGGCATGCCAGCGCGCCTTGATGAAGGCGATGCGTAACGGCTTTCCAGGTGCCCTGGTCCTCTGATCCATCCGTGTACCTCCGCTGCGGCAGCCAGACGATGCACTCAGGGCGACAGGAGATAGACAAGCAGCCGCGCATACAGCGGACTCTACGTCGCTCTCTCCCATCCGGACTATCACCGTCGGCTTCGGATTCGCACCGAATCTGCTGACCTCTGATCGCGTTGCGCGAAAAGAGCGCTCGCGGGCTCGAGCTTCGAGGCTCTCACCGCCGGTGGGGATTTTCGCCCCGCCCTGAGAACGAGCGAAATACTAGGATTACCGTACCGAATTGTCTATCCGTCGGGAGGCAGGCATGGTCGAGATCTTGCGACCATCCCTGCGACCCAGTAGGATCGCCGCCATGAAACGCGCACTGGCCAGCATTATGCAGCCGATCATCCACCGGAGGTGGACTGCCTAGGCGCGTGCGTTGATTGAGGCAGTCTCCTAACCGCGACTGCCTACCTAGCGAGAACCCTGGAAGGCAGCCGCCTAACCAGGGTTTTTTCGTTATGGAAACGCAGAACATCGAGATCCGCCGCCTGGAGCCCGACGATTACCGAGCGTTACAGGAGATCCACGCTCAGCCCCGCGCGATCTGGGGCACGCTGCAGGTGCCGTTTCCGTCCATCGAGGCCTGGCGCAAGCGCTTGGCCGAGCAACAGGACGAGCGGATCGGTCTCGTGGCCTGCGCGGATGGCGCCGTCGTCGGCGTCGTCGGTCTCACCGTGATTGCTCGCTCGCTGCGGCGGCGCCACGCCGGCGAGCTTGGCATGGCGGTCCATGACGCCTGGCAGGGGCGAGGCATCGGTACCGCGCTGATGCGCGCGGCGATCGAGCTCGCCGACCGGTGGCTGAACCTCACGCGCTTGGAATTGATCGTCTACACGGACAACGCGCCGGCGATCAGGCTCTACAAGAAATGCGGCTTCGAGGTCGAGGGAACCTTGCGGCGCTATTCATACCGCGACGGCGAGTATTGCGATGCTTACGCGATGGCGCGGCTGCGATAGGGAAAAGCGCTGGACGTCACTCGAGGGTGTAGCGCCTGGAGATTTCCGGATCGCAGCCGAAGCCGAGCATCTCGAAATGCGGCGCGTAGTACCACTGCACCGTGCCGGTGAAGGGTTCGGCCAGGTAATCGGGATCCTCGACCATGAAGTCGATGAGCAACCGCGTGCGATCCTCGCTCAAGCGGTAGCGCTCGACGACGTGCTTGCTCGGCCCGGCGGGCACGCCTTCGTTACCTTGCTGCCCGGAAACCGGCGCCCGGTGGTCGGCGAAGAGCGCCGTGTCGACGACCAGCACGTCGCCTTCCCAACGGCCGATCGAATGCCCGAGGTTGGTGCGTTCGCCGTTCGCCGGGTGATCGCGCCCGTCCATGTGGACGATCCGCTCGGCATTGAAACGCTCGTTGCGCAGCACGATCGCATCCTCGCGCAACTCGATCTCACTGAGATAGGGCGCGACGAGAATGGACGGCAGCGGCGCGGCGATGCACTGCGCGGCCGGGCTGTCGAGGCGGACGTCGTACGCCGCGCTCGCCGCCGCCCCTCGCTCGGTGAGCGCAACTGCTGCCCATTCCGCATAGAAACGCTCGTAGTCTTCGAAGCGCAGCTCCCAACGGCCCGAGAAACTCGATGCCTGCGCCAGCAATTCGCGATCCTCGGACCGGCGCAGAAAATAAGATCTGGCCGAGACGACCGTGCCGTCGGCCTTCTCCGCCGACACCAGCAGCGCGTGGCGCCGTTCCCGGTTCCTGTCGGGCCGCGCGCGGATCAGCACCGGCTCGCCGGCCTTGAAGGAGTCCCGCGTCCAGCCGCTGCGCACGAGGATCGGGATCGCATCGGTCTCGATCTCCCATTCGACCGGCTCGCCGCTCTCGTCCATGGTCTCGACATAGATATACGTGTGCGGATTGGTCCAGCTGAACCGAGTGACCGTGCCCGGCAGCGCGAGCACGGTGCCGGGATCGAAGATCTTGGCGCTGTGATGCGCCGCGGCCGGCAGAGAAATCAACGCGGCAAGGATCATCGCTCCGGCGGCGGCCCCCAATCCAAAGCCGGCATATTCGGTCTTGCCGAAGGGTAACATCGCGCCCCCCTTATCGTTTTCGGAATTGTACTCCGATCGGAATCGACACGCGCGCTGCGCTCACACGCGCCGATCCAAAGCCAGGCTCGCGCCGGCGCCGATCAAAATCGATCCGCCGATCCTGTCGCATAGGCGTTTGAATCTCTCGCCTCTGAGCTTGGCGCCGATTGCCGAGGCCAGACAGACCCAGCAGGTGTCCAAGGCCGCCAACAGCACGAGAAAAGTCGCCGACAGGATCAGAAGCTGACCGAGAGCCGGCAATGCAGGGTCGATGAACTGGGGGAAGAAAGCGCTCAGAAACAGCAGCGTCTTCGGGTTGGTCAAGGTCGTCAGGAAACCCTGGCCGAAATCTCTCACCGAGGAAACGCGCATCGCGACGGAATTCTCGTCAGGCGATGCGGAGAGCCAGGCTCTCAGGCCCAGATAAATCAGATAGATCGCGCCGATCCATCGCAGCACGACGAACCATTCGCGAAACATGGCGATCACCGAGGCGATACCCGCAACGATGATCGAAAGACAAACGGCAGCGGCCAATGCGCTGCCGGCCACGGCGGTCAGCCCCGCACGAATGCCGCGTCCGAGCGTGATCGACGTCACGAGCATGACCGTGGGACCCGGTATCGCAATCAAAACGACGGTTGCGGCGACGAACGCGGCATAGAGACCGATATTCACCACTGCCCCGCCGTACCCTTATAGCGCTTGATCCGGCAGGCGCAACACGAACGACCCCTCGTCACTAAAACGGCGCGTGCCGAACAGCCCGCCCTCGAGCTTGCCTCGTACGCGATACTCGATCTCGTCGGTGGGCGAGCCGTTCAAGAATCCCACGAGCTGCCGCGCGACGTTGAATGCGGAGATAGTCACCGGAACGGTGAAGGTGGTTTCGCCATAGCGCGGCACCAACCCGACCGCGTCACTGACGCCGGTGGCGAGCGTACGGCCGTTCAACGCCAGATCGAGCGCGACGCCCGTGTACTCTACGGGTAAATCATTGGGATTCTGCACTCGAACGATGACCGCCAAACGCAACTCCAAGCCCTCGCCTGGAAGCGGCTCTATCCCGGCCACGCTGATGCTCAGCGGATCGCGCGTCGTCAGGCCCGCGCAGGCGCCGAGGCCGAGGCACGCCAGCATGAGGATCGGCACACCGGCGTCTCGTCGGCGATGGCCGAGACTCGCAGAAAACGTGGCCATAGAGAAACTCCGGCGTAGCCCGCTCGCTGAATAGCCGCGCTCAGTCCTTCAGCACGAAAGTCACCTTGAGCTGAACGCGATACTCGGTGATCGATCCATCGTCATCGGTGACGACTTCCTGGTTCTCTATCCAGGCTCCTTTGATTTTATCCAGCGTCTTCGCCGCCCGGCTGAGGCCGGTCTTCATCGCCTCGTCAAAGCCCTTCTTCGAGGAAGCCTTGATCTCGGTAATACGCGCAACAGCCATTTTCGTTCTCCAGTGTTTGCAGCCGATACGTTGCTGCGGAAAGGAACAAGGAGCCGCGGCCAATCCGAGGCCGAGCATCGTCAGGATACCACCGGGGAATCCCGGAAGCGGTACCGTTCGCGGCAGGCTCGATCGGCGCATTGCCGAGGTCTACGCGCAAGCGATCGATTCGCCTCAGGCCTCAGGCGAGAACAACCCCGTCATCACGACGGTCATCGCAACGACTGCAAGCATGAGCAGCCACTCTGCGAGCGCCGTCCGCCCGAATGCGGCGACGGCCGCCGTACTGCCGGCACGAATCCTCGGCGCGAAACGCCATTTGTTGAGGCTCGCAAGCCCCAGAAGCACCGCGAACACGGCACTTTTTGCGAGAATCAGCAATCCGTAAGGCCGGAAAAGGTTCTCGACCGTGCCGACGAGCACAAACGCGAGCCCTACGCCCGCCGCGAGTATCGCCGGAACCGTCCAGATGGCGATCTTCGAGAAATCCTCCACGATTCCGGCCGCAGTCTTTGGAGACTGCGAGCGCGCCAGCCACCTCAGCGGCAGCAGCGACCCAAACCAAAACGCGATGATGGCGACGTGAACGAGCAAGAGTCCGGTCAACAGCCAGCGCGGCTCGTGCGTCACCGTATGCCCCATCAAGGCGAAGGACGCGACGGCCGTGCAGGCTCCGAGCACATCCAGGTAAAGCCGCCGCCCCGGCGCGAGCGATGCAATGAGCACCAACGCCAGACCGGCGACTCTCACGCCGTGCGCCCGGCCGGCGTCGGAGTATAGATAGAGCGTTTGCAGTGACGCATCGAGCACGCCGTCGAAGGAGGCGGTCATGCGGGCGGGGCCCAGGAGTTGCAGAACCGACGTGAGAACGATTCCCAAGCCCGCGGCCCAAGCGCAGAGTTGCGCGATCCCGCGCGCGTCGCTGCGCTCGCCGAAGAGCCGCATGAAAATCACCGCCCCCGCCGCTTGCAGGACCGCTGCGATGCTCAGGGCACGACAGGCAATCCAGGCGAGGTCCGGGGCGGCGAGCATGCGTCCGCTACGGACCGCTGCTCAGGTCTCGGTGACCGTGAACCTGATCTCGCCCGCAACGACGTGCGTGTCGGCGCCAACCGTACGGTAGGCCACCACGTATTCGCCTGGCGGAAGGGTTTCTGCTATGGGCACGGCAAACTTTCGCGCCGCGGCCGACGGAAGCGCGCCGAGCGATTTCTTCTCCCCCGCCGCCGTCTGCAGGCTCAGCGAGGTCAAGCGGACATCGGCGGTGAACTCGAGCACGATTTCGGAGGGTGCGGCCACCGCGGCGGTGTCGGCCGGGAGCGACGCAGACAAGGCCGTGTGCGCAAATGCCTGCGCGGACGTAGCCATTGCCAAGAGCAGGGTGAGCAGGAACCGCCTCATCAAAGATCTCCTTATTCTGCGCTGGGGCCTATTACGCGACCGGCGCCCGGCCGAGTCAAGAATCGCGGCCCGACGCATGAGCAAAACTCTTTTGTATTCGCGCCGTCATCGGCTAGTATGCTCGCCATGAATCGATGCTCTCGCCGCGTAACGGTAGTCATGTGGTATTCGGCCCACAGGGAGGGTACTGCCTAGGCGACGCGTCGACCGGGCAGTCTCTAACAAGACTGCCTTCGAGATGGACAAACCCCGGAAGGCAGCCGCCGACCGGGGTTTTTTTTGGCATCTGACAGGCATAACGAGCATGCGAGCTGAATCCGACGAAATCCGGCCTGAACCGGTTTTGACGCCGCCCGTGCCGCTCCAGGTACTGAGCGGTTGGACCTGGTGGGTCGCCGCCGGCTACGCGTTGGTGGTCGTGATCTGGGGAACGACGTGGTTCACGATCCAAACGCAGATCAACGGCACCTCGCCGCATGTCGCCGTCGCGTTGCGGATGGGAGCGGCCTCATTGATCTTCTTCGGCATCGCCGCCGTCAGCGGCCTGTCTCTGAAGCTGACCTACAAGCAGGCGCGCATGGTCCTGATTCAGGGCTTTTGCTATTTCGGGTTGAACTATGTCGCCGTCTACGAAGGCTCGCAGTATCTGACCTCCGGCGTCGTTGCGGTGATCTTCAGCGTGTCGGTGCCGTTCAACATTCTGGCCGAATGGCTGATCATGAACGCCCGACCGCGCATCGTCGACCTCGCGGCGGCCTTCATCGGCATGTGCGGCGTGGCGGTCGTCTTCAGCACCGAGATCGCGCACGCCTTGAGCACCGACGGCGCGCTCTCGGGTGCGGGGCTGGTCGTGTTCTCCGCGATCATCGTCGCCGTGGGCAACGTGCTCGCGACCCGAATCGTCTCGACCGAGATGAACGCCGTCCGCCTGAACGCCTTTGGGATGGCTGCGGGCACCGCGGTCATTCTCGCCTGGGGCTTGGTGAGCGGCGCACCGTGGATACTGGAGCTCACGACGCCCTGGCTGACGGGCTATGCGTATCTCGTGCTGATCGGCAGCGTCCTGGCCTTCGGCATCTACATGAAGATACTGCCGACAATCGGCTCGGTCGCGGGCGCCTACGTCGTGGTGCTGTCGCCGATCGTCGCCATTCTGATCTCGTCGGTTCTGGAGGGACTGACCTTGGGCGGGCGTTTGCTGACGGGGGTGCTGCTGCTGCTCGTCGGCAACTCGCTGCTGATCATCTACCGTCGTCGGCCGTAGGCGCTCACGCCGCGTCGTGGAAAATCACACCGAGCGTATGACGGTGACCGTGGCGCAGTTGGCTGACCCCGTGGCGCATCGTCACGCGAAAGTAACCGCGCCCGCCTCGGACCGGCCGCTGGCTCACGGCGAAGATCACCGCCTCACCCTGCATCAGCGGAACGACGTGAGCGCGGGATTGCATCCGCGGGCGCTGCTCGGTGAGCACGAGCTCACCGCCGAGGAAGTCCTCGCCGGGGCGGCTCAGCAATACCGCGAGCTGCAGCGGAAAGTGCAGCTCGCCGTAGAGATCCTGATGCAGGCGGTTGTAGTCGCCCGTGCCGTAGCGAAGGATCAGCGGCGTCGGGCGGGATTGACCGGCCTCGTGGCAGCGCTTCAACATCGCGGCCAGAGTCTCGGGATAGTCGATCTCCGCGCCCATTGCGCGAGACCATCGGTTGGCGACGGGCACTAGGAGCGAATAGATCTCGCGCCGCAGGTCTTCGATCAGGCTCGGTAGCGGATAGCGATAGTACTTGTACTCCCCGAGCCCGAAGTTGTGTCTCGCCATCACCACGCGCGAGCGGTAGCGATCCGGATCGTCGTACGCGGCGACGAGCGCCTCACACTCCGGCGCCGTCAGCAGCGGACCCGTCGAGGCCCAGCCGCCATCGTCCAACGCGTCCTCGATGCGCTTCCAGTCGAGCGCCGCGATGCGCTCGGCTATCCCGGTCCCGGCCGCGACGGCCTGTCGGCCGACTGCATTCACTCCTGCGCTTCCCTATCGAGCAACGCCTGTTTGCGCTCGATTCCCCATCGATAGCCACGCAACGAGCCGTCGCTGCCGATGACCCGATGGCACGGGATGGCGACGGCGACCGGGTTGGCGGCGATCGCGGCGCCGACGGCCCTGACGGCTTTGGGTCTGCCGAGTCGCTTCGCAACGTCTCGATAGGTCGTGGTCGCACCAGCGGGGATCTCGCGCAGCGCCGCCCAGACCTGACGCTGGAACGCCGTGCCGGCTACGTCGAGCGGCAGCTCCGTCTTGCGCCCGGGCGTTTCGATCAACGTGAGCGCGCGCGTGACCCAGGCGGAGAAGTCCGAGCCGCGCTCGGCCCGCTCGAGCGTCGCGCGCGGGAAACGTGCGGTCAGATCCTCGAGAAGCTCATCGCGCGCGTCGCCGAGAAGAATCGCGCAGACGCCTTTTCCGGTTGCCGCGACGAGCACCTGGCCGAGCGAGCTTGGGGTCGCGTCCCAGCGAATGACCTCGCCACGGCCGCCTTCTGCAAACACGCTGGGCTTCATTCCGAGCATGGCGCTCGACTGCTCGTAGAAGCGGCCGGATGAGTTGTAACCGGCGTCATACATCGCATCCGTGACCGACGTGCCGTTGGTAAGCCCTTGGCGCACTCGCTGGGCCCGGTACGCCGTCGCGTATTGCTTGGGCGTGACGCCCGCGATCTCCTTGAAGCGGCGTTGAAAGTGATACGGGCTCAAGCCGGCGGCGTCGGCCAGCTCTTTCAAGCTCGGCGCCTGCTCGGCGCTCTCTATCGTTCGGCAGGCGCGCGCGACGGCCTCGGCATGACGCGCGCGCCGCGGCGGCAGATCGGGCCGGCATCGCTTGCATGCACGGAAACCGCTACTTTCAGCCTCGGCGCGGCTGTCGTGAAACTCGACGTTCTCGCGCCTCGGCCGGCGCGCCGCGCAGGACGGATAGCAATAGACGCCCGTGGTCGCCACCGAAAACCAGAAACGGCCGTCGGCGCGCTCGTCGCGCGCTTTCACCGCGTCCCAGCGGGCACGATCGCCGGAGTAAGGATCGCCAGCCATTACCTGGCGTCGGCTCGAGCTTGCATGGTTCATATTAGGCCCCTCGTATCCATCGTTGTCCAACGGTGAGGAGTATCCCCGGCGGCCGGAAAGGCGGCTATCCGCTTCTTGCGGCCAAATCTCCACCGGGCGCCTTGGATTCGATCGCAAGAAACGGAGAGCCGGCGCCGATGCATGCGCATACGCTGCTCCTTCGTGCGCAGCAGCGTAGCGCGTGACAGCAAATGCATCGAGGTACCATGGAAATCAAAGCGCTCATTCTTGCCGCCGCGGCGGCTTCGTGCTTCGCGGCAAAACCGGGGCTTGCACACCACGGCGCCGTCGCTTACGACCGGGAGTCGACGCTCAGTCTCGAGGCGACGATAACCGCATTCGATTGGGAGAACCCGCACGCACTGATTCGCTTCGAAACGGACGGCGACGGCACCGCGCACGAGTGGGTGGCGGAGACGGCGGGTCTCGTGATTCTGGTGCGAGCCGGCTGGAATAACCAGACGCTCCAGCCCGGCGACCGCTGCACCGTTGTCGGTCACCCTGCCAAGAACGGCAGCCACACGATGATCCTGCAGCGCGTCGTGCTGGCCGACGGTCGCGAGCTCGGCAACTACATCCCCTGAGCGAAGGAGATCACCATGCGACTGTCGATTCAGGTGCTCATTGGCACACTCATTATGGGAATGCTTGCCGCTTCGGGCGCGCGCGCGCAGACCGATCAGGGCTGGTCGCCGCGGGATCTGTCCGGCGTGTGGCTGCTCGACGGCGGAACCGCGACGTTCAGCGCCGAGCCGCCACCGCCGATGACCGATTGGGCCGCGGAACGGTTCGCGGCCAACAGGCCCAGCGTCGGCCCGAATGCCGTGCTCGATGCCAACGACCCGACGCTCGTCTGCCTGCCGCCCGGCATCCCCTACGTGCTGACCATTCCGACCCCTTTCGAGCTCATCCACGTCGATGGACAACTGTTGCAGGTGTTCGAATACGACCACTCGCTGCGGCGGATCTACACCGACGGGCGCGCGCGCCCGGACGACCTCCATTTGACCGGAATGCATCAGTGGATGGGTTACTCCATCGGCCGCTGGGACGGCGATACGCTGGTGATCGAAACCAGCGGCTTCAACGACCAAACCTGGCTCGATCGCTCCGGCCGTCCGCACAGCGAAGAGCTGCTGGTCACGGAGCGCCTGAGGCGGGTCGACGGCGAAACCCTGGTCGACGACGTTACGATCCACGATCCCAAGGCCTATACGGAATCTTGGCACGGGCGGCTCGTGTTCAAGCTCGAGAAGGATTGGGAGATCTTCGAGCATATCTGCGTCGGCGAAGACAATGGCAGCGCGGAGTATTCAGAATACAAGGAGCGCGCCTGGGAGTAAGCGGCGAGAGGTGAATATTCGCCGTTCCACCCGCGGCTTCTCAGGTTCGCGAGGCATTTATTTGCACGGCCCCTAATGCGGTAAACATGCAACATGACGAATCTGTTCGGTAGAGCATTGCTCGTAACGCTTCTTTTCAGCGTGGCCGAGGCGGCTTCGATGTCGGCAATGCAGCCGCTCCGACCGAGCATAGCGGATCTCATGAAATTCATAGCCACCCAGGCGCCGAACCTGATTCCCTCGAAAGTTCCGACACCGACACGCCCGCGAGTGACGACGAGCCAATGGAGCACTACTGCCATTGCACCACCCATGCCGCGGCCTTGAATTTCGCCTATGTCGGGCCGGCTCCGGTCAAGAGAAGCCTGGGATCTCCCTTCGCGAACCAAACGTATTTTTCAGTAACCTTCCCGCCGCCCGTACCTCAGCCCAACGCCTGAGTTCCAGCATCGCTCACGAGCCGCGTCGTCCGCTGACGACGTAGCGGTCTTTCGTTTGCCGGAGGAATTCAGTCATGCTGATTCGAATTTTATGCGTAGCGGCTCTCGCCGCTTCGCTGGTGATCGCCGAGTCCCGGGCGCAAATGCCCGTCGAGCCGGCGGACTGGGGGACCGCGTGGAAGTGGGTCAACCGCTGGTGACGCTGTCGAGCGTGGAGATGGCGGAAGCCCAAGGAAATCTCATCGTTACCGAACGAGAGTGGGCGCGTGTGCGGGAGCTCGGGCGGGAGATCGTAGCGGAGCGCCGATACATCGAGGCCGAGGTCGCGGCTCAGCAGGCGCGGGCGCGAGTGCTTGCATACGGAATGCTCGCCGAGCAGATCGAGACGCTCACTCGTGCAACGGACGCGAGCTCCGCCGATGGTAGCTTCACGCTGCTCTCGCCAGCGACGGGCACAATCGTGCGCGATGATTTCGTCGTCGGCGAGGCGATAGAGCCGGGCAGAATGATGTTCGAGATCGCCGACGAGTCCACCTTGTGGGTGGAGGCCCGCCTTCCCGCGAGGGACGCGGCCACGGTCCGCGTCGGAAGCCCGGCGCGCGGCCGATCGCTACGGTCTGCAATCGCTCATGGAGGAAAGGATGTCCGAAGTCCCGGGCCTGTTGTTCTCCTTCTCACAGCCCATCGCCACGCGCGTGGACGAGCTCCTGTCCGGCGTTAGAGCCCAGCTCGCCGTCAAGCTACTCGGGCCCGATCTGGATGTCCTGGCGGAGAAGGGGCGGGAACTCGAGGCACTAACCGCAAACGTGGAAGGCGCCCGGGACGTTGCGATGGAGCAGATCGCGGGCGAGGCCCAGCTCGTCGTTCGTCCCGATCGGAATCTGCTGTCGCGCTTCGGGATCCCGATCAACGATGTCATGTCCTTGGTATCGGACGCCATCGGCGGGAGGGTTGCGGGGCAGGTGATTCGCGGAAACGAGCGATACGATATCTACATGCGCCTGGCCGAGAAGGAACGCAACGATCCGGAATCCATCCGCCAGCTGATCCTGCAAGCGCCAAACGGCGCCTGGGTTCGTTTGGGTGATGTCGCAGAGGTAAGCATCGAGTCCGGTCCGCCACAAATACGGCGAGACGACGTGCAAAGGCGCGTCGTGATTCAAGCGAACGTGACCGGGAGGGACATGGGCGGACTGGTAGCCGAGTTGCGGCAGCGCATCGACCGGGAAATCGACCTGCCTCCGGGCTACAGCGTGGTGTTCGGCGGCCAGTTCGAGAACCAGCAGCGCGCTCAAGCGCGCCTGATGCTCGTCGTGCCGCTGTCCCTGGGCCTCATATTCCTGTTGCTGTATTTCGCTTTTCACTCGGCAGGTCAAGCACTGCTGATCATGCTCAACGTGCCGCTGGCGCTGATCGGCGGGATAGCGGCGTTGTCTCTTTCGGGTCAGTATCTCTCGGTCCCGGGATCCGTCGGCTTCATAGCACTCTTCGGTCTCGCCGTGCTCAACGGCGTGGTCTTGGTGAACGCCGTCAACCAGCGGATCGACGGCGGCATACCCGCCGGTGTTGCGGTATTTCAAGGGGCGACGTCGCGGCTGAGGCCCGTGCTCATGACCGCCAGCATCGCCGCGCTCGGACTCATCCCGATGCTGCTCGCCACGGGAGTCGGGGCCGAGGTGCAAAGGCCCCTGGCGACCGTTGTCGTGGGCGGCTTATTTTCGTCGACCTTGTTGACGCTCTTCGTGCTACCGGTGCTATATACGGCGTTCTCGAAGGAGAAATCCCCGGATCACATGATGGCAACCTGAATGTCGGACTCTTGCTGTGCACCCGAGGTCTTTGACCAGAGCCACCAGATTCGGCGGTCCACGCTGCTGACGGTCCTGTGGATCAACGCGGTGATGTTCGCCGTCGAGTTCGTCGCCGGCGTGCTCGCGGACTCGTCCGCGCTGGTCGCGGATTCGGCGGACAATCTCGGCGACGCGCTGACCTATCTGATCAGCCTCTACGTTTTGCGCCGTAGCCTGCGCTGGCGCGGCGGAGCCGCAATCGTCAAGGGGGCCATTCAGATCGCTTTCGGACTGGGCATCCTGGCGGGAATCACCTACAAAGTGATCCACGGCTTCGAGCCGCTGGCCCCTGCGATGGCCGTCGTTTCCGCACTCGCCCTCATCGCCAATTTCACCTGCTTCGGCTTGCTGCTCAAGCATCGCGGGGAAGACATCAACATGCGGTCGGTCTGGTTGTGCTCGAGGAACGACGTCATCGGCAATTTCGGCGTGCTCGCCGCCGCCGGTCTGGTGGCCGTCACCGGAGCCTTCTGGCCGGACGTTTTGGTCGGCGGCGTGTTGGCGCTGTTGTTCATTTGGACAGGCATTGGCGTAATTCGAGAGGCCGCAACCGTCTTTAAGTAGGGGTCTGCGTTCCCCGATCCCGAATTTCGCGAAGGATTTCTGCTGCCGCAGCGTCTCTATCTCCATGCCAATGAATGCGTCGATAGTGGCCGGCGCGATGTTGCCGATCGTCCTGATGCTCTGTGGAGCGGGTGTGGCCGGCGCGCAGGAAGAAACGGGATGGAGCGTGTTGCTCGAGCCCGTGTACATGGATGCCTTCGGCCACGACCAGCACGTCCTCACCATGCAGGAAATCGACTCCGGATCGACTCCGGCGACCAATACCCGGACGCCGGCCTCCCTCGACACCGAGGCAGGCTTGGCGCTGCGCTTCGAGGTCGAGTGGAACAGCGGCAGGCAATGGGATCTGGGGATCGATGGCTTTCTATTCAGCGCCTCGAGAGGCCGGCCCTCCCGCACGACCGCCGGGCCTTCCGGATCGATCGATCAGGTCGTGTTCGATGCCTGGAATCGCAGCTATGTCTCCAACGGGCCGGATGAGGAGCTGTTCTTCGGCGTGCTCGGTGACACGGACATCGCCGTATGGAGCATAGACGTGTACGGCATCAAGACCTTACAGGTGTCGGCCGGCAATCGTCTGCGGCTCGCGCTCGGCGCGCGAAACGCGGACTTCGACAACGATTTTCACGGCCAAGCGGGGATTCAGGGCGTCGAGGGGTCGCTGTTCGATGCCTCGTCCAATTACGAGCGGATGATCGGCCCGCTCGTGGGTCTGGCCGGGGACTTCGATTTCGGCGGAAACACCGTCAGGGGATATATCGGACAGTCCGTGGTCTTCGGCAGGACTCAGCTCACCCACACCACCAGCGACTTCACCGGGCCGGTCAGCGAAACGCCGTCCTTGACCAGCCAAAACAGGCTCAGCAGAGACCAGGATGTCGCGATACCGATCACCGAGCTTAGGATCAACTGGCTGCGCCCGATCAATGACCGCCTTTCCCTTGGAGCCGCAGCCAATGCCTCGGTCTGGTGGGACGTGCCGGTGCCGCCCAATGTCGTTCCGGCGGTGGAAGGCGGCGGCTTCAACGAGAATACGATCGTCTTTTTCGGCATCGGAGCTGCGGTCAAGTTCAAATTCTGAGCGGCAGGCCACGCAACTCCGAGACATATGCGTCGAGCCGCGACCATTCGGAGCTCTCGTTCATCTTCCCTTCAGGTTCGCTTCGATATTCTGAGTCTGACACAGAGTGGCACCCTAGATAGGAGGCGTCATCATGAAACGGTCAGTCTTAGCAGCACTGTTGGTGCTCGGCACGGCTTCAGCGAGTTGGGCAACCAGCTCCGCGCCGGGAGCCGGTTTACAGCCCGCGTATGAGCAGATCGACAGCTTTCATTTCTACGGTCGGCTCGACAACTGGCGTGCCATCGATCGCAACACGCTGATCGTTTGGACCACTCCGTCCAGGCCCTACCTGGTCGAGCTCATGCGAGGCAGCCCGGATCTGCGTTTTGCCCAGGTGATCGGGCTGACCTCAACGATCGGAAACGTTCACGCGAAGCTGGACTCCGTGCTCGTGCGCGGCTCGGAGTATCCGATCAAGGCCATCTACCGGTTGAATCGCGAGCAGGCGCGGGAGCTGCGGCAGGTTCGAACGACTCAGCAAGCCGTCTAGAAATCGGAGACAGGGGGTCGAGGCGCCGGAATTCACGGTTCGACCCCTCCCGCCGTGTTGCGCTAATCTCCCAAGACCCGCCACCTCCATGCAAGCCACAAGCTCGCTTCCACATCGGGGGCGTTGTCGCTCAAGCCGAAGTGTATTCCGCTTCGTAATTCGAAGTGTTGGAACTGCTTGATGAGGCCCAAGCCGGCCTGAACACGGGCACTTTCCCCGCGGGCGTCTTTTGCGAACAGCTCCACACCGGGCCGAAATCGCCGACGCGGAAACTCCACGAGCAGGCTGGCGCGCCAGCCTCGCTCTGTTTCCGGCCCGCGCGGATCGTAGAAGCCGCCGGCGTTCGCGTGAAGTTGCCAACCCTCCCTTTGCAGCGTCATCAAAAATTGCGATTCGATCCCCGATCCGCTTTGGGCCGACTGCACGGGCAACAGCAGCAAAGTTTCGACGCCCATGCCAAAGCCGTTGTCGAGCCGCGCCCATTTGAATCCCAGGGCGCCTTCGGCCAAGTGATCTTCGTCAGCGGAGTACTCGAACTCGGAGATTATTTCGTAGTGCGCGCCGATGCCGAAATTCGTCCGCGTCAGCGGCGTACTGCGACTGCTGCTCGACTCCCGCCGCTGAACCTTCGCCAAGCCGAGACGAAGTTCCAGCACGCCTGCGCCGGCCGTATCGGCATCTGTAGAGCGGTACGGCGGAAACGCCCAGGCCGGCGGCGCCGCCAGCACGGCGATCGCAACACCACGAAGGATAGTCTGCCGCATACAGCGAGGTGGCCGCTCGAGGCAATGACAATGCATTCAACTCATCATTGCCACGTTACTTCCATCGCGAAGAAGTGGTCGAATACCTCTCGATTCGGGTGATTGGATTCATTGCGCTCGGGACTGCGAATGTAGAAATCAAGTTGCTGAGCGGCAGGATTCACCGCGCCCGCTTCGCCCGTGGCTGGCTCGAGCATCACGCGCAACGTTTCCCTGTCGCGCATGCCTTGCGTGACCATGAAATGGATCTCATAGTCTTCGTATAACGGCTCGCCGTTCAATGTCGCGCGGCCGTAACCCCAACCGGCGACATAGAGAAGGCTCTTGGGCCAGTTCATGTCCCCGCAGCCGGAGTTGCCATGCTCGAAAAGAAAGGCGGCGATGCCGCCGTCCTGGCAGGGAGAAAATTCATGAAACCGGTCGAGTTCAACCACGTACCGGCCTTCCGGCAGCTCCAGCTCCGCACGAAAGGACCCCGAGTTCTCGATTTCGTTGACGTCGAGCGAGATCTCACCTCCCACCTGACGAAGATTGCTCGCATCGTCTCCCATGTGATTCCATGGCGATGCGTCATTCAGCGTCCCCGCCTGAAATATGCGACTCCCTCGAATGACAAACCGACCGTCGTACAGCTCGTGCTGATCCGGCGCATACAGGCCCATCGCCGTGTCGGGTTGTGATCTCGGGCCGCGGGTCATCTGGGCGAGGGCGGGCAAACACAACACGAGGGCGATGATTGGCAGCCCGCGCATGCCCGTGCTTGTTTTGCTTGTCATTGATTTGTCTCCTGATGTATCGGTATCGGGCGCTCTATTATCTCCCGGCCCGATGGACGATTCGATACAGCGCCGGCAATACCACCAAAGTCAGCAAGGTCGACGAAACGATCCCGCCGATGACGACGGTCGCGAGCGGCCGCTGCACCTCGGAGCCGATACCGCTGTTCAACGCCATCGGCACGAATCCCAGCGACGCGACCAATGCCGTGGTGAGCACCGGCCGCAGACGCGTCAGTGCCCCTTCGACGATGGCCTCGTCGAGCGAAAGCCCCGACGACTTTCTGAGATCGCGAATGAACGACACCATGACCAGGCCGTTCAATACCGCAATCCCCGAAAGCGCGATGAAGCCGACGGCGGCCGAAATGGAGAACGGAATGCCTCGCATCAAGAGCGTTGCGACGCCTCCCGTCAATGCCAGCGGGACGCCCGTGAAAATCACCGCGGCGTCGCGTAGCGTCCCCAGGGCGACGACCAGCAGCACCATGATGATCAGCAGCGTCATCGGCACCACCACGGCGAGACGATTTGCCGCGGACTGAAGATGCTCGAACGTGCCGCCGTACTCGACCCAGTAGCCCGCCGGAATCTCCACCTGTTGCTCGACGGCACTCTGAACGTCCGTCACGAACGAGCCGAGATCGCGGCCACGCACATTGGCGGTCACGACCACGCGGCGTTTGCCGTTCTCACGTGGGATCTGGTTGTAACCCGTGACCAGATTCAAGGCGGCGACTTCGCGTAAGGGGATATAACCGCCGTCATCGAGCGGTATCAGCAAGGCCGACAACTGATCGGGATCGGAACGCAAATTCTCCGGCAATCGCACGACGATGTCGACGCGCCGGTCGCCCTCATAAATCTGCCCCGCCACCGCACCGCCGAGCGCCGTCGCAACGACGTCCTGCAGCTCTGCGATCGTCAAGCCGTAGCGGGCGAGAATCTCGCGCTTCGGCTCGATGGTCATCACGGGCAGGCCCGTGGCCTGCTCGACGGCGACGTCGGCGGCGCCGGCAACGGAATTCATCACTTGCTCGAGCTCGCCGCCGAGCCGAATGAGCTCGTCGAGATCGTCGCCAAAGACCTTCACGGCGAGCTCCGCGCGCACGCCGGCGATGAGCTCGTTGAAGCGCATCTGGATCGGCTGCAGAAACTCATAGCGATTGCCCGGGATCGGCGTCACCAGCGCCTCGAGATCGGCGACGACCTGGGCTTTGGGCTTGCCGGGGTCGGGCCACTCGGCGCGCGGCCTGAGCATGATGAAGTTGTCCGCGACGCTGGGCGGCATCGGATCCGTCGCCACCTCGCCGCTGCCGATCTTGGCGAACACGCGCTCGACCTCGGGCATTTGCCTTATTCCGGCTTCGAGCTGCTGCTGAAGATCGACCGCCTGCCGCAAGGATGTGCCCGGAATGCGCAAGGCGTGCATCACGATGTCGCCTTCATCGAGATTCGGCACGAACTCCGTGCCCAAACGCGTCGCCAGCAGGCCGGTGAGGACGATCAACGCGACGGCGGCGGCGACCGTGAGCCGGCGGAACCGCAGCGCGGCGACGAGCAGCGGCCGATAGACGCGCCGCGCGCCGTCGACGATGGGATTGGCCTTCTCGCGCACCGGTTCACGGAACAACAACGCCACGCTCGCCGGTATGAACGTGACCGACAGCAGCATCGCGCTGACGAGCGCAATGACGACGGTCGTCGCCATCGGGTGAAACATCTTGCCCTCGATGCCGCTCAGCGCAAAGATCGGAATGTAGACCGCGGTGATGATGCCGACACCGAACAGCGCGGGGCGAATCACCTCGCCGGTGGCGTCACGCACGACGGTGAGACGTTCGTGTAAAGGCAACTTTCCTTTCACGCCCGCCTCGCCGAGCCGCCGTAGACAGTTTTCGACGATGATCACCGCACCGTCGACGATCAGCCCGAAATCGAGCGCGCCGAGGCTCATGAGATTGGCGCTGACTCGGCTCTGCACCATGCCGGTGATGGTCATCAGCATCGCCAGCGGAATGACCGCCGCGGTCAAAATCGCGGCACGCACGTTGCCGAGCAACAAGAAGAGAACGACGATGACGAGCAAAGCGCCTTCGAGCAGGTTCTTCTCGACGGTCACGAGCGTCTGGTCGACGAGCTCGGTGCGATCATAAACGGCGGTCGCCGCGATGCCTTCCGGCAGGCTCGGCCTGATCTCTTCCAATTTCTCCGCCACGGCATTCGCCACGGCGCGGCTGTTCTCGCCGATCAGCATGAATACCGTGCTCATCACCACTTCCCGCCCGTTTTGCGTCGCCGCGCCGGCTCGAAGCTCCTCTCCGAGGCCCACGCTCGCGACGTCGGCGATGCGTACGGGCACACCGTCGCGCTCGCTGATCACGAGGCCGGCAAGATCTTGCAGGCCCGCGGCCTGGCCGGGCACGCGCATCAGCCACTGAGCGCCGTTGTATTCGATGAACCCGGCGCCGCGATTGTCGTTGTTTTGTCGCAGCGCGCCGATGACGTCCGCATGCGTGAGCCCGAAGGCCGCGAGCTTTGCCGGATCCGGGGCGACGAGTATCTCTTTCTTGAAGCCGCCGATCGGATTGACCTCGACGACGCCCGGGACGCGGAGCAGCTGCGGCCGGATGATCCAATCGTGCACCGAGCGCAGATCCGTCGGCGTGACCGGCGTGCCGTCGGGATTCACCGCGCCGGGCTCGGCGTCCACCGTGAACATGAAGATTTCCCCAAGCCCGGTGGCGATGGGGCCGAGCGCCGGCTCGAGGCCGGCCGGCAAAGCGGGCCGCACGGCGTTCAATCGCTCGGCGACCTGCTGTCGCGCGAAGTAGATGTCGGTGCCTTCGAGAAACACCACGGTGATCTGCGACAGACCGTAACGCGAAAAGGAGCGCGTGTAGTCGAGGCGCGGCAGCCCGGCCATCGCGTTCTCCAGCGGAAAGCTCACGCGCTGCTCGACTTCGAGCGGTGTGTAGCCGGGAGCCTGCGTGTTGACGACCACCTGAACGTTGGTGATGTCCGGAACGGCGTCGATCGGCAATCGAGTGAAGTTCCAGACGCCGAGCCCCGCCAGCAGGATCACGAGGATCAGCACCAGACCGCGACGCGCGATCGAGAATCTCAGTATCTGGTTG
Source organism: Gammaproteobacteria bacterium (assembly GCA_036396795.1). Lineage (GTDB taxonomy): Bacteria > Pseudomonadota > Gammaproteobacteria > Steroidobacterales > Rariloculaceae > JAHEEM01. Next base: position 19,251 of record DASWKF010000090.1, on the reverse strand, counting down.
AGCATGCCGCGGCCTCCTCAGTGGTCGTGCGAGGCGCCGGATTTTTCGATGTCGGCTTTGAGCACGTAGCTGTTCTCGGTCACATAGCGCGTGCCGGGCTGCAAGCCGCCGAGCACTTCCGCCCACTCGCCGGACTGGCGGCCCAGATCCAGCATGCGCACCTCGTACTCGTCGCCGACTTGCGCGTAGACGACCGTGAAGTCGCGGAAGCTTTGAAGGCCGTTGCGTTTCACGGCGATCGGCACCGCATGCTCGGCAACCTGGACGGATGCCGTGACGTAGGTGCCGGGCACCAAGGCGCCGCCGCTGTTGTCGAGCTCTACCCGCGCCGTGACGGCTTGATTGGCATCGGCAAGCACGGTGATGTCGGAGATCGCGCCCTCCACTTGCGGGCCGCCCGTTGCGGGGGTAACCGTAACCATCGCGCCGACGCTCACGCGCGGCCGGTCGCCGGGAAACACCGCCAGGTCCGCCCAGACCGTCGAGGTATCGACGATCGTGAACAGGCGCCGGGCGTTGGTTTGCTCACCCGCATTCGCCGCGCGCTCGGTGACGACGCCAGCGATCGGCGCCGCGATCGCATAGCTCTGCAGGCTCTCGTTGCTCTCGATCGTTGCGAGCGTTTGGCCCTGGCGAACCCGCTCACCCAAGGAGACGGCGACCGATTGAATCGCGCCGTCGAAGCGCGCGCTGACGGCGCGCACGCGATCCGCGGTCGGCACGATGCGGCCGTAGAGCCTGAGCGTCTCCGCGATGACGGCCGGGCCGGCCTCCGCGGTCTCGATCCCGAAGGCTTGGGCCATTTCGGGGCCGATACGCGTGCGGCCCTCGAAGCTCTCGTACGACCAGCGATGCGCGCGGCCGTCGTGAGACGCCTCGATATCGACGACGAACGAATGCGGCTCATAGACGACGTCGGTGCCGCGCAGGAAGTCATCCTGCGGCCGGAAGCGGTGCTCGTCGATCTGATTGCCGAGGCGCGTCAGGGTGACGCTCAGATCGACGTCCTGGGGATCGAGCAGCCGTCCCGCGTCCGTCACCCAGGCACGAAACTCCGGCGGCACGCCGGCCTCGAAGATCGCGAGCTCGACGACGAAATCGCCGTCGCTGAGCAAGCGGCCGTTGTTCGGACCACGCTCGACGACTTCCTCTCCGGGCGCCTCGGTCATCGCGCCGGGCGAAACGCCGGGCCCGTTGCAGGCGGTAAGCGCGGCGCAGAACGGCAGCAACCCAAAAACACGTAATCGAATATTCATGGCTGACCTCATTGCCCGGACGGCGGCGCGAACCGCACCCCGGTCAGACGCTCCAATTCAATGATGATGCGGCGCGCATCGATACCTGCTTCGAGCAGATCGTTGTTCGCCTCGAGCAGCTCCTCTTGCACGACGCTCCATTCTAGATAGCTGTAGCGGCCGAGCTCGTAGGCTCTGCGCGTATCGGCGAGCGCGCGCTCGATGCGCGGAATGACGTCGTCGACGAGCCGCCGAGCGAGCTGGGTGTTATGGCGCAACTCCTGGTACAGCACGAATAGCGCCGTCTCCAAACGCACCCGGGCCGCTTCGCGCTGGGCTTGCGTGCGGGCGACGTCGGCGCGGGCTTCTGCGATGCGCCCTTGGTTGCGGTTGCGCACGGGCAGCGGGATCGTGATTCCGCCGACCAGCGCGACATCGTCGGAAAGCTCATAGCGGCGCAACCCGGCATGCGCAATCCAGCTCGGCCGGGCCCGCGCCTCGGCCAAGCGCAGCTGAGCTTCCGCCAGGCGTTGCTCCGACAGGTAGCGCGCGAGCTCCGGGTTCTGCCCGGCGCGCGCCAACAACGCTTCAAGGGGTTCCACGGTGGATATGCTCTCGAGCTCGCCGTCTACGGAGGCGAAATCCGGCTGCGTCTCGCCCCATTGAGCGCTCAGACGATGATAGCCGGAAAGCAGCTCATGCTCGTAGTCCTCAACGACGAGCTCCGCTCGCGCTAGCTCGGCTTGCGCGCGGGACAGCTCGGCTTCGGGCGCTCGGCTCGCCTCGACCCGATTCCTCACGGCCGCGACGGTCTCTTCCGCCAGACGAACGGCATCTGCCGCGTTTTGCAGCCGCCCTTGATAGGCGAGACAATCCAGAAAGCGCCGCGCCGTTTCGGCGGCCGCATCGACGCGCACGATCTCGGCATCGAGGGTTCGCAGCGACACGTCCGTTCGAGCCTCGTCGATCAGACGTTCGCGAACACCGCGCTCCAATACCCATCCCAAGGTCACCGTGGTTTCCGTACTGTCGAAACCGTTGTACGCGTCCGTGCCGAAGGCGTCCTGTACGTTGACGCCGAGCTCCGGGTTGGGACGCAGATCCGCCTGCTGCAGCCGGCCCTCGGCTGCCTCGATCCGATATCCGAGGACTGCCAGCTCGGGGTTTCTGGCAACGGTTCTCGCGAGCGCCTCAGGCAGCCCGATGGCCGGCCGGCTCACCGGCGGACCGGTCTGTGCCCCGACCGCAGAGGCGAATATCGATAGCGATAAACACGCGCAAGATCGCGCAATCGTGCTCCACATGAATCACATCTCCACCAAAGCGCGCAGTCGCCGCAACGTGAATAGCGAATGCGCCACAGCGTGCCCAGCGGGCACGCCGACGAGTTTGTTAACGGAGTGACTTAGGCGAGATGCGGAGGGGCGCGCAGTGGGGGTCGCCAGCGTGCGTGGCGGCCAACGGGCAACGGCACGACATGGTTGAAGGAAGGCTTGACGCTCGGTCTCGAGAGCACGAGCAAGACCAGGCCGAGACACACGAAGATGAGCAGCAGCTTCGATACGCCGGCACTGAGCTCAACGACCGAGACATCCTTGTCGCCCGAATGATCCGGATCACCCGACCCCGCATGATCGTGAGAGCCGGCGCCGTGATGGTGCGCCCCATCAACGCCGTGGCTGCGGGGTCCGGGCCCGTGCACGTGCGTGCCTTGCGGTGTGCCGGAATAGCCGTGCTCGTTGAGATGCATGTGCAAACCGCTCAGCTGCAGGGCGAACAGGCTGAGGCACGCAGCGAACAGGGCGACCGAGCGTAACCGGCGCATCGTGCAAATATAGCACACCAAGCTGGGTGCACTTGACCGAGGACGTGAGCCTAGCCCGTCGGCCGGCCGACCATCGGGCGAATGAGCTTTGCCGGATCGGCGTCCGCCCTGGGGCGGAACATCTGCGAGCGGTCGTTCGCGACCTCGGTCACGTAGAGGTTGCCTTCCTGGTCGACTTCGATCTGGTGCACGCCGTCGAATTGGCCCGGCAGCGCGCCGTGCTCGCCGATATCGAGAATGTATCGACCGTTCAGGTCGTATTTGATCAGCCTGTCCGTCGTCCAGTCCGACACCCAGATGTAATCGTCGACAGTGACGATGTGCGCGAGGATCTGCGAGTTATGCCCGGTGGGCCACATCTCCAGGAACTCGCCGTTCTCGTTGAACACCTGCATGCGGCTGTGCTCGCGATCCGTGACGAAGATGCGCCGGTCATTGCTGATGCCGATGCTGTGGACGGACCAGAACTCGTACGGACCGGGGTTGGCGGGGTCGGCGGGCGGGCGGCCCCAGTCCATGACGAAGTTGCCGTCGGGATCGAACTTGGCGACGCGCGTGCCGGCGTAGCCGTCGGCGACGAAGAACGTGCCGTCCGGCAGCCAGGCGATGTCGGTCGGGCGGTTGAAGTTGTTCGGGCCGCGACCGGGCACGCCGCGCTCGCCGATGGTCCTCACGAGCTCACCGTCGTTGGTAAAGATGCTGATCATGTGCTGATCGTCATCGACGATCCAGATGTGCTTTTCCGGATCGTAGGGATTCATCAGCAGCTTGTGCGGGCCGCGGCCGACCTCGCCTAGCCCCGAGCCTCTGGGCGGCGCGAAATAGTCGTCGTGCTGCAGCCACTCCTCGATCGTGTAGCCCTCCCGGTCCACGGCGAAGACGATGTGATGGCGACGCATCTCATAGCCGTAGTCGTTGCCGGAGTAAGGGCGCCTGCCCGTATTCGTGCGGCGCGGCTCGAGCAGACAGGGGCAGATCCAAGGCGTAGCGCCGGGCGGCAGCTCGATCTCGCCGCGTTGCGAAACCCAAATCTTGTCCGGGCTCTCGGCGAAGACGCCGGCGCCCGAGCCCCAGGTCCAGCCGTCGTGCGAGAGATCGTCGTCGGGCAGCGGCTTCGGCCAGTCGAGGACGACTTCGTAGTCGCCCATCGGCACGCTTTGCACCGTCGGAGCCGGCGCAGGTGCCGGCGTCGCCATCGGTGCGGGCGGGGGAGGCGGAGCCGACGCCGTCTCGGCAGCGTCCTCGCAGCCGCTCACGGCCAGCAAGGCCGGCAGACCGAGTATCGCGAAAATCGTCCCCCGCAGATGGCTCACGTGTTTTCTCCCGTGATTCGTAGTGAGGTTGCTACTTCCGGGTTCGGCTGTCAATGACAGCAGACAGCTCGGCGCGGCCGCCGGCATCCGTAGAAGTGCTTGACACTCGTTATCGCCCGTTATTCACTGTCCCTCATGCACACCGAGGATCGCATCCGCCATCTGCTGGCCGTCGGCCTGCTGCTTTCTACCGCGGCGGCGTCCGGCCAGGCGTCGGCGCCCACGGAGCACGCCCGCGTTCCCACGAGCTACGCCAACGTGCACGCGGCACCGAGCTCGGGCTCGGCACCCCTGGTGTTGGTCCCGCAGGGAACGGTCTTGCCCATCATCGGACGACGCGGCGAGTGGGTTCAGGTGCGGCTTCCGCCGGAGCTCAGGGAGACCGGCATGGTGATGCGCTGGTACGAGGGCAAGCACGAGATCATCGATGGCGGCGAGCGCGTCACCATCGGCGACGAGGACAACGGCTGGATGCACGACTCCACCGTGGAGATCGTCGAAGGCGAAGCGCCCTAGCCTGTTCCCGATAGTCACTGGCCGAGCACCCTGCCGATGAATTCCACTTCGGCATCTGCGGGCACATAGAACACGAAGAATTTCCTTTCTCCGGGGACATCCGGCATCAGGGGACGATAGTTCTCGAGTATCCATTCGAACACCGTATGACCCCGACTGCTCTCGAGGACGTATTTCGCGGCTACGACCAGATCCGGTGGATCGGCCCGCAGAGCGGCCAAGGACTGCAGTTGCAGGCGCGGAGCTTGCGGCCCGGCAAGAAGCGGATAGGTCAAAATGGAGGCCGGCGCACGCTTGCCGCTGTACCAGTAGATCCCGGTCTCCTCGCCCCACTGGTAGACGGATTCATCGTCGCGCAGCGCGCCACCGAGCCGCTGGCCAAGCGCGCGCGTCTCGACGTACAGCTCGGCGTAGGTGTCCCGGAAAATCTCCTCCGGGCTCGACAGGTACGCCCTGGATTCGAACGTTGCCAGCGCGGCAAGCGCAAGGCCGAAACCGCCGTGCACGGCCAATCGAGGCACCGGCACGCGACGCAACAGCAAATCGATGAGCCATCCGATCCCGAGACAGAGCGGCGGCACGAGCAACTGGAAATAGTGCGCGTAGAACTGGCCCGGCATGCCTACCGCGATCAGTGCCGAGAACGCGTAGGCTCCGAGCAGCACCCAGGAACGGCGATTCTCGCGGTCCATGCCGGCGATTCCTGCCAAGGCGAGCCAAGGCAGCGTAGCCGCGGCCCAGCCGAGAACCGGTTGTCCCGCAGTGAATGGCGACAGCGTGATCCCGTCGACGATGTTTCGCCCGATGTCACCGGCATACGCCGCGCCCGCATCGATCATGGCCTCCTTGAAAACGGCAAACCGGCCTGTCAGAGCGAAGTAAGCAAACACCGAGCCCAGCACGGCCGCGCCGCCGGCGGCCATCAGCGAGACCTCCTGCATGGCCTGCTTGCGGTTGCCGCCGGATGGCGGGCATAGAACGTGCGCCAGGCCAATCGTCACGGCCATCGCGATAGCCACCGTTTTGAAAAGACAGGCGACGGCGCAAAGCACGCCGATCGACAACACGGTGGGCCAGCGACGGCGTCCGTCAAGACGCAGGAACTGCAGCAGCGCGAGCGCGACGCAGGCGTTGATGTACAGCTCCGTGTTGGGCGACTGCATCTGCAAGTGAACGTCGCCCGAGAGAGCGACCCAGAACAGCCCGGCCCAGAGTCCCGCGGGCACTCCGAAGCCCGCTTGCGGTCCACAGCGCAGCAGCGCAAACAAGACGACGAGCGACGGGGCTAGCTGCAGAACGAAAAACTGCATCGGCCCGGCGTCGAACATCCACTGAGCCAGCATATAGGTCACGAAGATCGCCGGAGGCTTGGTGTCGAAGATCTCATCATATAGACTTCCACCAAGCATCAGCTCTCTCGCGATAGTGGCATAGGTTGTAATATCGCGATTGACAGGCCAGCCAAAGAAATTGACGGCCAGCAGAACGATCACCGCCGCGAGCAACAGCGCCCCCTGATTCAGCGTAATTCGCGCCGGCATGCTCGCTTATCTCTTGACCGTCTCCAATGCCCGCGACTTGTATCTCATGAGATGTCGTATCCGTATATGGTACACACAATACGGCAACAGCTCGTTGCGTTCGCCCTGATCGGTGCTTTCGCTACGGGCGTTCAATACGCGGTGCTCGCCATCCTGGTCGAGGGATTTGCAGTCCATCCGGTATTAGGCTCCTCGGTTGGATTCGCGCTGAGCGCATTGCTCAATTATCGCCTCAACCATTCCGTGACCTTCGGCGGCACCGCTCAGCATGCCCGGGCACTGCCGCGTTTTTTTGCCGTCGCCGGCAGTGGGTTGGCGCTGAATTCGTCCATCATGGCAGTCTGCTACAGCCTCTTGGACCTCCACTACCTGTTTTCGCAACTGTTCGCTACCGGAATGGTGTTCCTTTGGTCGTTCACTGGAAATCGCCTATGGAGCTTTCGATAGCCTCACGGACCGGTGCCGCAGCTTCCCGGACGCACGCCGAGGCGCCACGTCTGACTCTGGTCACACCGTGTTTCAACGAGGAAGCCGCTCTGCCCGCCACCGCCGAAAAGCTGGTCGATCTGCTGATCGAGCTGAAAACTTCCGGGCTGATAGCTCAAGACAGCCGGCTCTGCATGGTGGATGACGGCAGCCTGGATGACACGTGGCAGATCATACGCTCGCTGAGCGAGGCACGACCGGAATGCTGCGGCATCCGCCTCAGCCGAAACTTCGGCCATCAGAAGGCGTTGCTCGCGGGACTGCTGTCAGCTCCCGGCGATGCACTGATCAGCCTCGATGCCGATCTGCAAGACGATCCGACGGTCATCCGTGAAATGCTCTCGGCATACCACGGGGGTGTGGACATCGTTTATGGAGTCAGGGAGGACCGCTCGGCGGACTCCTGGTGGAAGCGAGCTCCCGCGGAAGCGTATTACAAGCTGCTCCGGGCGATCGGCATCAAGATCGTGCACAACCACGCCGACTACAGGTTGATGAGCCGGCGTGCCGTGGAAAGCCTTCGGGATTACCGGGAGGTCAACCTGTTTCTCAGGGGGCTCGTCAGCGACTTGGGCTTCCCGCACGCGGTCGTGGCGTATGCTCGGCGAGCCCGTGCCGCGGGAGAAACCAAGTACCCCCTCAGAAGGATGCTTGCCCTCGCCGTCGACGGCATCACTTCGTTCTCGGCCGCCCCGCTGCGATTCATTTCGCTTCTGGGCCTGGTGATCTTCACGGGAAGCCTGTTCGTGTCGGCATGGGCGCTGTGGGTTCGCTTGTTCACGGACGATGCAGTGCCCGGCTGGGCGTCGTCAGTTCTTCCGATCTATTTTCTCGGCGGAATCCAGCTGCTCAGCATTGCCATTGTCGGCGAGTACGTGGCGAAGATCTATCTAGAGACAAAGGCGCGGCCGCGTTTCCTGGTGCAAGAGAGCTGCGGCATGCACGCCGACTCTTCCACGGTATCTCGTTCTGGACCCGTAGACCCATAGACCCGCAGGCAGGCAGCCGCGGAGCATTCCATCTACCTACTCCGCCCGCAGCACTTCCGCGGGCCGAACGCTCGATGCCCGCAGCGCCTGGCCGCCGACGACGAGCCACGCCAGGCCGATCGTCATCGCCAGGCTCGCCATGAACGGCAGCGGCGTCAGCGCGATGCGATGAATGAACACGTTCAGGTAGGCGCTGGCCGCAAGGAACGCCAGCGGCCATGCAACGAGATTGCCGATCAGCACGGGCGTGCTGAAATCACGCAGCAGCATCGCCATGACTTGAGGCGTCGTCGCCCCGAGCGTCTTGCGGATGCCGATCTCGGGAATGCGGCTGTTGCTGATGTGCACGGCCATCGCCGATAGGCCCATCGCGGATATGAACAACGCAAACAACGCCAGCGACGCGAAGACCTGGTTCACACGGCCGAAGTTCCGATAGCTTTGCTCGAACAGATCATCGACGAAATAGCTCGACAGGCTCATGTTCGGCGATAGGCGCCTCCAAACGTCACCAACCGACGCGAGCGCGCCTGAGACATCATCTCTGGACAATCGAACGACCTCGTTCTCCATATCCAGGCCGAAGGCATAGACGTTCGAGGTCGCACCAAGCCCGACGAAATGCAGCGGCTTGTCTTCCAGCACGCCGATGATGCGCAGCGGCGCGGGGGTATCCGCAGAAACCTCGTAGACCAGCTGATTGATCGCCGCACCCGAAGAAGCGAAGCCCAGCTCCTCGACCAGCGCACGATCGACCATCACGTTCGTCGTCCGCGCGGCATCGAGCTGGCAGCACGGGATCACGTCCTCGCCGCGATTGCGGCTGAACTCACGGCCCGCCAATAGTTGCATGTCGAAGACCGAAAGAAAGTCCTCGCCCACGAAGTTGTAGAACACGGGCCGCTGTTCGGCAGCGACCTCGACGGAGCGGCTCAAATGGACCAACGGTGCTTCGAGTTCCCACGGACGCTGGGCCACGCTCGTCATGCCGTTGACGGCGGATGTGCTCATGAGCTCGGCGCGCAGCGTGTCGACGTCAACGCCCGTGAGCGGCGTCGGGTTGTCGATCATCAGCAATGGATCCTCCGCCATGCCTAAGCCGATGCGCCTGAGCTCGGCATTCTGCGAGAACGTGACGATCACGCCGATCACCAGGAAGCTGGTCACCGCAAACTGGGTGCCGACCAGCAAGGTGGAGATCGTTCGAGAGTGACCGCTATGCGGGCGCAAGCGGAGCGCTTCGATCGGACGGATCGACGACAGGATGCTGGCCGGATAGGCGCCGGCGACGATGGTTACCGCGCCGATCAACGCGACTAAGACGACCCAAAAATCCAGTCCCGCAAATAGCGAAACGCCGAGGTCGATGCCGGCGCCGGCTCGCAGCACGGGCACGATCGCCACCAGTACGGCCACCGACATGACCAGGGCGGCGACCGTCAGCAGCGCAACCTCGAGCAGGAATTGCGCGATCACCTGGCCTTTGCTGGCGCCGACGACTTTTCGTACCGCGATCTCGCGCGCGCGGTTCACACCCCTTGCAGCCGCGATGCTCGCGTAGTTGACGCAGGCGACCGCCAAGATCAGCGTGCCTAAGAGGATAAGCATCATCGTGACCGATAGATACGCGCGATTGGCGCCGAACAGGACCGAATCGAGGTTCTCCGTCACCATCTGATTGATCGGCAGAGCGTCGAACCTGATGTTCGCACCGATCAGCTGCTCGGCCGGTATGTGCCGCGCGGCGAACCCCTCGAGCTGCGACCGGAGCTGCTCGCCTGTGAGCGAGCCGTCCTCGGGTAACAAGACGTAGGTGGCGAAGCGTCCGCCGCGCCAGTTCTCGGGAAGCTGAAAATAATCCGGAACTCGGGCCGTGACGAGCTCCTCGAACACGCTCCACGACGCCAACACGTCGAATCGCATCGGCGCCGATGGCAAATCCTCCATGTGAGAGGGATTCTGTATCGGCGCGATGATCCCCGTCACGGTCGTGTCGGCAATGTTGGCGAACGTCACGGTATTGCCCATGGGATCTTCCGATCCGAACAGGCGCTCGGCGCCTTGCAGCGTGAGCACGACGCCGCCCGGCTGTAGCGCCGTTCGCGGATCGCCGGCGACGAAGGGCAGGTCGAAAACCTCGGCAAATCCGGGATCGACCGTAAGCCGGTTGACGCGCATCGCGCGATCGCCGGCGGTCACGCCGACATCGACGTCGGGCAAGGCGCGGGCGACGGCTTCGATTTGCGGGAAGTCGCTCGTGAGGTATCGCGCAAGATGCAGCGGCGTGCGGGGCACGGCGCCCGTGCCTGGATCGCCGTTGTCGGGCGTGATGTCGCGCGTGATGACGTAGATGCGATCCGCGTTCGCGAACTGCCTTTCGCTGACCTGCCAGTAGTCGATGACGGCAAACGCCGTGACGAAGCTCACGAGCCCGAGCGAAAGCACCAGAACGCTCATCGCCGTGGCAAAGGGCGAACGAGCGAAGCTTCGCAGCGTCGTGGTCAAAAAATGAGACAGCACGATTCTTTCTCCAAAGCGCTAAGCGGCCGCTCTTTCGATGTCGACGCAGCCGTCCAGCAGATTGACGATCCGGCCCGCCCGTCTCGCGTGGCTCGGCGAATGGGTCGTCATGAGGATGGTCGCACCCTGGCCGTTGAGCGTATCCAGCATGCCCATGACCTCTTCACCGTTGGCCGAATCGAGGTTGCCGGTCGGCTCGTCGGCGAGCAGCAGCCGTGGCGCATTGACGACCGCGCGCGCGACGGCGACGCGTTGCTGCTGCCCGCCGGAAAGCTGATCCGGGAAATGCCGGGCACGCGCTGCAAGGTCCACGAGCTCCAGCGCTTCGCGAACCAGATTGCGCCGCAGCGCCCGCGGCACGTGCTGGTAGATCAGCGGCAGCTCGACGTTTTCGTAAACGGTCAGCTCGTCGAGCAGGTTGAAGCTTTGAAAGATGAAGCCGATGTTGCCCCGGCGAAGCTGTGCGAGCTCCTTCTCCGTGTAGTCGGAGACATCCTCACCGGCAAGCCGATACCGGCCGCTCGTGGGCTGATCGAGAAGCCCGACGATATTGAGCAGAGTCGACTTGCCGCAGCCCGACGGCCCCATGACCGCGACGAACTCACCCTGCGCGATATGAAGATTCACGCTGTCGAGCGCGACCGTCTCGAGCCCAGCCACTCGATACGACCGGCCAACCCCGGACAGCTCGATCAACTCTCCTTCCCCCATCGCCAGGTGTGTATTGCCTATACAATACAGTAATACTGTAATACAATCCTGGGGCAAATACCAAGCCCGAGCTCTTCATGACGCAACACGCACCGACCTGGGACGAAAGCCGGCCGATCTACCGCCAGCTCAGAGAGAAGCTGATCGCCGGCATCCTCGACCGGACCTATGAGGAGGGTGAGCTGCTGCCTTCCGTGAGGCAGCTCGCCGATGCCTATTTGATCAACCCGTTGACCGTGGCACGCGCCTATCGCGAGCTCGACGAGCTCACGGAAACGCGCCGCGGCGTCGGTTTGCTCGTGCGCAATGGTGTCAGGGAGCTTCTGCTCAAGCGCGAGCAGACGAAGTTTCTCGCGGAGGAGTGGCCCAACGTGCGCGAGCGCGTCGAGTCGCTCGAGATCGATCTAAAGGACCTGCTCGAAGACCGACGCTTGCGATGAGCGTTAGGAGTGTTTAGGATCGGGGCCATGAATCGCGTTTTCGCCAAGGCTATGCGCTCGGTAATCCACCGGAGGTGGACTGCCTAGGCGTGCGCGCATGAAGGCAGTCTGCGATCAGCGACTGCCTACCCCACACAAACCCTGGAAGGCAGCCGCCGACCGGGGTTTTCTGTTATGGGAGCCAGAACGATGAAAGAGATCCAAACCAGGGCGATTCATGCCGGACGGCCGCTACCGCGTATCGAGTCCGCCGTCGTTACGCCGATTTTCCAAACGACCATCTATGAGTACCACGGTGAGCCATACCACGACGTCGGCTATCTGCGTCTCAGCACGACGCCGAACCATCGGGTTCTCTCAAAGCGGATCGCCGATCTGGAAGGCTCGGAAAGCGCGCTCGTGACCGGCAGCGGCATGGCGGCGATCTCCGGCGTTCTGTTGACGTTCCTGGCGAGCGGTGATCATCTGCTCCTTCAAGATTGCACTTATGGCGGTACCAGCGGCTTGCTCAACAAGGAGCTGAGCAAGCTGGGTATTCGCTATACGACCATCGACGCGCAAGACCCAGCGTCCTGGAAGATGCTTCTGACGCCTTCCACCAAGGCGATCTATGTCGAGACGCTGAGCAATCCGCTATTGGAGCTCGCCGACTTGGAGGCCATCGTCGAATTCGCCCAAGAGAACGGCCTCGTGTCCATTATCGACAATACGTTCGCGAGCCCGGCGCAGTGTCAGCCGATTCTGCTGGGGTTCGACATCGTGCTCGAGAGCTGCACGAAGTATTTGAACGGCCACAACGACTTGGCGGCGGGCTGCGTCGCCGGCACGCAGAAAAACGTCAACCGGATCAAGCACACTCTCGACCACCTCGGCGGGCATCTGGGCGCGCACGGCTGCTTCTTGCTGGAGCGAGGGCTCAAAACCTTAGGCCTTCGCGTCGCGCATCAATCTCAAAGCGCAACAAGAATCGCCGAGCGCCTCTCCCGGCACCCGGCCGTCGCGCAGGTGAGCTACCCCGGGCTCGTGATTCATCCGCAGCATGCGCGAGCAAAGCGCTTGCTCAAAGGATTCGGAGGCATGATGTCGTTTGAGCTACGGGGCGGTCTGAGCGCGGCAGAGCAGTTTCTCGGGGCACTCGAGATCGCCATCGTCGCACCGAGCCTCGGCGGACCCGAATCGCTCATCGTCAGACCCGCGGCCGCCGTTCATTCCGGTCTGAGCGCCGAAGAGCGCGCTCGCTCCGGGATTACCGACGGGCTGATCAGATTCTCGGTCGGCTTGGAAGGCACCGACGACTTGCTGGCGGATCTGCTTTCCGCGTTGGGCTCGGTCACCGGGGAGTGACATGACCGACCTCCCGTTGGGCGAAATCGTCGGAGATCCTGCGCCCGGTGAGTTACCCAGTCACGCGCCGATCGTTGGCAAGACCGTTCGACTCGACCTCCCCAATGCCGAACGCGACGCGCCCGGGCTGTTTGCGGCCACGCATACAGGGCGAATCGATCCGGGGCAGTGGGCCTACATGCCCTACGGGCCTTTCTCTGACGAGCAAGGCATGCGCAACTGGATACGCGCAACAGAACACTCGCAAGACCCGCTCTTTTTCGTCGTTCGCAAGGACAAGGACAATGAGCCTATAGGCATGGTGAGCTTCATGAATATCTCGGCAGAGCACCGCCGCCTCGAGCTCGGACACATATGGTATGTGCCGGCAGCACAAAGAACGACGGTCAACACCGAGACCATCTACCTGATGCTGCGAGAGAGCTTCGACAAGCTGCGCTGCAGGAGGGTCGAATGGAAATGTGATCTTCTGAACGAGAGATCCAAATCCGCGGCCTTGCGACTCGGGTTCAGCTTCGAAGGAAGCTTCGGCAACACTGTATCGTAAGAGGCCGAAACCGCGATACCGCTTGGTTCGCTATGCTCGACTCCGATTGGCCTGCGATCAAAAATAATTTTCAGGCCGTCTTGTATGACACCGATTGCCGCGAATCGCTCACGGCGTTGAATGCCCGAAACATCCGCTCGTACCCTCCGCCTGCAGACGTTCCCACCTCAGAGAACTGACGACATCGGTCTTCGGGCGCTCATGATGCAATTCGGTGAGATCTCATCCGGTACACCGAGGGTGTCATGCCGACCAACCGGCGGAAATGATGTCTTAAGGATTCCTGCGAACCGATGCCAACGCACTCGGCGATGCGGCGAAGCGGAATTGAGTTCTGCTCCAATAACTCCTTGGCATGCTCAATGCGCTCCCGCATCAGCCAGGCATAGGCTGACTCGCCCGTCGCGGCCTTGAACTCGCGTTGCAACGTCCGGGGACTCATCGCGGCCCGGGCTGCGATTGAATCTATCGTGTGGTCTCGGTCCAGATTCTCCCGAAGCCAGTCTTGCAGCTTTGAAAGCCGTCCACGCTCATCGCGCGGGACGGGTCTCGATACGAACTGCGCTTGTCCTCCTTGACGATGTGGAGGCATCACAAGTCGCCGCGCTACATGATTGGCGACTTTCGCACCGTAGTCTTTCCGCACCAAATGTATGAGCATGTCCAGCCCCGCGGCCGAGCCCGCGGATGTGAGGACCTGGCCTTCATCGACATAAAGCGCATTGGCTTCGACTCGAATATTGGGGAACTTCTCGGCGGGTCCTCGTGAGCATCGCGCCATCCCGGTACTACGATCGTGTCGGCCCGATCGAGAAGGCGCAACGAATGTGGAACGGCCACCGTGACACCACCCATCGCACGGACGGCCTTGCGTTCAGCCGCACAGACTGCAAATTCGTACCAGGGCACCTCGAGCTCCGGCCGATTCAACGCAAAGAGCTCAACAGTACACCCAAACTCAAACGTGCAGAGGCCGTCGTAAGCAAGCGCTGCTACGAGATGCGGTTTCATGGCAGGATCTTAACGCATCCTGACCTTGCTGCCACTGCCCAAGACCGGCCGACGCGCTCCAAGATTTCCAGACAATTCTCTGCTGGAGTTACCGATGTCCACTGCAGTTACCGAGATTCCCGCCGCTGACAGCGGAACGGTGCAAGCGCATTTCGAGCGCAAGCTCACGATCGAAACCGATTGCTGGGATGTGAACGATGCCATGACGAAAGACGCCGACTTTGTGCTTCTCGATGTGCGAAACCGGACCTCGTATGCCCGAGGACACGTGCCCGGCGCGGTTAATCTGCCACATGGAAGGATTACCGAGTCAACGATGGCTACCTACCCCAGCGGCACAATGTTCGTTGTTTACTGTGCAGGACCTCACTGCAACGGCGCCGATCGTGCGGGACTTCGTCTAGCGAAGCTGGGCCGACCCGTGAAAGTCATGATTGGCGGCGTGACCGGCTGGCTCGACGAGGGTTTCAGCCTTGAAGGACCACCCTAATGGACGTCACGGTTCGTTGACCTTCGCTAGACGAACGTGGGAATGTCAGAGATCATCGTGGATAGGTTCGCACCGCACTTCCGTCTTCACGGAATTGGCAATGAAACACTCGGCATGTGCTTGGTGATGCATTTCATCCACTTCCGCCGTGGTGGGTCTTGGGTAACCGGAGAATTGAACATGCGGCCGCAAACTCACCGACGTTATGGCCATTCGGCCTTCGCCATTCTTGCGCACCTCACCAACGGCGGCGTCGAAGTAACGATCAACACAGAAGCTTCGCCTAGCCGCGATGGAAAGAAACCAGAGCATGTGGCAGCTCGACAGTGAAGCGACAAACGCTTCCTCGGGATCGATTGCCGAAGTCTCCGACATGGGCACCGGGACCACATGTGGAGACGACGATCCGGGAACTTCAATTCCGCCATCGAAGCGAAGAAGGTGGCGCCGGCTGTAGCGATTATCAGTAAACCGTTGATCACCGCGAACCCAGACAACTTCGGCGGAATACTGTGCCATGCTTCTGCCTCCGCTTTCGACCCGTTCACGTAGCGTTGCTCCGAAACTTCTATGGTCGGATCGTCCTTCAAGTGATGCAGGAATCCTCCATTGTGATGCGTGCTCCGCTGCCGCCTGGCACGAATAGCACGTTACACGGGCCTGCCTCCGCATAGTGCTCATCTGCAATGACGCATGCGGTGCTCACCGCTGAGCATCATCTCATTGAGGGTTATGAGTTTCTGGAGTTCGCAGAGACCTTGATCCGCAAGTAGGCCGACAAGTTCCCAGGCTACAACCAAATCCAACTCCTCGACGCCATCGAACACCACGAAATAGAACTTCATCCGAGTCTCCACAGCTCAAACTACTGTTCCGGAACTACCCCAAAGTTCATAGATGTCCGTTTCGCCTCGATACAGATTCGTGCCCATTCGGACACTACCGACGGGCGATATGACGTCGCACTATTCGGCACCACGCACTTCACACTCAGGCAACGGCGCGCAAGTCGAACTCGGCGCGAATTACGTCGTAGGGGACGTTGAATTTTCCATCCGCGGTGCGAGCAACAAGCCCGCATTCGATCAACACGCCTACGTCTTCATGAACTCGCTTGACGTCCCGCTCAAGCTCACGCGCCAACCCCCGGACGCTGCTAGGTCCGAGTTCCTGCAATCGCTCGATCAGCTCCCAACGTTTGGGCGTCAGCACACGAAACAGTGCCGCAGGAGATTCGAATTCCAAAGTGTCGCCCGCAGACTTGCCCGTTTTCCACGCTTTGACGAACCGCTCGCCCATCTTCTTGAGCGCGGCATCCGTATTCCTTTGAATTCGAATCGTCGCTCTCTTCATTTCGACCTCCATCGCTCGATATCCGAGAAAAATCGCGCACCAACGTCTCCACATCCTTGAAATCGTATGGTTGCTCCCCGCCTTCGATATGACGGTGATCGCCCTTTGAACGCTCATTGTCATATCCGACGATGCGCTCGCCAGGGCGACCGAAAAACAACCGATACTTGTACGCGTGGGGACTACCCTCGACAGGTTTCGGTACTTTCCAGATCACCATCTCCACGATTGTGCCGTCGTCGAAATCGAACCGGTCGCGTTGGAGTAAGGCGGCCTTCACGTTGGCAATTATGCCAACGCAGTTTTGCTGTTGTCAAACGCGCCAACGGAGAACCATGTCTCCGGCTGCTGACAAGCTGCAGGATCTTCCTGGCATGTATCCGATCTACAAATCGCCGGTAGCGGGAGATCCCGAGCAAATCGACTAACTGAACTGCTAGCGCGCTTCGATTCCACTCGCAGGATCCCAAAGAAATGCCAGAATCGCCGCGGGCGAGTTGACTTCGAATCAGGGGCGGCTATTGTTGGCCGTGGTCGCACGGCAAAAAGGGAGCAACGATGAAACGCAGCGGATCGGACCTCGTCATGACCACCCTCGCCATGCTGAGCCTGCTCGGGCCGTTCTCGCCGAGCGCCTTTGCCGACACCTTCGTCGTCTATGGCGCGAGTGGCAACGTCGGCAGCTTGATTGTCGAGGAAGCGCTGCGCCGCGGTCACGAGGTCGTCGGCGTTTCGCGCGACCCAGCGAGCTTGCAGCTCGAGAGCGCGCAGTTCTCTGCTGCACAGGGCGATGTCACCGATCCGGACTCGATCGTCGCGACGATCACGGGCGCGGATGCCGTGATCATTTCCGTCGGCGGCGTCGGGCCGGGTAACACACCCGAGGAAGCGGTCGCTTTTCGCGCTGCGAACGCCTACATCGAAGCGGCCTCCCGGCTCGGCGATGCGACCCCGTACGTCATACAGGTCGGTAGTGGCACGACGCTCAACACGAACGGCGTGCGCGTGCTCGACACCCTCGACATCCAACCCGGCACCACCGTGTACGCTCTGTTCCAGGGCCACTGGCTGGCACTCGAGGCCTACCGGCAGTCCACGGGTTTCGACTGGACCGTGATGTCGGCGGCGTACGGGTCCATCTTAGAGGCGGGCGAGTTCACGGGCCGCTATCGGCTCGGAGACCAGGAGACATTGTTCGATCGAAACGGCTCGAGCTTGCTTTCCAAAGAGGACTTCGCGATCGCCGTCATCGACATGGCGGAGAGCCATACGGTGACCGGGAAACGTGTCGCGGTCGGACCGGCTTACTGAGTGGGCATCGCCACTTCTGACTTTCTCTCGGCCCCGTCGCGACCCGACACGTGATCGGGTGCCGAGCAGGCTGTTGGTCGCTTAACGATTTCGCCGAACCGAGCCTCCAGGACACCCCAAAGAAACAATAAAGGGGCCATCGGCCCCGTTTTGTTTGTTGGCGCGCCCGGAAGGACAAACTTCGAACTCCCTGCTCGGCATGCTGGCGGGATGGAACGACCACCTTGAAGCGCGGTTCGCCATGAGAATGCTGGCAGGCGCTGACAGACCCACGCACTTCACTCTCAGGCAACGGCCCTCAAGTCGAACTCGGCGCGAATTACATCGTAGGGGACGTTGATTTTCTTGTTCTCGGTACGAGCAACGAGCCCGCATTCGATCAACACGCCTACATCTTCATGTACTCGCTTGACGTCCCGCTCGAGCTCACGCGCCAACCCCCGGACGCTGCTAGGTCCGAGTTCCTGTAATCGCTCGATCAGCTCCCAACGCTTAGGGGTCAGCACACGAAACAGCGCCGCAGGAGACTCGAATTCCAAAGTGTCGCCCGCCGACTTGCCCGTCTTCCACGCCTTGACGAAGCGCGCGCCCATCTTCTCGAGCGCGACATCCGCATTCTTCTGAATTCGAATCGTCGCTTTCTTCATTTCGACCTCCATCGCTCGATATCCGAGAAAAAGTCGCGCACCAACGTCTCCACATCCTTGAATTCGTATGGTTGCTCCCGCCCCCCGAATGACGGTGGTCGCCCTTCGAACGCTCATTGTCATATCCAACGATGCGTTCGCCAGGGCGGCCGAAGAACAACCGATACTTGTACGGGTGAAGACTACCCTCGACAGGTTTCGGTACCTTCCAGATCACCATCTCCACTATCGTGCCGTCGTCGAAATCGAACCGGTCGCGTTGGAGTAAGGTGGCCTTCACGTTGGCAATCATGCCAACGACGTTCGGCTGTTGTCAAATGCGCCAACGGGAAACTTTCGACGGCTTGGGCAAGAGCAAGACGTTAACGGATCAGGCTGGACCGATTGTGCTTAGCGCGCCCGAAGGGACAAACTTCGAACTCTCTCCTGGATACGCTGGCTGACTGGAACTCCTGCCTTGAACGCAACGCACCATCTGCTTCCAGCATCCATCTGGCCAGATAAGGCGGTCATCTAAGAGCACCCGCCTCAGGCTATTTTCAACGCTCGCACCACTGCTTTGGGTTCGCGCTCGATAATCTTCAGCAGAGTCTTGGCGGCGCCAGTGGGGGAGCGTTGACCCTGCTCCCACTTCCTCAGCGTCGAAGCGCTGACGCCAAAGGCGTCAGCAAATTGATCTTGTGACAGACCCAACCGCTTGCGCGCCTTCCGAATGTCGTCAGGCTTGACCGTCACCTTGTGAGTGCGACTGCCTGTCCGCTTACCCTGGGCATGAGCCAGCGCTTGAGCCATCGACTGCACCAGTTCATCACCAAGCTTGCTCATTTCCGTTTCCTCGTAGCCTTGATTGCCGCTGCGAAAGCAGCAACTGCTTTGCGCTGCTCCGCCGTTAAATCCGCACGCTCGTTCTTGCCGTAGACGAGCAAAGCGTAGATAGGCATGTCCTGATCGTAGAAGTAGTAGATCACTCGG
>DASWKF010000089.1:0-19567 GCA_036396795.1 Gammaproteobacteria bacterium | reverse complement strand
CAGCTACAACGACTCGGATTCGGATCTGAACGGCGACGGCATCCAGCTGACCGGCATCCCGGAAACCGAGCTCAAGCTGAGAGCGGATTACACCTCCCAACGATACCCGTTGGGGGTCTCGATCACGGTGGACCATGTTGGCCGCATCAACGCGCGCCAGGGCGTCGAGCGCGGCAACTATACGGTTGCCGATCTGTCCGGCTACTACTACTGGGGCGCCGGGCAGGAACATCAAGTCGTCGTCCGGCTCGAGAACCTGACCGATGCGGTCTATGCCAGCCGCGTGGACAGCGGCGCGCTCGACACGGGCGGCTCATTCATCTACGACAATCTCGGCATGAGCCGCACGATTCACGCCAGGTATACGCGGCGATTCTGACTTCCCCGGCGCGAGGCGCTTGCTCCACTCGAGAGATGGGGTGGGGCAAGCGCCCCACGCATCGAGCGCGCGACCTCAGGAATTTTTTCGAGCCGCTCATATCGCCTCAGCTTCTCTGACAGTTCACCACGGTATGCTAGCGGTCAACAACCGACATGCAAACGCGCTACTGAAAACAAGACGCATCGGACGGGCTGCTCTAGTGACAGCGCTGGCCCTTCGGAGACAGGTTCGACAACATCGCTCGATGGCGAACGGCAGACAGGTCAATGTAGGCGCATTCAAGATTCTGCTCTTGTAAGCCGCTTGCGATGACCCGAAGCTCTGTGACCGTCAATCTTGCGCCTGTCGGCGTTACGATCTCACATAGAGAGAGCAAAGCCGCTTCGCCCTCTCCGTTCTGAAGATGCGCGAGCGCGTTGATGAGGTACGCCTCATAAGGGGCCAAGCAAGGGCAGTGCTGCGCGTGCAATACCAGATCCTGATCCCGCCGATAGTGCACGAGGACATCGACCGCGTCCAACAACGCCCCATAGAACGCGCTCCAGTTCGCTAAATGGAAAACCTTGAGGACCTCGTCCCGGTCGATCTGACGTCCGCGCAGCACGTCGAGCCGCTTGCGTATCGCCCAGACGATCATCTGACAGGCAAAAGGCAGAGCGTAGAAATTCGGCTCCTTGAGCTTCGTGCCCCGTGCCGCACCGACATCACGATCTTCAGCCGTCCCCCGCATCACGTCGTCCTCCGTTTGCAACATCGCCGCATTGACATCGAGCACCCGCTCCTTGATACTAACTGCGAATGATTCTTATTTTCAACAGATAATACGACTCATTCTACCAACGGAACCTCCGGGATTCTTCAAATCCAGAATCCCTATCTCATTGACAAAAATAGGATTTCTTATGCCCTGCCCTGTGCATTCAAAGAGCTTCACCGCGATTCTCGTTGCCCTGTTTCCGGCCCATGTCCTCAGCCAGGAATCGGGCGCCAACCCCGTCGACCCTAATGCCGATATCGAAACCATCACGGTCACGGGCAGCCTGTCGAGCTTCGGTGCCACCAAGTCCAACGTCCCCATCGTCGAGACGGCGCGCTCGATCTCCGTGGAGACCAGCGAGCAGTTCATCGAGAAAGGCGCGCTCAATCTCTCGCAAACCACCTCGTACCTCGCCGGCGTGACGGCGGAAACCTACGGATTCGCAACGCGCGGAGATTGGATTCACGCCCGCGGCATGGACATTCCGCGGTATCGGGATTCCATTCAGGAGCTGTTCGGGAGCTACAACACGACGCGCGCGGACGTTTACACGATCGAGCAAGTCGAAGTGCTGCGTGGCCCCGCCTCCGTTCTCTACGGGCAAGGTTCACCCGGCGGCATCGTCAACTACGTGTCGAAAATTCCGCATGAGTCGGCGAGCAGTGAATTCGTCGCGGAATTCGGCAGCTTCGATCGGGCGGAGCTCGCGGTCGATATCACCAGACCGACGGCCGGCGCGGACGAAAACTTGCGCTACCGCCTGGTCGGCCTCTACCGCGACTCCGACACTCAGGTCGACTACGCCGACGACGATACCCTGGTGTTGATGCCCTCGGTGACGTTTGCGCCGAGCGACGAATCGAGCTTCACGGTCATCGCGCTGCATCAACACACCCACAGCGACACGGGCGCTCAATTCATCCCGGTGGAGGGCACGCTGTTTCCTCTGGAAAACGGAAGCTTCATCGATCAGGATGTCTACGCGGGCGAACCCGACTTCAATCGATTCAATACGCAGTCGAGCCAGCTCACGTTTCTGGCCGAACACCTTATCAACGAGACCCTTGCGCTCGAGGCCACCGCGCTCTGGCGAGACGGTGAGGCCGATTATCATCAGGCATGGCCGATCTTCGTCGGCGCCGGCGACAGCCGGTATCTCAATAATCTTATAGGCATGGACGTCGCCACGTCGACGACCGTGCCGCGGACCTTCTATCAAGCCGATAATGCCTTCGAACAGCTGGCCGCGGATTTTCGTCTGCGGGCGGACTTCGCGACGGGCCGGATTTTCCACGAAGTGCTCTTCGGAATGCAGTATCAAGATGTCGAAACCGACAACAATTCCGCCTACTTCTACGGCGGCGGAGCTCTCGAAGGCGACCTGTCGTTTGTCCTCGATCTGGCCGATCCGGTATACGGAAATTTTCCCGATCAGAGCGTATTCGACGCGATCTATTTCGATAGCCCGATCCAGTCGGTTCAAGACCTCGGGGTCTACGTTTCAGATCAGATCACCGTGGGACATTGGCGCCTGACGGCCGGGCTGCGCTACGACGAGGTCGACAACGACGACGGCACGACCCGGCAATCGGACGACGAGGTCTCCGTCAGCGCAGGCGCGCTGTATCGCTTCGAGAATGGGTTCTCGCCTTATCTGAGCTATGCCAAATCTTTTGAAACCGTCGTCGGCACGCCCTTGAGCGGCGAACAGCTGAAACCCGAGGAGGCACGTCAGTACGAGCTGGGTCTCAAGTACGAGACCAACGGCTTCCCGAGCCTGTTCACGCTGGCTTTCTTCGATATCGAAATCTCGAATCTGCCGAATCCCAACAGCCTGCCGGGTGCTGCCGCGCAACAGCAGGGTGTCTCCACTCTGGAAGGCATCGAGTTCGAGGCCCGGGCGAGCGTCGGCGATTTCTATTTCCAAGGCGGGCTTGCCATCCTCGACGCGCGGGATCCAGATGGCTTTGAATTGGCAGGCGAGCCGGACAGGCTTGCCTCGCTGTGGGCGACCTGGCGGCCCAGCGGCAGACTGCGAGGGTTCAGGGCCGGTGCCGGCATTCGCCACGTGGGCGAAAGCGTATCGGAGGACGGAACGATTCGCTATGTGACGCCGGACTACACGCTTACGGATGCAATGCTCGGCTACGACCTCGAGGGCGGCTGGGACGTTTCTCTGAACATCCGCAATCTCACGGACAAGCGATACCTGACCTCCTGTCTGACTCGTGGTGACTGCTTTCCCGGTCTGCGTCGGTCGATCAGCGGCGCCGTGACTTACTCGTTTTAGCCATGGTCCGAGCAATTCGCCGAGCGTGACGCGATGACCTCGGGCATATTGGCGCTCTCGGTCGGGACGGCAGGAATAGGCTTGCTCTATGCCTCCTGGCTGGAGCGCCTTTCCTCCCGAGCCATCGCAACGGCAACAGGATGGAGCCTGTTGGCTCTGTCCATGTACTTTTGGGTTCGCTCTGCCGGCGTGGAATTCGGAACCGTTTTCGGCTTGATCTTGCCGGCGTTGTTCGCCTGGGTATTGCTTCTCCTCTCGATCGATCGACGCAACCGGAAAGGTCGCGACGAGCGAATCGTGATCAACGCCTGGCCGAGGTTCCGTGCGGTTCTGCGAAACCTCGGCATGTTTGTCATGACCGTTCCGCTTCTAGGCGCGGTGAGCGCGGTCTGCTCGGTCGCGTTCGCGACTCTGATCCCGATTGACGATATCAATCGAATTGTCCTGGCCGTTTTCCTCATGCCCGTGCTTTGGGGCGGACTGGCATTCTGGGCCTGCGCGGATTCCAAACCGCTGCGGCCGCTTGCGGCCGTGACGGGCTTGGCTGCGATCGGGGTCATGTGGTTATCGAGGCTGTCGTCCGCATGAGCCGCTTCTATACGCCGGGCCTCGTCAAGCGATCTCTCGCGGCGCACTCCTGGATTGGGCTGCTCGTCGGCTCGCTGATGTACCTGATCTGCCTCTCGGGTACGCTGGCCGTCTTCTATCAGGAATTCGAGCGTTGGGAGCAGCCAGGCGTCGAAGAGTACCGGGACTACGATCCCGGCCTCGTGCAGAAAGCGTATGAAGCGTTCGCCACGACGAACCTTCAGGATACCGAGCACATTCACATCGTTCTGCCCTTGCCGGGTGTCCCCAGGGTCGTGGTCGAAAACGATCACGAGGCGTGGTTCGTAAACCAGGACGGTACCATTGGGCAAAGGGAGATGCCCCTATGGACGAAGATGCTCGTCGATCTTCATCTATACCTGCATCTGCCTCAGACCTTGGGCCTCGTACTCGTGAGCGCCACCGGCGCGCTGTTGTGCGGCCTTATCTTGTCGGGTTTTCTTGCTCATCCGCGGATCGTCCGCGACGCATTCAGGCTGCGCATGGGCGGCAATCGCCAGTTGCAACAGACGGACATACACAACAGGCTCAGCGTCTGGGGCGCGCCGTTCCATCTGATCATCGCCGTCACCGGAGCCTACTTCGGCCTCGCGTCGTTAATCGTGATCGTCGTCGCCCTGACCTTCCACGGAGGCGACGAAGAGGCGGTCATCGCTCAAGTGTTCGGCGCCGAGCCCGAGCTCAGTCAGGAGGCGCAGCTGGCGAACGTCGGCAAGGCGCTCGACGATCTCGAGACGATCGCGCCCGCGACGGCGCCGATCTTTCTGACCGTGCACGAGCCACGTACGTCTGCGCAGTTCGTGGAGATCTACGCGGAACACCCCGGCCGCCTGATCTACTCCGAGAACTATCGGTTCGATGCCGGCGGCAACTATCTGGGTCACGCCGGATTCTCGGACGGCCCGTTGGGCAAGCAAGCGATCTACTCGACCTATCGCCTGCATTTCGGTCATTTCGGCGGATTCTGGGTCAAAGCTCTGTATTTCGTTCTCGGCATGAGCCTGACCGTCGTTTCGGCGACCGGCGTAAACGTGTGGCTCGCGAAGCGCAAGAAGCGTGACTACGTCAACGATCTGTGGACCGGATTCGTCTGGGGCGTACCCTTCGCCCTCGCACTCTCGGCTGCGGCACAGATCGTGTTCGGCATCGCGTCCACGGCGATGTTCTGGCTGGCATTGCTGGGCACGGCCGCGCTCGCGCTTTACCTGCGCGATCAGAGCAACAGCCGGACCGCGCTACAGAGGCTCACAGCCGCGCTCATTGCGCTGCTGTTGGTCGGCTACACGATACGCTTCGGACGGGACGCCGTAGGACCGGCCGCCCTCGGGATCAACGGTATCCTGCTCCTGGTGGCGGTCGGGTTCTTCATGACTTGCCGGCGGACCTGCTCGATTTCATGACGATGTGCGTACGGCCGCGTTTGTGCAACCTACGTTCGTTCAAGCGAATCACTATCTCTTCTACGGCGGTGGTGACGGCCACGAGCGTGCCTTGCCGGGAACCGTGGATGGTGTTACCCCCCTGAGTGATCACGTACTCGCACCACTCCGAGTCTTCCGCGCCCGGCGGCGGATTCGCTCGCCCGATCGATACGATCTCGTAGGGCGATCTCATGGCTGCTGATGTATCGGACATTGATCTTCACCGCCCGATGATCGAGAAGACTAGCTCGAAGCCAGCCAGGACCTCATATCGCCGGCCTGCGGGCCGGGTATGGCTACCAGCGGTTGCCGCCGCCGCCGCCGCCGTAACCGCCTCGCCCTCCGCCGCTGGGCTTGGGCTTGGCTTCATTGACTTTCAAAGGACGGCCCTCGTAGTCCGTTCCATTGAGCTTGTCGATGGCGGCGCGGGCCTCGGCATCGCTGGCCATCTCGAGAAAGGCAAAACCCTTCGCCTGACCTGTGTCACGATCCGTAATGACCTTGACTGACTCGACGGTACCGAACTGGGAAAACTTCTCGGACAGAGAAGCCTCCGTGACCGAGTACGGTAAATTTCCTACGTATAGCTTCCGGCCCATGGGCCCTCCTGGGGTTGTGATCCGCTTAAGAAGGCATGGGGCAGAGGCGCCCGGAGGCTCGCTAGAAGCGGTGGGGTTAACTTTCCCTAGTGTACTCTAGCGCGGGCATTATTGCGCGATCTATTTGATGACCGGGACGCTGGTGCCGCGCGCCGATTCGGTGGTCGGAAGCCCCGGTTTCCGATCGGTTCCGCCCCTATGCTCGGATCCGGCTCGTAGCCCGGCACGATTTGCTTGTCGATCGAGTGAGTCAGAAGACGCTCGATTCCGTTCAGCAGCTGGTGCTCATCGATACACACTAACGAGACCGCGTGACCCACCTCGCCTGCACGAGCTGTCCGCCCGATCCGATGCACGTAGTCCGAAGGCACGTTGGGCAATTCGTAGTTGACGACGTAAGGCAGTCTGTCGATGTCGAGTCCTCGCGCCGCGATGTCGGTCGCAACGAGTATCCGGACGGAACCCGACTTGAAATCGGCCAGAGCCCGGGTTCTCGCGCTCTGCGACTTGTTGCCGTGAATCGCCATGGCTGAAAGGCCATCGCGTAGCAGCTCCGCGGCAAGACGGTTGGCTCCGTGCTTCGTCCGGGTAAACACGAGAACTTGCCGCCAATTCTCGGAGTCGATGCGATGCGCCAGCAGCGCCCGCTTTCGATGCCGATCGACCGGATGCACGATTTGCCGAACTCCTTCGGCTGCCGTATTTCGGCCGGCGATCTGTATTTCGGTCGGCTCGTGCAAAAGATCCGCCGCGAGCCGCCTGATCTCTGCGGAGAAAGTCGCCGAGAACAGTAGATTCTGGCGCTTCGGCGGCAACAGGCCGAGAATCCGACGGATGTCTCGAATGAAGCCCATGTCCAGCATTCGATCCGCCTCGTCCAGCACCAAAATCTCGATGCCTGAGAGATCGATCGTCTTCTGTTGGATGTGATCGAGCAACCGCCCCGGTGTGGCTACGACGACGTCCACACCTTTGCGCAGCTTGGAGATCTGCGGCTGGATACCGACACCGCCGAAGATCACGGCAGTTCGAGTCGGCAGGTAACGACTGTAGTCGCCGACGCTATGACCGATTTGCGCCGCAAGCTCTCGCGTCGGCGCCAGGATCAGTGCACGCAGCCGCCGACGGCTCGTTGAAGCAAGCTCCAGGCGCTGCAAGAGCGGCAAGACGAAACCCGCGGTTTTCCCAGTGCCGGTCTGAGCGCCGGCAAGAACGTCGTGGCCGACCAATATCGGCGGAATGGCTCGTTGCTGAATCGGCGTCGGCTCGCGATAGCCCAGCACGTTGACGGCACGCAACAGTTCGGCCGAAAGGCCGAGATCATCAAATGACATGTATTGGAGGCTCCGATGTCGCCCGAGGCCAAAGCTGCGTATTCGCAGCGTGCTATTCGGTCGACTTAGGCGGTTGGGGTTGTTCCGACAGCCGCGGAATTGCAGGGCCGGAGTAATTGGCGCAGACCGAAGCGCGCCAGGTTGCGGCGCACTATATCAGAAATCGAGGCAAAGAATAGGACCCGCACCTCATCCGACACCGTCGGGTGGTCGCGATCCGGAAACGAGACTCAAAACCAGAACCGCGCACCCACGACGAAGCGTGTTTCGTTCGCCTCCCGTCCCGAAGCACGCGCCGCCTCGGCAGTATCGCCGAAGCTCCGTGACCGAAGCACTCCGATGTACGGCGCAATCTCGCGGCGTATCTCGTAGCGCAACCGCAAGCCGATCTCCGCCGAAGAGATTCCGGAGCCGATCTCCCGCTCGGCGTCGTCCTCCATATACCAGGTGACTTCGATCAGCGGCTGGAGAATCAAGCGCTGAGTGATGAGCAGATCGTACTCCGCCTCGAGTCTTGCCGCTGCCTGGCCGCCCTCCGTGAAGTACGCGGTCGCGTCGAGCTCGAACCAATACGGCGCCAATCCGCGCACGCCGAAAGCAGCCCAGCTCCGTCTTGGACCCGGCTCGAAGTCCTGCCGGATACCCATCACGACGTCCCACCAGCGACCGAACACACGCCCCCACAGCAGCTCCACCTCGGCATGCTCCGTCTCGCCGCCGCGCCGCTCGCCCTCGCTGCGCACCCACAGCTTATCGACGTCACGCCCAGCCCAGGCGTCCAGATCCCAGTCCAGAATGTCGGAGCCGTCGGCCTCTTGCGCTTCCAACCGGTCGAACAGAACCAAAGTGTTGAATGGATCTTCCATCATCATCTCCCGGAGATCCATGTCGCTAAGATCGGGAAAGGCCGCCTCACGTTCAGCATCTGTCGGCGCAGGCAGCTCCGATGGCGCCGCCTGAGCGAACACCGAGGTATCGGGATGCAATACGGTGAGCGCCAAAGCCAACTGCGACAGGCTGCGGAGATTCTTTACGAGCAAACCACGCATTGCCGGTCACCCCTCGACGCGAATCTCGCGAAACATTCCAGCCTCCATGTGGTAGAGCAAGTGACAGTGATAGGCCCAACGGCCCAGCGCGTCGGCCGTCACGCGATAGCTGCGCTTGGTCCCCGGCGGCATGCTGACGGTGTGCTTGCGTAGCTGAAATGCCCCGCCCTCGTCTTCGATGTCGCTCCAAAGGCCGTGCAGGTGAATCGGATGCTCCATCATCGTGTCGTTGACGAGCTCGATCCGCACACGCTCGCCGTAACGCAGGAGAATCGGGTCGGAATCGGAGAACTTGATGCCGTCGAACGACCACATGTACCTCCCCATGTGGCCGGTCAGATGAAGCTCGATCTTTCGCACCGGGTCGCGGCCATCCGGATCCGGAAACAGCGATTTGAGATCCGCGTACGTCAGCACGCGACGGCCATTGCTGCGCAGGCCGATACCGGAATCGGCAAGACGCGCGGACGGAACCATCGCCTGCATATCCACTCCCGGATTGCCTGCCTCGCTGGAGGGATGCGCCTGCATCGACGCTTGATCCGTGTGACCCAAATGCTCGTCAGTCTGAGCCGGCATGCTATGGCCCATGGCGGCGTGATCCACCGGAGCGCCGCCGCCGGCTGCTGCGTCCGAGTGGCTCATGGCGTCATGCCCCATATCGGCCATCGTGAGATAGACGACTCTATCGAGCTCGGGAACCTCCGCCGCAAGCCCTGAGTGCACCGCAAGCGTTCCGCGCGCAAAGCCGGAGCGGTCCATGGACTGGGCGAATATCGTGAACGCGTCGCTGCCCGTGGGAAAGACAATGACGTCGAGCGTCTCGGCGACGCCGATTCGAAATTCATCCACGGTCACAGGGTGCACGTTCTGACCGTCCGCCGCGACCACGGTCATGCTCAATCCCGGAATCCGCACGTCGAAATACGTCATCGCGGATCCGTTGATGAACCTCAGTCGCACGCGCTCACCCGGCTGAAACAGGCCGGTCCAATTACCGGCCGGGGTCGTGCCGTTCATGAGGTAGGTATAGGTGCTGCCGCCGACGTCCGCGATATCGCTGCGGTTCATGCGCATGCGAGCCCAAGCCAGCCGGTCCGACATGGCTGCGCGAAACCCCTGATCCTCTGCATCGCGAATGAAGTCGCGGAAGGTCGGTTGGTTGTAGTTGAAGTAGTCCGGCTGCTTCTTCAGCAGGGAGTAGATCTCGGATGGATCCAGGTCACTCCAATCGGATAGCAGGATCACATGATCGCGCTCGTAAGCGAACGGGTCGGCATCGCTCGGCTCGATCACGAGCGCCCCGTAGAGACCCGTCTGCTCCTGAAATCCCGAATGCGTGTGATACCAGTAGGTGCCGTTCTGACGGACGCTGAATTGGTAGGTGAAAGTCTCGCCGGGCATGATGCCGTGGAAGCTCAAGCCCGGCACGCCGTCCATGTTCGCGGGCAACAGTATGCCGTGCCAATGGATGGATGTCGGCTCCGCGAGCTCGTTGCGCACCCGTATGGTCACGGCGTCGCCTTGACGCCACCGCAATGTCGGCGCCGGCAACGAACCGTTTACGAGCGTCGCCATGCCGGGTATTCCGGTGAAGCTCACCGCGTGAGACGCAATGCTCAGGTCAAACTGCATGCCGCTCAGGCTGGGAACCTCACCGGTTGCAGCGCGGGCGGAGCCCGGGAGGCTCAGTGGACCCAAGCTCGCGAGAATCCCGCCGGCGCCAAGCCCCTCCACGAACCGGCGTCTGGAGATCTTGAGCTTGCGTAACTGGGCCGCGTTATCGAATGCCTGGCTCGTCATCGTCGTATCCTCGGTCGGAAGCCGGGCCTCCACGCGCCGAAGCTCCGGCGGCGGGAAGCCGCAAAGAAACAGTCCGAATCAAATGGCTATTCGGCGCTCGGGGGCGCTAGGCTCGGGCGAGACGCCGAATAGAGGCCGGCGTGGCTATTTCAGAAACACGCGATAGCGCGTCATGCCAAGGCCCAGTCTAGGAACGCCCGGCGAGATTCGCAATATGATCGGCGGGCCCGAGTCTTCATAGCTTTACCGCTCGCAGACGCAGCGCGTTTGCGATCACGGACACCGACGAGAAGCTCATGGCCAAGCTGGCGACCACCGGTGAGAGCAGCAGGCCGAATGCGGGGTATAGCACGCCCGCGGCGAGCGGCACGCCCAGCGCGTTGTAGCCGAAAGCGAAGACGAGATTTTGGCGGATATTGCGCATCGTGCGCCGGGACAAGCGTACCGCGCGGGCGATGGCGCGCAGATCGCCGCCGACGAGCGTCACGCCCGCGGATTCCATGGCGACGTCCGTGCCCGTGCCCATCGCGATGCCGATGTCGGCTTGCGCGAGGGCGGGCGCGTCATTGACGCCGTCGCCGGCCATCGCAACGACGGCGCCCTCGCCCTGCAGACGCTTCACCACGGCAGCCTTGTCTTCCGGCAGAACGTCGGCGATGACCTCGTCGACGCCCAAGGTGTCCGCCACGGCTCGAGCGGTACGCTCGTTGTCGCCCGTGAGCATCACGATACGAATCCCGGCGTCGCGCAACGCTTCAATGGCCGCAGGCGTCGTCTTCTTGACCGCGTCCGCCACCACGAGCAGCCCGGCAAGCCTGCCGTCGACCGCCACGTAGATCGCGGTTGCTCCCTGCCCGCGCTGCTCGTCCGCGGCGCTCGCCAGGGCCTCGACATCGACGCCGTGCCGCTGCATGAGCCGCGCATTGCCGACGAGCACGGCGCGCCCGCCGACCGAGCCCCAGACACCCAAGCCGGGATCGGACTCGAAGTCCGAAACGCGAGCGAGCTCCCGTCTCCCCTCTCTGACGGCTGCTACGATCGCCCGGGCCAGTGGGTGCTCGCTGGCGGATTCGAGTCCCGCCGCAAGCTCGAGAACCTGCGCGTCGTGAAACTCTTCGGCCGCAATCACGCGCCGCAAGCTCGGCCGGCCCTCCGTGAGCGTTCCCGTCTTGTCGACGACGAGCGTGTCGACCTTTTCGAGCCGCTCGAGCGCGGCGGCATCCTTGATCAGGACGCCTTCCTGAGCTCCGCGGCCGACGCCGACCATGATCGACATCGGCGTCGCCAGGCCAAGCGCGCACGGACAGGCGATGATCAGCACCGAAACGGCGATGAGCAGTGCGTACGAGAGCCGCGGCGCGGGGCCGAGCAGCCCCCAGACGAGGGCGGCAACCACTGCGATCGCCATGACGGTTGGCACGAACCAGGCCGAAACCCTGTCTGCGAGCCGCTGCACCGGTGCGCGGGAGCGCTGCGCTTCCGCCACCATCTGCACGATCTGCGACAACAGAGTATCGCCGCCGACGCGATCGGCGCGCATCAACAGCGTGCCACTGCTGTTCGTCGTTCCCGCCGTGAGGCCGCTGCCCTGCTCCTTGCGCACCGGCGCCGGCTCGCCGGTCAGCATCGACTCATCGACATGACTGGCGCCTTCGAGCACCGCTCCGTCGACGGGTATGTTCTCGCCGGGCCGAACGCGCAAGCGATCGCCGACGGCAACGTCTTCGAGCGGGACGTCGCTTTCGTTGCCGTCCAAATCGACGCGGTGCGCGATCTTCGGCGCAAGCCTCAACAACGCGCGAATCGCGCCGGACGTCCGCGCTCGCGCCCGAAGCTCGAGCACCTGACCGAGCAACACCAGCGTGACGATGACGGCCGCCGCTTCGAAATAGAGCGGCGGTTCGCCGGACGCGGTCCGGAAGGACGCTGGCAGCATTCCAGGGAAAACCGTCGCGAAGACGGAGAACAACCAGGCGCATCCCGTACCGAGCGCGATGAGCGTGAACATGTTCAAGTTGCGGCTGAGGATCGACTGCCAACCGCGCACGAAGAACGGCAGACCGCCCCAGAGCACGACGGGCGTCGCAAGCGCGAGCTGCACCCAGGACGACGTGGCATGACCCAGCAACGTCATCGGATCCAAAGCCGGGATCAGCTCGCCCAGCATGAACAGGACGAACGGCGCCGAGAGCGCGGCGCTGACCCAGAAGCGCCGCGTCATGTCCCTGAGCTCGGCGTTGTCGCCCTCGTCGGCGGTCGGCCTCAGCGGCTCGAGCGCCATGCCGCAGATCGGGCACGCGCCCGGGCCCGGGCGCCGGATCTCGGGGTGCATCGGGCAAGTCCAAAGAGCCGCGGACACCTCGTGACCGCAGCGCTCGTGTTGCTCGCTCCCGCCGTGCCCGTGGGCGTGTTGGTTCATTCGCTGCTCGCGGCGCGAAGATGACCGGCTGGCAGACCTACTCGAAGCCGGCCCGACGCGACAGCGCCGGGTCGCAATCGTATCGATACAGCTGCAGCTGCGGTGCATAGAGCAGCTCCCTGCGGCCGCTGAACGGCTCGGCAAGATATTCCGGATCGTCGAGCTCGACGTCGACGATCATGCGCGTGCCGTCGTCACTCAGGGAGAAGCGTTCCACGAGATGCTTGCTCGCGCCGGAGGGGACGCCGACGCCGTTTGCCGATCGATGATCAGCGAACAACGTGGTATCGACCACGAGCACGTCGTCTTCCCACCAACCGATCGAATGGCCCTGGTTGGTCCGCTCGCCGTTCTCGGGATGGCCGCGGCCGTCCAAATAGACGATGCGCTCTGCGTCGAAGAACTCGCTTCTCATGACGACCCGGTCATCGAAAAGCTCGGCGCCGTTGAGATAGACCGTCGAGCCGACCACGCTTCCCGGCGCGGGCGGCGGGATGCAATCGGCGATCGGGCTATCGGTCTGGAAGTTGTAAGCTGCCTTGGCGGCAGCGCCGGCCGGCGTCAGCGGCACGGCCTCGAGCCCGCCGTCGAAGGCGCCCAGCGTCGAACCGATGCCCTTCCACACACCGGCGAGGCTGTCGGCGCTGGCCGTCGCTGGAACGTCGCTCTCGTCCTGTATCCACACCGACCCGTCGGCGGATTCGATCGAGATCATCATCGCGTGCGTGCGGTGGCGGCGGTCCGGATGCGCCCTGACCGTCACGACGTCTCCCGGCGAAAACAGCTCTCGTGACCAACGGCTGCGCGTCATGATCGGCGTCGAGCCCGTTTCTACGCCCCATTCGACGAGCTCACCGGCTTCGTTCCCGGTCTCGACATAGACCGTTACATGCGGATTTCTCCACAGATACCGCGTGACCGTACCCTGAAAGCCGATGATCCGCTGCTGATCGTAGCCCGCGTCGCTGTGGTGAGCTCGAGCCGGCATGGTCGCCCCGAGCGCGAGCGCCACGGCGATCAGCTGTGAGCATCTCATTCGTCTCCTCCTGCCATCATCGCGCACTGTTCCGGCGCCTCGGCGCAGCCGAGAATAGCATAGCGAGGACGTGCTCCGACCCCGAGTCCCGGCCGGCGTCGCCGCGACGAGCGCGCCTCGATCGGCCCACAATAACTCGTGAAAACACGTTCTTATGAAACGGCCCGCTGGAACGCTTGCTAATGCGAATGCTTCTCATTACCATCAGTTAGAATAAACCTGGGTCGTCTCCCGGGATCGACGCGTAGACATGACTGACGGGCCAAAGAAACCTGCACCGGCCGGAGGCAGCGACGCCTCGAAGCCGTCGCCGCAGATCGACAGCCGGAAGCTCTTCGGCCCGCATCGGCAACTAAGCATCATTCATAACTCCCAGCAGTACACGCTCAGAATCACCTCCAACGACAAGTTGATCCTGACCAAATAAACACCGTCGAGCGAGCCAGCCGGAAGCGTCCGGCGCGGCGTGAACTTCGTGCGGAGGTCCTGCTAGAATTTGCGGCCGTTACTGCTCGAGGAGAACCGATCGTGTATTGCCGTCCAGCTCCCGGCGTCGTCGCTGCGCCCTTCCGTTTGTTGGCATCGTTCGTAGTCGCCGGCCTCGCCGCGCCAGCGCTGGCGCATCACAGCGACGCGACCTACGAGCTCGATAGAATCGTCGCGTTCGAGGGGCAGGTGACGCGCTACGCGTGGCGCAACCCACACGTCATGATCTCTGTCGAGACCGAAACCGAGACGGGCGAGACCGTCGAATGGCTCGTCGAGACCGGCTCGACACCGATCATGAGCCGCAGCGGTTGGTCCCGCGACCTCTTGAGCCCCGGCGATACCGTAACGGTGCGGTTGCATCCGGAACGGCGCAGCGGACGGGCGCACGGTATCTTGAACGTTCTCGAGACGGCAGACGGCCGCACTTGGTCGCAGATCGAAACCGATGCCGTGGCGACAGGCATCGCCACCAGCATCGAAGGCGTCTGGAGGGGGCTGAGCTCGTCGAGCCTCAATGCACAGCTTCGCGAAACCGTGCTCACGCCGGCGGCCGAAACCGCCCGCGCAAACTACAATGACGTCCTGGATCGACCGACGGCGCAGTGCATTCCGAACCCGCCACCCATGCACGTCTCGAGCAACCTTTATCTAAGCGGCGTGGAGATCCTTGACGACCGCGTGATGCTGCGCAACGAGATCTTGGACGTCGAGCGTACCGTCTACACGGACGGCCGGGAGCATCCCGAAAACGGCGAGCGCACCAACCAGGGACATTCGATCGGAGGGTGGGAAGACGCCACCTTGGTGGTGGACACGGCGCTGTTTGCGGACCACAACTCCGGCAACGGCCGAGGCGTGCCGTCGGGGCCGCGCAAGCATCTCACAGAGCGGTATTCGCTGAGCGAGGACGGCACGCGCATGATCGTCGACATCCTCATGGAGGACCCGGACTACCTCGCGGAGCCTTTCGAAGGCCGGCTCGAACTCGTTTACCAGCCGCATCTGCAGCTCTTCCGTTACAACTGCGAGCCGGAACGCTAAGCTCGGCGCCGCAGACCGGCTCCGGGCGCACAACACGATATCAACCAACGAACCGGAGTCGAGCGTATGAATGCGCGAACCAGGTGCCGTCGGCTCGCCACTGTCTTGTGCGCGATCACAATCGGCGGCGGAACGGCCTTAGGCCAAGACAACGGCTATCGACTAGAGCCCGGCTGGGCCAGGCTCCCCGGCGGCTTGCAATGGGGGCAGGTCGTGGCGGTCGACTTCGATCGCGACGGCAACGTCTTCGCGTTGCATCGTTGCGGCGCGGACAGTTGTGTCGGTCGGTCAGAGCCCGCGATTCTGAAGTTCGATCCGAGCGGGGAACTAGTCCAGAGCTGGGGCGCCGGCATGTTCGTTTGGCCTCATGGACTGCATATCGACCGCGACGGCTTCATCTGGGTCAGCGACGGGCGCGCCGCGGACGGCCGCGGACATCAGGTATTCAAGCTCAGCGCCTCGGGCGAGGTGCTCATGACCTTGGGAACTGCCGGCGAGGCGGGCGCCGACGAGCGCCACTTCGACGGGCCCACCGACATCGCGGTGGCGCCTGACGGCGACATTTTCGTCGCCGACGGCCACGGCAACAATCGGGTCGTCAGGTACGCGCCGGACGGAACGTACGTCACGGCATGGGGCCGCGCCGGGGCCGCGCCCGGCGAGTTCAACGTGCCGCATGCGATCGCCGTCGACTCGCGCGGCCGCGTGCTTGTCGGCGACCGGGACAACGGCCGCATTCAGATCTTCGACCGGGACGGGCGCTTTCTCGAGGAGTGGACACAGTTCGGCGCGCCGAGCGGCTTCTACCTGGCGGCCGGTGACGTGCTCTACGTCGCACACGCGCTCGGCATCAGCGCCGGGCGCACGGCCGACGGCGTCATCAGCGTCTCGCTGCACCACGCCGAAACGGCGGCCACAGAGGGAAATATCGAAGACGTCGGTGCCGACGCGGCCGGCAATATCTACGCCGGGCTGGCCGACCCGCGGATCTTGCAAAAGCTCACGAAGGACTGAATGGGCTCGCGTTAACTCATGCTGCCCTTGCCGGAGTCGCCTTGACCTCCGGATAGAGCTCATCGAGCGGCACTGATTTACCGTCGGCGAGAACAATTCTGCAATGCATGCGTTTCAGGCGCCGCGGCTCGGTGACGCCGCAGGAATGCGCAATCACCTCGACTTCGTGCTGCACGTGCTGCGCGTAGCGCCGAACCCGCTCGGCCTTGTCGAGCGGATCGAGGCCTTTCTGTAAACGCTTGTTGTGTGTCGTGATGCCGGTCGGGCAGGTATTCTTGTTGCACTGCAATGCCTGGATGCAGCCGAGCGCAAACATGAAACCGCGCGCCGTGTTGACGTAGTCGGCACCGACGCAGAGCGCCCAGGCAACTTCCGCGGGCGTAATCAACTTGCCGCTCGCCGCAATGCGGATACGATCCCGCAAGCCGTGCTTGGTCACGATGTCCACGACCAAGGGGAGGCTCTCCTTGAGCGGGATGCCGACGTAGTCGATCAAGCTCATGGGCGCGGCGCCCGTGCCGCCGTCGGCGCTGTCGATCGTGATGAAATCGGGAGCACTGTCGACGCCGCGAGCCCATATCTCATCGCAAAGCGCATCCAACCATCCGTAGGCCCCTATCACCGCTTTGAATCCGGTCGGCTTGCCGGTCACGCGGCGGACGCGCTCGACGACGTCGAGCAGCTTGGCGGGGCAATCGATCTCGGGATGCCGATTGGGGCTGATCGAGTCCTTTCCTTCGGGAATGCCGCGAATCCTGGCGATCTCCGGCGTCACCTTGCCGCCCGGCAAGATGCCGCCCTTGCCGGGCTTTGCGCCCTGGCTGAGCTTGATCTCGAACATCCTCACTCTCTCGTGCGAGGCAAGCTCTTCGAGCTTGGCATCGCTGAGCTCGCCTGCGAGATCCCGCACACCGTATTTCGCCGTGCCGATCTGAAATACGAGGTCGGCGCCGCCCTCCAGATGATAGGGCGAAAGCCCGCCTTCACCGGTATTCATGAAACATCCGGCCATCCGCGCGCCGTTCGACAGTGCGAGCACCGCAGGCCTCGAGATCGCTCCGAAGCTCATGCCGGAGATGTTGAACAGCGAGGCCGTGACGAAAGGCGTGCGGCAACTCGGGCCGATTTCGATCTGCCCGGTCGGCGCGGCGTCGGTTTCCAAGGTCGGATACGGGCAGTTGACGAACAGCACCGTGCCGACCGGCCTCAAGTCTCGCGAGGAACCGAAGGCCACCGTATTGTCGACGCCTTTGGCCGCTCGATAGACCCATGATCGTTCCGCCCGGTTGAAGGGCATTTCCTCTCGATCCAGCGCGAAAAAGTACTGGCGGAAAAATTCGCCGAGATGCTCGAACCAGTAGCGAAACCGCCCGATCACCGGAAAGTTCCTCCGGATCGCGTGCTTGGTCTGGGTCACATCCAACACGAATAGGACCGCGACCAGCAACAAGGTGGAGCCGAGGACGAAAACGAACATCGCCGCCATGAACGAGAGGATCGTCGTGAGCTGCTCGAGGTCCGGCATGGCTACGCTCCGCTGGCAGCGGCCCTGCCGCTCGAAGCGACGCCCGCGTTCGAAGATTTGAAACGCGTCAGAAGCTCGTCCACGGACAACCTGCCCGGGCCATAGACGATGACCATCAAGATCATCAAGCCCCAGAGATAGTGGTCCACGATGGCAGAAGTGCCGAACTCCGGGTTGAAGATCACGTGCGCGTAGGAGACCACGGCCATAACGTTCACGAACTGCAGGCCGACGCCTGCCAAGCGGCTCGTGAGCCCGATCCAAAGCAGCACCGGAAATAACAACTCTCCGACAGTGCCAAGAACGGCGGCCAGGCCGGGTGGCAGCACCGGCACGCGATACTCGTACTGAAACAAGAACAGGGTGCTATCCCAGGAGTTGACCTTCAGCCATCCGGCGTGGAAAAACTGCCAACCGACGTATAGACGAACGAACAACGATAGAAGATCTTGGAGATGGTTCAACAGCGTTGCCGGCAGCTCGATCAACCACCCGATTGCTTTCTGAAGGATCATTGCGCTACCTCGATTCCAGGCGTGCACTACTGACTCAGCTGAAAAGCGGCGGAACGCCGATCCCGGTGCAACCGGGACCGGCGCCCGTCAAGCTCACAACCAGGCCGTTGCTATTTCACCTCACCGCCGGCGATACGTTCGCAAGTTCCCGCCGGAAGCAGGATGAACTCGTCCGAATCGGCATCGGCCTGCGCCTGGCCCTGGCAGGTATGGCCGGGACCGGCACAGTCGTTTGCGCCGGCTTTCACGACGCCGTAACACTTCTCCATCTCCTGCGCGCTCGCCTGTTGCGCCAGGGTCAGCGTGCCGACGGCGAATGCGCTCGAGATCGCGGCCGCGATCAGTGCGTTTCTCTTGATCATCGATAATCTCCTGTGTTCGAGTTGCGGAAAACTGCAGCCGCCCACGCGGACAGCTCCAATCGAAGCATAAGACCGGCGGTCCGTCGATTTCATTACGCGTCAAAAAAGAATTCCGAGAGGGGATGGAATCAGTCCAAGTCCGCGAGCTCGAGTGGCGATTCCGGGTACACTTGGCGCCCGTGGAAACCGCCAAAGCGCTATTACTCGGCATCGTGCAGGGGCTCACGGAGTTCCTGCCGGTCTCGAGCTCGGGGCATCTCGTCATTGCGCAGGCGCTGCTGGGCGTCGAGCCCGGCGCCGGCATCGTGTTCGAGGTGGCCGTGCATCTCGCGACGCTCGTGGCAATCCTGTTGTTTTACCGCCGCCGGGTTGTGGATCTCACGCTGGGTGCGGTGACCGCCCATCCGGGCTCATGGCGCTATATCGGCAAGCTTTTCGTCGCGACGCTGCCGGCGGTCGCGGCCGCGCTCATCGCCCGGGATTGGATCGAGCGCCAGTTCGAGTCGACCGCCGTTGCCGCGGTCTGCCTGTTGGTGACGGGCGGTATCGTTTGGAGCACGCGCTACACGCTGAAACGCGAGGGGTCCTTGGAGCCGACGTGGCTCGCGGCAATCTTGATCGGCTGTGCGCAGATGGTCGCGATCCTTCCGGGCATCTCGCGCAGCGGCTCGACCGTCGCGCTCGCGCTCGCGCTCGGCCTTGCTCCATTGGCGGCCGCAGAGTTTTCGTTCCTGCTGGGCGTGATTGCAATGGCGGGCGCGGGCGTTTTGCTGCTGCCCGAGCTCACGGCGGTCTCGGGTGCCGAATTGATCAACACGGCCTTCGGCTGCGCGGCTGCGCTCGTAAGCGGGCTGATTGCGCTCAAGCTGTTCATCTGGCTGCTGCGCGAGCAGCGATTTCACCTATTCGCGTGGTATGCCTG
>DASWKF010000088.1:0-4024 GCA_036396795.1 Gammaproteobacteria bacterium | reverse complement strand
CTGAAAATCCGCGTGTCGGCGGTTCAATTCCGCCCCTGGCCACCAATCTTTCAATCACTTGTGTCAACTTTACTGATTCGCCGGCGCCGTCTGCTACCGTTTTGCTGTCACTTCGCTCGCCGAATACGGAAACTCCAATTGAGCGTGCTCACCGTGATTTGACATCCCGGAGCGGTCAGACATCTTGTTAACGCCTGGCGGTGAGTGTGTGACCGTTGGAGAATGAAAAAAGCGCCGAGGTCAGACACGCGCGATCACCATAAAAGGTTCTTCGCGTAGCTATCCCGATTTACACCGTGTCTGGGTGTGTAGCACTACTCGTTGACTCCCGTCGTAGTTACCGCGCCCAGAATTCGTCGCTCAAGGCCACCGAACATTTCACTTTGTGCGTGTTTTCAGAGTTCGAGGAGTTGACCATAGCCTTAAGCGGGCCCTATGATCCGAATTCTATAGAAATATAGAATTGCTAGGACGCTGACGATGATGAAGCCGGTCGCCACTCCGGAAGCGCGCTCACGCATCGTCCGAGACCGATTGCTTGTGCCAAGTGAGCACCCGTCGGACTTCATAAAAGGGGTCGAAGTGACTCAGACTTCAGTCACTCCGACCCATTTCTTATCGGACAACGTCACACAATGAAAACCGCCCTCGAGATCGCTCACGAATCGAAGCTGCGTTCCATCGCCGAGATCGCCAAGGAAGCCGGCATCCTCCCGGAGGAACTCGAACAGTCGGGCCGGGTCCGAGGCAAGATCCGCCTGTCGATCCTCGATCGCCTGTCCTCGCGACCGAACGCGAAGCTCGTGATCGTGACCGCCATCACGCCGACCAAAGCGGGCGAGGGCAAGACGGTGACCAGCGTCGCCTTGACGATGGGACTGGGGAAGATCGGGAAGAAGGTGATGCTCTGCCTGCGCGAGCCGTCGATGGGGCCGGTGTTCGGCATCAAGGGCGGCGGCACCGGCGGCGGCTACTCGCAGATCGGGCCGATGGAGGACATCAACCTCCACTTCAACGGCGACTTCCATACGGTGACCACGGCGCACAACCTGCTCGCCGCGGCGCTCGATGCGTCGATCTACAACGGCAACCCGCTGCGCGTCGACCCCTCCTCGGCGATCTGGCCGCGCACGCTCGACATGAACGATCGCGAGCTGCGCTACACGGTGGTCGGCCTCGGGGGCAAGACCCACGGCGTCCCGCGCGAGAGCCAGTTCATCATCACCGCCGCCTCGGAAGTGATGGCGGTGTTCGCGTTGTCGAGCAGCCTGTCCGACCTGCGCCGTCGCCTCGGCCGCATCGTCGTAGCCTCGACCACCGACGGCGAGCCGGTGACGGCGGAGATGCTGAAGGTGGCCGGCGCGATGACCGTGATCATGAAGGACGCGATCAAGCCGAACATCGTGCAGACGCTCGAAGGGCAGCCAGCGCTGGTGCACGCCGGTCCGTTCGGTAACATCGCCCACGGCGCGAACTCGATTATCGCCGATCGCATCGCGCTCAAATCCGCCGACTACGTCGTCACCGAAGCGGGCTTTGCGAGCGATCTCGGCTTCCAGAAGTTTTGCGACATCGTCTGCCGCGTGGGCGGGTTCCAGCCGAGCGCGGCGGTGCTGGTGGCGACGGTGCGGGCGACCAAGTCGCACGGCGGCAAGCCCTTCAACGTCCTCGCGAACGAGGATCTCGATGCGTTGGCGAAGGGCGCCGACAACCTGGCGGCGCACGTGCAGATCGTCCGCCGCTACGGGTTGCCGTGTGTCGTCGCGATCAACAGCTTCCCGACCGATACGACCCGGGAGCTTGAACGGCTGCGGGAGCTGGCGCTCGAAGCCGGCGCGGAGACGGTCGTCACGCACTCGGGCTTCACCCAGGGCGGCGCCGGTGCGACCGATTTGGCGAAGGCCGTCGTCACGGCCTGCGACAAGCCGAACGCGTTCACCTTCCTCACGCCGCCCGGCACCCCGCTTGTGCAACAGATCGAGGCGATTGCCACCAAACTCTATGGCGCCTCCGGCATCGACCTCGAGTCGCAGGCGCGCAAGGACCTCGAGCGGGTCGAGAAACTCGGTCTCGGCCACGTGCCGGTGTGCATGGCGAAGACGCACCTTTCGCTCTCGCACGATCCGGCGCTTCGCAACCGGCCGACCGGCTTCATCCTGCCCGTGCGCGGTCTCGTCCCGAGCGCCGGCGCCGAGTTCGTCGTGGCGTTGTGCGGCGAGATGCAGCGCATGCCGGGGCTCGGCAAAACGCCGGCGTTCATGAATATCGATATCGACGCCGAAGGCTGCACCGTCGGGCTGTTCTAATTTCGATCGCAGTTTCGAGTAATGGGGCCATGCGGTGAAATACACGCCGCCACCTGACAACGTGAGTCTCGGACGATAAGGCATGCGCCGAATGTCCCACTGCGAGACCAACCCGATACGTTGGCTCGGCGGCAGCGACGAGCGGGATGCCAAGCCACACAACGCGTTTCCTCCCGACGCGGGGCCACTAGCGTCAAGACGAGAAACAGCAGGGCATACGCACGAAGTGGAAGACGAACATGTCACAGCAAGTACCGATGTCGCTGGACATTTTCGGTAATCAAGGCCGCCGAACATTTCACTTTGTGTGTGTTTTCAGAGTCTCGGCAGTTGACCCTGGCCATCGACAGGTTCGATAATTCGATAGAATTCTATATTTCTATAGAATCGCTAGGAGGAGAGGTCATGAAGAACTTGCGACGTTTGACGTGTCTTTGTTCAAGCATTGTGATCGTAGCCACCGGACTGGCGATGGTTTCCGGCACCGCAGCCGCTAACTTCTGGAAGAAGAAGCCTCATTTGCCAGTACCCAGTTGCACGAGCCTGGCGAGCGACAGCGCGTACGGACTTAAGGACCACCCACTAATCAAATCTGTTAGCGCCGAAATCACCACGACCGGCGGGACCGCCGGCGTGCCCTACTGCCGAGTGACTCTGGTCTACGGGGAGAACCCGGAGCAGAACATCATCATCTACATAGGCCTGCCGCTGAGCCCCGTGGACGGAGGATCCGGAAGAGTTGTCGGCGCGTGGAACGGTCGCACCCAAGGCCTGGGCGGCGGTGTATGCACGGGGACTCTGAATGTCGACCCGGCCGTGAACGCTGGCTACGTCGGATCAGGTACCGACGGCGGCCATCCCATCGGCCCCTCGGCGGCCATTGGCGACTGCGCGACGTGGGTGTTGGAGGACGGCACCTACAGTCATCACATCCAGGATTTCTTCCGCCACGGCATCAAGCAACAGATACTTTGGTCGAAGCAAGTAGCGCGGACATACTACAGCGTGCATCCTTCGTATAACTATTGGAACGGCTGCTCCACAGGGGGTCGTCAGGGATACCTCCTAGCCCAAGAGCTGGGCGACGAACTGGACGGCATCCTTGCCAATGCGCCCGCCATGTACTGGACGCGATTTGCGACCGCGCAAGCGTGGGGCCAAATCGCCATGTTCGAATTGGCGGAGCAGTCGCCGCCCGGCGCGATCGCGCCGGCCAAGCTCGCCGCAGTGAGACAAGCCGCGGTCGCGGCGTGCGACGCGAACGATGGCGTGGTGGACGGTGTCATCGACGACCCGCGCACCTGCGACTACGACGCGAACAACGCCGTTTGCGGCCAGCCGGGTGCCCCGGCGGCGCCGAATTGCTTGACGACAGCCGAAGCAACGGCGGTCAACAAGATTTGGGACGGACCGCGTAATAACGACGGCAACCGCATCTGGTTCCCGATCGAACGCGGCACCGATTTCGGTGGCCTCAATGGACCCGGGGTGTTTCCATTCGTTCAAATCCAGTTCGAGTGGAACGAGAAGGATCGGAGTTACGCCTACCCGCTCGTCGGTGCCGGCTTATTTCCCACGTCGCAGAAATGGAACACCGTCACTCTGACCGGAGCGAACAATACTCTGTCCTATGCGCAAGTCGCACAGGACGGGTCACGCAACATCGCCGATGTCACCGATACCTTCGGTGATTTGGATAAGTTCAGACGCTCGGGCGG
>DASWKF010000087.1:0-22507 GCA_036396795.1 Gammaproteobacteria bacterium | reverse complement strand
CCGGCCGAGAAGGGTCGAAAGGTTGAATTCGGTAGTGCGAGAAAGTATAGCCAATGACCGGCCCCCATCGGAGGTAAAGACGCCATTCAACGGCTACTTTTTGGCGATTGACCGGAATGGAGCAAAGAAGCCGGCGATTATTGTTATCGCTTTATCGAGTGATGTAGCGAAGCAGCGCTCGTCGGAATAAAACGTACCGACAACGCTCAGTCAAATATCCGGAGATCTTCAGTTCTCCGCCGTGCCGCGGTCACCCACGACGTGACTTGCCGCTTGACATGAGGAAAGTCGTGTAAGTGTTTGAAATTGGCGCAGAGCGAGATTCTCGAGGGCAAGCTCTTGCTGAGACCGAAGGACCGACCTCAGCGCTCGAATCACGATCCCTAGCCATTTGAGCTAAGCGGAACACTAGCCGCACCCTTCAGAAAAAGGCAATAGAATCAAGCCAGACGAATAATTGGTAGAGACAGGAGATTGATACGCCCCTGCAACCTGCGTCAGCGACATCGAGGGCTAAAAAAAACACGGCACCTCCGAGGAGGTGCCGTGCCGTGGTTACAGCGCCGCGATGACCCCGCATCACGGCATTCTCAGGCCTCAGTTGTTTCCCCAGCGCATCGTGAACTCAGCGCCCCACCATGCGGGCCGCTCGTGACGATACGTATACAGGCCACGGGTGTCGCCGCACATTTCGAGGATCTTCTCGTCGGTGATGTTGTAGCCGAACAGCGCCGCCCGCCAGTTGCCCGCCGGCGGCGTATAGGTCAACCGGGCACCGACCTTCGTATAGGAGGGCTGGTTACAAATTGATGGCGGTGCGTCCAGCGTCGAGGACTGATAGTCGTAGTCGTCCTGAGCGTACACGTTGAGCCGTGGCGTGAGCGTCGCGCCGTTCGCCAGCGCGAACTCGTGCTCGATCCCCACATTGATGGTCCACTTGGCCGTCAGGTCCGCGATGCTGGTGTTGGTCTCGTCGATGACGTTGGCCGGATCGTCCGGATCGGGGTAGACGAACTCACCGTACTCGTTGTCGAGATAACCCAGATCCACCGACACGAAGCCGCCGTCCCAGGGGCTGGCGCGTAGCTCCAGCTCGATGCCGGCGATGTCCACCTGCGCGACGTTCGTTCTCACCCCCAGGTTTACGTCCT
Organism: Gammaproteobacteria bacterium; assembly: GCA_036396795.1. Lineage (GTDB taxonomy): Bacteria > Pseudomonadota > Gammaproteobacteria > Steroidobacterales > Rariloculaceae > JAHEEM01. The sequence goes on along the minus strand of DASWKF010000087.1, from coordinate 21,356 downwards.
GACCGAACCGGCCGTCGGAGTTGTCGATCGTGATGTCCTCCTGCTTGTCCTGGTAGTCCATGAAGAAGACATCCGCCATGATCCGGACATTGCCGCCGGCCAGGGTGCCCTTGAAGCCCACCTCGAAGTTCGTCACGTTCTCGGGGCTATAGCTCAGCAGGGACGCGATATCGGGGAAGTTCGAGTTGATCTCGGTGTTGAACCCGCCGGTCAAGAACCCTTCGGAGTACAGGAAGTACACCATGCCGCTGTCGAGCCTTCCGCCGCCGGGAAGATTGCGCGTCAGGCTGATCATCGGCGTCACTTCGGTGAAGGTCTCCGCCGCTTCATTGTAAAATCCACCACCGATCGTGTCGTCGAAGGTCACCGTGTAGTTAAAGGTGCAGAGTCCCGGCTCCGCATTCGGCTGGCTGCCGAGAGTGCGAAGCGTGTGATCGTCCGTCGTGCAGTTCTGGACCGCGGACTCCATGTTCCAGAAATTGCGGTCGTCCTCGGTCCAGCGGGCACCGAAATCGAGATCCCAGTTGTCGTTCAGCGCATAGGTCAGGTGGCCGAACACGCCGATCGACTCGTTCTCGACCCTCGATGAGTTGATGAACGGAATGAACGAGCCCGGTGCGAGGTCGAACATCAGCCCCGAGAGGGCGTCGTCGCAATTGACGCCTGGACCCGGGTTGACGGGCGCGGGCGGATTGCTGCCCGGCACGACGTCGGCAAACCCGCTCTCCTCAAAGCGCGCCCGGCAGCGGCCGTCGCCGTTCTTGGCCAGCTCGTAGAAGGAATTAACCCCTACTGTGAACTCCAGCCGATCGTTCACCTGTGCCTCGACGAGCACTTCGGAGCCCCGCGTCCAGTTGTCCTGCCCGATGTCTCCGCCCGAGCTCGTCGCCCAGATCGGCATACCGATGTTATCGATGTCATAGAGGCTGTAGTCGCGGTCCTGCAGGTAGTCGTAGTCCGTGCCCCGGTAGGACGCGTTGACTTTGAAGGTCAGGCTGTCCAACCCGCCGACCGGACCGTCCGAATCCCATTGCGCACTCGCAAATACCGAGTCCACGTCGAGATGTGAGAACGTGATCTTGTCGGAGGAGTTCACGAAGGTGCCGGCCGCGGCATCCGCGTCGCAGGCATCGAAAAAGTCCTGCTTGAACCCGTCGTAATAGAACCTGTTTAAATGCCCTCCGACGACCGGCGAATTACCGCCCCATTGCGAGGCCTGACCGTCGAGCGTGGCGCACTGACCGCCCTTGTTGTCGTCGCGCCGCTTGATATGGTTCACGTTGGCGTCGATGATCCAGTTGCCCGGCGTGAACCTCAAGGCGGCGTTGATCGCCTGGATGTCCTCGCCGCCCGTGTTGATGTTCAGATTGCGGTTGAAGTAATAGCCGTCAAACTGCTCCGAGGCGACGCTCACCCGGGCGAACACATTGTCGCTGATCGGGAAATTGATCATGCCGCGGACGTCTTGATCGCCGTCATCGCCCGCGCGCAACGTCAGGCTCGACTCGAACTCCGGACCCGGCTTGGCCGAGATGATGTTGACCGCGCCGCCGGTCACGTTCTTGCCGAACAAGGTCCCCTGCGGGCCCCGCAGCAGCTCCACGCGCTCGATGTCCATCGTGCTCATGTAGCCGCCCAGCGAGTTCGGAATATAGTGGCCGTCGATATACATGCCCGCGCCGAACACGAACACCGGGTCGGGATGACCCCCGCCGATGCCGCGAATGACCACGCGGGTGTTGTTGGCCCGGTCCGACTGACTCAACGTGACGTTCGGCACGAAGTCGCTCACGTCTTCTATGCTGTAGATCCCTTGGACCTCCATCTGCTCCGCGCTGATCGCCGCGATCGACAGCGGCAACGTGTCCAAACCCTCCTCGCGCCGGCGGGCCGTGACGACCACCTCCTCGAGCAGCGCCTGCTGCGCGGCCGAGCGCTGCTGTTGGGCCGCCGCGTGGCCGGGGGCCAACAGCAACGCACCAGATATTACGGGCGCAACGCCCGCCCATAGATAAGGTTTCCTGCTCATGAATGGATCCCCCCAAAATAGTCCCAAATGCACATCGATGCCTGTATCGCTGTTCTTGTATTCATACAACACATGTGCTATACGCTTGTCAACATGGGTTGCGTGCCGTCAACACCTAGGGTTTGCCTCGAACATACGGCTCCCGGCAGCCAGCGCGCCCCACGTCCCCTACCCCTTGTCGTCAAGGCTAATCAACACTTGCTCAGCATCGTATAGCTTTGCTGATTCAGATAGTAGATTGAAAGCTGGGTCACGTAACTCTGAGTTATCGAAGTTTCGAACAGCCATGTGCCTGCTTGCACTATAAGCAAAAAGATTCGGCGTCCTAAAAGTGGACGAGCAATCGAAGATGGGCTCGACTTCGACCAACTTTCCGCGGTGTCGTTTGAAAGACATTCCGACTTCTATTGAGCGAGGTCTTTTCCGATTGCCTCGTTTTTGTTGATTCTCAAACCTCGTCTTTAGCGAATAGCGTGCCTTGACGCTTGATTCCACATTAGAGCCTGTGGGTGGCGAATTCGTACTTGCATAACGTAAATCGCTACAGAATCCAAGACTTGTCAATCGTGGCGTGATCGGTAGGGTGTTGGGATCGTGCGTGATCTGGCCATCCTTCTCATCCACCTGATTGTGACGGTTACTCGCTTGTTGGGACCGGGTGGTCTTCGTTCGGTTGCCGCCGAATCACTGCTGCTCAAGCACCAGCTTCTGGTCCTCAATCGGTCTCGGGAGCGCGCACCGAATCTTCGCCCGATGGATCGCGTCATTGCAGGGCTGTGCGCTGGCTTTCTGCGCCCTACCCGCCTGACCCGATCTGCCATCGTGCTCAAACCTTCCACCATCCTCGGCTTTCACCGGGCACTGGTGAAACGCAAGTACCGCTTGCTGTTCACGCCCAAGCGTCGTGGCAAGCCAGGGCCCAAGGGACCATCTGCCAAGCTGATCGCCGCGATCATTGAGATGAAACGAAGAAACCCCCGATTTGGGTGCCGGCGGATTGCCCAGCAGATCGCCTATGTATTCGGCGTCGATATCGATAAGGACGTGGTCCGCCGCGTGCTGGCGAAGTGCTACCGTCCTGAACCGGGCGCCGGTGGGCCGTCGTGGCTGACGTTCCTGGGTCATTCGAAGGACAGTCTGTGGAGCGTGGATCTGTTTCGCTGCGAGTCGCTGATCCTCAAGACCCATTGGGTGATGGTGGTCATGGATCAGTACAGCCGCCGAATCATTGGCTTCGCCGTGCATGCTGGCGTTCTCGATGGACCCGCGGTGTGCCGCCTATTCAATCAGGCGATCTCAAGTACACCGATCCTGCCCCGCTATCTCAGCAGCGATCATGACCCGCTGTTCGAATTTCACCAATGGCAAGCCAATCTCCGGATCCTCGAGGTGAAGGAGGTGAAGAGCGTGCCCTACGTGCCGCTCTCACACCCCTTCGTCGAGCGGCTCATTGGTACATTACGGCGAGAGTTTCTCGACCACGTGCCGTTCTGGAACGCCCACGATCTGCAACGAAAGCTGCTCGATTTCAAGGACTATTACAACGGCGCTCGCGTTCACCGGGCGCTCGACGGCACTCCACCTGACGGGGGATCCAAGAGCGGAACTCAGAAGATCGCCCGCCTGCAAGACTATCGGTGGAGGAGCCATTGCCGTGGGCTTTACCAGCTGCCATCTGCCGCTTGATCATCAATTCGCCACCGACAGCTCATCCGGAAAAAAAATTCTCGGATCTTCGCCGAAAGTGGTTCGTTAACAATGTTAAGGATCGGCGCTTCCGGGCTTGATTACGAATTCGCCACCCACAGGTCCATGGGGTGGTCGCACGATGGAACTCTGGGCGCGGGCTTCGCGAAAAAGTAGTACTGAAAGTAGTGCTGCTAGAACAAGCTGGGCGGGAGCCTTTGGGCTAAAATACCTTTATAATCAATGGTCGGGGCGACTGGATTCGAACCAGCGACCTCTTGCGCCCCATGCAAGTGCGCTACCAGGCTGCGCCACGCCCCGGACCGGAAATGAAGTTTAGCCAAAAGCATCCGCTTCGGCGAATGAAGCAATGCGGAATGGTCTGCGAGGATTGATTATCGCCGGAGCAGGCGCAATACGTCCTCGAGCTCGACGCGAATCTGCCGGATGATCTGTTGACTTTGGCTCACGTCCGAGCGCGCTTCATCACCCATGAGCTTCTGCCTCGCGCCGCCGATCGTGAACCCTTCCTCGTATAGCAGGCTGCGGATTTGACGAATCACCAACACGTCCTGGCGCTGGTAGTAGCGTCGGTTGCCGCGGCGCTTTACGGGCTTGAGTTGCGGAAACTCCTGTTCCCAATAACGCAACACGTGCGGCTTGACGCCGCACAAATCGCTTACCTCACCGATAGTGAAGTAACGCTTACCTGGGATTGGAGGAAGCTCGGAGTTATTTCCGGGTTCCAGCATAGGCTTCCACTCGCGCCTTCAATTTTTGTCCGGGGCGAAACGTGACCACTCGCCGAGCCGTTATCGGAATCTCTTCGCCGGTTTTGGGGTTGCGGCCAGGCCGTTGATTTTTATTGCGTAAATCGAAGTTACCGAATCCCGACAACTTCGCCTGCTCGCCCGACGCCAACGCGCCGCGAAGATCCTCGAAAAACGAGTCTACGAGCTCCCGCGCTTCACGCTTGTTGAGCCCCAGCTCATTAAAGAGCGATTCAGCTATGTCTGCTTTGGTAAGTGCCATGATGGGAACTAGGTTCTTATTGTTGCCCCAAGCTCACTCCCGAGTCGCTCGACGACGGCCGCCACCGCCCCATCCGCGTCCTCGTCAGTAAGCGTGCGGTAAGTACCCTGTAAAATCAAGCCTAAGCCGATGCTTTTTCGGCTTGAATCTATGCCCGGTCCGCGGTATAGGTCGAAGATCTTCAGATTCTGTAAATACTGGCCGGCCGCTTTCCGGACACAGTCCAAGATCCGATCCGCGCTTACCTCGTTCGCAACGACGATCGCCAAGTCCCGACGCAAGCGCGGGAACTTCGAATAGGCCTTGTATGCCGGCAAGACTGCGGGCATCAAGAACTCGAGATGCATCGCAAACAAAATCACGGTCGACTTCAAGTCGAACCTTCGTTGAAGGGCAGGGTGAAGCTCACCCAACCAACCGATACGCGTGTCGGCGATCTCGATCGCGGCGCTGCGTCCCGGTCTGAGCGCCGGGTGCTCCGCGGCCACGAAGCGCAATTCGGCCTGCCGCCCCGAGAGCGCCACCAGCGCCTCGACGTCGCCCTTGACGTCGAAGAAATCGACCTCGGCGTGCTCGTAGCCCCAATGCTCCGGCCAGCGCTCGCCGCAGGCGAGCCCCGCCAGGACGCAGGTCTCCCGGACCCCGTCGCCGCCGCCTTCGAACTGCAGGCCAAGCTCGAACAGCCTCAGACGCTCCTGCTGGCGGCTCAGATTCTGGCCGGCGGCCGAGAGCAGCCCGGGCCACAGCGAGCCCCGCATCACGCCGAGCTCTCGCGAGATCGGATTCGCGAGCCGTTCGGGCCGCCTGCCCGGCTCGATTAGCTTGGCGACGGTTTCGTCGATGAAGCTGTAGGTGACGATCTCCGCGTAACCGCGAGCGACCAGCAGGTCCACGAGCTGATCCTCGTCGAGCCGTTGCTCGGTCGCGTCGCCGAACCTTCCGGCGATCAGCTCAGGCGACGCCGGGATATTGTCGTAGCCCACCAGGCGGGCGATTTCCTCAATCAAGTCCTCCTCGATGCTCACGTCGAACCGGTAGCTCGGTGGCGTCACCTGCCAGGCGTCCTCGCCGCTTGCGGCAAGCCGCATCCCGAGCGACGCCAGCGAGCTTTCGACGAGCTCGCGCGGCAAGCTTTGGCCGAGAACGGCTTCCAGTCGTTCGGCGCGAAGCTTGACCGTCGGGCGCGGCGGCATATGCGCGGAATCAACGGCATCCGCTACCGGCCCGGGCTCTCCACCGGCGATTTCGACCAGCAGCGCCGTCGCGCGCTCGATCGCCCTGACCGGCTGCTCGGGATCGACGCCGCGTTCGAAGCGCATCGACGCATCCGTTTGCATGCCGTAACGCCGGGCGCGTCCGCCCACCGCTTGCGGCGGAAAAAACGCCGCCTCGAGAAAGATGTCCCGGCTGTGCCCGTGGACCGACGTGCTCCGGCCACCCATGATGCCGGCGAGCCCTATCGGCCCGGATCGATCCGTGATCACCACGACGTCGGGATCGAGATCGATGCTGCGGCCGTCGAGCAGCACAAGCGACTCCCCGGGCTCGGCGAGGCGCACGACGATGCCGCCTTTCAACTTGCCGAGGTCGTAGCTGTGCAGGGGCTGGCCCAGCTCCAGCATCACGTAGTTGGTCACATCGACCACTGGATGAATTGCCCGCAGCCCGGCGCGGCGCAGACGCTCTACCAGCCAGGGCGGCGATGCCGCGTCGGTGCGGATGTTGCGGACGACGCGACCGGCGAATCTCGGGCAAGCCTCCGGCGCCGCGAGGCGCACGTCGAGGGTTTCCGCATGCGCCGGAGCGACGGGCGGGACCGGCGGGAATGACAGCACGGTTCCCTGAGCCGCCGCCACCTCCCGGGCCAGGCCGAGCACGCTGAAACAATCGCCGCGGTTGGGCGTCAGGTCGACGTCCAAGATCGTATCGTCGAGCCGCAGGTAGTCGCGCAGGCTTCGGCCCAGCGGTGCATCCGCCGGCAGCTCGATGATCCCCGTCTCGTCTTCGCCGATACCGAGCTCGGCGGCCGAGCACAACATGCCCTCCGAGCTCACACCCCGAAGGGCCGACGCCTCGATTTCCCGCTCCCCGGGGAGCACGGCGCCCACGCGCGCGAGAGCCGTTCTGAGGCCTTCACGAGCATTGCCGGCACCGCACACGACCCCGAATTCCTTTTCGCCATCGCTGACGCGGCAAACCTTTAGCCGATCGGCCTCGGGGTGCGGAGACACCGACAGGATCTCGGCGACGATCACACCGCTGAACGCCGCCGCCGCCGGCAGGATCGAATCCACCTCCAGGCCCGCGGTGGTCAGCTTGTCGGCCAAGGCGCCGGCTTCGAGATCGATATCGACAAAATCGTGCAGCCAGTCGATGTTCAGACGCATGCGCTCAACCCCGCGAGAACTGACTCAGGAAACGCAGGTCGTTCTCAAAGAACAGGCGCAAGTCGTCCACACCGTAGCGCAGCATCGCCAGCCGTTCGACGCCCATGCCGAATGCGTAGCCGCGGAACTCCTCGGGATCGATACCCACCTGCCGCAGCACGTTCGGATGAACCATCCCGCAACCGAGTATCTCGAGCCATCGTCCCGATTCCGAAAGCACATCGACTTCCGCGGACGGTTCGGTGAACGGAAAATACGACGGGCGAAACCGGAGCTCGACCGTACGCTCGAAGAAGCTCGACAAAAATTCGTAGAGCAAGTATTTCAGGTTCGCGAAGCTGATGTCGCGGTCGACGGCCAGACCTTCGACCTGCGTGAACATCGGCGTATGCGTCAGGTCGGAGTCGCAACGGTAGACGCGTCCCGGCGCGATCAGGCGAATCGGCGCCCCCTGGGCGCGCATCGCCCGGATCTGCACCGGCGAGGTATGGGTGCGCAGCAAGCGCCCGGATTCCAAATAGAACGTGTCGTGCATCGCGCGCGCCGGATGATCTTCGGGAATGTTTAGCGCCGTGAAGTTGTGGTACTCGTCCTCGACCTCCGGGCCCGTATGCACCTCGAATCCGGCCCGCTCGAGGATTCGGCGCATGCGCCGTAACGTTCGCGTGACGGGATGCAGGCTGCCGGCCGGAAGGCGCCTACCGGACAGAGTGACGTCGATGGATTCCTGCGCGAGGGTCTCTCGCAGTGCCTCCGCCCGTAGCTCCTCGAGCCTGGTTGTCAACGCCTCAGTGAGGTCCCGCTTGGCGTCGTTGATCGCCTGACCGGCGGCTGGACGCTGCGTCGCCGGCAAAGTGCCGAGCTCCTTGAGCCTGAGCGTGAGCAGGCCCTTGCGCCCCAGGTATTTGACCCGCAGCTCGTCGAGCTCGACGAGACCGTTGGCCGAGCCGATGGCCGCTCGCGCGGTATCGAGCAATTCCGTTATCCCGCTCACCGGACCCCGTGCTCGTTTCGAAGCGCCGGGCGGGCGCCGACGCCAGCCCATGCCACCAACCGATACGGGCCCTCACTGCGCGATACCTTCGGTACGCTCAACACGACGACCGCCTGACGAAAGAAGCTTTGCTACGAGGCCAGCGCTTCTTTGGCGGCGGCGGCGATGACGGCAAAAGCCTCGAGGTCGTTTACGGCGAGATCGGCCAACACCTTGCGGTCGACTTCGATCTCCGCGCGGTTCAAGCCGTCGATCAGACGGCTATAGGACAGCCCGTTCATGCGCGCAGCCGCATTGATACGTGTAATCCATAGCGAGCGGAACTGCCGCTTGCGCACGCGCCGGTCGCGATAGGCATATTGCCCCGCTTTGATGACCGCCTGCTTGGCAGCCTTGTACGTCTTGCGCCGGGCACCGAAGTAGCCCTTGGCTTGCTTGAGAACTTTCTTGTGCCGCGCCCTGGCGACGACACTGCGTTTGACTCTGGCCATGCCCGTTCCTCAGCCGTAGGGAAGCATCTTGCGGACGGCTTTGAGATCGGCGCTCGCAACTTGCAAGGTCCGTCCCAGCTGCCGCTTCCGCTTCGAGCTCTTCTTCGTCAGGATGTGACTCAAATGGGATTGGCCACGCTTGTAGCCACCCTTTCCCGTGCGGCTGAACCGTTTGGCGGCACCGCGATTGCTTTTCAACTTTGGCATAGCCACGCTCCTTAAGCTTCAGCACTAGCAAGCCGCTTGGCCGCCTGTAGGCGGCAAGTTACCGGCTCGGATCGAGCGCGGCAACGCGCACTCCTTCTGTATTCAGTCCGTTCAGCCGGCGGGGCGCCTCTTGGGGGCGATGACCATGACCATCTGACGCCCCTCGAGCTGAGGGTATTGCTCCACGGTCCCGTATTCCTCGAGGTCCTTCCGCACCCGCTGCAACAGCGCCGTGCCGAGCTCCTGATGGGCCATCTCGCGGCCGCGGAATCGCAGCGTCACTTTTGCTTTATCGCCTGCCGTAAGGAAACGAACCAAGTTTCGCAACTTGATCTGGTAATCACTCTCTTCGGTGCCCGGCCTGAACTTGATCTCTTTGACCTGCGTCTGCTTTTGCTTACGCCGCGCCGTCTGCGCCTTCTTGTTCTGTTCGAAGACGAACTTGCCGTAGTCCATGACACGGCAAACCGGCGGTTCAGAATTCGGAGCGACCTCGACCAGGTCCAATTCAGCTTCCTGCGCTTGCGCCAGTGCCTCTCTGATGGCCATGACGCCCACCTGCTCGCCGTTGGCTCCGATGACGCGCACCTCCGGCGTTGTGATCTCGTCGTTGCGCCTAATACGCTTGCTTTGGACTATATTCCGCTCCTTAAAACTAACCGGATTTGATGAAACTGGCCGCGGGAAACACGGCATGGACCAGCGGATAGCTGCCAGCCCCGACCCTGCCAGCCGGCGAATTGTATGCCCCATCCGGAAGCGAGACAAGGGTGAGGCGGCGTCCAAACACCTTTAGTTTCATGTGTTTCCTTGACTCGAGCGCATACAGCGATCGGTACGGATGGCGGCGCGCGGCGGCGAAGGTCCCCCTCCGCCTCAACCGCGCGCCGGCTTGCCGCCGGTGCTGTCGCAGCCTGCAGCGCCTACGGCTTCAACGATTCCCAACTTGAGCCCGACACCGAGATCCGAGTACTTCTCGAGCACTGCTTTCACGCGCTACGCTTTCAGAGCACGTTGAAGTCTTGCCGCCCGAGGATTGTATCGCCGGGCTGGTCAACATCAGATGGGCATTGGGGGGCAACTGCGAGTCCCACGTCGGATCTTCTAGCCAGCCTCGATCGCCGCGACCCACGGACGCTTCCTGCTTCACGTCTTGAGGCAACTGTGTGAGAATTCTCCTGAGGCTCCCTTTCCCCGATTGCGACCGACCGCCGCCCCATGAAAACCGGCCGTAACGAACCCTGTCCCTGCGGCAGCGGCAAGAAATACAAGCACTGCTGCTTGGGCGCGTCGACCCACGAGGCCGAATCGCCCGAGCGTCTCGTGTGGCGGCGCGTGCGCCGCGTGCTCGACGGATTCCCCGCGATGATGCTCAAGTTCATCGACGACGTGTATGGGCCTGCGGCGGTCGAGGAAGCGTGGACCGAGTTTACTCTCGCGTCGGATGAGGACGACACGGCGTTTGATCCTGACTCAGCGCACATACCGCTCTTCATGCCGTGGTTCTTTCATGCTTGGTCCCCGGACGTGGATACATCGATCGTGGACGAGACGCTGAGGGACCACAGTCCCACCGCGGAGCTCCTGCAACGCCGGGGCAGACGCCTCGATCCGGTGCTGTGCCGCTACCTCGAAGCCTGTGTCGACGCGCCGTTCAGCTTCCACGAGATCCTGCGCGCGCAACCCGGCCACGGATTCCTCGCCCGCGACGTCTTTAGCGGAGAAGAATGGGAAGTCATCGAGCGCTCCGGCTCAGAGCCCATGCAAGCGGGCGATCTCCTTTTCGGCCAGCTCGTCGACATCGACGGCATCACCCTGCTCGAGGCGAGCGGGCCCGTGCTGCTCCCGCCGGGCGACAAGATCCACGTCATCGAGCTGCGCAAGCAGGTGATGGGCGGTACCGGCGCCACCCCGAAGGAGCGGCTGCGGGATTGGGACATGGAAATCCGGGAGATGTATCTCATGCTGGCCGAGCGCTTGCTCGAGCCGCGGCTACCGGAGCTGCGCAACACGGACGGCGAGCTCATAGTGCCGCACCGGGTCGTATTCGACGTGGACTCGGCGCAGTCGGCGTTCGATGCGCTCAAGCACCTGGCCCTTGATGAGCCGGACGAGGAGTTGCTGGCGTCGTCGGAGCACGATGCCGACGGACAACTCCGCCGCGTGCGGATCGACTGGAAGAAACCCGACAACGCGATGCATGCGAGCTGGGACTCCACGATGCTGGGCTCGATCGATATCAATGGCGCGCGGCTCATCGGCGAGGTGAACTCCGCCGAGCGCGCGGCGGAGCTGAAGCGCCTCATCGAGGAAGCCCTGGGCTCGCGCACGCGGCACCGGGCAACGGAGATCCAGACCATGGAGAGCGCGCTTGCTTCAGGTGCCGAACGTCGGCGACCCGCCGCAAGCGCCGATGAGATCGACCTCGCCAAGCTGCCCGAGGTCCAAGCGAGAATCAACGAGCTCATGGCCGCGCATTACGAGGAGTGGGCCACGGCCGAGCTGCCCGCGCTCGGCGACCGCACGCCGCTTGAAGCCGTCACGGATCCGGATGGCCGTGAAATGGTCGAGTCGCTACTCGCGCAGATGGAGCGAGGCAGCCGAGAAATGAAGCCACCGATGGACGAGGTGATCCTACGCAGGCTGCGCGAACGGCTCGGGTTGGCGCCCTAGAGCACCCCATCTCGTGCTGCCCGCCATCGAGCGCCGTGTCGTCGAGGTCGTGGATCGTCTCTTGCTCGAGCGCGGCGAGCTCGATCCTCTCGATTGCTTGATCGCCTTGGGGCTGCGGAGGCAGACCGACGCCCTTGGGCCCAGCGGCGACACTGAGATCATCTCCACGTTGCTTGCTCCGGTCGGTGAGGCCGTTGCGTTGCTCGAGCAGGCGCACGCCTACGCGACCGCGCAAGGCCTCGTTGTCGTAGCACGGGCGCCGGCTAGGTCAGTCGGTGCTCTGCCCCGCGACGAGGCGTCACGGCGGTTGATCGAGCTGTGTGACTCGATTCTTCGGCACTCGGAGGACACCCGCCGGCAGGCGGACTTGTTTCACGACAGCACGCAAACCGTCGCGCTCAACGGGCTCAAGGAAGCGCTCGCCGAGCACCGCACGCAAGCCGCCCGCTTGGCGCTGCAACGCTGGAGCGTGTTGACGCCCGATACCCAGGCGATCGAAGACTACACGCGCCTGCTGCAAGTGCTGGCGGCGCCGCGTGCACCGCCCGCCGAGTTTTCGCGCGAGCTCGAGTTGACCATCACCCCATTGGCCTGGCGATGTCTCGGCCCGCGGGCCCGGGAGTATTTGTCGCCGCTCTGGAGCGAGCTTGCGGTGGCCATGGTCGGGACGGCGTTCGCGCCCGCCACGCCGCGCGCGCATGCGAGCTACGCCCGTGCGCAGGCGCAGCAATGGAGCGCCGTGATGACGAGCGTCGAAGCCGAGTCCGACTGGCCCCGGCATGCGGCGCTGGTCGTTCGGCTGGCGGAGGCACGGGCCAGGCAGGGGGAAGACGCCACCGCGCGCAGACTTTGGGCGCAGCTTTGCTGGGATCATGCGCAGGAGGCTCCGGCCATTCTCGCCGAGGCACCAGGCGACCCCGTGATCGCGCGTCTGTGGAGAAAGTTTGTGGACGCAGATGCAAAGCTCGCTGTGGGAGACTTTCCAGCCTGGCTACTGCTCGGCGATTCTCATCAAGCCCACTTCGTGCCCGGGGAATGCGCGCCCGACAACGCCGAGGGACTTGCCTACGCCGCGTTGCATCGCGTCGTCACGAGCGGGGGCGATATCGCCGCACGCATCGCGCTTCGTACGTTGCGCCCGGACTTGCTCAGGCTGTATCTCGCCGCCAAAGACTTCGGTCGCGGGTAAACGCCTGAGAGCAGCGGCATCGAACACGGCTACACGCCCGGTACGCGCTCTGCCAGTGATCCAAATTTTTCCGGGCGCTCTAATGCTGTTGCCCTTGCCATGTAGTGGTTCGTCTCGTGCACTTGCTGCATGAGGTAGATCGCCACCAGGAAGGACGAGAACCTTCGCGGATCAGCTCGCAACCTTGCTTGCGAAGGTGCGAAAGAAACTGGCGGCGCTTCACGCCTCGATTCGCACTTCCTCAAACTTGTCGCCTGCCGCATTGCGAGCCTCCGAGCGATTCATCTCCAGCGCCTCCTCGAGAGCAGAGCGCAGATTTTCCATAAGCTCTTCGCGAGATTCTCCTTGGCAATTGACGCCCGGGATCTCCTCCAACCAGCCAATCCACCAGCGGCCATCCCTCTGCACTACGGCTGTGTATTCGTTCTTCATGGCAGCAATTTGGTCCTTTAGCGATTTCGTCACTCACCAGTGATTCTTATATTTTCGAACAGCTCCGGATTATGAGTTGACGACACTTGCGCGCCAGCTTACGCGCCGTTGTCGAACGGTAGGATTCGGAAGCGCTTGCGCCCTGCGAATCGCATGGCACGGAAATGGCGCTGATCGAGCGTGACGATCTCTGCGATCCCGTGCCGCTCGGCGAGCACTACGATAGAAGCATCGGCAAGACCGACACCGAGATCCGTGTATTTTTCGAGCACTTCCTTCGCACGTGCGACATCGTTCGCGTCAAAGGGCTCCAGCCGGTACGCGCCCCGAGCGACCTCTTCAAGAAGCGCAGTTTGTGCGCGATGACCGATGTGGCGCATCAGGAGATAGTCGAGCTCCGCCAGAACGAACGGAGAAAGCAACAGCGGTCGCGCCCCTTCTCGGATGGCCGTCATGCACTCCTGGTGATAGCGTTGGCTCTCGTCGATGGCTGCGAGCAGGCCGCTCGTATCGAGCAGGATCACGTCTCCCCGAATCCTGACAGCGCTTCGTCGACGTTCTCGGCGAAGTGAGGCTTGCCGCTCTTGAACAGGGGCAAACGCGGTTCGGGCGGGCTCGATTCCGACGTGAGCGTCCGCAGAGCCTCGCGTATCAGCTCGGCTTCGCTCATGCCGCGCATGGCAGCTACCCGGCCGAGGGCCTTCTTAAGGTCCTCAGGAATATAGACTGTGGTTTTTTGCATGCCATACACTTTACCATACATTCGACGTGTCGGCCAGTGCGAAGTGATGGTGTCCAGCGCACCGCAAGCGCAATGAACTGAGCTCCAAAGCTGTAATAGGAGCACATCCGCCTTGTTTGTAAACTTGGTAGGCGCGAGTGGGATCGAACCACCGACCCCCACCATGTCAAGGTGGTGCTCTACCACTGAGCTACGCGCCTAGAAGGGAGGCAACAATACCGGCTATCCCCTGCCCGACTCAAGTGTCAAGCGCCACCCCCGACGAGCCGCGGCCGATTGCGCTCCGGCAGATCGAAGCCGCGCTGCCGAAGCTCGGCGATCTCATCCCTGAGCTTCGCGGCCGCCTCGAACTCGAGGTCTCGCGCGTGCCGGTACATCTGTTTCTCGAGCGCCGTGATGCGCTTGAGCGCCTCTTCCGCGGACAAATGGAGCGGCGCTCGCGACGACGTCGGCGAGCGTCGTCTTTGCCGCAAGCCCGCCGTGCTCCTCGCGCCCTCCATGATGTCGGGAACGTTCTTGTGAATGCTCGCGGGCTCGATGTGGTGCTCGAGGTTGTAGGCGATCTGCTTTTCCCGCCGCCGATCGGTCTCGGCGATCGCGCGCTGCATCGATCCCGTCTCGCGATCCGCGTACAGGATCGCCTTACCGCGCACGTTGCGGGCGGCACGGCCGATCGTCTGGATCAACGATCCCTCGGATCGCAGGAAGCCTTCCTTGTCGGCATCGAAGACCGCGACGAGGGAGACCTCGGGCATGTCCAGCCCCTCTCGCAGCAGATTGATGCCCACGAGCACGTCGAACTCCCCTAGCCTGAGGTCTCGAATGATCTCGGTGCGCTCGATCGTATCGATATCCGAATGCAGATAGCGCACGCGCACGCCGTGCTCCTGAAGATAGTCGGTCAAATCCTCGGCCATGCGCTTGGTCAGCGTCGTAATGAGCACGCGCTCGTCGAGCGCGGCGCGCGCGTTGATCTCGGACAATACGTCGTCCACTTGTATTCCAACGGGCCTGACCTCGACCTCGGGGTCGACGAGGCCCGTCGGTCGCACCAACTGCTCCACTGTCTGATCGGAGCGCTCCTTCTCGTACGGCCCCGGCGTCGCCGAGACGAAGATCGTCTGCGGCGCGAGCCGTTCGTATTCGTCGAACCGCAAAGGCCGGTTATCCAACGCGGACGGGAGGCGAAAGCCGTATTCGACCAGCGTCTCCTTGCGCGAGCGGTCGCCGCGATACATGCCACCGAGCTGTGGAATTGTCGCATGACTCTCATCGACGAACAGCAATGCGTCCGCGGGCAGATAGTCGAACAAGGTGGGCGGCGGCTCGCCCGGGCGCCTGCCTGAGAGGTATCGTGAATAATTCTCGATACCCGTGCAGTAGCCGATCTCTAGGATCATCTCGAGATCGAAGCGCGTACGCTGCTCCAGCCGCTGCGCCTCGACGAGCTTGTTGGCCTCCTTGAGCTCTCGTAGCCGTATTGCGAGATCCTCTCGAATCTGATCAACCGCAGCCAACAGCGTTTCGCGGGGCGTGACGTAGTGCGTCTTGGGATAGATCGTCGCGCGCGGCACGGTCCGCGTCACCTCTCCGGTCAACGGATCGAAATGACTCAGAGCCTCGATCTGGTCATCGAACAGCTCGACACGCACGGCCTCGCGCTCCGATTCCGCCGGAAAGATGTCGATGACGTCGCCGCGGACCCGGTACGTTCCCTGGCTCAGGTCCATGGGGTTGCGCGTGTACTGAAGCTCCGCCAGACGCCTCAAGAGATCCCGCTGATCGATGGTATCGCCGCGCACTAGATGCAAAACCATGCTCAGATAGGCCTGCGGATCGCCGAGACCGTAGATCGCCGACACCGTGGCCACAATGATCGCATCGCGACGCTCCAGCAGCGCCTTCGTCGCCGAAAGCCTCATCTGCTCGATATGATTGTTGATCGAGGCGTCTTTCTCGATATACGTGTCCGTGCTCGGCACATAGGCCTCGGGCTGATAGTAGTCGTAATAGGAAACGAAATACTCGACGGCATTGCCCGGGAAAAACTCGCGCATCTCGCCGTAGAGCTGGGCCGCCAGAGTCTTGTTGTGAGCCAGCACGAGCGTCGGGCGCTGCAGCTCGGCAACGACGTTCGCCATCGTGTAGGTCTTGCCGGAGCCGGTGACACCGAGCAGCGTCTGCTTGGCGAGCCCCTGCTCGAGACCCTCGACCAAAGCCGCGATGGCCGCGGGCTGATCGCCGGCGGGCCGGTAGGCGGCCTCAAGCTTGAACGCTCTTTCGGACATCGCTCTCGGACGGTAAATACCTTGGACCGGCTAATCTCGACCCTCTAAGATAGCCAACCTGCAACACTTCGAGCAAAGGTTACCCAACGTGAGCACCCGTCTGGCTCAGCGCGTCCAGCGAATTCGACCGTCGGCCACGGTTTCCGTCACGGCTCTGGCAACGCGTCTCAGGGAAGAAGGCAAGGATATCATTGCCTTGAGCGTCGGAGAACCCGACTTCCCGACACCTGAGCACATCGGCATGGCTGCAGCCGACGCGATCAAGAGCGGCTTTACCAAGTACACCCTCGTCGACGGCACTCGATCGCTCAAGCAAGCGATTCAAGCCAAGTTCGCGCGCGAGAACGGCCTTGAGTTCGAGCTCGATGAGATACTGGTCTCCTGCGGCGCGAAGCAGTCCTGCTACAACGCCTGCCTGGCCCTACTCGAAAGCGGCATGGAAGCGGTCATTCCCTCGCCGTGCTGGGTCTCGTATCCCGACATGGTCGGCCTCGCGGATGCACGCCCGGTAATCGTTCAAACGGATCCCGATCGGGGCTTCCGGCTCACGGCTGCGCAGCTCGAGGACGCGATAACGCCTGCGACCCGGGCGCTGATCATCAATAGCCCCTGCAACCCCACGGGCGCCGCCTATCGCCGCTCGGACTGGCAGTCGCTGGCCGAGGTGCTGCGCGAACACCCGCAGATCATCGTCGTCTCCGACGAGATCTACGAGCATATCTACTGGGGCGACGAGCCGTTCTCGAGCTTCCTGTCCGCCAACCCCGATTTCAGGGACCGGACCTTGACGGTCAACGGTGTCTCCAAGGCCTACTCAATGACGGGCTGGCGGATCGGCTACGCGGCGGGACCCAAGGATCTGATCAAAGCCATGACGACGCTTCAAGGCCAGAGCACGACCAACGCCTGCAGCATCGCTCAGGTAGCCGCCGCGGCCGCATTGACGGGCGACCAGAGCTGCGTCGTCGCCATGTGCGCCGCCTTTCGCGAACGCCAACGCTATGTGCTCGAGCGGCTCAATGCGATGCCGGGCGTTCACTGCCGAGCCGGCGAAGGCAGCTTCTACGCATTCCCGGACGTGAGCGGTGCCATCGCCGCATTGGGTCTCGCCGACGACGTCGAGCTCTGCGAGGACCTGTTGAACGAAGCAGGTATCGCGCTGGTACCGGGCACCGCTTTCGAAGCGCCCGGGTACTTGCGGCTGTCGTTCGCCTGCGATCAAGCGACGCTTTCCGAAGCGCTCGACCGGATGCAGGCGTGCATTGAGCGCGCGTCGCGAAACCTGCGTTAAGCTACTGACGCAAAAGGTAATATTTTAGACCGTGCCTTGACTTGACTGGGGCCTTCTCTCACAATTCCCCTGCCACTCGGCGGGGTTCCCCGGTAGCTCAGTTGGTAGAGCAGTCGGCTGTTAACCGACTTGTCGCTGGTTCGAGTCCGGCCCGGGGAGCCAATTCTCAATTTCGCCTTGTCAACCGCTGTCGCATCCACTCTCAGCTATTACGCGTAACTCCATGAGAAGAGAGTAGTTTCCTGTCATTTCTGACCGCTCGCTGTCAATCTCGGTTGCCCGCGTAAAAACTGAAAACCGCAAAAAGTGGGTACAGTTTTCGGCGAGTGTACCCAGTCGGCAATTCATGTGTACCCGGTTTTGAAAGTGGCTCACTGCGTTATGTGACGAACGCCATACTCCTCCGCAGCAAATGTCGTAGAATTCGATCTGCCACGGCTCCGAGCGCTTATCGCGCCGGAGAGACGGGCCTCGACCCCGAGGACCCGTCATGGCGAAACTCACCGAGACCAAGATCAAGGCGCTCCGCCCGCGGGAGCGGCCATACAAGGCTTTCGACGCGCACGGCTTGTACCTGCAGGTGCCGTCGACAGGTAGTCCGCGCTGGCGTGTCCGGCTTTCCAAAGATGGCAGGGAGCAGCACCTTTCGCTCGGCACCTATCCCGAGGTGGGCCTCGAAGACGCTCGGGCGCGTGCGGCTCAGCTCCGCGCGGCGCGCAAACGCGGCGACCACGACGCAGCAGCAACGCTCGCCGCTACCCTTCGCGGTGCACAGCGTCCACATCCAGTCCACCGTACGTCGATTGGTGACACGCTCAAAGACGTCGTCGAACGATGGCAGCGGGATTGGCTCAGCAAAAAGGGGCTCGCAAGCAGCACTCAGGTTCGCAATGATCGCTGCTTGGGCTACCTGCTGCGCGAGCTGGGACCGCAGACACCCATCGCGACCATCGACACACCGACGCTTCAGGAAGCGATCCAGCGAATCGAGCGATTACACGGTGCCGAGACACCGCGACGCGCCCTGACCCTCGCTAACGCTCTCTGGCGGTTCGCGATGGCAAATCGCATCGTAAGCGGGACCAACCCAGCAACGGGGCTCAAGGCAGATGACTTCTTGAAACCGCACAAGGAGCAGCGATTCGCCGCGATCACCGAGCCACGTGCGTTTAGAGGACTGCTGAGAGCAATCGATGCTTACGCCGGGCAGCCCGTCACCCGACTCGCCCTGCAGATTCTCGCTCTGACATTTCAGCGTCCCGGCGAGCTCCGTCTCGCCAGATGGTCCGAATTTGACCTCGATGCCAGCGAGCCGCTGTGGGTGATTCCGGTAGCCAGAATGAAGACGCGTGAAAGCGACCACACGGTTCCGCTTGCCAGGCAGACGGTCTCTCTCTTGCGTGAGCTTGAGCGCCACCGGCGCGATGAATGGGCGTTTCCGAGCCTACGGCCTGCTCGCCCGCTCAGTGACAATACTTTCAACGTCGCCCTGCGTTCACTCAGCTACTCCCGAGACGTGCACGTGGCGCACGGGTTCCGTTCGAGTGCAAGTTCCCTGCTCCACCAGAAGGGTTTCGACCACGACGTGATCGAGCAGCAGCTCGCGCATAAGCGGCCAGGTGTAGCAGGCATCTACAACCGGTCTCACCTTCTGGAGCAGCGGCGAGGAATGATGCAAGCCTGGGCGGACTATCTAGATGACTTGGCATCGCTCTAATTCTCGTCGGCAATAAGCTTGGAACGGAAAACTGTCGAGGCATACACCAGAACCTGAGAAACTTATCCCTGCATCCAGAGCGAGCGAATGCTCCGCCAACCTGCCGCGACCCGGCAAGGTGGCCTGCCCCACAGGGCGATGCGGCTGATCACGGCGGCAACGAAACGGGTCTCCTCCGCAATGCGTTTGACGCTTCTGGGCGCCTCTGCAACCCAAGGAGACCCAAATGCTGTCGAACGCTCTCAAAGTCCGCCATGGCAAGAGATACCGCAACGCCACCCCGGCGGAAATCCTCGACGCCGCCGCCGCGATCGTGGTCTCACAACGCCGCGGCGCAACGCTAAGTTCGCCTCAGGAAGCCGCGAAGCTGTGCCGATCCCTCTGCGCCGGCCACGATAACGAACGGTTCGGGGTCATCTGGCTGGACACCCGACACCGCGTACTGAATGCGGAGACCTTGTTTTCGGGCACGATCGACGGGACATCTGTATATCCCAGAGTCGTCGTGAAGCGGGGCCTGGAGCTCAATGCCGCTGCGGTCATCCTGACGCACAACCATCCGAGCGGCGTCGCAGAACCAAGCGAAGCCGATCGGAACATCACGCTCAAGCTCGCGAAGGCGCTTGCCCTCGTTGATATCCGGTTGCTGGATCACCTGGTAGTCACTGCGGACGAAAGCGTCAGTCTTGCGGAAAGGGGTTGGCTATGAAGATCGGCCCGAGCCCGACGGACTTTGACGTGCAGCAGCACCTCTCGATCGCCTTGCTGCAACCGAACTCCGACGCTGGTAAGACTTGGTGCGAAGAACACCTGGTGACCGACGATGCCCTGATGTGGAGCGCTGCGTTTGTCGTAGAACCGCGCTACCTGGAAGAGATCCTTCGGGCGATCGTAAACGATGGCTTATCGCTACGTCTCCATGGATAAGATCTCATGGTTCGCGCGCCCGCTCGGTTGGATTGTGGACCTCGAGCTGAGTGGCCGGGATGCTCGGATCGTCGCGCAGTTTTTGCGCGACCTGCCGCACCCGAAGCGATACCCGGCATGGCCGTACAGTGCAATCGCGGTCTGGGCGCAGCTGAATCTGGATGCCCTTGCAGCGCTCGAAGTGCCTGAGCAGAAGCTACTGCTGCTTGACCTGCGCGCTTCCCGACAAAGAGTGCTCCCTCGTGTGATCGCTCGGTGCGCGGTCCTCGATGGCTACATATCGCTCGTCGGCATCAGTCTCGTTGCGAGAGGCACATATGACCCCAAGACTCGGTCGGCTCTTCGTCGGCTGACCCGGGATCGTCGAATCCATGAGCGGCTAGCCATCCTGGAGTGAACAGTGAAGCATCTGCCGCCAAGAAGAGTCCCGAATAGCACTGTACGAAGCCGGGAGTATCTGACCAAGGCCGAGGTCGAGAGCCTGATCTCTGCCGCTGCCGCTGTGGGCCGGCATGGCCATCGCAATGCAACGCTGATTCTTATCGTCTACCGGCATGGGCTGCGTGTGAGCGAGCTTGTTTCGCTACGCTGGGACCAAGTCGACCTCGACGAAGCCATATTGCACGTAACTCGGTCCAAAAACGGCACAGCATCAAATCATCCGATTGGTCGGCAAGAAATGCGAGCCCTTCGCCGATTACATCGCGACTACGGAGCGTCCCCACATGTCTTTGTGACAGAAAGAGGCGGTCCGATGACAGCGGCCAACGTGCGCAAGATACTGCAGCGTGCGGGAGAACTGGCTCACCTACCCTTCCCTGTGCATCCCCATATGCTCCGCCATGCTTGCGGCTACAAGCTTGCGAACGATGGTCACGATACTCGGGCGATCCAACATTACCTTGGTCATCGCAATATCATGCACACGGTTCGCTACACTGAGCTCGCGGCGGATAGGTTCAAGGGCTTCTGGGCCGACTAGCGCGCGAAAGATCGGATCTGGAAGCCGACCAATCTATTGTACGTTTCCCATAGATGACCATTCTTGAGACACGCTTCGTCGACGCAAGCTGTGGCTACTTGGTGCCTATGTCGACTTTCCCATAAAGACGGGTGGGCTCAACGGGTCGGCGCAACACTGTCCCTCAGCTTAGCCGCTGGAGTTTGAAAGCCCAATGTCTCGCGCGGTCGCTGATTCAGACGCAGGGCGACGCGATCGAGATCGGACTGACTGTAGACGGATAAGTCCGTTCCTTTCGGAAAGTATTGGC
>DASWKF010000086.1:0-16055 GCA_036396795.1 Gammaproteobacteria bacterium | reverse complement strand
GGACACGATCAACTCATCTCCCACGAATGCGGCCGCCTGAAACAAATCACCCTCCAGCTCAACGATTTCGCGACCCTCGGGCAGCAGCGCAGCGTGCGCCGCACGCTCGACGATGGTGCACGCCAGCTCCTCGCGGAACGTATGCTGCATGGGCTCCAGACAGCGTTGGCACAACAGCTCCAGCCGACCTTCATAGACCAGGTCGACGCCGACCGAGCCATGCGGACCACGGTCGAATGTCAGGCTGACGCTGAACCGATCGTCGCGATCCGAGTGCAACAGCCCCCTGAGCCGGGGCAATTCGCTGATTCGAAGTTCGCCGCTCAGAGTTGCCTTGCGGTCAGCCAATGCGGATAGATCATCTAGGCTGTACCAAGCATGCAGCCGGGCAGGCATAATCGATCTATGATAGGTGCGTGTGTTTACACTGTCAAAACCGCGGGTTACGCCTCTCTTGATCGCTCTGCGGCATGGCTCGGCTGATTCTGGCCTCCTCTTCTCCCTATCGTAGCGAGCTCTTGGGCCGGCTCGGCCTAGCGTTCGAGATCCGGGCGCCCGGGATCGACGAGAGCCGCAGGCCCGGCGAGGATGCCTTGCTCGTTGCGCAAAGACTCGCGCGCGAGAAAGCCGGGGCAGTCGCAGCCCAGATCCACGGCACGGAAGGCCTCATCGTTGCCGCCGACCAGGCGGCCGCCCTCGACGCGACGATGCTCGGGAAGCCGGGTGGTTTCGAGGCTGCGCTCGAGCAACTCCTGGCATGCCAGGGACGTGAGGTCCTATTCCACACGGCCGTCACCGTCCGCGACGAGCCGTCCGGCCGCCAGCGGCATGGCGTGGACACGACCAAGGTCCGGTTCTCGACTCACTCGCCACAGCAGCTGAGCCGTTACCTCGAGCTCGAGCAGCCGTTCGACTGCGCGGGCGGATTCAAGGCCGAAGGGTTGGGCATCACGTTGTTCGACGCGATCGAGACCCGCGATCCGAGCGGATTGCTCGGCCTGCCGTTGATCTGGCTCAGTCAGGTGTTACGGGAGTTCGGCTTCGATCCCTTGGATGCAAGGAGCCGTTGAACGAGCTCGAGGTCATCGGGGAGGGGCGCGCTGACCGTGAACGTCTCCGCATCGCTCGGCCACTTGAAGCTCAGCGCATGCGCATGAAGAAACATTCGCTGCAGACCGACCTCCTCACGCAACTGGATATTGAAGGCCGTGTCGCCATAGCGCGGATCCCCGGCAATCGGATATCCGAGATGCGCCGCGTGTACTCGAATCTGGTGGGTTCGCCCGGTCGGAATCGCGAGCTCCATGAGCGTGGTGCCCGCCGCGTAGGTCTCCAGCAAGTGAAACCGGGTCACCGCGACCTTACCGGCTGCGTCTACCTTGACGACCGCGGCGCCACGCTCGCTATCCTTGGACAACGGTAGACGAACTTCGAGATCGCCGTCGACCCAAACGCCCTTCAGCAAGGCAAGGTAGCGCTTCTCCATGCCGCCTTCGCGAAGCAAACGATGCAATGCACGCAAGGTGCTGCGGCGCTTGGCCACCAGCAGGCATCCGGACGTGCCGCGGTCGAGGCGGTGAACCAGGTCCATTTCCGAGTCCTTGGGGCGCAGGCATCGTAGCGCCTCGATACAGCCGATGCTCACGCCGCTGCCGCCGTGGACTGCGAGGCCTGCGGGCTTGTCGAGCACCAGGATGCGATCGTCCTCGTGGAGTATCCGTTTCTCGAGCCATTTGAACCCGTCGTCGTCGACTTTGAGCGGAGGTTTGGGCGACATCGTCACCGGCGGCACGCGCACGCGATCCCCGGCCTTCAAACGATAGCTCGCATCGACGCGCCCGCTGTTCACTCTGACCTGCCCGGATCGGATGAGGCGATAGACGTGCGCCCGCGGGACTCCCTTGAGAACCCGCAACAGGTAGTTGTCGAGACGTTGATCCGTGCTCCGGGCCGGAACCTCGGTCGTGTACGCGGACTTGGAGGAGACTCTGGGTTTCTGGGGATTATTCACTGCGGCGCCTCGACCTGGCTATGATATAGTACGGAGGTTGAGCACATCGCGTTCGAGATCCGAGGCGGTGGCTCGGCACTCAAATGGGATGATCTTCGAGCTCGAAGATCATCGACAAAGGTTTTTGATAGCCGGCGTGTCCAGTAAGAGGACAACCGCGATTTGACCAAGGGTCACTCTCTGTTGCCGAGCCTCATACGACGAGGAACAATGGGCTTGCAGATCGAGCACAGCAACTCCCGAGCCAGATACATGCTACTGCCGGACGATAGTCGGTGCTTCCGTCATGCAGCCTCACAGATCGCGGAGGTCCAGTCCTCTTCAGACTGCGCCGCCAATGGATTGAGGAATTATGAAACGAATGCTAGTCAACGCAACTCAGCAAGAGGAGTTGCGTGTCGCGATGGTCGACGGCCAGAAACTATTCGATCTTGATATCGAGGTACCGTCCCGGGAACAGCGCAAGGCGAACATCTACAAAGGCCGAATCACTCGAATCGAACCGAGCCTCGAGGCCGCGTTCATCGATTACGGGGCACAGCGCCACGGCTTCCTGCCGCTGAAGGAAATCTCCAGCGAATATTTCGTCCGCGAGCCGGAAGACGGCAGCCGCGTAAACATCAAGGAAGTCCTCAAGGAAGGCCAAGACATCGTCGTTCAGGTCGACAAGGAGGAGCGCGGCAACAAGGGCGCGGCGCTGACGACCTTTGTCAGCCTCGCGGGAAGGTTTCTGGTGCTGATGCCCAACAATCCCCGCGCCGGCGGCGTCTCCCGGAGAATTACCGGCGAGGACCGCGATATCGTCCGCCAGGCCCTGGACGAGGTGGAAGCTCCGGAAGGCATGGGCTGCATCGTCCGCACGGCGGGCGTCGGCCGAGGCGCCGAGGAGCTTCGCTGGGACATGGACTACCTGCTCAGCGTCTGGGAGGCCATCAAGACGGCTGCCGTGAGCAGACCGGCGCCGTTTCTGATCTACCAGGAGGGCAACGCGATCGTCCGCGCGATCCGCGATCACTTCGCGACGGACATCGGCGAAATTCTCGTCGACGACACAAAGGTGTTTCAGGACGCCAGCGACTTCATGGCGCGCGTCATGCCGCACAACTTGCGCAAGCTCAAGCAGTATGACGACGAGACGGTGCCGCTGTTCACGCGCTTCCAGATCGAAAGCCAGATCGAGTCGGCGTTCTCCCATAGCGTCACGCTGCCGTCCGGCGGCAGCATCGTCATCGATCCCACCGAGGCATTGACGTCGATAGACATCAACTCGGCGCGCGCCACCAAAGGCGACGATATCGAGGAAACGGCGCTGAATACGAATCTCGAGGCGGCGGATGAGATCGCCCGCCAGCTTCGCATTCGTGACGTCGGCGGCCTCGTGGTCATCGACTTCATCGACATGGGGCCGCAGCGCAATCAGCGCGAAGTCGAAAATCGGCTGCGCGACGCCGTCCGGCAGGATCGAGCTCGAATTCAGATCGGGCGTATTTCTCGATTCGGACTGCTCGAGCTTTCCCGGCAGCGGCTCAGGCCCTCACTCGGAGAGGCGACACAATCGGCTTGCCCGCGCTGCAACGGGCTCGGGCACATCAGAGGCGTCGAATCGCTCGCGCTCGCCGTGCTGCGGCTCGTCGGCGAGGAAGCACGCAAAGAACGCACCGCAAAAGTCGTGGTGCAACTTCCGGTCGACGTGAGCAACTATGTGCTCAACGAGAAACGCGCCTGGCTGCAGGCGGTGCAAGCGCGCAACGAGGTCAACGTCATTCTGGTCGCTAATCCCGATCTCGAGACACCGAACTACTCGATCAAGCGCATTCGGGACGACGAGGTAGATCTGCCGGAGAACCGCAGCAGCAGCTACCGCATGGTCGAGCCCAAGGAAGATCCGAGCGAGGTTTTCCAGCAGCAACGAAAGCCGCCGACACCGGAGCCCGCCGCCGTGTCCAGCGTCATTCCGCCCACGCCGGCGCCGCCACCCGCCGAAGAGCAGCCGCGGCAGGCCGGCGGCGGACTCGGCTCGATCTGGGCACGGCTGTTCGGCTGGTTGGCGCCCAAGCCCGAGCGCGTCAAAACAGCCGGGGAGCAGCGGCCGCGACGCGGCCGATCGAGGGGCAACGGCCGCGGCGACCGGCGGCGCCCCCAGACCGAGCGCGGCGGTGAGTCGCGGGAACGTTCGGCGGCGCAGCCGCAGGGCGGACGACCGCGATCGGGAGGAAAAAAGAACGCACGCTCGGGCCGAGACGCGCCCGAGGGCAACGGCGGCCGCGGCAGGCGTTCACGTCGGCGCCGTCAGGGCAGCGGATCGGACGCGCGCGCGACGGGCCCGGATTCGGACGCGGCCAGAACCGGCGGACGTGAGCAGGAGGCGCGAGGCAATCCTCGCCCGAGAGATCAGGGAGACGGCGCTGCGAACGGTGGCCAGGCACCGCACGCGAGCGAGCGGCAGACTGCCGGCGCGGCGCCGATGCCGGCGCCGATGGCGAACCCGGCGCCCGCTGCCGTGGTGGACGACGTACGCGTCGACACCTCGAGCCGCCCGCAGCCGCCGGCGGAACCCCGCCCGACGACCGACTTCGAGCCCCAGGGGCCCGGCGGCAAGCCGCCGCCGGACGCGCCGGCACTGTAACCGCGACGCCAGAAGGACGCGGGAGCGGGGGTGCAGGTTCTCGAAGGAGTAACTCAGCCCGACTGAGAGAGCCTGCACCCTCGATCCCGCGTCGTGCGACTGCGCACGCGCCGCTAGCGCCGCCTCGCACCGGAACGCGCGAGCAGGTGCTCGAGCAAACCCAGGGACGCCTCCTCGACGAGATCGAGCACCTGCTCGAAGCCGTTGCCGCCGCCGTAGTAGGGGTCCGGAACCTCGCGCTGCCCCAGCCGCGGGGCGAATTCGAGAAACAGCTTGAGCCGCGAGCGGTTCTCATCGGGGCACAGCGTTTGCAGCATCGCGAGATTCAGCTCGTCCATCGCAAGCACAAGATCGAAGCGAGCGAAGTCCTCCGGCACGACTCTGCGCGCCCGAATATGAGCGAGGCTGATGCCGCGACGCTCCGCCGCGCGCTGCGCGCGGGGATCGGGCGGCTCACCGACGTGATAGGCATGCGTGCCGGCCGAATCCACGAGCACGTTGAGGTTGGGCGCACGCGACGACACCAGATGTCGAAAGGCGCCCTCGGCAGTGGGCGAGCGGCAGATATTCCCCATGCACACGAACAACACACGCTGCTCGTGCGCGGCAGCGGCGCCCGGGCTCGTGCGATTCCCCGAGCTCAGCTTGCCGATGAGGCGTTTTACGCTCATTGATGAATCCCATGCTGCATAATGAACCTACGCACGGCCTCCAGATCGGCTTCGTTGTCCACGCTCATCGAAGGCCTCTCTCGCGCATCGGCGACAATGATCTTCAGCCCCAGCCACAGCGCCCTGAGCTGCTCCAGGCTCTCGACTTGCTCCAGCGGGCAGGGGCCGGCCGCCGATAGCTCCCGCAACGCCGCAACGCGGTACGCATAGATGCCGACATGACGCGTTCTCGGCGGTTCGCCGCCGTCGCGTGCCCAGGGTATCGGCGCGCGGCTGAAATACAAGGCGCGCCCGTTGCGATCCGCGACGACCTTGGCGAGACTCGGATCGCGAGGGTCTTCCTCCGCGGTGATGGGCGTCACCAAGGTTGCCACGGCCGCGTCCGGGTGCTCCTCCGCAAGCCGCGCGACCTGGTCGATCAGGGCCGGCGGAATCAAGGGCTCGTCGCCCTGCACGTTGACGACGATCTGCTCGTCCTCCCAACCGAGCCGCTCCGCAACCTCCGCGATGCGATCGGTGCCGCTCGCATGATCGCCTCGCGTCAGCAGCAGCCGCGCCCCGAAGCTCTCGCAAGCCGCCGCAATCCGCTCGTCATCCGTCGCGACCAGGACCTCTTCGGCCGAGCTGCGTTTCGCCCGCTCATGAACCCACGCAATCATCGGCCTTCCCCCTATCGACGCCAGTGCCTTGCCCGGCAGACGCGACGAGCCGAAACGCGCAGGAATGACGACGACGAATCCCACAAGCTTCAAAGATCCCGGAGCACGCGCCGCATGAGACGATCACCGTCGCCGTCCTTGAACCGGAGCTCGACCGTTACGCACCAGAACCGATCGTCGGCGAACGCCCGGCATTTCACGGCATCCTTCTCGGTCATCAGGATCGGGTGCCCGTCACCGAAATCGAAATCCGCACCAGCGTAACGCGCGTGATCGGTAAATGAATGCGGAATGACTCTGATCCCGGCGGCCTTGAGCATATCGAAGAACCGAGCCGGATGACCTATGCCCGCGACGGCATGCACCACGGTGTCGCGAAACGCCGCCAAATCCCTCTCCTGCCCGCCGGCGATGGCGTAAACGCGCCGGGGCGCGAGCTCGGCGCGAAACGCTGCGCCGTCGGCCCAGCCTCCACCATTGACGATGATCGCATCGACGCTGCGCAGCCGTCTCGGCGGCTCCCGCAACGGCCCCGCCGGCAAGCATGCGCCGTTCCCCAGGCCCCTCGCGCCGTCGATTACCGCGATCTCCATATCCCGATGCAGCGCGTAGTGCTGGAGACCGTCATCGCAAAGGAGCACGTCCAGTGGCTGCTCGGCGAGCAGCATCCGTCCGGCAGCGGCACGCTCCGGACCGATCGCCACCGGCCAGCCGCCCGACGCCAGCAACAACGCCTCGTCACCGACCTCTTCGGGATCACTGTTCACGTCGACCCGCCGAGGCCAGGTCTTCGCGCGGCCGCCGTAGCCGCGACCCAACACGCCGACTCGATAGCCTCGTGCTCGCAACTGAGTTGCCATCCAGATCACGCACGGCGTCTTCCCGGTTCCTCCCACGGTAATATTACCGATGACGATGACCGTCACGGGGAGCTTCGAGACTTTCTTGAGGCCCAGACGGTAACCGAGCCGCCGAGCGGCCCAGGCGAAACGATACAGCAGCTCGAGCGGCGACAAGACCCAGCGCAACGTACGAGAGGAGTACCAGCTTTCCTCCAGGCTGCGGGCAAGTGAACCCTGCAGGTCGCGGCCCTTCAATCGGCAAACTGCATTTTATACAAGCTACTATAATAGCCATCTTGGGCCAGCAGCTCCGCATGGCAACCCCGCTCGACGATCTCGCCGTCCCTGAGCACGACGATTTGGTTTGCACGCTCGATCGTCGACAGACGGTGAGCGATGACCAAGGTCGTGCGCCCCTCCATGAGCTTCGCAAGCGCCTGCTGAACTCGCCGCTCCGACTCCGAATCCAGCGCCGAGGTCGCTTCGTCGAGAATGAGCACCGGCGCGTCCTTGAGCAGTGCTCGGGCGATCGCTATTCGTTGTCTCTGACCTCCCGACAACAGCACGCCGCGTTCGCCGACTCGAGAATCCAAGCCCAACGGCAGGTCTCGCGCGAATTCGCTGACGTAGGCGGCGTCGGCCGCCCGCTCGACGTCGGCGCGGGGAGCATCGGCAAGCGCGCCGTAAGCGATGTTGTTGGCGATCGAATCGTCGAACAGCACCACGTCCTGGCTCACCATCGCGATCTGCCGCCGCAGAGCCTTGAGGCTGTATTCGCGAATGTCGTGCCCATCCAGCAGCACGGCGCCGTCGCCGGTCTCGTAGAATCGCGGCAGCAAGGCGGCCAGCGTGCTCTTGCCGCTGCCGGAACGGCCGACGATCGCAAGCGTCGTGCCGGCCGCGACTCGAATGGAGACATCCTTGAGTATCCCCGCGCCGGCGTTCCCGTAGGCGAACGACACGTTGCGAAACTCGATGTCGCCGCGCGCACGGTCGAGCGCGCGCGTGCCCGTGTCCGGCTCCACCGGCTCATCGAGTATCTCGAACAAGCTGTCGCCGGCAGCGATCCCTTTCTGCAACGCCACGTTGATGTTGACGATCCGCTTCAGCGGCGCCATGAGCAAGCCCATGGCGCCTAGGAAGCCCATGAAGGCTGCCGCGTCGAGATCGTCGGCGAGCCAGTCCGAGAACGCCACCCAGACGATCGCTGCGAAACCGACGGCCAGTGCATTTTGCGTCAGCGCATCTCCCGCGGCCCGCGTGGCGACGATCTTGAGATTGGCCTTGTAGTTGCGCCGGTTGATCTCCTCGAACTGCCGCTGCTCGTAGCTCTGGCCCTCGAAGGTCTTGACGATTCTATGCCCGGACAGCGCTTGATCGGTGACGCGCGTTGCGTCTCCCATGGAGGCCTGTATCCGCACGGAGTACCGCCGAAATGCCCGGCTCATCAGGGCAACGAGAACGGCGATGACGGGCGCGGTAACGGCGACGAGCGCGGTGAGCGTCAGACTGAAGTAAATCATGACTCCGATGAGCACGACCATCGTCAGCGTGTCGCGCACGAGCACGACGACGACGTTCGAGATGGCTTCCGCGACTTGCTCGGTGTTGTAGGTCAGCTTGGATATCAGCATGCCGGTCGAGCTTCGATCGAAGAACCGCGCCGGCAGCTCGGTAAACTTCCGGAAAACTTCGCGGCGCATGTCCCGAATGACGCGCCGGCCGAGCCAGCCGAGCCCGTATACGGCGATGAAGTCGGTGCTGCCGCGCACGGCGAAGGTCACGAGGATCAGCAGCGGCACATAGCTCCCGCCGTCCCTGCCGACATCACTCAAGGTTTCGATGATGTCCCTGAGAAGAAACGGCGCATAGCCGTTCGCCGCGGAATAGAACAGCATCGCCACGACGGCCCCGAGCACCACCTTCCAGTGCGGCACGACGTAGGTGAATAGACGCTTATAGACGGCGCTGACCCGGCCGTCCAGGTAAGCCATAGCGCTTATGGCTCCGATGGAGTCACGGTCGCAATGCTGATCTGCACGAAGCCCAGCTGCCCGGCGACGTCCATCGCGGTCACGACCGCCTGGTGCGTGGCGAGAGCGTCGGCACGCACGAACACCGGCAGCTCGCGGTTGTCTCCGATCAGTTTCTCGATGGCCGCGCGCAGGGTCGCGCGCTCATTGTTGACTAGTTCCCGGCCGTTGACGAGATAGTTGCCGGTTTGCGTTACGACGATTTCCAGGGTCTCGTCCGCGGGCGTCGGCTCGCTTTGCGCCTCGGCTTGGGGCAAGCGCAGGCTGATCTCGGTTTCACGCACGAAGCTCGTCGATACCATGAAGAACACGAGCAACAGCAAGACGACGTCGATCAGCGACGTCAGGTTGACTTCAGGCTCTTCTCTTGAGCGGCTCTGGAGATTCATGCTTGCCGATTTCCACGCCCCGGTGCTGCATCAAGGCTTCGACGAATTTCATCGCCTCCTTCTCCATCCGCACGACAAGCCCGTCGATCCGGCTGCGGAGATATCTGTAGCCGATCAAGGAAGGAATCGCGACGGTCAAGCCCGCAGCGGTCGTCAACAGGGCCTCGGAAATGCCGCCGGCCAGAACGGCGGGATTGCCGACGCCGCTCGCCATGATCGCCGCGAACACCTTGACCATGCCGATCACGGTTCCGAGCAAGCCCAGCAGCGGCGAGACGGCGGCAATCGTTCCCAAGGGATTGAGATAGCGTTCGAGCTCGTGAACCACATGCCTGCCGGTATCCTCGATGCTCTCCTTGACGATCTCGCGGCTCGAGTGGCGGTTGATGAGCCCCGCAGCCAGAAGCTGGCCGAGGGGCGAGTTCTGATGCAGCGACTGGATGTGCCGGGGGTCGAACTCGTCGTTCTTGACCCATTTCCAGACCTCGGCGGTCAAGCTCTTCGGGAGCACGCGACTCGGCTGCAGCGTCCACAGTCTCTCCAGAATGATGGCAGCCGCGACCACGGAACACGCAATGATCGGCAGCATCAACCATCCGCCGGCTCGCACTATCTCCAACATGACGAACCCGTAACTCCGCGAGAAGTTGGCCAGCACTATAGCGCGCCGGTCCCGGATTCTCCAGGGAGGGCCGCACGGCCTCAAAGAGCCGCAGCGCGCCAGTATCGACGGCTGCGCAGCGTCTCGAGCGTGATCGATCCGGACGGCTCGAGCTCCACGGTGATCGCGCCGCTCGTGCTCGTCACGAGCACGCGAGCCCCCGCGTCTTCCCATGCCGCGCGCACTGCGGGCTTTGGGAACCCCCAGCGGTTACCATAAGCTGCGGAAACCAGCGCAAGGCTCGGGCGCACAGTCGCCGTCAAGGCGGCGGTCGAAGAGGTGGCGCTGCCATGATGCGGCACCACGACGACGTCGGCACGCAGACCCGGAACCTCAGCCGCAAGCGCGCGTTCCGCGCGCGCCTCGATATCGCCCGTGATCAACACCGTGCGACCGCCAGCACTGATCCTGAGCACGCAGGAGCTGTCGTTGCCGAGGGCGGGATCGTCCCGGTGCGGATGAAGCACATCGAAACCGACGCCGTCCCAAAGCCAGGAATGACCACGCTCGCACACGGCGCTTCCGGGCCACGCGACGTCCGGGCCGGCGATGACGCGCGCGTCGGGAAACATCTCGACCACTGCGGCGAGACCGCCGGCGTGATCGTTGTCGGCATGACTCACGACGATCGCGTCGAGCGCCGCTATGCCCATCGCCCGTAACGCCGGCAGGACTAGCTCGGCACCGGAATCGAAGCCGGATCGATAGCGGGCGCCGGTGTCGTAGAGCAAAGCGTGATCGCGCGTTCGAAGCACGACCGCCAGGCCATGACCGACATCGAGCATCGTCATCCGGAGACCGGCGTCGTCCGGACGGGGCGCGGGACGCGTGAGCACCGCGATCACGGCAATCCAACCGAGGTATCTCCCGGGCAGCGGATGACCCGGCAGCACCGCTGCCGCGCCGGCGAGCATCATACTCATCCACGCGGGGTGCAGTTGCGGCACGCTCATCGCGGCCCACGGCGACCGAGCGGCGAGCTCGAGCCCTGCCCAGAGCTGTGCCGCGAGAGCGCCCGCGAGCGCGAGCATGATCTCGCCGAGCGGCTCGACGATCGAGCTCAAGCTCGCGATGAACGCCATCGGAATCAAGACGAAGCTGAACGTCGGTATGGCGACCAAGTTCACCAACGGTGCGATCAACGACAACTCGTGAAAGAACATAACGACGAACGGCATCAGACCGACGCTCAATCCCCATTGCACGCCCACGAGGCGCCCGATGGCGCGTCTCAGTCTCGGGGACGTTCCCGCGTTCACTACTCGAACCTCGCCGAGCTGCCAAAGCAGTGCGACCGCCATGAACGAAAGCCAGAAGGATGCGCTGACCGCCGCGAAAGGATCCCAGAGGATCACGAACAGCAGCGCCACCGACATGCCTGCCGGCATCGGAATCGATCGCCGCAGGCTCAAGCCCAGCAGGGCGATCATCAGCATGATCAATGCCCTTTGGGTCGGCAACGAGAACCCCGCAAGCGCCGCGTAGACCGCCGCGCTCATGAAGCTCATCGCCGCTGCGACTTCGATGTCGAACACCGCGGCAGCCGCGGGCAGGTGCAGCCAGAGCCGGCGAACCAGGAAAAACACCAAGGCGCTCACGAGACCAACGTGCAAGCCGGAGATGGCGACGAGATGGCTGGTGCCGGTTCTCCTCAGACCGCTCCAGTGCGCGTCGCTGAACGCGTGCCGCTCGCCGATCGTGAGCGCGGTCACCAGCGCGGCACCGCTGGGATCGGCGATCGCCTCGCCGATGCGCCGCTCCAGCCGGGCACGCACCTTGAGCCACCATCGGCCGAGCGTTACGGGGGCATCCGTCCAGGCGGCCGCGTCGCGAACGTAACCGCTCGCGCCGTAGCCCTCCAGGAACAGCCAGCGCTCGAAATCGAAGCCGCCCGGATTGAGCAGGCCGTGCGGTGTTTTCAGCCTCACGGTCAAACGCCAGGCGGAACCGGGCTCGATCCGCGCCTCGGGCTCGTACCAGGTCAGCCGCAGCCGCGACGGCACGCCGGCAGCGGGGCTTGCGAGCCGAAACGAGAACGCCGCCTGCTGCTCTGAATGCCGGGGGAAGCCGTCGACCCAGCCCGAGACCGAGACCTCCCGTCCCTCGGGCGGGGCCTCCAGGCGATCGGCGAGCCGGGCCTCGATCGCCAGACAGGTCCAAAGGAAACCCACCAGCGCGCCCACGGGCGCAAGCCACCTGACCGCGAGCACGATTCCCGCCACGCTCACCGACAGCAAGCTACAGGCGACCAGGCCGGGCATCTGCGGCAGCACGTGCGCGCAGAGTGAGCCGGCCAGGCACGACAGCGCGATTCCGGCAGGGCCGAGGCCGCCGCCTCGCCAGCGCTTGCCTAATCGAGCCCGGTCAATCGGCCGTCCTTGAGCTCGAGAATGCGATCCATGCGTGAGGCAAGATCGAGATCGTGGGTAACGACAACGAGGCTGGTGCCGAAAGTGGAGTTGAGCTCGAGCATGAGGTCGAAGACTCTCGTCCCGGTGGGGCGGTCGAGATTGCCGGTCGGCTCGTCCGCGAGCACCACCGCGGGACGAGTCACCAGAGCCCGCGCGACCGCGGTACGCTGACGCTCACCGCCGGAAAGCTGCGCCGGACGGTGTGTCAGGCGCTCGCCCAAGCCGACGCGCACCAATAGCTCCTCGGCCTGCGCCGCGGCGGCCGCGGTCGCGACGCCGCGCACCAGCAGCGGCATCGCGACGTTCTCGAGCGCGGAGAATTCGGGCAACAGGTGATGAAACTGATAGACGAAACCCAAGGCTCGATTCCGCAGCAAGCCGCGCTCGGTGTTGCTCAAGCCGCTCATGCGACGACCGGCGACCCAGACCTCTCCCGCCGTGGCTTCGTCGAGGCCGCCGAGAAGCTGCAGCAAAGTCGTCTTGCCGGAGCCCGATGCGCCGACGATCGCCACGCGATTCCCTGGGTCGACGGCAAGCTCCACGCCGTCGAGCACGACGAGCTGGCGGCCGGCTTCGACGAAGACCTTCCTGAGACCCCGCACGACCAGCGCGGCCTTACGCTCCGCGCGGGCCTCACTCATGACGCAAGGCCTCCGCTGGCGCCTGCCGCGAGGCGCTGATCGCCGGGTAGAGAGTCGCAGCGACCGCGAGCACGAGCGCCAGCGCGCAAATCCGCGCGACCTCCGCCGCGCGAACGTCGGTCGGCA
This sequence comes from Gammaproteobacteria bacterium, assembly GCA_036396795.1. Taxonomy (GTDB): domain Bacteria; phylum Pseudomonadota; class Gammaproteobacteria; order Steroidobacterales; family Rariloculaceae; genus JAHEEM01. Next base: position 2,985 of record DASWKF010000086.1, on the reverse strand, counting down.
AGTCGCTGATGAAATAGACTTCGGCGGACAACAGGTCTACGCTCAAGACCGACTCGAGAAACGCGACGATGCTGCCGAGCTCGCTCGCGACCAGCAGGCCCAGTCCGAGGCCGAAAGCGATGCCGATCGAGCCGATCAAGGTGCCCTGGGTTGCGAAGACCGTAACGATGCTGCGACCGGTTGCGCCGAAGCTGCGCAGGATCGCGATGTCCTCGCGCTTGTCCCGGACCACCATCACGAGCGTCGAGACGATGTTGAAAACAGCCACGGCGATCACCATCGACAGGATCACGAACATGATGCCCTTGGTGAGCTGGATCGAACGGAAAAAATTACTGTGCTGCCGGGTCCAGTCGCCGATGTAAAAGCCGCCGCCGAGATCGACCGCGAGCATCCTCGCGACGCGCCCTGCGAGCATGAGGTCGTCGACCGTGAGCCTCAGCCCCGTGGCTCTGCCGTCGGTGCGAAACAGCCGCGAGGCGTCTTCCATGTGGACGTAGGCGAGCCCGCGGTCGTATTCGTACATACCGGCCTCGAATATTCCCGAGACCTCGAAGCTGCGCATGCGCGGCAAAAGCCCGGCGGGCGTGACCCGGCCCTGGGCGATCATGAGAACCACGGAATCGCCGATCCCTACGCCCAGCTCCACTGCGAGGCTCGTGCCGATCACCATCCGATAGCGACCGTTCTCGAGCATGTCGAAGCCCCCCTCCCGCATCATCGCCGTGATGCGCGAGACTCCCGCCTCGAGCGCCGGCTCGACGCCGCGGACGGTCACTCCCGCCAAGGCGTCGCCGAAAACGACCATGCCCTGGCCCTCGACGTACGGCGCGGCGCCGGTAACCTGGGGGTAATCGAGGACGCGCTCGCGCAGCTCGCGCCAGTCGTCGAGCGGCGCTTCGTAGCCGTCGAGCGTAGCGTGCGAGACCACGCCGAGTATCCGCTGCTGCAATTCATATTCGAAACCGTTCATCACCGACAACACGACGATAAGTACCGCGACCGCCAGACCGATGCCAACCATCGAAACCAGCGAGATGAACGAGATAAATCCGTTGCGGCTGCGAGCGCGCAGATATCGCAGCGCTATGAAGTACTCGTACGGCTGCCTCATCGCTGCTCGGCTACTCGTAGCGCAGCGCTTCCGCGGGCGCGATCGCCGCGGCGCGCCGCGCGGGATATATCGTCGCCAAGGCAGCAACCGCGAGCGCCAAGACCGCAACCACGATCACGTCCCACCACTGTATCTCCGAGGGGATCTCGGTGACGTAATAGACGTCGGCCGGCATGATCTGAAAATTGAAGGTCGCCTCCAGCCACGGCACGATCGTCTCGACATTGAAGGCCAGCAGCAGCCCCAAGGCGAGCCCGGCGACCGTGCCGATCGCGCCGATCGCCGTTCCTTGAATCATGAAAATCCTCGCGACGCGCCTCGGCTCCAGCCCGTAGGTTCGAAGGATGGCGATGTCGCGTTCTTTGTCGGTCACGAGCATGACCAACGAAGCGACGATGTTGAACGCGGCGACTGCAACGATCATGAGCAGAATGAGCGTCATCATCGTTTTCTCGATGCGAATCGCCCGGAAGTAGTTGCGATTCTCTATGGTCCAATCGGAATAGCTCAAACCTTCGCCGAGCAGCGAATCGGCGGCGGCGGCAAGACCGGCGACGGCCATCGGGTCCTGCAGACGGATCGCCAGGCCTTCCGGGCGCCCGTCGAATCCGCTGAGCCGGCTCGCATCGTCGAGGTGGATCAAGGCGAGATTCGCGTCGTGATCCTGAATGCCGGCTTCGAAGATTCCGCTGACGACGAAGCTTCGCAGGCGCGGCGCCAGCCCCGTGTCGGTCACCTCCGGCACGAGCACGTTGACGCGGCTGCCCACGTCGAGCCCCAAGCTGATCGCAAGCACGCGACCGACGATCATCCTCCGAGCGCCCGACTCGAGGTCATCGAGCCTGCCGACCTGCAGGAAACGGCCGAGATCCGAAACCTGCGCTTCGGCACCCGGCAGGATTCCCCGTATGAGCACGGGCCGCAGCCTCGCCGAGGAACCGATCATGGCTTCCAAGTGCACGAAAGGAGAAACGCCGCGGACGTCCGGCCGCTCCGCGATCCGCGCGGCGAGCGATTCCCAATCCTCGAGCCCACCGCGCGCATTGCCGAGGCTCGCATGCGCCGTCATGCTCAGCAGCCGGCCCCGCAACTCGGCCTCGAAACCGTTCATGACCGAGAGAATGACGATCAAGGCCGCGACGCCGATTGCGATGCCGAGCAGAGACGCCAAGCTGATGAAGGAAATGAAGCCTCGCCGCCGCCGCGAATGAACATAGCGCGCGGCGATGAAGCATTCGAGCGGCCTGAACATGGGTGGGCATTAAAGCACAGCGGCTGACGGGAGTCGTGAGCGGTGTCCGCCGCGCTCGCGCGGACACCCGGATCCTGACAAAATACTATTGATACACAACGACTTACGACCCACCCGGCCTGGGGCGCGGCGGATCTCGCAAACTGTGACGCAGCACCCAAACTCGGCCGGCCGGCGTTTCTGCAATCGCCCCCCGAGTGTTATATTCCGACCATGCCCGCGAGGAAGGAATACTAATGCTTAGGACATTCGTGGCTTGTAGCTTGATGCTCGGCGCGTCTCTGGCATCAGCCGACGTGCTGCTGCTCGACGGCATCGTGCAATCGCTTCAGACCGTGAGCTCGCGACCGATGCGTGGGATGAGCATGGACAGCGTCGAAGCGAGCTTCGGCGCGCCGGCGATGCGGCATACCGCCGTCGGCGATCCGCCGATCGCGCGCTGGGACTATCCGGGCTTCATCGTCTACTTCGAGCACCGGCTCGTGCTTCACGCCGTCGCCGCGCGCTAGCCATCGCGACGGTGCCGCCCGACACCCGGCGGCATCGCACGACGCGGGAGTGGGGGCATAGGCCCTCTCAGTCAGAGTTTCACATTCCTTCGAGGACCTATGCCCCCACT
>DASWKF010000085.1:0-95550 GCA_036396795.1 Gammaproteobacteria bacterium | reverse complement strand
GATCGTTCTCGGTGAGGTCTACGCGCAGGCCGCGCAGCAAGCTGTTGCTGACTACAATGGCCGCAAGGAACCCTAGCAACGATAGCAGCAGGGCCGTGAGTCCTATTTTTTTCTGCGGCGTAGTGGTCATTGCGGTCTAGTCTGCCCTCTTCAACTCGAGAACGATGGCGTTCGCGTAGAGCATTACGGTGATAAGCAAGGCGAAATAGACGAGGTCGCGCAGGTCGATTACGCCCTTGCTGATGCTTGAGAAATGCGTCAAGAAGCTCAGGCTGGCAATCGTGTCCACCAAAGCCTGTGGCGCCCAGGCCGAGAACAGGTCCAGGACCATCGGGAACCCCGAGAGCAGCAGCGCGAAGCAAGCGGTCACGGACAAGATAAAGGCGATGACTTGGTTCCTCGTTGTTGCGGAGATGCACGAGCCGACCGCGAGAAAACCTCCTGCCATGAGTAGACTCCCGATGTAGGCGGCGGCGATTGCGCCATTGTCGGGATCGCCGAGATAGTTCACCGTAATCCAGATGGGGAACGTCAGCGCCAGCGCCAGCGCGGTGAAGATCCAGGTCGCGAGGAACTTCCCGAGGACCGCCTGCCATAGCTCGAGCGGCAACGTCATCAGTAGCTCGATGCTGCCGGATCGCCGCTCCTCCGCCCACAGACGCATGCTCAGTGCCGGGACGAGAAACAGGTATAGCCACGGATGGAAGTTGAAAAACGGCGTGAGATCCGCCTGCCCGCGCTCGTAGAAATTTCCGAGATAAAACGTAAAGGTGTTGCTGAGAATCAGGAAGATCACGATGAACACATAGGCGACGGGCGTCAGAAAGTAGCTCCTGAGCTCGCGGCGCATGACGGCAACAACGCTGCTCATGCGCTGGCTCCTCCGGTGATCGTGCGAAACACCTCGTCTAGACGGCCGGATTCGAGATGCAGCTCCGCGAACTCCCAGCCCCTGGCGGCGGCAAGCTCATTGATCGCCGTGAGCGGCAATTTGCCCGGCACGGGGAAAGCCGTCAGCGTGTTGCTACTCGTATCGAGCTCGGTGCGCTCGACCTCACTCAGTGTTGCGATCGCGTCATTGACCTCGTTGAGCAGCGAGAGATCGCCGAGTTTCATCGACACGGCATTGTGAAATTTCGACCTCGCTTCGAGATTCGCCGGCGTGTCATCGGCAAGCAACCGGCCATGGGCGATGATAATCGCTCGACTACAGAGTGCCTCCACCTCTTCGAGCAAATGCGTCGAAATAATGATGATCTTGTCTTTAGCCATGTGATTTATTAGCTGGCGAACTTCGTGCTTTTGATTGGGATCCAAACCGTCGGTGGGCTCGTCGAGAATCAGCACTTTGGGGTCGTCGAGGATGGCTTGCGCGAGCCCCACACGTCGCTTATAGCCCTTGGAAAGCGTGTCTATGCTTTGCTCGAGCACAGGCTCGAGATGCAGCAAGCCGTAGACCTGCTCGAGCCGAGCTCGACGCGATTCGCCGCGCATTCTCCGAATATCCGCGACGAACTCGAGAAACGATCGCGGTGTCATCTCGGGATAGCTCGGCGCCCCTTCGGGCAAGTAGCCCACGCATCGTTTCGCCGCTGTCGCTTCGGTTGCGATGTCATACCCGCACACTGCGACCCGTCCGGAAGAAGGCGGGAGGAAGCCGGCGACGATTCGCATCGTCGTCGTTTTGCCGGCGCCGTTCGGGCCGAGAAACCCGAGCACCTCGCCGGGACTCACTTGGAAGCTGAGATCGTCGACGGCGAGCAGTGGGCCGTAGTGCTTGACCAGATTTTGGCAATCAATCATTGGAGTTACCCATCTGAGATCGCTACACCTCCGAAGCAGGCCACCGTCGAGTCGCGCAATTTTCCATAGACCGCGGGTGTTTTCAAGATCGGGCGAAGTCCGCGAGAACTCGGTTCAAAGGGGGCTGCCCTCGGCGTCCAGGATCTCGACCGTGCCGAAAGCGAGCTCGCGCAGCTCCTGCTCGATGAGCCGGCGATCGCCGACGACGACCCAGGTCAGCCGGTCCGGGGCCAGCACCGACCGCATGGCGTCGTTGACCTGCTCCTCATCGAGCTCGGCGATTAGATCCGCGTAGATATCCCAGTAGCTATCCGGCAAACCGAAGCGCACGAGCTCGGCGATATCGCCCCCGACCGCGGTAGCGGTTTCCCAGCGTCCCGGCAGTGTCAGGGTGCTGCGTCGCTTCGACGTCTCGACCTCCGCCGCGGAGATCGGCCGCTCGCCGATCAGCTCTCGTAGCTCGCGATCGATCTCGACCATCGACGCCGCCGTCTTGTCGCTTTGAACCGGGGCATAAACGAAGAACGGTCGCTGCCGCATGGTGTCGACGATGAGCGACCTCACGCCGTAGGACCAGCTCTTGTCTTCGCGCAGGTTTAGGTTGATGCGCGAGGTGAAGCTGCCTCCGAAAGCATCGTTGCCGGCCTGGATCGCGAGCTCTCGCTCGTCGGCCTTCGGTACCATGAGCTGGCCCGCGATGATGATGCTTTGCTCGGCGCCGGGTCGGTCGACGAGATATACCCGGCTCGTCTCGGGCAACGCCGCGACCGGCAGTTGTTTCCGCGGCGTCTCGCCTGGCTGCCAAGCGGCGAAGCGCGCCTCGAGCTGAGGCTTGATCTGAGGCATCGTCGTATCGCCGACCACGATCAGCGTAGCATTGTTGGGTTTGAACCACGTTGAGTGAAATACGAACAGGTCCGAACGAGTCATCGCGGATACGCTTGCCGCCGTGCCCGAGCCCGTCATCGGCAGCGCGTAGGCGTGGCCATCGCCGTAAATCAGGCGCGGAAACACCCTCAGCGCCATGGAGACCGGCGTCGACTGCTCGCGCTGAATTTCCGAAAGCGTGAGGCGCTTGATGCGTCCCAACTCCGATTCCGGAAAAGCCGGATTCAGTATGACGTCGCTGAAAATATCCAGGGCTTCCGGCAGCGTTTCGGAGAGAGCCGACAAGCTGACGATGGAGTAGTCCAGGTTCGACGATGTGCTGAGCTCGGCGCCAAGCTGCGCAAGACGTTCGCTGATCTCCAAGGTGCTCCAGCGGGCGGAGCCTTCGTCGAGCATGTCCAATGCGAGCTTCGCCGTCCCGGGCGTGGCGAACTGGTCGGCGGCGTAGCCTGCGTCGAGCTGCAAAGCGATCTCGACTACAGGCACGGCGTCCCGTTGCGCGACGATGATCTGCATGCCGTTCTCGAGCTCACTGCGCTCGAACTCGGGAAAGGCCGACGCGGGGAAGCTCTCGGGCATCGGCAGCGCGGAGCGATCCGCGGTCGGCTCGGTCGAGCTCGAGCGCTCCGTGAACGGCCTGACCTCGACCGACAGCGCCGGGCCGGACAGCCAGCGCCGGGCTGAATCGCGAACGTCTTCCAAGCTGGACGTCGCGGCTGTCGCCAGCGTCTCCTTGAAGGCATCGGGACGGCCGCCGAACACGGCTCCCTCGGCGAGGATACCGGACTTGCCGCTGAACCCTCCGACGCGCTCGACTCCGCGGATGAAGCTCGCGCGCGTTTCCATGACCGCGCGCGCCAACTCGTGCCGCGCCGGCCCGTCTGCGAGAAAGCGCTCGAGCTCCTCGTCCAGCAGACGTTCGAGCTCGCTCACGCCGTCCCCGGGCTGCGCCGTCGCCCAGAGGATGTAGGCGCCGCCGATTTCCCCCTGAAAGAGATAGGCGCCGACGTCGGTCGCGAGCTGCTCCTCGTAGACCAGCCGCTGATACAGCCGCGACGTCTTGCCCTGCGTCAGGGCGACGTCGGCGAGCATCATTCTGTCGGTGTCGACGTTTCCCCACGCCGGGATCGGCCAGGCCCTATAGATCCTCGCCTGCGGCACGCGGTCTTCCAGCGTCACGCGGCGCGCATGCGTCAGTGTCGGAATCCAAGTCTCGAGCCGGGTCAGGGGAGGCCCGGGCGGGATGTCTCCGAAATAGCGTGCGACCTTGCTCCGCGCCGTCTCGAGATCGATGTCCCCAGCCAAGACCAGAGTGGCGTTGTTGGGGCCGTAGTAAGTACGAAACCACGCGTGCACGTCTTCGAGCGTTGCGGCGTCCAGATCCTCCATCGAGCCGATGACCGGCCACGAATACGGATGGCCTTGAGGAAACAGATTGTTGGCGATGGCATCGAAAACCTTGCCGTAAGGTTGGTTGTCACGCTGACGCTTCTCGTTCTGCACCACGCCGCGTTGCTCGTCGAGCTTGTCCTGATCGATCGCTCCCAGCAGATGCCCCATCCGGTCGGATTCCAACCAGAGCACGAGATCGAGCGCGCTGGTCGGCACGGTCTGAAAATAGTTCGTGCGATCGGAGTTTGTCGTTCCGTTGATCGTCGATGCGCCGACCTCTTGCAGCGGAGTGAAATATTCCTCGTCGTGATTCTCACTGCCGTTGAACATCAAATGCTCGAACAGATGAGCGAACCCGGTTTTCCCCGGATTCTCGTTCTTCGAGCCGACGTGATACCAGAGCGTGGTGGCCACGATGGGTGCCTTGCGGTCCTCATGCACGATGACGCGCAAGCCGTTATCCAGCACGAACTCGTCGTAGGGAATATCGAGCTCTTCGCCGGCACCTAGAGCGGCCGAGCTCAACGTCATGACCGAAAGCGCAAGATTGAGTCTCTTCATCGCCGGTATGTGTTCCAAGTATGATTGCCTGCAAGACCCTCTAGGGCCGATCGAAGTTCCGTTCGATTCGGAGATACCGGGAGTGGTTGTGATCCATGATGTTCGCCTGGAAACCCTTGACGTAGGGTTTGACCAGGTGCTTGTTGGCATAGAAGTAAATCAATACGACCGGATAGGCTTCCATGACGCGGCGCTCGGCCTCGTGCATGAGCACGCGGCGTCTCTCGAGATCCGTCTCATTGGCGATGGCTTCGAGGAGCGCATCGTATTCCGGGTCGGCATAGCCCGGAAAGTTCTGCCCGTGGCTGGAATGGAATATCTCCAGGAAGGTGAATGCGTCGTTGTAGTCGCCGGTCCAGCCGATCCGCATGACGTCCCAGGCCGACGGATCCTGGCGCGTCTGCAGCATCACTTTCCACTCCTCGTTGACGAGCCGTGCGTCCACTCCGAGGTGCTGCTTCCACATCGATGCGATAGCGACGGCGATTCTGCGGTGGTTCTCGCTGGTGTTGTAGCGGATCTCGATCTCGAGGGGATTGCTGTCCGAATATCCGGCCAGGGCGTAGAGGCGCCGCGCTTCGGCGACACGTTGCTCGCTGGCTAGCTCCGCCCAGGCGTATCGCGGGCCGGCGTAATTCTGCACGCCGGGCGGAACGAGGCCGTAAGCCGGCGTTTCTCCGGCAGCGGTGACCTGTTCGGTGATCACCGTCCGGTCGATCGCCATGGAAAGGGCCTGGCGCAGCCTCGGGTCGTCGAACGGCGGCTCTTGGATGTCCAGGGCATAAAAGTAGGTGCTGATATAGGGATCGTTGTGCAGCTCGCCGGGGAGATTGTCCTGAATCCAGCGGTACTGCGATGCCGGGAACTGAAACGTGAAATCGAGCTCGCCGGCGCGATAGCGCCTGAGCTCCGCGTCGATGTCCTCGGTGGAATGAAACACCACCGTATCTATCTGCACGTTGCCAGCGTCCCAGTAGTACGGGTTCTTCTCGGCCTTGACGTGTGATTGCACCACCCATTCGGTCAATCGGTAGGCGCCGTTGGAGACCAGGTTGCCGGGTCGTGAGAACTGCGCACCGTGCTCGGCGAAGCTTGCGCGGTGCAAGGGATAGGTCGTCGCGTGACTGAGCAAATCCAGGAAGTAGGGTGTCGGCGCCGCGAGCCGGATCTCCAGCGTGCGGGCGTCGATGGCGTGGACCGCCAGATCTTCGGGCGGCAATTTGCCGTTCACGATTGCCTCGGCGTTCTCGATCGGATAGAGAATCTGGGCATAGGTCGATGCGGTTGCCGGAGCGACCGTGCGTCTCAGGCCCGCGACGAAATCCTCCGCGGCCACGGGGTCGCCGTTGGACCAGCGCGCGCCGGATCGAATGGAGAAGGTATAGACGCGGCCGTCCTCGCTGATCGTCCAGGACTCGGCCGTGCCCGGCACGATACGAGCCTCGACGTCCTCGGTCGTCAGGCCCTCGAAAAGGTCGCGGAGGATCTCGGCGCCGCTGTTCTCCTCGTTGCGGTGCGGGTCGAGCGTATCCGGCTCGCCGCCGCTGCCGCGATTGAGGACGATGGGGGCGGCACTGGATTGTGTCTCCGTAGGAATGGCATCCTGACGCCCGCAGGCAGCGAGGCTCAGGAGTCCGAAACCGATGAACAGTGCACGCAGCTTCACAATCAGGCTCTGCCGTGGGCTTGGGCCGAGTATAGAGCACGCGGCCGCCGCCCGAGAAAGTCTCCGCCGGCCATGGTAGCGCGGCGCACGCTGTACCCGCCCCCGCAGCCCTTCGATCACGGCTTTCTCGAGCGCGGACAGCATCGGATCTACTATGAGCAGTGCGGCAATCCCGACGGCAAGGCGGCGCTGTTCGTCCACGGGGGACCTGGCGGCGGCGACCCCGAGGGCCGCCGTTTCTTCGATCCGCAAGCCTACCGGCTGGTCTATTTCGAGCAGCGCGGCGCCGGCCGCAGCCAGCCGGCCGCGAGTCTCGACGGCAACACGACCTGGCATCTCGTCGCCGACATCGAAGCGCTGCGCGACGCGATGCAGGTCGACAAATGGCTGGTTTTCGGGGGCTCATGGGGAAGCACGCTGGCGCTCGCCTACGCCGAGACTCATCCGCAGGCGGTCAGCGAGCTGGTGCTGCGCGGGATCTTCCTGCTGCGGCGTCAGGAGCTCGACTGGTTCTATCAGAGCGGCGCGAGCTACTTGTTCCCGGACGAATGGCAGCGCTTTACTTCCTTGATTCCTCCCGACGAGCGCCGGGATCTGCTGGCCGCGTATCATCGGCGCCTCACCGGCGAAGACGAGGACCTCAAGCTCGCGGCGGCAAAGGCGTGGTCGATCTGGGAGGGCGCGACCAGCTCGCTGCTGGCGAACGCCGAGCGTGTCGAGCGCTACAGCGCGCCCACCTTCGCGCTCGCGTTCGCGCGAATCGAGACGCACTATTTCATCAACCGCGGCTTCTTCGACAGCGAGACGCAACTGCTCGACGACGTCGATCGAATCAGGCACATACCCGGTGTAATCGTGCATGGCCGCTACGACGTCGTCTGCCCACTCGCGACGGCTTGGGAGCTGTCCCGGCGTTGGCCGGAGGCAAGACTTCGCGTCGTTGCCGACGCCGGTCATTCCGCCTACGAGCCGGGCATCACCCACGAGCTCGTTTGCGCCACGGACGAGTTCTCCCGGCGGCGTTGAGGGCTCTCGGTGACCAAGACGCTCCTGACCAACGGCACGCTCGTCAACGAGCATCGAATCTACCGCGCCGACATCCTGATAGAAGGGCAGCGTATCGCACGGATAGAGCCGTCGATTACTGCGTCGCTGGCCAACCGTGTCGTCGATCTCGAGGGCTGCCACGTGCTGCCCGGCATCATCGACGACCAAGTGCACTTTCGAGAACCGGGCCCGACGCACAAAGCGACCATCGCCAGCGAATCGCTCGCGGCCGTTTGCGGGGGCGTGACCAGCGTCATGGAGATGCCGAACACCAGCCCACCGACGACGAGCAGGCGGGCGCTCGCCGATAAGCTCGCGCTGGCTCGCGGGCGATGCTTCGCGAACTTCGCGTTCTATCTCGGTGCGAGCAACGAGAATATCGAGGAGCTCAAGCGTGTCCGCCTCGGCGAGGCTTGCGGTATCAAAGTTTTCATGGGCGCGTCGACCGGCGACATGCTCGTCGATGACGAGTCGGTGTTGGAACGGATCTTCGAGCATGCGCCGTTACTGGTCGCAACCCATTGTGAGGACTCGCCGACGATCTGGGAGAACGAGAAACGCTTCCGCGAGCAGTACGGCGAGGAAGTGCCGATGAGCTGCCATCCGCGGATTCGCTCGGCGGAAGCGTGCTACAAGTCGTCGTCGCTGGCGGTCGAGCTCGCGCGGCGCTTCGGAACCCGGCTGCACGTTCTGCATCTGAGCACGGCGCGGGAGCTCGAGCTGTTCGACGCGGGGCCGATCGAAGACAAGCGGATCACCGCCGAAGTCTGCGTCCACCATTTGTGGTTCGACGAGTCCCGCTACGCGGATCTCGGCACACTCATCAAGTGCAATCCCTCGATCAAGAGCCGGGAGGACAGAGAGGCGCTGCTGACGGCTCTCACCGACGACTTACTGGACGTCGTCGCTACCGACCATGCACCCCATACGCTGGAAGAGAAGCGCCAGAGCTATTTCCGGGCCCCGGCGGGTCTGCCGCTGGTGCAGCATTCGCTGCAGATTCTGCTCGAGCTGCACCATCAAGGCCGGTTGACGCTCGAGCAGATCGTCAGCAAGGCGGCACACAATCCGGCCCGGCTGTTTCGTCTGAAAGCGCGCGGGTTTCTTCGAGCCGGCTATTTTGCGGATCTCGCCGTCGTCGATCTGAAACGGTCCGAGCGAGTGGCTTCGAACAATCTGCGCTACAAGTGCGGCTGGTCTCCGTTCGAAGGAGTGGAGTTTCGCTCGAGCGTCGTCATGACCTTCGTCAACGGCGCTGTCGCGTTCGACCGCAGCGACGCCGCCGTCGAGCCGCGAGGGCAGGCCCTGACTTTTCTCGAGCCGTGACGGCGCGCCGGAAAACCGCGCAAGGGCTTGAATTCATGAATTCGCTTGTGCTGGACTTCGGCCCCAGAGCGCTGTGCATGCAAAGGACGATCATGAAGGCCAGGCTTTTCCTCCTTACGAGCTGCTTTCTCGCCGCTTGCGAGCCCGTCGCGCCGCCGGATCAGGCGGCTGTCGATGCCGCCCCATCGCGGGCCGGCGTGGCGGCGCCGCCGGCCGAATCGGCCGTCGAGTCCACCGAGGAGCCGAATCCTCTGTTGCCCCTGTTGGAGCAGGATCTACCTTACGGTGAGTCGGAGGGAGGTAATCTCGTCGGCTTTCTCGCGATGCCGGAGGAGGCTGCGGAGCCGCTGCCGGGCTTGCTGCTGTTTCACGAGTGGTGGGGCCTGACCGTGGAGATCAAGACGGTCGCGAGACGTCTGGCGCGCGAGGGCTATATCGTGCTCGCGACGGATTTCTATGGCGGGCGCGTGGCTGAGGACGTCGCGGGCGCACAGGCGCTCATGACCGAGCTCGTCGCGGCGCCGGAACGCACCCGGGACAATATCCGCCAAGCCTACGAGTACCTGGAGCGTTACGCCTTGTCACCGAGGATCGGCAGCATCGGCTGGGACATGGGCGGCCGTTGGTCGCTGCAGACCGCGCTGATGCTGCCCGCGGATCTCGACGCGATGGTGATGTTCTACGGCGGCGTGATCACCGACGAAGAGATGCTGAGCACCTTGAGCATGCCGATGCTCGGCTTCTTCGGTGAGCTGGATCGCTCCATCCCGCTGCGCGAGGTGCAGGAATTTCGCGGCGGGCTAAACCGTCTCGGCAAGCAGGCGGAGATACGCATTTATTCGGGCACGGATCACGCGTTCTTCTTTCCGCAGAGCCCTACCTACGCCCCGCTGCCTGCGGACGATGCCTGGACCCGGCTTATCGCCATGCTGGAAACAACTCTCCAGAACTGAAAAAAACCGGGGCCGGGGATGCTAGAGATCCCTCTCGTACCAACGGACAGTCTTTGTCCGCGCCGGGAGTAAAGACCCCGGCCCCAGTGGCCTCCCGGCCAATAAGGCAATTACCAGAGCGGGGGGAAGCTCGGCAATCGCCGGTCCGATAAACCGTTAACCCCGATGAGTGCTGACGCTGCGCGCGACTCGGATCCGAGGTGCCGTGGCCCGTGCCAGATCCTGCCGGATCAAGTCCTTGAGCGCCATATGCACGTCCTGGGCGTAGGCGGCCATCTGCCTCTCGAGCTGAGCCTGATGAGCGCTCGGGCCCATGTCACCGGACGCATGAACCACGACCTCTTCCATCGCCGCCGCCGGCATGCTGCTCGCGGCCCATATCAGCGCTAGCGCAGCGACGGCCGAAGCAGCCCTGGAACGGTGTACTGTCAAAACTTTAGGCATTGGTCAAATTCCTCAATCTTACGAAACTCCGGGATCCTGTCCGAGGCCGCGGAGTAGTTCTCTTGGCCTCTCTATTGCATCTCCCGTGCCAACTTGTGAAATCATAAAATTCAATGAGTTATATATTACATGCCTCACGGGTTTCCGATGAAATCACGGACATCCGTTGAATGGAGAAACGGCTTTCCGTAGAATGTGCGCATGGCTCGTGAAGACCGCTACCAGTGGCTGTTCAGACGTTGTCCGGCGCTGCTGGCGGCGCTCGACAAGGATGGCTATTTCGTCGACGCGAGCGACGCCTGGCTCGATCGCTTTGGCTACGATCGCGACGAGATTCGAAAGCTGCGTCCGCAGGATCTCGCCAGCGAGGAGTCCGCGCAGAGAATCTCCGAGGACTACTTGCCTCTGTTGCGTCGAGCCGGCCATCTGCAAGACGTGCCGGTGGATTTGCGTGCGAAGTCCGGGGAGATCATCGACTGTCTCGCCAACGTCGTCGTCGAGCGCGACGACAGCGGTGATTATCTGCGGACCGTCGTGATCTATGCGGAAGTGGGCGCGTCGCTTCGCGCCGAACAGCACTTCAGCGGCCTCTACCGGGGCACCCCGGCGATGCTCCACACCGTGGATCGCGAGGGACGAGTCGTCCACGTCAACGAGCATTGGCTCCGCAAGATGGGTTATCGGCGCGAAGAGGTTGTCGGGCGGCCGATCGCGGCGTTCATGACGGCCGGCGGGCATACGCCCGATCAAGCCGAGATCGTCGACATCATCGCCCATGGCGAGCTCGACAACGCGCCTCGAAGCTACGTCACCAAGGACGGGGAGACACTCGAGGCGCTGGTCTCGAGCCGCGTCGATCGCGACACCGCCGGCGAGGTGACGCTGATGTACGTGGCGATCAAGGACGTGACCGAGCGAAATCGGGCCGAAAGGCAGCTGCGCGCGGCCTTCGAGGAGAACGCGCGTCTAAGAGAGGAGCTCGAGCGGGAACGCGACTATCTGCGAGAGGAAGTCCAGGTATCGATGAACTTCGGCCGCATCATCGGCGAGAGCCCGCCGCTGAAGAAAATGCTGGCGCGGCTCGACGCCGTGGCGCAAACGTCGGCGAACGTTCTGATCCAGGGCGAGTCGGGCGTCGGCAAGGAGCTAGTCGCGCACGCGATTCACGGTCGCAGCCAGCGGGCGAACGGACCGCTGGTGAAGGTCAACTGCGCGTCGATCCCGCGGGAGCTTTTCGAGAGCGAGTTTTTCGGCCACGTGAAGGGGGCGTTCACCGGGGCACATCGCGATCGGATCGGCCGCTTCGAGTTGGCCGACGGTGGCACCTTGTTCCTCGACGAGATCGGTGAGATTCCGCTGGAGCTTCAAGGCAAGCTGCTGCGCGTACTGCAAGAAAGTGAGTACGAGCGTGTCGGCGACGATCGCACGCATACGGTGGATGTGCGCGTGATCGCCGCAACCAACCGGGATCTCGAGGCACTCGTGAGGGATGGCGGATTCCGGGAGGATCTTTACTATCGAGTCAGTGTTTTTCCGATCGACGTGCCGCCGTTGCGCGAGCGCGGCGACGACGTGGTGCAGCTCGCGACACACTTTCTCGAGAGGGTTTGCATGGATTTCGGGCGTCATCCCTTGAGCTTGTCGAAGCAGCAAGCTGAGCTGCTCAAGAAATACGCTTGGCCCGGCAACGTTCGCGAGCTCAAGAACGTAATCGAGCGCGCGGTGATTCTTTCCAGCGGCAAGGTGCTGCGCCTGGATCTTGCGATGGTCGATATTCTCGCGGCGGGGGGGGATTCGGGCGCTTCTCAGCCGGCCGCGGAAAGGCCTATCGTCATGACCGAGCGGGAGCTCTTGGCGTTACAGAAGGACAATATGCTCGCCGCGCTGCGGTTCGCCGACTGGCGAGTCTCCGGCCCGAACGGCGCCGCGAAGCTGGTCGGGCTCAAGCCGTCGACTTTTGCCGATCGCATGAAAAAGTTCCGCGTGCGCGGTCGCCGCGCACGCGACGCGTGATGACAGTCGCAAGCGCTCCGAGGGCCTTCGATAAACTTTCTCGAAACTAAGGACTTGCGGAGCCTTCCAATAATTTGGTATATGTTAGGCACCGTGGCGGCGACACGGCGGGAAGTTCGTCGAGCGGAATCTGGATTGCCATAAAACCAACAACAACAAAGGCTTAGACTACTCATGTCCTATCTTGCGCAGAGATTTCAAGCTGCTGTTTCAATGCTCGTGGGTGACGGTTCGATCAAAGAGCGGCTCACGGCCGCTTATGCCGAGAACCTGGATGATCTGGAAAGCACCGAGTTCCCGGCCGGCCTGAGAGGCGCGTTCGCCGAGTTGCAGGCGGCGTTGCATGCGGAGCGGCCGATCGGCCGAGAGCCCTGCGTCCGCGCGACGATTCGCAAGCTGTCCTCGGCCCAGGCACGAGCACACGCCAGCACCATCCTGTCGCTGTACGCGGAGCTCGTCCAATCCGGGCAGCGTGCCGAGCCGCTGCGGGTGGTGCCGGCGCGATCCCCGAACCCCCCCAAATTCCTGGCAGAGCGCAGCTAGCCGGCGGACCCCTTCTTGGCCCTGGGGGCCACTTCCTTGGGGTCTTTGCGACCTCCGTCAAGGATTTATGTCCAGTCTTGGGGCATAGTCGAGCTCCTTCGAAAAATGCAAGCGAAACCCATGACGGAGCCCTTCGAGACCGTGGTGGGCGCAGAGCCGGGCGCCGCGAGCGCGGCGGGCGTTTACGCTCCCTACGGACAGTTGATCAAAATGCTGTTGCCGCGTTGCGGCGGCATCGCCGTCTACGGAGCGGACCGCGAGTTGCTGTGGTGCTCTGACGGTTGCGAGCGCCCCGATCTGAGGTCGCTGCTCGACGATACCGAGGCCGAGCGGATCTCTCGCGGAGGCTCGATTCGCGCCGTCAGCGGCAGCGATAGCGCGTTCGTCTACGTGCTTCGCAACGAGGCGGGCGATGCGCTGGGTACGCTCGTCGTCGAGCTCGCCGACAGCCAGCGGCGCCATACCAATAGCTCGATGGTCGCGAGTCTGCTGCGGCCGGTCTTGGATTGCCTCGAGAATCGTGTCGACGTCGAATCGACGAAGGCGGCGATGCCGGCACTGCGAATGCCCGCGCCGGCAGCACAACCCGCCGATATCAGGTTTCTGCTCGAAGTCGGCGAGGGCGACCGAGCAGAATCGGACGGCTTGGAATACCTCGTGCGGCAGTGCGCGATGCACCTCCAGGCGGTCGTCGGAGCACTGATCATCCCGGACCGGAATCTCACCATCTGCTGTGCGACGGACGGCGATCAAGACGCCCAAGGTCAGACGCTTCTGACCAAGACACATAAGCATCTGCTTGCGTGGCTGCAGCTTCACAATCGAGCCATGGTCGTCAATCGCGTCTCCGCCGACGCGAGCGCGAAGCATGTGCCGTCATACAAGATATTGTCTTGTCCCGTGCACGACGCCAACAACCGGGTCATCGGCCTGTTGGGGTTGTTCCGCGCGGTCGACGCCGAGGATTTCGAGGAACGGGACGTAAGCATCGTCGAGTTCATGAGCCGCAAGGCCATGAATCTGCTGACGAACCGCTACGACGACTTGACGGGTCTGTTGAACCGTTACGCTTTCGAGCGGGGTGCTCAGGCCGTGCTCGACTCGTCCGAGGAGGATTCCGAGTCGGCGTTGCTGTATCTGGACATCGACGGCCTGCACGTGATCAACAGCGCTTTCGGATTCCATGCCGGCGACGAGGTCATCCAGCGACTCGCCGTCGTGATCCGCGAGCACGTGGCCGCCGAAGGCATCGCCGGCCGCTTGGGCGCAGATCGATTCGTCGTGATGCTTCCACCGTCCGCATCCATCGACCCGGAGGCGTTGGCCGAGCGGCTTCGAGCGGCAATGAGTCAATTGACGTACATGCACGGCAACAGGGCGACGCCCGTTTCCGTGAGCATCGGAGTCGGTAGAATCGCCGGCTCCGGGCAGACGATCTCTCACGCGATCGCCGCGGCGGAGTTCGCCTGCAAGCGTGCCAAGCAGCTCGGTCGCAATCGAGTCGAAGTATCCCACGCCGACAACCCTTTCGCGGTGGCGCACCGCAGCGACGCGATCGCGTTCGCGAATCTTCAGAGCGCGCTGAAAGCAAATCGATTCGGTCTCGAGGCCCAACCCATCCACCGCCTCGACAACCACTCCGCGATCCTGGGCCACGAAATACTGATGCGCATGAAGGACGGCAACGAGTACGTCGGACCCGACAAGTTCCTCGCGGCGGCGCAGCGGTATCATCTGCTGCCGGCACTCGATCGATGGGTGCTCGGCGCGATGTTGCGAACCTTCAAGGCCAACGTGAGTACGCTCATCGACGTCGGATGGATCAGTATCAACGTATCGGCGCAATCGTTTCAGAGTGACAGCTTCAGGGAGTTCCTGCTGGAGCAGCTCCAGGGCTCGGGATTGCCGCCGCAGTCGTTCTGCGTGGAGCTCAGGGAATCCTCGGCGGCGCATCACATGCAAGAGGCCGAGACGTTCATCCGCAGCCTGCACAAGCTCGGAGTCAAGATCGCCCTCGACGACTTCGGCCGGGGCTTGAGCTCGCTGGCCTATCTGCGAACGCTTCCTGTGCAATACATCAAGATCGACGGCGATCTCGTGCGCCGGGTCGCGACCGACCGGGTGGCCGAGTCGATGGTGCTTGCCATTGCTCAGGCGGCGCGATCGCTGGAGATCGACGTCATAGCGGAGCACGTCGAGACCGAAGCGATCGCCTCCAAGCTTGCAATGCTCGGGATCCGGTACGGCCAGGGCTTCTATTTGTCGCGGCCCCAGGCGTTGCCGGTGCTGGCCGACGAAGCTACTGCGGTGGTGCGGCAACTACGCCTCTCCGCTTCGTGACTTTTTCCGGCGCCGCTGCTTAGCGGCGTGCCGGATGCCGGGATAGGTTCTATCCACGACGCGCGCGCTTCGGCAGAATACGCCGCATGCGAAACGCAATCGCCCTTTACTCGATCTGTGTCGCCGGCCTCGCCGCCGCGACCGAGCTCCCAGCGCCGATCCAGCGGATCCTCGACGGCCATGCGCTGCCGCCCGAGGGCCTGAGCATCTTCGTCCAGCAGGTGGGTGCTAGCGAGCCGCTGTTGAGCCATTTCGCGCAAACGCCGCGAAATCCCGCGTCGACGATCAAGCTGCTGACGACCTGGGTCGCGCTGGATACGCTGGGGCCGACCTACAGCTGGCCGACGGAGGTCTATTTTCTCGGCGACTGGGACGGCACCGCGCTGCAAGGGGACCTAGGTTTCAAGGGCTACGGCGACCCGTTTCTCGTCACCGAGGAATTCTGGAAGCTGTTGCGCGCCTTGCGTCGGACCGGTCTCGAGGCAGTCGATGGCGATCTCGTCATAGACGATACCTTTTTCGCTCCGGTCACCGAGGATCCGGGTGCGTTCGACGGTCAGCCGCTGCGAACCTACAACGTGACGCCCAACGCATTTCTCGTCAACTTCAAGACGGTGCGGTTCCAGTTTCTTGCAGACAGCGCGCGCGGCGAGGTCCGTATAGACACGGACCCCGAGCTCAGCAATCTGGAGATTCGCAATCGTCTCGAGCTCTCCCCGGGCGCCTGCTCGATCTATCAGGCCGGTATCAGCTTCGGTGTCGACGACTATCCCATGGGGCGCGAGGTCGTCCTCGACGGCCGCTTCCCGGCCGCCTGCTCGCCGTACTCGTTGAGCCGCACGGTGCTCGAGCACGACAGTTTCGCCTACGGCGTGTACCGGACGCTCTGGGCCGAGCTCGGCGGTCGCCACCGCGGCGGTGTGCGGCGCGGCGCAATCCCCGCCGACGCCGAGCCCGCGCTGACCTGGAGCTCGCGACCGCTGAGCGAAGTCATCAGGAGCCTGAACAAATACAGCAACAACGTCATGACCCGGCAGTTGCTCTACACCTTGGGCGCCGAGTTCGGCGGCACGCCGGGGACGCAAGAATCAGGCAATGCCGCAATCGTCGACTATCTCGAAACCCGCGGGCTTCGAACGGAAGGCCTCGAGATCGACAACGGTGCCGGCCTCTCGAGGGCGACGCGAATCTCGGCCGAGCTTGTCGGGCGCGTGCTGCTCATCGCGGCCGCGAGCCCTCTGGCGCCGGAGTTTCTGTCCTCGCTTTCGTTGGGCGGGCTCGACGGCACGACGCGCGGACGCTTCAGGGGGCATCCGGAGGCCGGACGGATGCATCTGAAGACCGGGCGGTTGGACGACGTCGCCGCGGTCGCCGGTTACGTGCATGCTCGAGACGGTCTCGACTATGTCACGGTGGTCATATTGAACACCAAGGACGCGCATCGCGGTCCCGGCGAGGAGCTGCAGGAAGCTCTGCTGCACTGGGTGCACGCGCGGCCCTGAGGCTCCAGGTTGCGACCAGTTCGCATTTCAGCGCGGCGATTGTTCCTATAATACGCGCTGACTACTTCATCAGTGTCCCGGAGGCTATCGTGAGCTGCCCCAAACTAGCCCTGGTTGGCGTCCTATTGGCCTGGCCTGTGTTGTCGGGTGCCGAAACGGCCTATGTCACCGATATCTTGCGTCTCGGCCTGCATCGGGCCGAGGACACGAACGATCAGCCCTTCAGGAATCTGGTCAGCGGCACCGAGCTCGAGATCCTGGAGCGCACGCCGAATTTTGCGCGGGTCCGAACCGTCGACGGCGAGATCGGCTGGGTCAAGTCCGCCTATCTCGTGCTGGACAAGCCGGCGCAGGCCCGCGTCGCGGAGACCGAGGCAGCACTAGCGGCCCTTCAGGCTCAGGTCGATCGCAGCAACGCCGCTCGCCAAGCCGCCGAGCGCGAGCTCGCGCAGCTGTCACAGCAGGTCGACGCGACCGCAGCCTCCTCCGACGCGATCGAATCCACGCTGACGCGTCTCAAAGAGGAAAACGAATCGTACGAGGGGCGGCTCGACCTGTATCGCGGCAGCGTGCCGATCGTCTGGGTGCTCGGTGCGATCGTGGTGGCGCTGATCGGCGGTTTCGTCGCGGGCCTCGCGTGGATCGACTACGCGAGCAGGCGCCGCCACGGCGGCTTCAGGGTCTATTGAGCACGGCGCGACGCCGCCGGCGGCCGGCCCAAGCGACCAGCCGGTAGCCCAGCAGCACTGCGAGGATCAGCGCATACACCGATGGTCCGGAAGTGTCGAGCTTCACCTGCCAGAAGTAATGCAGCACGCCCAATGCGGCGACCAAATAGACGCTGCGATGCAGGCCCACCCAGCGCCTGCCCAATCGCCGCTGCATCGCGTTCGTCGACGTGATCGCGAGCGGCACCATCAAGACCAGCGCCAGAAAGCCCGCGGTGACATACGGCCTCTCGGTCACGTCGACGATCAGGCCGCCCCAGTCCAGGCGCTGGTCGACGGCGACGTAGGTCAGCGCGTGAAGCGTCGCGTAGGCGAAGGCGAACAGGCCCAGCGTGCGCCGCACGCGCAGGAGCCAATTCAAGCCCGTGAGCTTGCGCGCGGGCGTGACCGCGAGCGTGATGAGCAACAGGTTCAGGGTCGTTGTCCCGAGCGCGTGCAATACCTCTTGAACGGGATTCGCGCCCAGGTTGCCGAAGCCCGCGCCTCGCAGCAGCAGGATCGAGAGCGGCAGCAGGCAACAAATCACGGTGCCGGCCTTGAACCACGCCAGCGAGCGGCGGGTCATCGCGAACACGGTGAATCTCCGCTTGGTCGGCGCCGGTGGCTCAGTAGTTCTTGACGAGGTCCAAGCCGGTGTAGAGGGGTGCGACGTCTTCGGCATAGCCGTTGAACAACTGAGTCGGAACCCGGGCGGTGAAGAAGCCACCGCCGATAGGCCGCTCACTAGCCTGGCTCCAGCGCGGATGTGGCACGTCCGGGTTGACGTTCGAGTAGAAGCCGTATTCACGCGCATTCGCCATGTTCCAGCTGGTCTGTGGCAGCGTCTCCGTAAACCGAATGCGTACGATCGACTTGATGCTTTTGAAGCCGTATTTCCACGGCACCACCAGCCTCAGCGGGGCGCCGTTCTGATTCGGCAACACGCGGCCGTATAGGCCCACGGTCAACAGCGCCAACGGATGCATCGCTTCGGCGATGGTGAGGCCTTCGCGATAAGGCCAGTCGAGAACCGGATAGCGCACACCCGGCATCATGTCTCTGTCGTTCAAGGTAAAGAACTGCACGTACTTGGCGCGGGACGTCGGCGCAAAGCGCTCGAGCAGATCCCCGAGAGGGAAACCTACCCAGGGCACGACCATCGACCAGGCCTCGACGCAACGGAAGCGGTAAATACGCTCCTCCAGGGGGTGTGGGCGCAAGATGTCCTCGAGCGTGAAGCTGCCGGTGTTCTCGGCCTCGCCGTCCACGGCGACGCTCCAGGGCTCGGTGACGAGCATATCGGCATAGCGCGACGGGTCCGACTTGTCGGTGCCGAATTCGTAGTAGTTGTTGTAGCTGGTCACATGCTCATAAGCCGTCGGTTCCGTGGTAACGCTGTTCGGCCACTGCCCGAGCACGCCGAAGCGTCCATCGTCGGGAAGCGCGGCCGCAAGCGCCTGCGGCGGAAGCATGCTGCCTGGCAGCAGGCCCAGCGCCAGCCCTGCCTTGATGAGCTCTCGACGCTGGCGAAAGAGGCTCTCCGGAGTGATCTCGGACGATCTGACGGGGGCGGGGCGTTTGATCAGCATGGCTATGCTCGCTAGTCGTATGTAACGGATAGAGACCGCTTCACCACCTTAATTATTGCAACCGCGGTAAGCAAATGGCCAGCGGTCTGTAGCGGCGCATGCACTATCATGGGGCTTGGGCGACCCAAAAACAGTCGTTTGCACCATCAGGGCTCGCTCAGCGCCCGCAGTTGGATACAATTTGGGAGTAAATCAAGAAGAATCGCCCCAAGCGGGGCAACTCGTCATCAACCAGTCCGTGGGGAATTTCCATGAAGCTCATAACAGCAGTGATCAAGCCCTTCCGCCTGGACGACGTCCGCAATGCCTTGGCGGAGGTCGGTGTCCAGGGGATGACCGTCACCGAGGTCAAAGGCTTTGGCCGCCAACGAGGCCATACGGAGCTCTATCGGGGCGCCGAGTACGTCGTCGATTTTCTTCCGAAGGTGAAGCTGGAACTGGCGCTGACCGATGATCTCGTCGATCGTGCAATCGACGCTATCATCGAGTCCGCCAAGACCGGAAAAGTCGGCGACGGCAAGATTTTCGTAACCGATCTGACCCAGGTGTTTCGCATCCGTACCGGCGAAACCGGTGACCAAGCCATTTGAGAGGGGACTGCAATGACAATAAGAACAAAGTACTCGATGGTCTCGATCGCCGGCTGCGCGATGCCGGCGGTTGCCGGGGCGCAAGCGATCGACAGCGGGGACACCGCTTGGATGCTGACGTCGACGGCGCTGGTGTTGTTCATGACGCTCCCCGGCCTGGCGTTGTTCTATGCGGGGCTCGTCAGGCACAGAAACGTCTTGTCGGTGGTGATGCAGTGTTTCGCAATTGCATGCATGGTGACGGTCATCTGGGTGATCTGCGGCTACAGCCTGACCTTCGGAAGCAGCGCGCTGAGTGGACTGGTCGGCGATCTATCCAAGGTCTGGTTGAATGGTGTCGGCATCGACGCGATGGCGGGCAGCTACCCCGAGACCGTGTTCGTGATGTTCCAGCTGACGTTCGCGATCATCACCCCGGCGCTGATCGTCGGCGCGTTCGCCGAGCGCATGCGCTTTACCGCGATGTTGCTGTTTACGGGCCTGTGGGTGCTGGTGGTGTACTTTCCCGTAGCCCACTGGGTCTGGGGCGGCGGTTGGCTCGGGGCGCTTGGATTTCGCGATTTCGCCGGGGGCGCCGTGGTTCACCTGACGGCGGGCACGGCCGCCCTTGTCGCCGCGCTGGTCATGGGCAAACGCCAAGGCTTTCCGTCCACGCCGATGCCGCCGCACAACCTTCCGATGACGGTCACCGGTGCCTGCATGCTCTGGGTCGGGTGGTTCGGATTCAACGCAGGCAGCGCGCTCGCGGCGGACGGTGCCGCCGGAATGGCGATGTTGGTCACGCATATCAGCGCCGCGGTCGGCTCGCTAACCTGGATGGCGGCGGAATGGATCAAGTTCCGCAAGCCCAGCGTCTTGGGCATCGTTACCGGCATGGTCGCGGGGCTGGCGACCATCACGCCGGCTTCCGGCTTCGTGGGTCCGCTGGGTGCGCTCGTGATCGGCTTCGCCGGGGGCCTGGGCTGTTTTCTCGCAACCCAGTTCATGAAGAGGACTTTGAACGTTGACGACTCCCTCGACGTGTTCCCCGTCCACGGGGTCGGCGGCATGATCGGGCTGTTGCTGACGGCACCGTTCTCGGCCGCGAGCCTCGGGGGTCTGGGCTTGGCCGACGGTGTGACGATCGCCGGTCAGCTCGGCACCCAGGTGGTCGGCATCCTCGCCACGCTTGCCTGGTGCGCGGTGGCGAGCGTGGTGCTGCTCAAGCTGATCGGCTCGTTCACGCCGCTGCGCGTCTCGCCGGAGGAGGAGAACGAGGGTCTCGATCTGGTGCTTCACGAGGAGCGCGGCTACAACCTGCAGCCCTAGTCGCGGGTGCGAGGCGCGATACGCCGGGCCCGGTGTCGTTGCCGGGCCCGGTGCGTCATGCTCGTGCCTGCTGAGCTCCGTTGATGGCGACCTGCAACACGGCGCTGCCGGAGATTTCGCCTCCGCGTAGGCGCTCGAGGGCTAGGTTGGCGTCCGCCAGCGGGTGGATTTCGGTCTGCGTTCGCACCGGGATTTTCGCGGTAAGCTTCAAGAACTCGAGGCCGTCCTGGCGCGTGAGGTTGGCGACCGACAGCAGTCGGCGCTCTCCCCAGAGCAGCGCATAGGGGAACTTAGGGATCGGCGACATGTGTATGCCGCCGCAGACGACGGTGCCGCCCTTGCGCACGGCGGCCAGGGCAGTCGGAACGAGCTCACCCACCGGCGCGAAGATCAGCGCCGCGTCGAGCGGTCGCGGCGGCTTGGCGTCGGAAGCGCCCGCCCAGCTTGCGCCTAGCTCCAGCGCGGCGGCTTGCGCGCGCGTGTCTCCGGGACGCGAGAACGCATAGAAGGCCCGCCCCTGGTATCGCAGGACCTGAGCGAGCACGCGTGCCGCCGCCCCGAAGCCGTAAATACCCACGTGTTGCGCGTCGCCGCACATCGACAGCGCCCGATAGCCGATGAGCCCGGCGCAAAGCAGCGGTGCCAGCGCCGCCGCCGGCGGCTTAGAGTCCAAGGGGAAGCAGAAGCGCGCGTCGGCGCACAAATACTCCGCATAGCCGCCGGGCAGCGTGTAGCCCGTGAATTCGGCCGAATCGCAGAGGTTCTCGCGGCCGCCGACGCAATGGGCGCAAACGCCGCAGGTCCGCCCGAGCCACGCGACCCCGACCCGGCTGCCTGCGGTAAGCTCCGCCGAGCCCGGTGCGACGACCGTGGCCACGACCTGGTGGCCCGGAACCAGGGGGTAGCCGATGTTCGGCAACTCGCCGTCGAGCAGGTGCAGGTCGGTCCGGCAGACCGCACAGGCCTCCACGCGCAACAAGACCTGCCCCGGGCCGGGGACCGGTGTCGCAAGCTGGGTGAGCTCGAGGCGCCGGCCGGGCGCCTTCAGCAACATGGCCTGCATGGAATGCCTGTGCCCGCCTGCGCCCGGCTCAGCGAGGCTCCTGCTCGACCTCGACGAAGTATCGGAACTCGTGGCTATAGCGCAGGGCCTCTGTCGGCGCCGGCTCCCCGGCCGCCATGCGCGGCCGGAACACGGCTTCGTTGAGGCGCTGAATATAGCTTTGGTCAAGCAGTCCCGGCGGCTGGCTCGCGGTGATCTCGATGCGCGCGGCGCGGCCGCTGGCGGACAGCCCGAAGCGCGCGGTGACGAAGCCCCAGGCATAAGGACGGCGTTCGACGCGGCTCAGATCGACCGGGCTTGCCGGGGGGACGAAATTGAGCATACGCGGACTATCGAAGAAGTCCTCGGCCGTATCCGGCGATTCGGAGGCCAAGCTCGCGTACGCGTCGCGATAGTAGCCGAAGGCAGCCTCGGTATTCCCCGCGGTGAGCTCCCAGTCGCCGAGGATCGCCAGCGCCCGGCCGCGCGCCGCCGGGTCGGAATCACCGCTTGCGTCCAGCGCTTCGAGCAGGCGCTGCCGCGCCGGGCTCGTCGCACCGCTGGCGATGTCGATCCTGACGAGCTCGCCGAGAGGCTCGAGCCACGCGGATGGCGGCGTTGCAGGATCCTCGGCGAGAATTGCGAGAACGGCTTCGTATTGCTCCCGCGCCAGCGCCCGCATCCGCGCAAGCTCGTAATATTCGGCGAGGCGGACGTGAAACGGGATGACGCCCGCGGTCTCGGCGCCGAAGTGCCTGACGGCGACCTTGAGCAGCTCACGTTGTGTTTCCTGAGCCTCGCGCGTGTCGCCGGCAGCCTCATAAACACCGGATATCTCGTCGAGAAGCTCGGCCTGGTCGAGATTGAACAGGCCGAAGTTGCGATGACTGATGTGCCGGGCTTGCTCGAGCAGCGTAAGCGCCTCCGCGTATTCACCACGCCGCGAGAACACATCCGCGAGGCCCCGGTAGACATCGATCAGCAACGGCGAGAACTCACCTTCGGCACCGCTCACGAGCTCGATGGCCTCGAGATACGAGTCCTCGGCGGCGTCGAGATCGTCCAGTGCCGCCTGGGTCGCCGCCTGCGCCGAGAGCGCCTGTGCGGCTTGGCGTTGCTCGGCGGGGTCCGTGCGCTGCGCCACGGAGTCCACGCCGGCGCCTTGCGCCGCCGCCCCGGCGAGCAGCAGCAGGCTCACCGCCGCGGCGCTGCACGCCTGCCTGAGACAGCGCGCCGGGCTCATTGATCGGGATCGTAGTGGAACGAGAAATTCCGCACGATCCCGGTCGCATACACCAGTTCCCCATCAACGACCCGGGGCCTGAACCTCGATCTTCTGATGGCGCGAAGCATCGTGTCATCCTTGAAGCCCGCCGGCTCGGCTTCGATCACGACGGCATTGAGAGGATCGCCTTCTTCGTCGACGTCGAAGGCCACCAGCACGTGACCCGGAACGACGCCGGGATCACCGGGATCGGCCAAGCCGCGGCTGCTCGGATACTCACGCAACACGTAACCCGGTTCGGCAAACCACTCCTGCCTAATCGTCTCGCCGTCCTCGACGTCCCCGAGGAGCTGCCAGGCGCGTACGTATTCCTGTCCGGTTGCGCCGACGCGGCTGAAAGCGGTGTACCAGTCTCCGATGTCGCGCAAAACTCTCGCCAGCACCAGCTTATCCGTGCCCATCTCGGCGATCTCCAGCGCCCGCTTCAAAGAGCTGATGCCCCGCCCCTCGGCAAGCTTCTGCGCTCGGTAGCTGTTGCCGATCTCGCTCAGCGGGACGATCAACGAGGGGCTGTCGACGCCCTCCCGGGCGCGGACGATATCCATGGCTCTGACGTATTGGACTCGGCCGGCCTCGAACTGAAAGGCGCTGATGAGCCACTCGGCGTAACCGTAGATATACGGCACGATCTCCAGCGTGTCGGTGGCGTGCACGCGCTCCATGATATTCAGCGCATCCTGCTGCTGCTCGTGTGCTTCCTCATAGCGCCGCATGCTCGTGAGCGTGGCCGCGACGTGGTAGACGATATCGATCTGGTCCTCGTTGAGCAGGCCGTAAGCACGCCGATTGACCGTTCGGGCTTCCTGAAAGATACCGAGCGCCTGAGGGTAGTCGCCCGTCGCGTGGTAGTTGGCGCCCAATGAGATCAGGGGACTGATGATCGACTCCGTGAACGGCCCTTCAACCTCTCGGAACATCTCGATGGCATCCTGAAAGCTCACGTTGGAGTCCTCGTAGTGCTCGAGATTGCGCTGGATGACGGCGAGGTTGCTCAGTGCCGTGGCTACCTCGACGCTGGGCCTGCCGAACTCTGCTGCGGTCAGGTCGACCATGTTCTGTGCGACCGGTAGAGCTTCCTCGAATCGGCCCTCCCTGACGAGATCGACGAGCACGATCTGCGCTTCGAGGCGGCTGAGATATTCTTCACGCGGCACCTCGATGCCTTCGCCGAGGGCCGCCGCATCCTCTGTCGTCACTGGCTCCGCCGCCGCAGGCTCCGTTTCCGGCGCCTCGTCGGCCTCTTGGCCATACGCAGCAACGCCGACTGCGATCAAGGCGAGCAGCCAGCCGGCACGGCCACACCGGAGCCGCCCCGCCGGTAGTCGGCTTGGCTGATTTTTAGCCATCTCGATGCATTCTATCGAAATTAACGGAACTCCGCGCCAGCTCGCCGACTCGAGACGTTTATAGACTCAGTTTCGGGCGCCCGGGTTCCTGGTCGCGGGCCCGCAAAAAATCTTGTGGAGCGTACGAGCATGTCTATAATGGCGCGCGGATAAAGGGATTTTCACCAGAGATGAGCATCGCAACGACGGTAGGAGATGCGCTCGAATTCGAGGGCATCGAGTTTCGAGTCCTGCGCCCGCTGCCCACGGATTCCACGGCGGAAGAGCTACGCCGGCTCGGCGTGGAGCCGGATGGCTGCGCCAAGGCCGTGTTGCTCAAGGATGCGCATGGCTATGTCTTGACGGTGACGGCCGCAAACCGCGTGCCGGACATCGACATACTGCGGCAAGAGCTGCACCGGAGCCTGGTTCGCGCCGAGGATGTCGACCTCGACGACCTGTTCTGCGATTGCACGGTCGGCTGCGTGCCGCCGCTCGGCCCGTGGTATCGCATTCCGACAGTGGTCGACTCCAGTCTCAGGAAACAAGCGAAGATCTACTTCGAAGCCGGGGAGCCCTGCTCGCTGGTCCAAGTGACGGAGCAAAGCTTCGAGAAACTGCTGGACGGGGCCGAATACTTCGCCTTTTCCCGCCGAGTCGGTTCCTGATATAAGCACGACAGGGATGGCTAGAGTGTCGAGCCGGGCGCAGCGCTGCGCTGATATTCTAAAGGGCTCATCGGAGGAGTATTCTTACTGGCCCCGTTCGCCGCTTGAATGGCTTCGTCCCAGCTCCACCGCCATCCGAACCAGTTGACGCCCGTTCGAGCACCGTTCGCATGAAACCCACGCCAACTACCGGAACCGAGTATTTTCATCAAGTCGTGGATTGCCAGTGGGCCTGTCCGGCGCACACCGACGTCCCCCAGTACATTCGCTTGATCGCGCAGGGCCAGTTCACCGAGGCCTATTTGCTCAATCGCAGCTCCAATGTTTTTCCTGGAATCTTAGGCAGGGTTTGCGACCGTCCATGCGAGCCTGCCTGCCGGCGCGGCCGCGTCGAGGAGAAGCCGGTCGCGATTTGCCGGCTGAAACGCGTCGCCGCGGACAATCGCGGCGAGGTCAAAGATCGCCTGCCGAAAGCTGCGCAGCAGAAGAACGGCAAGCGCGTCGCGCTGGTCGGCGCCGGATGCGCTTCCCTGACGGTGGCAAACGATCTCATGCCGTTGGGTTACGAGTGCGTCGTCTATGAAGCCTTGGACAAGCCCGGCGGCTTGATGCGGAGCAACATTCCTGCGTTTCGTCTGCCCGCGTCCGTTCTGGACGAAGAGATGGACTACATCCTCGACATGGGCGTGGATCTTCGCCTGCGCACGCCGGTGCAAAGCATGAGCCGCCTGCTGGAGGAAGGATACGATGCCGTGTTCATCGGCAGCGGAGCGCCGAAGGGAAAGGACCTCAACATTCCGGGGCGAGACCACGACGACAACATTCATATCGGTATCCAGTGGCTGGAGTCGGTGGCTTTCGGGCACGTCGACAAGATAGGCGAGAGCGTATTGATCATAGGCGTAGGCAACACGGCGATGGACTGTTGCCGGACGTCGCTGCGGCTTGGCGCCAAGAGCGTCAAAGTCATGGCCAGAAAGCCGCGTGAGTTCTTCAAGGCATCGGACTGGGAGCTCGAGGACGCCGAAGAGGAGGCGGTCGAGATCATCGTCAATCATTCTCCCAAGACGTTCGTGATCGAGGAAGACAAGCTCGTCGGAATGACGTTCGACAGGATGGAGTACGACATCGATGCGAGTGGCAGGATCACCGCCACGCGCACTGTCGGCGAGGTGACGATCCCCTGCGACGACGTCGTTCTGGCGATCGGCCAGGACAACGCCTTCCCCTGGATCGAAAGAAACTTGGGGATAGAGTTCGACAAGTGGGAGGTGCCGGTCGTCGATACCGCCACCTTCGAGTCGACGCGTCCGGGCGTGTTCTTCGGCGGCGACGCTGCTTTCGGCCCGAGGAACATCATCTGGGCCGTCGAGCACGGCCACCAAGCGGCAATCTCCATCCACAAGTACTGTCAAGGCACGCCGTTGACCGAGCGCTTGCCCAGAGGCGTGAATCTGCAGAGCGCCAAGATGGGCATACATGAATGGAGCTACAGCAACGATTTCGATCCCCTGGCGCGGCGGCTCGTGCCCAACGTCGACCTCAGGGAACGGTTCAAGAAGCTCGACATCGAGGTCGAGCTGGGGTTCTCGGCGGAGCAGGCCGCGTCGGAAGTGGAGCGTTGCCTGAATTGCGATCTGCAGACCGTGTTTTTTCCGGACCTCTGCATAGAGTGCGACGCTTGCATCGATATCTGCCCGGTGGACTGCCTCACGATCACGGCGAACGCCGAAGAAGAAGATCTCAAGAAATCACTGAAAGCGCCGATCTTGAATCCGGAGCAGCCGTTCTACGTTTCAGCCCCGTTGAAACAGACCGGCCGCGTCATGGTCAAAGATGAAAACATCTGCGTGCATTGCGGCTTGTGCGCGGAGCGTTGCCCGACGAGCGCCTGGGACATGCAGAAGTCAACGGTCAATATCCCTTATGCCATCGATGAAATGAGGCAGGATCAAGCAAAATGTCGGCAACGAAAAGCCGGATAAACGATTTCGTAATCCGGCTGGCCAACGTCAACGGCACCGGATCCGCGAGCGCGAATACCCTGTTGATGAAGGTCATCTTCAGGATGGGTGTTCCCGTCATGGGCAAGAATTTTTTCCCCAGCAATATCCAAGGGCTTCCCACCTGGTATGAGATCAGGGTCACCAAGGATGCCTATCTCGCGCGATCGGGCAACGTCGACGTGATGGTCGCGATGAACGCCCAAACCTACCAGAAGGATCTCAAGGACGTCACCAGCGGGGGCGTGCTGATCTACGACTCGACCTGGCCCAGGGACCGCGTCCTGTCGCGGCCGGATGTCACGATCTTGGGAATTCCTCTGGCGCGGATGTGCAACGAGCACTTCAGCAACGCGCGGGCTCGCATTCTCATGAAGAACATGACCTACGTCGGCGCGCTCGCGGCGCTCCTGGACTTGGACATGGATATCATCAGGACGCTCATCGAAGAGACCTTCGCTTCGAAAGAGACGTTGATTCAAGCCAACATGGATGCCATCGAGCTCGGCGCGGCTTACGTCCGAGAGCATTTCGAATGCCCGCTCCCGACGCGAGTCGAGACGCTGAACAAGACCTCCGGACATATCATGATCGACGGTAATACAGCGGCGGCGCTTGGATGCGTGTACGCCGGCGCAACCGTGGGAGCGTGGTATCCCATTACTCCGTCGACATCATTGATGGATGCTTTCAAGGCGTTCGCCGAGCGCTATCGTGTCAACAAGGAAAACGGTGAGCGCAACTATTGCATCATTCAGGCCGAGGATGAGCTCGCAGCGATCGGGATCGTGCTCGGCGCTTCCTGGAATGGCGCGCGGGCGTTCACGCCGACGAGCGGTCCAGGCTTGTCGCTCATGAACGAGTTTCTGGGTTTCGCCTATTTCGCCGAGCTGCCGGCCGTGCTTTTCGACGTGCAGAGAGTGGGCCCCTCGACCGGAATGCCGACTCGAACGCAACAAGCCGACATTTTGGCTGCCGCCTATGCGTCGCATGGCGATACGCGGCACGTGGTGCTGTTCCCGGCCGACCCCAAGGAATGCTTCGAGTTGGCGGTAACTGCGTTCGATCTGGCCGACCGCCTTCAGACACCCGTGATCGTGCTTCTGGATCTCGACATCGGCATGAACGATTGGATGTGTGAGGAGCTGCGCTGGGACGACGCCTACGTTCCAGATCGCGGCAAGGTGCTCGACGCCGAGGCGGTCGAGCAGGCGCAGAAGTTTCATCGCTATCTGGATCGGGACGGCGACGGAATTCCCTATCGAACCTACCCGGGGGTGCACCCGAAAGGCGCCTACTTCGTAAGGGGCTCGGGACACAACAAGTTCGGCGCCTATACCGAGGATTCCGAGGAGTACAAGGAAGTCGTTGACCGTCTCATGACGAAGTGGCGAACGGCCGCGCGGCTCGTTCCCAAGCCGGAGATCCGACGCAGCCGCAAGCCGACGGACATGGCCATCGTCTCGGTCGGCAGCTGCGACAACGCGGTGCTGGAAGCGATCGACAAGCTCGCGGCGAAGGGGATTTATCTGAACTATCTGCGCGTGAAGGCGTTCCCCTTCGGCGACGAGATCACCGAGTTTCTGGAACAGCATGACAAAGTGTTCGTCGTCGAGCAGAATCGCGACGCGCAATTGAAAAGCCTGCTCGTCTTGGAGACCGACTACCCCAAGGCAAGAATGGAATCCATACTCGAGTACAGCGGCCTGCCGATGACCTGTCGTTGCATCATCGAGTGGTTGGAGCGAGCGGCTGCCAAAGGAGTCGCGGCATGACTTCTATCGCAAAGCCAAGAATCGTTCACGGCGGCCTCAACCGCAACGCTTTGGGTCTGACGATCCGTGACTACGAGGGCGGCATGTCGACTTTGTGCGCCGGTTGCGGTCACGACTCGGTAACCGCGGCCATCGTGCAAGCTTTCTTCGAGCTCGATATTCCACCGCACCGCGTGGCGAAGATGAGCGGCATCGGCTGCTCCTCCAAGACACCGGCGTATTTCCTCAGCGCTTCGCACGGCTTCAACTCCGTTCACGGCCGAATGCCGTCCGTCGCCACGGGCGCCGCGGCCGCCAATCGGGAGCTTTATCTGTTGGGAGTCTCTGGCGACGGCGACTCCCTGTCGATCGGTCTTGGGCAGTTCGCTCATGCCGTGCGCCGTAACCTCAACATGTGCTACATCATCGAGAACAACGGCGTCTATGGGCTCACGAAAGGACAGTTCTCGGCGTCTGCAGACGTCGGCTCCAAGGCAAAGAAAGGAGAAGTGAACCAGCAGCCGCCGATGGACGCCGTCCAGATGGCGATGGCGCTGGGCGGCACCTTCGTGGCGCGAAGCTTCTCGGGCGACAAGGCGCAACTGGTCCCGTTGCTCAAAGCCGCAATCAAGCATGAAGGCTTTGCGCTCGTGGACGTGCTCTCGCCTTGCGTGACCTTCAACGACCACGAGAACTCGACCAAGAGCTACGCTTACACGCGGCAATTTTTTCATCGCGCCGTGCATCTCGATTACATCCCGCCTGCCGAGGAGATCAAGGCAGCTTACGACGAGGGCGAGGTCATGTCGGTGGAGCTCCACGACGGCAGCAAGATCCTTCTGCGCAAGATCAGCGACGACTACAAACTCCACAATCGCGGTGCCGCGATCGACTACATTCGCGCCCACCACAGGAAGGGAGAGATCGTCACGGGCCTGCTCTACATCGATGGGAGCGAGCCCGAGATGCACACCCTGAACAGAACCACGGCTACGCCGCTGTCGCAGGTCGACTATCGCCGGCTCTGTCCGGGGGCGGAGACTCTGGGCAGGCTGCAGCAGCGTTTCCGCTAGGGCCCAAGCCGCCCCGGCGCGGCGCCCACCGCCGAAAACCGGGCGAAATTCTCAGTTCCAGCGACCGGGAGCGCCAGCCGGTCCCGGGTCACCGCAGTTGTGAACTAAGTCAACGTAATGGTCGGGTGGCTAGGGCACCGTGCGTCCGTAAGTGACTGGAAAATACAGAAATATGGATACCCCAATAGGAGCTCTGCGGGAGCGCTTGACCCAGCTTTTGGCGGACTGGGGCGCGGAAATGTCCATGGTTCTCAAGGAGCTCGAGGACACCCGTGCCGAGTTCAAGTCCCTCGAGGAGACGTCCAGCGGCAGCGAGGACGAGCTTCACGTGCTGACCGAGCGGCTCGCAGGCCAGGACAAGCTCATCGACACGCTCAAGGCCGACGCCGAGGAAGCCGCGTCGATGCGCACCTCGTTGCGCGACCGGGACGTCGAGGTCGAGAAGTTGAGCGCGGATCTCGAGAGCAAGCGCGAGTTGATCACCGCCCTCAGAAAAGACGCGGGGAAGGCCGACAGCCTCGGCAAAGAGCTCAAGAACAAAGACAAAGTGATTGCATCGTTCGCGAGAACCAAGCGACAGCTCGAGGAATGCATCTCCGGATTGGAGAAGCAGGTCAAAGACGCCGAGGACGCTGCCGCCACCAAGAGCGACGACACCACGGAGCTCGTGGCCGTGAGGGCCGAGCTCGACGCGAAGAACACATTGATCCAGAGCCTGCGAACGGACTCGGATCGCATCGAGCAGTTGGAGGAACGGCTCGATGAGAAGCGTGCGATCATCGCCAAGCTCGAAAGCTCAGTGGACAAGCAGGCCCAGACCATCGCCGAGCTCAAGACGAGCGTGACCCGCTGGACAGAGAAATTCCATGCCTTGAAGGCCGACGCCGATGACGAGCCGACGTTCGCCAGGACCATGCCGAGCATGCCGCCGATCTTCGCGCCCGAAGAGACGGGAACCCAGACCGACTTTAGTCAAATCGTGGAAGAGGCGGGGGCGCAGCCCGATCGAACGATCGCGATCAATATGCGCGATGCCCTCAGAGAGGCGCGCGAAGCAGCGGGTAAGCCGAAGAAAGAAAAGCTCGCCGGAAGCTAGAGCTCGAATACGACTAGCTGTCGTCAGCGCGTCTGGCGACGATCCTCAACCTCACCTCGAAGCTATCCGCGACTTGAAGCGCGCCGAGCATGACGCTGAACGGCGTCAAGCCGAGCTCGCCGTGCGTGAGCTCGGCCGATCCCTCTGCAACGATGCGTTCCTCGGACCGCGCGAGTGCGACCGCAATGTCGCGCCGGGCCGTAGTTTCCTTGACCAGAATCGAGACCTCGAGCGAATGCCGATCGGCGCCGCCGCGCAGGCTGCCTGTGATTCGAATGAAGGGATACGCTTCGGCATCGAGCAAGGCCGGCCCCAGCATGTTGGCTCGCGTGCCGTCGACGTCGGCCACCGTCGGCTCGCTCGAGAACGCTTCGCCGTATTGAGCGCGAAGGCGCTGCGGATCGACCTCGAGCGCGCTCACCGGCAGCTCGAGCGTGACTTCCGAATCCCCGGATTCGGTTGAGAAGGCCACGTGGCCGGAGAAGCCGCGCGCCGCGATGACATGATTGTGTCCCAGACGCGCGAGCGCTCCGGTGCGGTACACCAGCAAGTGGATTTCGCTTTCCTCCGGATCGATCAGATAGAGCTCGCCGCCGAAATCGGCCGGCGCGATCGCTTCCGCCGGGCCCGCCGGGGCCCGAAGCTGCGGACCCGGCGCGCAGGCCGCGAGCCCGGCGGCCGCTACGAGGGCGCCGAGCCCAACGAGCGGCAGCAGGCGAGCGCGGACAGGTCGGCCTAGAACGGAATCCATGAGCGCTCGGGCGACATGTGCAGATAACCGACGCTGACGCCTTGCCGCCAGCCGACGCCGAATCGCACCGGCGCGAGAATCAAGTCCTGCTGGCGGTTGTAGTTGACGCCGACACCGCCGATGTAATAGAGGCTGCCCTCGACACCGCCGAAGCGCTGAAAAATCTCCTCCACGCTCGCGAGGTTGTAGATCAGCACGAATGTCTTGGCCGCGCTGCCGCCGATGTCCAGCCCAACCGAAGGACCGCGCCAATAGACTTTCGACGTCGTGCCGTCCCGCAAGTAGAGCGTGCCGTGGCCGTAGCGCAGCCCCAGGCCTACGGCCCCGCCGCCCTCCTCGCCCTTGATGTAGGCGTCGGGGGGGCCGTTGTCCGTGAAAACACGGTTGACGATGTCGGCGACGCCTTGCGCTCCGCGGCCGAAGAAGCTCTCGGCTTCGCGCAATATGCTGTCCTGTTGATAGGGCTCCGAGGCTCGCGGCCGGCTCGTCGCCGTCGAGCTGGGCTGGCTGGCGCAGGCCGAGACCGCAATCGAAACGCACAGCAACGTGGCTTGAAGAGTGGTGCGCATCTAGTCCTTGAACAACGATTCGGCTCGTCTCAAGGCCTCGCAGTCGGCGGAGCGCGCGGCCTCGTCCTCGCTCGATCCCGGCGCCCCGCTCCGGCTGTCTTTGAACAGCGACTTGAGCGCAGCCTCGGCTTCCCGGTGGGCGCTCATGCGGCCGGGCGCGAACGCGGCTTCGCTCGCGATGAAGTATTCACAGAAATTGGCCTTGACCTTGTCGTGCACTTCCTCCGCCGCGTCCTCGGCGCACGCCTTCAGCAGCCGTGGATCGTACGACGCGCACATGCGGCAGGCACGCAGATCCGCCGCGCATTCCGGGCAACGGTCGTGCCGGCTCAAAGGCAGCGAATACTTTGCGAGAGAAGCACCGCAACGGTAACAGCGCAGAGAATGCATGAGCTCGTTCAGGCGGCAAGCGAAATCTGCTCGAGCGCCAACAACTTGCGTTTGATGCCGAGCCCGCTGGAGAACCCGCCGAGAGTGCCGTCGGCGGCGATGACGCGATGGCAGGGAATGACGATCGGGATCGGATTGGCGCCGTTCGCTTGGCCGACGGCGCGGGCGGCTCCGGGCTTGCCCACGCGCCTGGCGATCTCCGCGTAGCTTGCCGTCCGTCCAAAGGGGATCAGGCTCAGCGCCCGCCAGACTTCGAGTTGAAACGGCGTTCCGTCCGGGGCAAGCTCGATGTCGAAAGCCGTGCGTGAGCCGGCGAAATATTCCGCGAGCTGGTCGCTGAAGCGGCGCAGCTCGGGCAGCGTCGGCGAACAGGGCGCCGTCGCGCGGCCGAAGTCCAACCGCTTGAGCCGCCCGGCTCGATCGACGGCGAATGAGATCACGCCGAGCGAAGTATCGAGTTCGTCGTAAGCGTGGGCGCGGAGCATTGCGTATCCTCTGGATTCTCGCGCGGAGCGATGGCCTCGACAATATAGTCGACCGGATATGTCGGAGCAAAAAGGCGTGAAATGGCAGGCCGCTCCCCGGACGTGGGTGGTGGTGCTCGAAGGGCGCAGCGTCAAGCAGGCCGAGGAAGCGAGCTTCGTGCTGCGCGCTCTGGGCATCGAGCATCAGCTGACGCAGCTCGAAAGCCGCTGGCAGCTCAGCGTGCCGGCCGAGAACGCCGCCCAAGCCAGCGAGGAGCTAGAGTCCTATCGAGCCGAGTCGCGGCTCGATCCGCGACATGGACCCGTTCGTCTCGCCGAGGTGGACCGCGGCTGGGCCGGTGTCGCGGGTTACGCAGCCGTCGTGCTCATGGCCGCGATCGCCGCGAACCAGCAGCTGTTCGGTGCCCCTTGGGTCGCGTCGGGGCGCTTGGACGTGGATCGCGTGCTCGCCGGCGAATGGTGGCGCACCGTGACGGCGCTGACTCTGCACGTCGACGCGGCGCATCTCGCCTCGAATCTCGTTTTCGGCGGATTCTTCGGACTCTATGCCGGACGCTACCTCGGGAACGGGCTGGCGTGGCTGTGCATACTCGCCGGAGGGATGCTCGGCAACGCGCTCAATGCGCTGATCCAGCCTGCCGGGCATCGCGCCGTCGGCGCGTCGACGGCCGTATTCGCGGCGCTTGGGCTGCTCGCGGCCTACACCTGGCGCCGCGGCTTCTTTCGGCGCACGCATTGGAAGCGGCGCGTGGCGCCGTTGACGGCGGCACTGGGCTTGTTGGCCTTCCTCGGCACCGGCGGCGGCGTGGACGGCCAAGTCGACATCATGGCGCACTTGACGGGGTTTCTCGCGGGCTTGAGTATAGGCGCCCTGCTCGCCGGCGGCGATCTGCCGAGGCGCGCGGGCGCGCAGCGAGCCTCAGCGGGCCTGGCCGCGGCGATCCTGATCGGTGCCTGGGTCTGGGCGCTCGCAGCCGGCTGAAGGCGCGGCGCCCGTCAGCCCAAGGCCCGGCCGACGAGCTCGAGGAATTCCGCCTCCGTTTCGATGCTTTCAGCGGCGCGCGCGTCGACGGTGTAGCCGTGCTCATCGGCGAGGGCCTGATACAACGGCCGCCGATGCTCGAGCAGCCGCGGAAAGATCCAACGCACGAAATCGTCGGGGACGATCTCGTCGGTGCTTCGCAGCCGCCGTTCCTGCAGATACAGCGCGAGCTGCTCGTCGAGGAACTTCTCGTGATAGTACATCGGTTTGGGGTGGTCTTCAGCCCGCTGAATCATCGTTTGCTCCATCGTGGAGTCGGCTCGAAGGTAGAGGATCAGCGTATTGTCGGCGAGCACCGAGACCGCTTGGTCGTCGAGCTCGACGATGCTGCCACCGGCGTCGTTGACGAAGTGCTCGTAACCGTAGATCTGCTGCGCCTTGTCGATGAACTGCTCGACGTCCTTCATCGCGCCGATCTCGGCCTCGCGGTGCAGTCGCTGGCGCTGCTTGAATTCGTCGACGCTCGAGCCCTCGAGATCGCGGCGGCCGATCTTGCCGAGAAAAGTCGCGATAGGCGCGAGATTGTGGACCGTGATATTGCTGGCGATGTAGATCGAGTCGCTGCGCAGCAAGTCGCGCAGGAAGCCGATCTGCATGGCCTGACGCTTGATGTTGTCCAGAATGGGCTCCGCGAGGTACTTGGTGCCGATTCTGTAGTCGCCGGAATAGTGAAACCATTTGGACTTTGGCAGCTTGTTGGCCAGCGTGGTTTTCCCCACGCCGGACATTCCCAGCAAGGTAACCGCCTTGTTGGGCCAGTCCAGAAACTCACTGCGGCTCATCTTCATGATTGCGCCCGGCCTCAAAAATGGCCCGATTATACGGCGCCGGCGGCCGGAACCTACCTCAGTATTCCGTATGGCGGAGGCTGCTGGCGTTATGACTGTTTTTGCGTATGCTCCGTCCATGAGCGCAAGCTTTCATCCCGCCGTGGCGGCTTGGTTCGAACGACAGTTCGAGGCCGCGACCGAAGTGCAGAAACAAGCCTGGGCGGCCGTTGCCGAGGGCAGCGACACGCTGATCTCGGCGCCTACGGGCTCGGGCAAGACCCTGGCGGCGTTTCTCGCAGTGATCGACGGTCTCGTCAAGGAGTCCGTGGAGCGCGGCCTCGACGATCGGACTCGCGTGCTCTATGTATCGCCGCTGAAGGCCCTGTCGAACGATGTCCAGAAGAATCTACAGCTGCCGTTGGCGGGGATTCGCGATCAGCTTCTCGAAGGCGGTTATCCCGATGCGCCGATACGCGCCTGGCTGCGCACGGGCGACACGCCGCAGAGCGAACGCGCGCGCATGCGCAATCGCCCGCCGCACATCCTCGTAACGACGCCCGAGTCCTTGTACATTCTGCTCACGTCGGTCTCCGGCCGCGAGATGCTGCGCAGTGTCGCGACCGTGATCGTCGACGAGATTCATGCGGTCGCGACGAACAAGCGAGGCGCGCATCTGGCGCTGTCCTTGGAGCGGCTCGGCGATCTCTGCGAGCGGCCGCCGACGCGCGTCGGCATTTCGGCGACGATCAAGCCGATCGAGCTGATGGCGCGGTTCCTGGTCGGCACGGAGGCTGCGGACTGCCGCATCATAGATGCCGGCCACCGGCGCGACCGCGATCTTGCGATCGAGCTGCCGTCGTCGCCGCTCGAGGCGGTGATGGCGAACGAGGTCTGGGTCGAGATCTATGACCGATTGGCGGAGCTCGTCGCCGCCCATCGAACGACACTGATCTTCGTCAACACGCGCCGCATGGCCGAGCGCGTCGCGAGGCATCTCGCCGATCGTTGCGGGCCGGACCGGGTCACGGCGCACCACGGCAGTCTCGCCAAGGAGCACCGCTTGAAGGCCGAGGAGGCGCTCAAGGCGGGACGCCTCAAGGCGCTCGTGGCGACGGCGTCGCTGGAGCTCGGCATCGACATCGGCGACGTCGATCTCGTTTGCCAGCTCGGGTCGCCGCGTGCGATGAGCGTCTTCATTCAGCGAGTCGGGCGATCCGGGCACGGCATCGATCGCCTGCCGAAAGGGCGGCTGTTCCCGCTGTCGCGGGACGAGCTCGTCGAGGCGGTGGCGCTGTTAAAGAGCGTCGATGCGGGTGAGCTCGAGAGCGTCGAGCTCTGCCGGCAGCCGCTCGACGTGCTGGCGCAGCAGATCGTCGCCGAGGTCAGCATGCGAGAGGCCGTCGAGGTCGGCGTGCTCTATCGCAGCGTGCTCCGCAGCGCGCCTTACGCGGATCTTTCCGACAAAGATTTTCGCGCCGTGGTGAAGATGCTCGCCGAGGGCTACAGCACGCAGCGCGGGCGACGCGGCGCGTACTTGCATCTCGACCGCGTCAACGACGTGCTCCGCCCGCGCAGGAATGCCCGCTTGACGGCGGTGACCAACGGCGGTGCGATACCCGATCAGTTCGACTACGACGTCGTTCTGGTTCCCAACGAGCTCTTCGTCGGCACGCTCAACGAGGACTTCGCCTTCGAGAGCCTGCCCGGAGACATTTTTCAGCTCGGCAATGCGTCCTACCGGATCGCTCGGATCGAGCCCGGCAAGGTCTATGTCAAGGACGCCAAGGGGCAGCCGCCGACGATCCCGTTCTGGTTCGGCGAGGCGCCGGGCCGCTCGGACGAGCTGTCGGCGGCCGTCGCTCGGTTGCGCGAGACACTCGATACGGCGCTGAGCGTGACGGAGCCGCGGGCTGTGGCCGAGAAGCTCCAGACCGAGCTTAAGCTGTCGGCGAGCGCCGCGCAGCAATTCGTCGACTATCTCGCCGGCGCGCGCGCCGCGCTCGGGCGCCTGCCGACGGCCGGAGAGCTGATATTCGAGCGCTTCTTCGACGAGACCGGCGACGCCCACCTGGTGATCCATTCACCCTACGGCTCGCGGCTCAATCGCGCCTGGGGCCTCGCTCTGCGCAAGCGCTTTTGCCGGCGCTTCAACTTCGAGCTGCAGGCGGCCGCGCTCGAAGACGCGATCGTCATCTCGCTCGGCGCAGTACACAGCTTTCCGCTCGAGGAGGTCGCGGCCTATCTTTCGAGCCGCACGCTTCGCGGCGTGCTCGAGCAGGCGGTGCTGGCGGCGCCCGTGTTTCCAGGTCATTGGCGCTGGAACGCATCCATCGCGCTGGGCGTGAGGCGCTTTCGCAACGGCAAGCGCGCCCCGGCGACTTTCCAGCGCGCCGACGCCGAGGACCTGCTGGCGACGGTGTTCCCCGATCAGCTCGCCTGCGCGGAGAACCTTCCTGGGGAGCGAGAGATTCCCGAGCACCCGTTGGTGCAACAGACCATGCGCGACTGCTTGTACGGCGTCATGGACGTCGAGGGGCTCGAGCGGCTGATCGGCGGCATCGAGGACGGCCGGATTCGGATTCATTGCCGCGAGTTGACGAGCCCGTCGCCGCTGGCGCAGGAAGTGCTCTGCGCGAAACCGTATGCCTTCCTCGACGATGCGCCCGCGGAAGAGCGCCGCACCTTGGCGGTCGAGGCACGTCGCTACTTGAGCGTCGAGCAGGCCTCGGAGCTGGGCCGGCTGGACCCGCTCGCGATTGAAGCCGTGCGCGCGGAGGCCTGGCCCGCGCCGCGTGACCGTCACGAGCTCCACGATGCGCTGACCGGCCTCGGCTTCGTTACCGAGCCGGAAGGCCGCTACGGCCACGCCACCGACGGCGTGCTGCGGAGCTGGTCGAGCTGGTACGAGGAGCTCGCCGCCGAGGGTCGCGCGGTGCGCCTGCGCACGCCGGCCGGCGCCGTGCTCTGGGTCGCGGCGGAACGCTACGCGGAGCTCAGGCTCGTGCATCCTACAGCCGTTGCCGAGCCGCAGCCGGTGGTGCTCCCTACCGAGGTGACCGACGCCGAGGGCGCCGTACGCGAGCTCCTGCGCGGCCGCCTCGCGGCCCTCGGACCCGTCACGGCCGTGGCGCTGGCGGCGGCGCTGGGCGTCGCGGACACTGCGGCGAACCTGGCGCTGGCGGCGTTGGAGACCGAAGGTTACGCAATGCGCGGCCGCTTCGCGTCTCCTCAAGGCGGCGGCGACCGCGACGATCCCGAATGGTGCGAGCGCGGCCTGCTCGCCCGCATTCACCGCAAGACCCTGACGCGGCTGCGCCGCGAGATCGAGCCGGTCAGCGTGGCCGAGTATCAGCAGTTTCTGTTCGAGTGGCAGGGGCTCGGGCGTCACCGCAGGCGCGGAATCGAGGCGGCCGCGGCGGTGCTCAACGAGTTGCAGGGCCTGGGCTTGCCGGCGATCGCCTGGGAGCAGGAGATCCTTCCGGCGCGGCTCGACGACTATGCGGCCGAGTATCTGGATCAGCTTACGGCGAGTGGCGCGGTCATGTGGCTGCACCCGCGCGCGCCGCAGGCATCGTCGCCGAAACGCATGCTGCGCGCTTCGCCGGTCGCAGTGCTGCCGCGGGAGACGCTCGTGCATTGGCTGCCGCTGCTCGGGCCGCGGGCGTTGCGAGCGGCCGAGCTCAGCGCGCTCGCGCATCGCGTCGCCGACACGCTCGTCGAGCGGGGTGCGTCGTTTTTCCTCGAGCTCGTCCAGCTGACCGGCATGCTGCGGGTGCAAGTCGAGGAGGCCCTGGGGGAGCTGGCCGCATATGGCGCAGTCACCTCCGATTCCTACAGCGGCTTGCGGACGCTGGTGACGCCCTCGAGCCGAAGACGCGGCTTTCACGGCCGCGCTCGTCGGCGGGGGCCGGATCTCGATACCGCGGGCCGTTGGGCATTGGTGCCGGTCGCGGCAGACGCCGAAAGCCCGGGCGCGGCTGCGATCGAGCATGCCGCACGCAGCCTGTTGCGCCGCTACGGGGTCGTCTGCCGGCGAGCGTTGGAGCGCGAGCAGCACCTGCCGAGCTGGCGGCAGCTTCTGGCCTGCTACCGGGCTTGGGAGGCGCGCGGCGAGATTCGCGGCGGCCGCTTCGTCGCCGGGCTGGGGGGCGAGCAGTTCGCGCTCGCCGAGGCCGTGGCGGCGCTTCGTCGCTCGCGTCGGGATCGGGATGGTCGCGATTGGGTGGTGCTGGCCGCGGCCGACCCCTTGAACCTCGCCGGAATCTTGACTCCGGGCGGCCGGGTGGCCTCGGTCTACGGGCATCGGGTCGTGTTTCGTGGTGGCGTGCCCGTGGTCAGCAGCGTTGCCGGCCGCCGCGAATGCCTCGTCGATCTCGGGCCTGCCGAGCGCGCCGAGGCTTACGCGCAGCTCGACGCGGTGGCGGCGCCGCGCCGGCCCTGGCGGCGTTTGTCGACGACGGCGTAACCCGGCCCCAACGCTGGTACTGCAGCCGAAGGGACGCGGGAGCGAGGGTGTAGGCCCTCTCAGGCGAGGGGCAAACTCCTTCGAGCACCAATGTCCCCGCCGTCACGCCCCCATGCCGGCGGACGCGCGTACGGTCCGGTACTGTCAGTAGCCGCCGCTGAGGAGCCAGCGCCACTCGACGAAAGCGCGGGTCTCGTCGCTCTCTTCGCCGCCGACCACGAGCTCGCGGCTTTCGGCGCTCAAGCCGAGCGTGAGCTCCCCGGCCGCGAAGCGATGCACGTGAAGAAACTCCAGGCCGTAACGCTCCTGGCGCACCGGCGAGACGCTGTTGCGGGGATGATCGCTGCGGTTGATCTCGATGCGGCGCAGCTGCAGTTGCCAGGTGTGCCCGGCTTCCGTCACCCAGAGGCCGCCGAGCGAGGCCATGACGCCGTCGCCGTCGATCGTGTGGCCGATTGCGCGCCCGCGGTAGCGGTAGCCGTCGCGGTAAATGCCGTGGTTGTAGGCGCAGCCGAAGTTCGGATCGCTGTCGGTGATCGCGCTGCAGGTCGTCTCGCTGTACTCGAAATGCGCGCGGTAGCTGCCGCCCAAGGATTCCAGGCTGCGCCAGGTCTCGAGCCCCAACGTGGCGAGGTGCGCGCTCGGCAGGCCGTTCTGCTCGTCCTCGCCGATCCACTGCGTGTAGAACGCCCAGGGGCGGCTCAAGGCGTTGAAAGAATAGCGCAGATCCCAGCCGGCGAGCTGGTTGCCGGGCTCTTCTTCGCTGGAGACGTTCTGGCCGCGGTTGTCCTTGCCGAGCAACAGATCGGCGAAGGTGCCGAAGTCGCAGGGACGCCCTTCGCCGCACCATTGCGCGGTTCGAGTCAGGCCGATCTCGAGCTTGGGCGTCGGGCGAAAGCCGAAGCGCCAGCCGAAGAAACGCGCGTCCGGAACGTCGCGCTCGGACTCGAGCTGGCCGATCATGACCTGCGTCGTCCAAGGTCCGAGCCAGCGCAGCCAGCGGATCGACGTCGGCCGGGCTTCACGGCGCTGCACGCTGATCGCAGGGATCGGACGGGCATTGTTCGATAGTGCCAGGCTGCTTTCCCAGCCCGGGCTCCACCAGCGCTCGGTAGCGCTCGCGGCGACGAACCAGTTGCCGAGCGCAACGCCGGCATAGGAGCCGTCGAGCCGGGATTCCCGGCCATCGGCGGGATCGGACACCCAGGAGGCTTGAAGATCGAGGGCGAAGCGCCCGCCCTCCCAGGCGAACCGCGCCCCGAGCTTGCCTTCTTCCCGCAGCACGTCGTTGAAATCGCGCAAGCCTTGGGGCTGATCGCCGGCGCCCACGAACACTTGCAGGCGCACGGACTCATGCGGCTCTCGAGCAGGAAAGATGCGGTTCAGCGCGGCCAGCATCGCCGGATCCAGGCCGTCGCGGTCCGCGCGGTCCATCCGTACTCCGGTGAGAAACAGCGGCCAACCCGTGACGGGCGCATCGATGATGCCGGCGTCCGCGAGCAACTGAATGTCGTGGCGCAATCTTGCATCGCCGGGTTGCAGCAGCTCGGCCTGCGCTGGCGCGCCGAGCAGCATGAGACCGAGCCAATGCGCGGCGAGGACCTCGAGAAGTCGCCAATTGTTCATAGATACTGAAGCAGTGCCTTGTTACGGCGCGGCAGCGGCCGCCGCCGTCAGCGCCGGGCCTGGCCGCGGAGGATTAGAAACTAAAGCTAGCCTTGGCGTAAAGCAAGCGACCGCGCGGGTCGTGGACCTTGGAGTCATAGCCGCCGTTGGTCGTCACCCGGGGCGGATCCTCGTCGAACAGGTTGATTGCGCCGACCGACAGCCTGGGGCCGTGGGCGCGCGCAAACTGAAAATTGTATTGCGCGTCGACTGTCACGTGGCTGTCGATTGTTTCCAGCGCGAGCTCTCCGCCTTCGTCATCGACGTAGGAGTCTATGTAGTTGAGGTAGACATTGGCGCTGTGGCTGCCGCGTTGCCAGCCGAGAAAGAGATTGCTGCGCAGCTCCGGCACCGAGGTCGCGAAATTGCTGAAATTCCTCCGGCCGACGCCGTCGATGACGCCGGTTTGCGGGTCGGTAGCGTCGTAGCTCAGGACGTAGGTGAGATCGGCGCCGAGGGTGAAGTCCCCGGCGGCGCCGCCGCCGATGTCGTAGGCGATCGCAAGATCGAATCCGTCGGTCTTCAAGCTCGATGCATTGTCGTAGTAGGAGTCGATGCGTAACAACAGGCCGCTCTCGGGGTCGCGGATGACTTGGGCTTCCGCCTGCGCGTCACCGGCATCGGCGGCATTCAGCAGCGCCTGCGGATTCTGCTGAATGATCACGTCCGTGTAATCGAACGACCAATAATCGAGCCCGAGCTCGAGCGCGTCGGTGACGAGCCAGCTGAAGCCGAGATTGAGCACGTCGGCCTGCTCCGCTTGCAACGGCGCTCCGGCAGGGTCCGGCTGGGCCCGAACCGGGAAGAACTGCGGCGTGCCGACCTCGGGGTCCATGAGCTGCGCCAACGAGGTTTGAGTTCCGTA
The DNA here is from genome assembly GCA_036396795.1 of Gammaproteobacteria bacterium. Taxonomy (GTDB): domain Bacteria; phylum Pseudomonadota; class Gammaproteobacteria; order Steroidobacterales; family Rariloculaceae; genus JAHEEM01. The sequence goes on along the minus strand of DASWKF010000085.1, from coordinate 53,630 downwards.
AACCTGAAACAGAGAGGGCGCCCTGAACGAAGTGCCGTACGAGCCCCGCACCGAGACGGTGTCCGCAGGCCGCCAGAGCACCGACAGCTTGGGATCGGCCGAGTCGACGCCGTCGCCGTAGTCCTCGTAGCGTGCGGCGAGCTGCAGGTCGAGCGTATCCCGAACTGGAAGCGCGAGCTCGACGAATATTGCCGAGACGGCGCGGTCGTCGCCGAAGTCCGGATTGCCGACCAGGAACAGGAAACTGTCGGCGTTCGCGTGCTCGTTGTAGTCGTAGCTCAAGCTCGCGTTGCGCCATTGCACGCCGAAGGCGCTGCCTATCGGTCCGCCTGCGAGCTCGCCGAAATAGCCGGTTGCCAAGGCGTCTATGGTCGAGAGCTCGCTGTCGGCGTCGAAGCTCAGAAAGCCCATGAGGTGTTCGAGCAGCGCCGCCGAATTTACGGTGCCCGATCCCGTGAGCGCGTTGCCGAAAGGATTGAAATAAACGCAGTCGCCGGCGCCGGGCGTGCCGGCGCCGGCATCGCAGGCACTGCCGCCCAAGCCCCGCATCGCGAGATCGAAGCGATCGACGAGCGCATCCGGCGCGGCGACGAAGAATTCGTTGCGGCTCTGCTGCATGCCGACTTCCCAGCTCCAATCGGTATTCAGTTCGCCGGTCAAGGCTGCGGCGAGGCGCCAAGTGTCGGAGTCATGCACGCTGGTGACCGCTTCTCCGCCGGCGCCAATGATGCGGCCGATGAAGCGCACGTCGGCGCCGAAAGGGTTGTCAGGGTGGCTCGCGGACACCGTGGGGAACGCCGCGAAGGGGAACGACGGCGAGTTGTTTCGCCTCGCCTCGTTGCTTGCGACGTGCAGCTCGACGCTTCCCTGGAGAGCATCGCTGAAATCGTGAGTCAACTCGAGGTAGACCGAGCGGCGCTGCTCCTCGGGAACGAGCGAGTAGAACTCTCCGAAGTCGAATTGGCATAGGCCGATGCCGATGTCGCCGCCGGGGCTCGGCACGGAGGCGACGATATCGGGCACGACCTTCGGGTCCTGGGCGGCAATCGCCGTGCAATCCGGATCGAGGAACACCGGCAGCTCGGCATCAGGCACGGGCGGCAGGCCCGCTTGCGGCTCGAGCGCATCGGCAATGCCGTTGAGGTTGCTGTCGAAGGCCGCGGTCCACACGGGCGCGTAGGCGGGATTGCCGGGAACGCTCGGCAGCAGGAAGGAACCCGGGTTGCCGGCCTGGCTCAGATCGTCGGCCGGCTGTGACAGGCGGCGATCGTTGGTCGTCAGCGGATCCCGATCGAGCAGGCTGAAAGCCGCCAGGAAATGCGTCGAATCGTTGCCGACGCCGTAGATGCCGCTGATTTGACTGTCTTCCTGCGGGTGCTCGTCGATGGTCTGAAGCTCGAGCTGCACGTCGAACCCTTCGAAATCGCTGCGGGTGATGAAATTCACGACGCCGGCGACCGCCTCGGAGCCGTACAGCGCGGTCGCGCCATCCTTGAGCGTCTCGATGCGGTCAAGAGCGATCATCGGCGGCAGCGAGGACGTGTCGACGAAGTTTTCGCCTCGATCCGTTGCCGCGGCGCTTTGTGTCTGGCGTCGGCCGTTCACCATCACCAGCGTCGAGCTGACCCCCAAGCCGCGCAAGTTGACGTTGCTGGTGCCGGTCGTGTAGTTCTGCGTGAAGGCATCGGGATTGTTCTGCGAGCCCGTGTTGATCGTCAAGCGCTCGATGACGTCGCCGATCTCGTTGACGCCGAGAGCGCTCAAGTCCTCCTGCGCGATCACTCGGATCGGCGCGGGGGAACCCGCCTGCGTCGGCCGCCGTATATAGCTCCCCGTGACGACGACTTCTTCCATGACTTGACTCGATGCCGGCGGCGCCGGCTGGGACCAGCCGGGCGTGGCGGCAGCGGCGGTGAAGCACGCTCCGACAAACAGCTTGGCGCTCGTCTCGTGCCGGCTCATGGGGGCTCTCCTCGTCGTTGACTGCGCCGTTACTGGACCACGCTCTTATCGAGCGTCGAGCACCGCAATGCTCAAGCAAGACCCTGCGCTCACGTACAATGTGCGGCAACTCGAAAAACTGGAGCGCCTGTTGAAGATTGCCGTGCTTTTCGGTGGCACCAGCACCGAGCGGGATGTCTCGGTCGCAAGCGCCGCGCAAGTCGTGCGCGCGCTGCGCTCGGCCGGGCACGAAGTCCTCGCCGTCGAGACCAGTCGCGGTGTTCTGCTGCCCGCACAGGAGCGCGAGCTTCTGAGCAGAGGCATCGACCGGGCGCCGCCCGGCGATATCGGCGCAAGCTCGGGCAACCTGCCGGCGATCGTGGGGGCGGTCAATCCCGTCGACGTCGACGTCGTGTTTCTGGCGCTGCACGGCGGTTTCGGTGAGGACGGCACTTTGCAAGGCACGCTGGATCTCGCGGGCATTCGCTACACCGGCAGTGGTGCGCTGGGCAGCGCGCTCGCGATGGATAAGGACGTCGCCAAGCGTCTGTTTCTGGCCGCCGGCGTGCCGACGCCGAAGTGGCTCATGGCGCCCGCCGAGCCCGAGGAGATCGCCGACCAGCTGGGCGTGCCGCTGATCGTCAAGCCCAACAGCCAGGGATCGACGGTTGGCTTGACGCTTGTGCGCGCCCTCGAGGAGCTGCCCGCGGCGCTCGAGACGGCGGGACGTTTCGACACCGAGGTCATGCTCGAGCAGTACATTCCCGGACGGGAGCTCACGGTCGGCATACTCGAGGATCAAGCGCTCGCCGTGGGTGAGATCGTGCCCCTAACCGGCGAGATCTTCGACTACACGGCGAAGTATCAACAGGGTGCCGCGCGCGAGATCTTCCCGGCGGATCTGCCGCCGGAGCAGACCGCGCGTGTCCAGGCGCTCGCGCTCGCGGCGCATCGAGCGCTCAAGCTCTCCGCCTACAGCCGCGTGGACTTTCGCCAGGACCCGCACGGCGGGCTCTGGTGCCTCGAGGTCAACACCTTGCCCGGGCTCACTGCCGGCAGCCTGCTGCCGAAGTCCGCCGCGGCGGCCGGCATCGGCTTCGAGGAGCTATGTGAGCGAATCTGCCGGGCCGCCGGGGCGCGCGGCCCACGCTCCTAGCGCCAGCACCAGCCAGGCGGTGATGAGCATGGTTCCGCCGACCGGAGCGGCGAGCCCTACGCCTGCGGGCGCGCCGAAAGTCGTCGCATAGATGCTGCCGCAAAAGAGCAGCTGGCCCGCAAGCAACAGCCAGCCCGAATAGACGAACAAGCGCTGCCCGGGCCGAATCTGAGTCAGCGCCGCAATGCCGATCAGGCCCAAGCCGTGAATGAACTGATAGTCGACCGCAGTACTGAAAGCGCTCCAGCCGGCCGCTGACAGACGCGTCGCGAGCGCATGCGTGCCGTACGCCCCGAGCGCGGCGGCGAGGCCCGCGAGCAGCGCGCCCGCCCCAAGAAAGCATCGACTGGTTGGGAACATGCTCGGCTCACTCTCGTCGGCGTCGACCCGCTCGCGACAGCGTCCGCGCCGCAGCGGACGGCGATGGTGGGCCCGGTAGGACTCGAACCTACGACCAAGGGATTCGCTGGTTCCCGCCGTTTCCGGGGGCGCGGACTATCTCTTCACCCACAATCACGGGCTGCTCGGGTGCGGGACGCTCTAAGCCTGTCATTAAGAGCACTGAAGCTCTCAGGTAGTCTCTGCACCGTCCGGCGGTGTACCGCCGGCTTGGCTCAGGGTTGCCGGCTCAGCCGCTACGGTTTCCCTGAATTCATCCCGTCCACTCCGGGTCTTTCGACGCGGAGGCACCTTGAATAGATGAGTCCCCTGCTCTAACCAACTGAGCTACGGGCCCTGGCGCCGCTATGGTAGCACTCGATGCAGGAAAAAAGGCCGCGTCGAGCACCTTGCTCGACGCGGCCTTAAGTGGGCGTCTGGCGGTTCAGTCCTCGAGCAGGAAGCTGCGCAGCTGATCGGACCGCGATGGATGGCGCAGCTTGCGCAACGCCTTGGCTTCGATCTGGCGAATGCGCTCGCGCGTGACGTCGAACTGCTTGCCGACTTCTTCGAGCGTGTGGTCGGTGTTCATGTCGATGCCGAAACGCATTCTCAGGACCTTGGCCTCGCGCGGCGTCAACCCGGCGAGCACCGCGTGCGTGGTTTCCTTCAAGCCCTCCGAGGTCGCCGCCTCGATCGGCGAGGAGATCTCCGCATCCTCGATGAAGTCGCCGAGATGCGAGTCCTCGTCGTCACCGATCGGCGTCTCCATGGAAATCGGCTCTTTGGCGATCTTGAGCACCTTGCGCACCTTGTCCTCGGGCATGTCCATGCGTTCGGCGAGCTCGTCCGGCGTGGGCTCGCGCCCCATCTCCTGGAGCATCTGCCGGGAAATCCGGTTGAGCTTGTTGATGGTCTCGATCATGTGGACGGGAATGCGAATCGTCCGCGCCTGATCGGCGATCGAGCGCGTGATCGCCTGCCGGATCCACCAGGTGGCGTAAGTCGAGAACTTGTAGCCGCGGCGGTATTCGAACTTGTCGACGGCCTTCATCAGGCCGATGTTGCCCTCCTGGATGAGATCCAGGAACTGCAAGCCGCGGTTGGTGTATTTCTTGGCGATGGAGATCACGAGCCGCAAGTTGGCCTCGACCATCTCCTTCTTCGCGCGCCGCGCCTGAGCCTCGCCCATGGAAATCTCGCGATGGATGTCCTTGATCTCGCCGATGTGCAAGAGCGTCGTGGCTTCGAGCTTCCGCAGCCGTTTTTGGGCGCGCAGGATATCTTCCTTGAGCCTGGCGAGCTGCGAGGAGTGCTTGCGCTTGGCCCGGATGTGCTTGTCGACCCAGGTCAAGTTGGTCTCGTTCTTCGGAAAGCTGGCGATGAAGTCCTTGCGCGGCATCTTGGCGTCGCGCACGCACAGAGCCATCACCTGACGCTCTAGTGCGCGTATGCCGCTAACCGTGTCTCTGAGCTCGGCGACCATGAGATCGAAGATCTTGGGCGCGAGCTTGATCTCCATGAAGTCGTTGACGAGACTCTTGAAGGCTCTTTGTGTGGCGGCGTTGCGGATGCCGTGATTTTCGAGCGCGTCTAGATAGCGCTTGTTGAGGCGCCGAAGCTTCTTCAGGCGCCTCGCCACCTCTTCGGGATCGGGGCCGGTTTCGGTTGCTTCCTCGTCGTCGTCGTCCTCGTCCCTGGTCTTCGCATTGGGATCGGCGATCTCCTGATTGGGGTCGATGAACCCGACCACGACGTCCTGTAGGCGCGTCTCGCCGGCAGTGACGAGATCGTATGCCGAGAACAACAGCCCCAGTGTGGGCGGAAACTGCGCCAGCGCCGAGCGAACCTGGTCCAAGCCTTCCTCGATACGCTTGGCGATGCGGATCTCGCCCTCGCGGGTCAACAGCTCGACCGTGCCCATCTCGCGCATATACATGCGCACGGGGTCGGTGGTGCGGCCGAATTCACTATCGACCGTCGCGAGAGCCGCGGCGGCTTCCTCGGCTGCGTCGTCATCGTTCGATACCGCCGAATCGGACAGCACCAACGACTCGGCATCGGAGGCCTTCTCATAGACCGTGATGCCCATGTCGTTGATCATGTTGACGATGTCTTCGATCTGCTCGGGATCGACGATCTCGCTCGGCAGATGGTCGTTGACCTCGCCGTAGGTCAGATAGCCCTGCTCCTTGCCTTTGGCAATGAGCAACTTGAGCTGCGACTGGCGTTCGTCTTCTTCGGGAAGGGCGACAGTGGGTGTATCCATCGTGCTCGGTTTCCTGGCGCTGGCGGACCCAAACAAACCAGCCATCATAGCCCAAAGTCCAGGGATGGGCTAGGTCAGGCTGCTCAAAGCGAGCGGGTCTCAGGCGGCCGGGCCGCGGGCCGCTCGCTGCAGGGCGCTGGCCTCGGCCTTCTCCTCGTCGGTCAAAGCCGGGCCACGCTCGATAAGCGCGCTCAGGCGCTCCCGGCGATGGGCCTCGACGATGCGCGCCGCGCAATCTCGTAGGACCGCCGAGGCCTGCTCCGGTTCATCCAGAGACGGGCTCGCCGCAAGCCGGTTGAGGAAATCTCCCTCGGGGCTATCGCGAAACCGCTCCAGAAGGCCTGCCGTAACCATTTGGGGCCGGTCGGCCGCGACTTCAAGGACCCGGCGCAACAGCGAGGCGCCCGGCCGGGACACGGCCTCGAGACCCGCGACGACCCCGAGCTGCGCCGCCGCGCCGGGGTGGTGCAGCGCCAGCGTCAGGGCCTTGCCGATGAGGCTCATTTGAGCCGGAAGAGGCAACGCCGGGTCGACCCGGCCGCCTTGGTCCTGCCTGCCCGGAGCCGGGGTCGCGGCAAGGCTGGCCTCGAGCTGCTCGATCGAAGTGCCGATCCGCGCGGCGACCTGCTCGAGCAGCTTCTGGCGATAGAGCCCGTCACGCACTCTGGCGAGCAGCGGTTTGACGATGGCCGCAAGCCGCGAGCTGCCGTCGGCGTTGGCGAGGTTCACGCGTTGCGCAAGCTGCTCTACGAGAAACTCCGATAACGACTGCGCCCGCGCCAACAGCGCTCCAAACGGCTCCGCGCCGCGCTCGCGCACCAGCGTATCCGGATCGTGACCTTCGGGTAGCAACAGGAACTTGATCTGCTTGCGACCGCCGGCCATCGGCAGCGCCGTCTCGAGCGCGCTCCAAGCTGCGGCTCGGCCGGCGCGATCGCCGTCGAAGCAAAAAACGATGACGTCGGCGAGCCGCGTTAGGATACTCAAGTGCTTGGACGTCGTCGCCGTGCCCAATGTGGCGACGCTCGAGTCGATGCCGTGTTGCGCGAGGCTCGCGACGTCGAGATAGCCCTCGACGACGACGATCTGCTCGAGCCGGCCGCGGGACTGGATGGCCTCATAGAGGCCATAGAGCGCCTTGCCTTTGTGAAACACCGGGGTCTCTGGCGAGTTCAGATACTTGGGCTCGGTCGCATCGAGCACCCGTCCGCCGAAGCCGATGACCCGGCCGCGGGTATCGCGGATGGGGAACATGATGCGATGGCGAAAACGGTCGTACTGGCGGCCTTGGTCGTTGCGAATCACGAGCCCGGCAGCGCGAAGCAAAGCGATGCGCTTGTCGTCGCCCCCGAGGGATTTGAGCAATGCGTCCCAGGCGTCGGTGGCATAACCCATGCCATAACGCGCGGCGGTGGCCCCGTCGATGCCGCGGAGCTTCAAATATTCGATCGCCACCGGGCTTATGCGCAGGTTTCGCCGATAGAGCCGGTCGGCTTCCTGCAAGACGCCGTAGAGCTCCGCGGTGGGATTCGCATCCGTGCCCGTCTCCACGCGCGGCACCTCGACGCCGAGCATCTCGGCGAGCGCCTCCACGGCCTCGGGGAACTCGAGCTTGTCGTATTCCATGAGAAAGCCCAAAGCCGTGCCGTGGGCGCCGCAACCGAAGCAATGATAGAAGCCCTTGCCGGGGCTGACCGTGAACGAGGGCGTTTTCTCGGCGTGGAAGGGGCAGACCGCTTTGTACTCTCGCCCCGCCTGCTTGAGCGACACGCGGCTGCCGACGACCTCAACGATATCGGCGCGTGCAATGAGATCGTCGATGAAGTCTTGCGGTATCCGCATAAGGGCTAGCATAGCAGCGCAGCACGCCGAGCCGGACCCGAGGCTGCGAAGGCTCTAGCGCGCGCTGAGCCTCGCTCGGACGAGGCGGCCGATTTCCCCCATGTCGACGCTGCCGGCCGCGCGCTTCTTGATCTCGGCCATGACCCGCCCCATGTCGCCGGGCGCGGCGGCCGCCGTCGCGGCTATCGCGTCCTCGACCAACGAGGCCATCGCCGCTTCATCGAGTGGCTTGGGAAGATAGCTGCGAATGACCTCGATCTCGGCCGTTTCCTTCGCGACCAGGTCGTTGCGTCCGCCGCGCTCGAACTGCGCGACGGAGTCTTGACGTTGCTTGACCATCTTGTCGAGGATCGCGAGCACACCGGTATCGTCGAGCGTCTCTCGAGTGTCGACCTCGCGCTGCTTGATCGCCGCCATGGCCATGCGCAATACGCCGAGGCGCGCCTTGTCCCCGGATTTGAGCGCAGCCTTGACGTCCTCTTGCAGGCGTGCCTTGACGGAGTCGGTGGTTGCCATTCAGCGTGGCCCCGCAGAGAACCGTGTCAGTAGAGACGCTTGCGTCGCGAAGCCAGCTTCGAATTGCGTTTGAGGTGGCGTTTCACGGCGGCGGCCTTCTTGCGCTTTCGCTCTTGCGTCGGTTTCTCGTAGAATTCGCGGCGACGCAGCTCGGTGAGCACGCCGGCCTTCTCGCAGGCGCGTTTGAAGCGCCGCAATGCGGCATCGAAGTGCTCGCTTTCTCTAACTCGAACGCCCGGCATCGAATCCTCGTGGCAAAAAAAGACAAGCCGGCGAAAGCCGGCATTTAGCCGCGAAATAATAGCCCGCCGGGCGGAGTCGTGTAAAGGCAGGTGGCGTGGTCAAGGTACTGGGCATCGAGACGAGCTGCGACGAGACCGGAGTCGCCGTGTACGCATCCGGCCGCGGCCTGCTTGCTGAGGCGCTCTTCAGCCAGGTCGAGATCCATAAGCCTTTCGGCGGCGTGGTGCCCGAGCTCGCTTCGAGGGACCATGCGGCGCGCCTGGCACCCATGATTCGGGCCGTCGTCGGCGAGGCGCAGATCACGCTCGAGGACCTCGACGCGGTGGCCTACGCGGCGGGCCCGGGCCTCATCGGGGCGTTGATGGTAGGGGCGTCGCTGGGAGCGAGCCTGGCGCTCGCACTCGCGATTCCAGCCGTTCCCGTGCATCACATGGAGGCGCATTTGCTCGCGGCCATGCTCGAGACGCCGAGACCTGAGTTCCCGTTCATTGCGCTGCTGGTCTCGGGAGGGCACACGCAGCTGGTGCGGGTCCGCGGCCATGGTGACTACGAGACCCTGGGCAACACGCTCGACGACGCGGCCGGTGAAGCCTTCGATAAGGTCGCGCGGCTGTTGTCGTTGCCTTATCCCGGCGGGCCCGCGTTGGCCGCGCTGGCCGAGCGCGGTGACGCGGCGGCGTTCGCTTTTCCCCGGCCGCTGAAGAGCCGGGGTCTCGACATGAGCTTCAGCGGGCTCAAGACGGCCGTTAGGCTCGAGCTGGAGAAGCGGCGCGGCGGCGACGGGGTAGCGCCCAGTCCGAGCTTGCACGCCGACGTGGCCGCCTCGTTTCAGGCCGCCGTGGTCGACACGCTGGTGACGAAATGCCTACGCGCGGTCGATGAGACCGGCATCCGCCAGCTGGTGATTGCCGGCGGCGTCGGCGCAAACACGGCCTTGCGCGAGGAGCTTCGGCTGCAGGGAGAGCGGCATGGTATCGTCGTGCACTACCCGCGCCCGGGTCTTTGCACCGATAACGGCGCGATGATCGCGTATGCGGGATGGTGCCGGCTCGGCGACGCCGCGCGGGAGTCGCCACGGATCGTCGCGCGGCCGCGCTGGCCGCTCGACGAGCTTCGTCCCGTCGGTAACGGTTGACGTCAGATGGACAAGATCTTTCTTCGCGAGCTCCAGGTGGAGGCCGTCATCGGCATCTGGGAATGGGAGCGGCGCGTCAAGCAGACCGTCAGCATCGACCTCGAGATGGCGACGGACGCCAGACGTGCTGCGACCGCCGATGCGGTCGACTCGACGCTCAACTATCGCGATGTGGCGAAGCGCGTGGTGGAGCTCGTCGCCGAGTCGGAATTCGAGCTGGTCGAATCCCTGGCCGAGGCCATCGCCCGCGTCGTCGTCAGGGAGTTCGGAGTCGGTTGGATTCGCGTCGCGGTAGCCAAGCCGGGAGCGATACGGGGCTCGCGCACAGTCGGCATCAGCATCGAGCGAACCGGGGAAGATTTCGTTGATTGACGCTTGCGCCGGCAAAGCGCGATGGATCACTCGATTCGGCCTGCTCGGCTTGGGCTTGGCGCTGGCGGCCATCGCGGCTTGCAGCGGCGGCTCGAGCGGCAAGCAGGCGGCGTTCGGCTGCAGCGTCGACGCGCAAAAACAAGCCGTCGCCGAGCTCATCCGCGAGTGGTATTTCTTCAACGACGAGCCGGATCAACAGCAGAAATACGTTGCGCTTGATCTCGCCGGCTTCGCTGACGCTGAGGAGCTGCTCGCGTTCCTGCGCTATCGTCCCGAAGAGTTCGACCGGGATTTCAGCTTCTTGACGACCGCCGCCGCGGATCAGCAGTTCTTCGGCGAGGGGCAGTTCGTAGGCTTCGGCTTCGGCTCGAAATTCGCGGACCCGCCGATGAACGCGGACCTTAGGCTGACTCAAGTCTTCGCCGGATCACCGGCGGCCGCCGCGGGGCTCGCGCGCGGCTTTCGCATGCTCGCCGTGGATGGCCGCAGCATCGCAGAGATCAATCAGGCCGAGGGCTTGAGCGCCGCTCTCGGCCCCGACAGCGTCGGCGTCACGCGCACGCTGAGCGTCCGCGATCTCGACGCTGTCGAGCTCGACGTCACGCTCGCGAAGGCGGTCGTAACGATCGACCCGGTGCCGCTCACGGCGATTTTCGACGCCGGCGGCGAGCGCGTGGCCTACCTCGATCTCAGGACCTTTGTTTCGACCGCCGACGCAGAGCTCGAGCAGGCCTTCGCCGAGTTCGAGGCTGCCTCGGCAACGGCGCTCGTCGTCGATCTGCGCTATAACGGCGGCGGCCTGGTGGCGACAGCCGGGCGTCTGAACGATCTGATCGGCGGGTTCGTGGCCGCCGGTGAAGTGCAATCCGAGACCCGCTTCAACAGCGCCAAGAGCCTGCTCAACGCGGTCACGCGATTTACGCAGCGCGCCAACTCGTTGTCGCTGTTGCAGCAGGTCGTGTTCATCACCACGGGCAGCTCGGCTTCGGCGAGCGAGCTGGTGATCAACGGCTTGCGGCCGCATACCGTCGTGGCGCTGGTCGGATCGGCTACCTTCGGCAAGCCCGTGGGCCAGTCGGCGCTCGGCTATTGCGGCGGCCAGCGCCTGCTTCGGGCGGTAACCTTCGAGACCGTCAACGCCTTGGGTGAGGGCGGTTTCTACGACGGCCTGCCGACAGATTGCGCGGCGGCCGACGAGCTCGAGCGAGCCGTTGGGGATCCGCTGGAGGCGTCGCTCGCCGGTGCGCTGCATTTCGTGGAGCATGGTGCTTGCCCGGCCGCCGCGGCACTCGCCAAGCCGGGAGCCCCGGCCTTCGCGCTTCAAGACCCGCCGCTCGGTCCCTCGGCCTCGGCGGCACGTCGCTATGCCGGCGCCTTCTAGCGCGCGCCGACGGTCTTTACCAACCGATGCTGCGGCCGCCGTCGACGGCGATGATCTGTCCGGTGACGTAGGCTGCGTCGCGAACCAGGAACACGACCGCAGCGGCGATGTCGCCGGGCTCGCCGGAGCGCTGCAGCGGTATCTCGCGGATGATGCTATCGCGAATACGCTCCGGCATGCCGTTCTCGGGCCACAGGATCGCACCGGGCGAGACGCCGTTGACGCGAACGTTCGGAGCGAGATCCCTGGCGAGCGAACGCGTCAGCATCGCGAGCCCCGCCTTGGCGACGCCGTAGAGCGCGTGGTTTCGCAGCGGCCGTTGCGCGTGGACGTCGACGATGTTGACGATGACGCCCTTGGATTCGACGAGGCTCGGCAGCGCGGCCTGACTGAGGAACAGGGGCGCCTTGAGATTGCTGCCGACCAGGTCGTCCCACTGCGCTTCGGTGATGGAGCCGAGCGGCGTCGGATAGAAGCTCGAGGCGTTGTTGACGAGAATATCGAGCCTTCCGGCGCGTTCGAGCACGCTTGCGAGCATCGGCTGCAGCGCTTCGACATCGCCCAGGTCCGCCCGCACGGCGAATGCCGACGCGGCGCGCTTGGCGTTGAGCCCGTCGACGAGGGACTGCGCCTCGTCGGCCGAGCTCATGTAGTGAACTGCGACGTTCGCGCCGGCTTCGTGCAGGCCTTCGGCGATCGCCGCGCCGATGCGCTTGGCCGCGCCCGTTACCAGGGCCCACCGGCCCTCGAGCGTCGTCTTGGGTACTGCGTCTGCCACTCAAGCTCCGCGGGGATCGACGGCTGCCAAGGTTACACTATCGCAGTCGTCTGTCGCTGCCGAGGCCGAAGCCCTATGTCCCTGAGCGTGCCAGAACCCGACGCCGCGGCGAGGGATCTCAGCACGCGCTTGACGGCAAGGGTTCGCGCCGAGATCGATGCCGGCGGCGGCTGGATCGGCTTCGATCGGTTCATGCAGCGGGCCTTGTATGAGCCGGGCCTGGGTTACTACAGCGCCGGCAGCGTCAAGCTCGGCCCAGAGGGTGATTTCGTGACGGCGCCCGAGCTCTCGCCCTTGCTCGGGCAGATCCTGGCGGCGCGGATGGCGGACTGGCTCGAATCCCTGGTGCGGCCAGTCGTGCTCGAGCTCGGCGCGGGCAGCGGGGCGCTCGCGCAGTCCATCCTCGAGGCATGGCGGGAGACCGGCGAAGCTGCGCCTGCGTACCGGATAATCGAGACCAGCGCCGATCTGAAGCAGCGCCAACGGCAGCGCCTCGCGGCCATGGCCGCGCAAGTCGAATGGCTCGATGCGCCGCCGGCCGCGCCGTTCGAGGGCATCGTGCTCGCCAACGAAGTGCTCGATGCACTGCCGGTGGCGCGTTTCGTCAAGCGCGCCTCCCGAGTCAGGCCGCTCGGTGTCGGCTGGCGTCAAGGACGCTTCGTTTGGCTCGAAGGGCCACGAGACGAGGCGCTCTCATCCGCCGTGGAGGCGCTGGAACGTGACCTCGGCCTGACATTGCCGGACGGGTTTCGCTCCGAGCTGTGCCTGATGCTGCCATCCTGGCTAAAGAGCGTCACCGAGTCACTCGTGCGCGGCGCCGTGCTCCTGATCGACTACGGCTTGGTGAGACGCGAGTACTACCATCCTTCGCGCTACCGGGGCACCTTGACCTGCCACTACCGTCACCGGGCGCATGCCGATCCGTTTCTTTGGCCGGGTCTGCAAGACATCAGTGCCTGGGTGGACTTCAGCGCTTGCGCCGATGCCGCGCAGGCGGCCGGGCTGGAAGTGGCGGGATTCACGACCCAGGGGCAGTTCCTGCTGCACTGTGATGCGCAGCATCGACTCGAGCGGCTCGGTGAGCGGGACTATCGCGAGTATAGCCGCGCCTTGAAAACGCTCGTCCTGCCCGGCGAGATGGGGGAGCGGTTCAAGCTGTTGCTGCTCCGCCGCGGCCTCGATCTCGAGCCTCTGCCGGGGCGGGATTTTCGCGACCGCCTGTGAGCGCTCGGCGAGCCGTCACTCGCCCGCGGGCGCTAACGCGGCACGAATGGCTGCGATGCGGCGCTGCCGCAACGCCTCCCCGAGCGCGGCGCCCGTCAACTCGGGATCGAGATCCTGGCTGCTCGTGGCGGCGGCTGCGGCGAGCGCGGCGAGCAGGCGTTCGCGCTGCGGGTAGGGCCGCGCTTCCAGCCCCTTGCGCCCCCGCGCATCCGCTTCGCAGGCCGTGAGCACGGCTTCGAGGCGTTCCGGTCGGCGGATCGCGTCGGTCGCCTCGATGACCTTGAACAGCGTGCTCGCGCGCAGCTCCGCGGCGCGATGAATGATCCCGTGGTAGCGGGCGACGCAGAGCGCGAGCTCGCGATAGCGGCGCGGCACGGGAAGCCGCTTGCAGAGATTCTCGATGATCTCCACGGAGCGCTGTTCGTGACCGCGGTGAGCCGGAAGCAGCGCCGCGGACGTCGCGGCCTTGCCGAGGTCGTGTATCAGCACGGCGAATCTCACGGCTGGATCCGGCGACAGACTCGCCGCGACGCGCAGCGCCATGAGGGTATGCACTCCGGTGTCGATTTCCGGGTGCCAGCGCGGCGACTGGGGCACGCCGAACAATGCCTCGATCTCGGGGAATACGACGGCGAGCGCGCCACAAGCCCGCAGCGTTTCGAAGTACTGCTGCGGCGACGGTTCCCGCAACGCCTGCTCGGTCTCGCGCCAGACGCGCTCGGGCCGCAACGCGCCGAGCTCGCCGGCATCGACGACGGTTCGCATGAGCGAGATCGTCTCGTCCGCGACCGTGAACCCGAGCTCGTGGAACCGCGCGAGGAATCGCGCCACGCGCAGCACCCGCAGCGGGTCCTCGCAGAAGGCGTTGGAGACGTGGCGCAGGCGCTTGGCCGCGAGGTCGCGTTGCCCTCCGTAGGGGTCGATGATTCTGCCGCTCGAGTCCCGCGCCATCGCGTTGATCGTCAGATCACGCCGGCCGAGATCCTCCTCGAGGCTCACCGCGGGTGTCGCGTCGACGTCGAAGCCATGATAGCCGGGCGCGACCTTGGTCTCGGTGCGCGCCAGCGCGTACTCCTCACCCGTCTGCGGGTGTAGGAACACGGGGAAGTCCTTGCCGACCCGCCGGTAGCCGAGCTTTTCGAGCTCGTCGGAGGTCGCGCCGACGACAACCCAGTCGCGCTCTTTGACCGGCCGTCCGAGCAAGGCGTCGCGCACGGCGCCGCCGACCTCGAAAATTTCCATGGCCGCATCATACCGTAGCGTGCGGCGTGCTAAGGTTTCGCGCATGCGTTCGATCGCCAGGAGCGTGGGTGTCACGGCCGTCGCTTTCGCCGTTTCAGGTTGCGCATTACCGTACTACTGGCAGGCGGCCGCCGGTCATCTCGCCTTGCTGCGAGGCCGCGAGCCCATCGAGGCAGTGCTCGCGGACCCGCGGCAAAAACCCGGCGTCAGGGAGACGCTCGAGCTCGTCGTCGAGATGCGCCGGTTCGCCGTCGAGCACCTCGCGCTGCCCGACAACGAAAGCTATCGAAGCTACGTCGATCTCGGGCGACCCTACGTCGTCTGGAACGTCGTCGCCACCGAGGAATTCGCCGTCGAGCCGGCGAGATGGTGTTTCCCGCTGCTCGGCTGCGTGAGCTATCGCGGCTACTTCGAGCGCGCGGACGCGGAGCGCTTCGTCGCGAAGCTGGAGAATCAAGGCCTCGACACCTACCTGGCCGGCGCGAACGCCTATTCCACGCTGGGCTATTTCGACGATCCGGTGTTGAACACGATGCTGGCCGGCGGCGAGCACTACGTCGCGGGCATCCTGTTCCACGAGCTCGCCCACCAGAAGCTCTATTTAAAAGGCGACAGCGACTTCAACGAGGCGTTCGCGACCGCCGTCCAGCAGCATGGAACCGCTGCCTGGCTGTCCGCGCATGGCTCGCCCGAGACCGTGGAGGCGTTTCGCCGCGGACTCGAGCGACACGCCGACTTCGCCGATTTGATCGCCGCTCAGCAGGCCCGTCTGCTGGAGATCTATGCGTCGGATCTGTCGGACGAAGCAAAACGCGCGGCGAAACGGGCGGCCTTCGATGCGATGCGCGCCGAATACGAGATCTCCAAGGCCGGCTGGGGCGGCGTGACCGAATACGATGCCTGGTTCGCGCAGCCGCTCAACAACGCGCAACTCGCGTCGGTGGCGACCTACCGCCGTTGGTTGCCCGGACTCACCTGGTATCTCGAGCGCGAAGGCCTGGCGGCGTTTTACGCGCAGATGCAGACCTTGGCCGAGCTGGCCGAAGACCGGCGCGCGGCACGCTTGCAAGGCTGGTTGGATGCGGCCGAGGCTAGCGGCTCGCGTTCTGGCGCAGAGCGGATAACGCGCGCTGGTTACCCGCCCCCTTGAGATAGCCGGGGAGCACGACGCGCAGCGAAGCGGCGCGAACGCCTAGCTCGGCGAGGCCGTTCTCGGTGCACACGCTCGCGACCGCCAGCGACTTGTAGCTGTCGGTGGAGAACAGCCTGCCCCGCAGCAGATAGTCCATCATCAATGCCTGAGTTCTCGCCAGCCCGTTGGGCAGGCCGATGATCAACCGGTGCAGCCCGAGCACGCGAGCGACCTCGGCGACGATCTCTCGCAGCGACATGATGTCCGGCCCGCAGATCTGGTAAGTCTTGCTCGACGCGGCAGCAGGGTCGCCGAGCGCCGCGCGGAAGGCGTGCGCGACATTCGCGACGTACACCGGCGCGAAGCGTGCCTCCGGCCTCGCCAGCGGCAGGACCGGAAACGCACGCAGCAGACGCGCGAAGAGATTGGTGAAGGAATCACCGGCGCCGAAGATGACCGAGGGCTGAAAGATCGTGTAGTCGATGCCGCCTCCCGCGAGAGTTTTTATCGCACGTTCGGCGCTGCCCTTGCTACGCAGATAGTGGCTGGGGCCGTGGTCGGCGTTCGCCTTGAGGGCGCTCATGTGCAGGTAGCGGCTGACGCCCGTGTCCAGGCTCGCCGCGATCAGCTTCTCCACCAGCGCGACGTGCACGTGTTGAAAGCTTCGACCGTCGCGATGCCTGTCGTGCAGTATGCCGACCAAATTGATGACCGTGTCGCAATCGGCCAGCAATCGACGCAACGCGGCTTCGTTGTGGATGTCGGCGGTGATGAGTTCGACACCGGGAAGCACCAGCAAGCCGCGGTGGCGTTCGCGATTTCGCGTCGGGATGCGGACGGCGCAGCCCGCCTGGACCAAGGCGCTCGCCAGCTGACGGCCGACGAAACCCGTGCCGCCGAGCATGCATACTCTGCGTGATGCAAGATCTACTGAGCTCAAGTCTCGACTGCCCTGAATCCCGGACGGCTCATTGTAGCCCATCGCTCAGAGCCGCCTTCGCGGGGGGATGTTGAGATCGCTGCTAATAACGCATCGGCAGCAGCAGGGCCCGGTCGCCGCGCCGCAGCTGCACGATGACCGTGCGGGCGTTCTCGATGATCTCCTGGGCCTCGGCCAGCGTTCGCACCGGCTGGCGGTTGATGTGAGTGATCACATCGCCGGGACGTAGGCCCCGCACGGCAGCGGGGCTGCCGGTTTCGACGGTCGTGACGAGAATCCCGGGCACGCCGTTGTAGTCCGGCCGGGACTCGCTGTTGGTGGCCAGCTCCGCGCCCTCGAACGACGGGTCAATTTCCGACAGGCTCTCCTGCGCGATCGCGGGCGTGTCGAGATCGTCGAGGAGCGCGGTCACGGTCTGCAGCCTGCCGTCGCGAACGAAGCCGACCTCGACGCGGTCTCCGGGACGCAGCAGGCCGATGGCATTGCGCAAGGCCGCCGGATCGACGACGGCCGAATCGTTCACGCTGACGATCACGTCGCCGATCTGAAGGCCCGCTTGCTCGGCCGCGGAGCCCATGCTCACGGCTGTGACCAGCGCACCCGAGGTGGAGTCGAGATCGTAGTTTTCCGCGATCTCCGGCGTCAGCGGGGCGATATTGACGCCGAGCAGGCCGCGGCGGACGCTGCCG
The DNA here is from genome assembly GCA_036396795.1 of Gammaproteobacteria bacterium. Lineage (GTDB taxonomy): Bacteria > Pseudomonadota > Gammaproteobacteria > Steroidobacterales > Rariloculaceae > JAHEEM01. The sequence goes on along the minus strand of DASWKF010000085.1, from coordinate 36,392 downwards.
TATTCCACGATCTGATCCATGACGCTGCGAGCCATGTTCACCGGGATCGAGAAGCCGATGCCGATGTTGCCGCCGCTCCGCGAATAGATCGCCGAGTTGATGCCGATGAGCTCGCCGTTGAGGTTGACGAGCGCGCCGCCCGAGTTGCCGGGATTGATCGAGGCGTCGGTCTGGATGAAGTCCTCGTAGCCCTCCGGATTGACGATACCGCGGCGCCCGATCGCGCTCACGATGCCCGAGGTCACGGTGTGTTGCAGACCGAATGGATTGCCGATCGCCAGCACGAAATCGCCGACGCGCACCTGGTCGGAGTTGCCGAGCGACATCTCCGCCAAGTCGTCCGGGTCGACTTGCAGCACGGCGATGTCCGAGCCGGGATCCGAGCCGACGACCCGCGCCTCGAGGCTGCGGTTGTCGACCAAGGTGATCGTGATCTCGTCGGCGTTCTCGACGACGTGATGATTGGTCAGGATGTAACCTGCGGCGGCATCGACGATGACGCCGGATCCCGCGCTTTGAAATTCCCGGCGGCCGTTGTTGCCCGGCGGCACGCCGAAGAAGCGCCGGAAGAATGGATCGTTGGCCAGCGGATTCTCGACTTCGACGCTGCCGCGAACCGAGATGTTGACCACCGCAGGCCCGATCCGATCGATGACCGGAGCGAGGCTTGGAACCTCGGGCATCCCGGCAAGCTGCGCGGCCGCGTCGAGAACCGGCAGGGCAAGGACGATCGTCGCGAGCATTAGCGCCAGCCAGGGCTTTGGGCCCGGGAGGATTCGAGAGCGCGGATTCCTCATGCGATGCTTCATGGTTTCAGTCCTTCAAGGGTACGCGCTAAAGAATACTCATGCTCGGCAAAAGATGCATGGGCGCGCGAAGTCGTCGCAACACGCCGTCCGCGGGACCGGAGGGAGAATTCAAAGGCGCCCCTCCGGGCCGCGAACGATCGACGCGTCAGGCGGAAGTGATTTGAATCCGCCGCGGCTGGCTCTTGGCTTGCTTGGGAATCGAAATTTCGAGGACGCCGTCCTTGCAATCGGCCTTGATGCCTTCGGCATCGGCCGTGTCGGGCAGGGCGAAACGCCGATAGAAGCGCCCGCTGACCCGCTCGACGCGTCGCAGACCGTCCTTTTCCTCTTCCGACGTCGTTTCCCGCCGGCCTTGCAGGCTCAGCGTGCCGCCGTCCATCGTGATCTCGATGGCCTCGGCCGCGACGCCCGGGACGTCGGCGCGAATGAGGAAGCGGTTGTCCTCTTCCTTGATGTCCACCGCGGGGGCCCAGTCGCTGAGCTCCGCGACGTCGTCGCCGTGCTCGGACAGCAACCGAGCCGAGAACAGCCGGTCGACATCCCGATGAAGCCGGTCCATGACGCCCCAAGGGTTATACCGTATGACGTTCATTGGCTTAGCTCTCCTGAGTGTGTGCGAAATCGACTTGGACAATATGATGGGGACCGCCGAATCGTTTTCAAGCCGTCCCGCGAGCCTGCGCAAAGCTGTGGGTTTCTTGTGGGGGGCGCGGGGATTGACTGGGGACGGCCGAATACAACATATGGTGGTCGTCCAGAAATCGCGGCGGATCCTCGGGTAAGCGTAAAATAATTCGATACACCTACAAGATAAATCTATAAACAACTGTATTATAAAGATTTATATAATCCTTCCGACTTACCATCAGGCCTTGACACTGACGAATCCTGGGCCTACTCTACAAGGGTCCCGGCACAATATCTTGTGTCGCGATCTTAGCTTCATAACGAGAGAACAGGCAGCCTCCGGGCTCGCCTGAGGGGGGGGATTCACGCTTGCAAACCGCCACGACAGGGCTCACCTCAGGGGGTGTCTCTCGGGTGTATTGCTGCTGAATCAGGTCGGTCGACGGACGAGTGGTTTTGGGGCACTGAAGATGAAAACAGCGGTTGAACTGAAGGCGACTAGGGTTTCGGACCTGCCCTTGCAAGAAGCCTCCGCGTGCATCTGGGATACGAAGTACCGGCTCAAGAGCAAGTCCGGTGAGCCGGTGGACAAGGACCTGCAGGGTACCTACGAAAGGGTGGCCAAGGCGCTGGCAAGGGTCGAGGAACCCGTCAAGCGCGAGTATTGGTACGAGCGCTTCGTCTGGGCGCTGCAGCGGGGCGCGATACCGGCGGGCCGGATCATGTCGAACGCGGGCGCCGAAGCGCACAAGCCGGCGACCTCGACGATCAACTGCACGGTTTCCGGAACCATCGGCGACTCGATGCACGATATTCTCGACAAGGTTCACGAAGCCGGCCTGACGCTCAAGGCCGGCTGTGGCATCGGCTACGAGTTCTCGACGTTGCGGCCCCGTGGCGCCTATGTGTCCGGTGCCGGCGCGCACACGTCGGGGCCCCTCTCCTTCATGGACATCTACGACAAGATGTGTTTCACGGTGTCGTCCGCTGGCGGTCGCCGCGGCGCGCAAATGGGCACCTTCGACGTCGGTCACCCCGACTCGATGGAATTCATCCGCGCCAAGCGTGAGGACGGCAGGCTGCGAAACTTCAACCTGTCGCTGTTGATCACCGACGAATTCATGCGCGCGGTCCACGAGGAGCGCACGTGGCCGTTGGCTTTCCCGCTGACGCCCAGCGAAGCGGAGGAGGACGGCATCGATTTGAGCGACTCGAGCCAAGTGATCTGGCGGGAGTGGCCGACGACCGAAGGCTACGTCTGCAATCCGGACGGCTTGGTCGCATGCCGGATCTACAAGGAGATCCCGGCTCGACGGCTGTGGGACGTGATCATGTCGTCCACCTACGATTTCGCCGAGCCGGGCTTCGTGCTCATCGATCGCGTCAACGAGCACAACAACAACTGGTGGTGCGAGAACATCCGCGCGACCAATCCTTGCGGAGAGCAGCCGCTTCCCGCCTATGGCGCGTGCCTTCTGGGCTCGATCAACCTGACGAAGTTCGTCCTCGATCCGTTCACGGATGTGGCGCGCTTCGATTGGGAAGAGTATCGCGAGGTCGTGCGCGTCTTCACCCGGATGCTGGACAACGTCGTCGAGATCAACGGATTACCGCTGAGCGCGCAGCGCGAGGAGATCGTGCGAAAGCGCCGTCACGGCATGGGATTTCTCGGGCTCGGATCCGCAATCACGCTGCTCGGTATGCGCTACGGATCGCCCGAGTCCGTGAGATTCACGGAGGAAGTCTCGCGGGAGCTCGCGATCGCAGGTTGGGAGATGGGTCTGGAGCTCGCCAGAGAGAAGGGGCCGGCGCCGCTGCTGCTCGAGGAATTCAGCGTGACGGAGGAAATGCTGCGTAAGCGCCCGGAGATGAAGCAGGACGGTTGGCGAGTCGGCGACGGGATTCCCGGCCGCGTGCTGCACGCGAGATATAGCCGCTACATGGCGCGGCTTGCGACGGTGGCTCCGGTGCTTGTCGAGCAGCTGAGCCATGAAGGCGCGCGTTTCACGCATCACAGCTCGATAGCGCCGACCGGCACCATCGCACTGTCGCTGGCGAACAACGTGAGCAACGGCATAGAGCCGTCGTTTGCACATCACTATTTCAGGAACGTGATACAGCGAGGGAAGAAATCCAAGGAGAAAGTGGACGTCTACTCGTTCGAGCTGCTGGCATACCGCGAGCTCGTGTCGTCGCAGGCGAAACCGGGCGGTACCGGGCCCGCGCAGGCGCTTCCGGAGTATTTCGTCAGCTCCGAGGACATCTTGCCCCGGGAGCACGTGGACATCCAAGCTGCCGCTCAGATCTGGATCGACTCGTCGATCTCGAAGACCGCGAACGTCCCGACCGACTATCCCTACGATGACTTCAAGGACATCTACCTATACGCCTATGAGAAGGGCCTCAAGGGATGCACGACCTTCAGATTCAACCCGGAAGCCTTCCAGGGCGTCCTCGTGAAAGAGAAGGATCTGAAGAACACGACTTACCGCTTCACGCTCGACGACGGCAGCGTCGTCGAAGCGAAGGGCGATGACGAGATCGAATACGACGGCGAGATTCACAGCGCGGCCAATCTGTTCGACGCACTCAAGGAAGGGTATTACGGGAAGTTTTGAGGCATGAGACCGAACCGACCCACTGCGTACAAGGACGCACAACGCGAAAGGCGACACTTTTGGCATATGGAGAATGAGTCCTCGAGATGGCTCAAGATTCTGCGTGCCATGCTGAAGCGGGGCGGCATGAGCGGCCCGAAGGGCCCTCCTTTTAGAGAGCAATGAAATGACACGAATAAGAATGGACGGAAAGATCGTCAAGTACATGGTGGCCGTCGACACGCCCCAGCGCCCATCATCGCTTGCGGCCGTCGAGGTTCCGGCGGATGAGCCGAAAGTCATTCGGATGCACGAGAAGCTCGAACGTCCGGAGATGCTCATCGGATCTACTTATAAGGTCAAGACTCCGGTCTCGGATCATGCGATGTACGTCACGATCAACGACATCGTCCTCAACGAGGGCACACCGCACGAACAGCGCAGGCCTTTCGAGATCTTCATCAACTCGAAGAACCTCGATCACTACCAATGGATAGTGGCGCTGACGCGCATCATGTCCGCGGTTTTCAGAAAGGGCGGCGACGTCACCTTTCTCGTCGATGAGCTCAAGGCCGTATTCGATCCGCGCGGCGGCTACTGGCAACCGGGTGGGAGATTCATGCCGTCGATCATCGCGGAGCTCGGGCACATCGTCGAGAAGCATCTGATCCAGATTGGCTTGCTGAAGGACCCCGGTCTGAGCAATAGTCAGAAGAGCTTTCTAGCGGAAAAACGCGCGGAGTTCGACGCACGCGGCGGTCAAAAGGATGCGTTTGCGAAAAGCAGCTTCCCCGAAGGAGCTCAGCTTTGCAGCAAGTGCAGCACGGCTGCCACCGTCATGCTCGACGGCTGCATGACCTGTCTGAACTGCGGTTACTCGAAATGCGGCTGACGCCCGGGTCGTGAGACAGCGGGCGATCGGCGCTCGCAACAGTCCGCCGTTGGTCCGCTCCTCGATCGAACTCGATCAGGGGCGGACCTTTTTTTTGGCCCCTCGATCCCCTCTCGAATCACGCTAGAATAACGCCGGTCTCAGTCAGCCCCCGGACGCCATTGACGCTCGCCATTCCTGATTTCTCGTCGCTCAAGGTTCTCGTTGCCGGCGACGCAATGCTCGACGAATACTGGTTCGGTGAGACCAAGCGTATTTCCCCGGAAGCGCCCGTGCCGGTGGTCAGAACTCAACGGACCGAGCGGCGTCCGGGGGGCGCGGCGAACGTGGCGCTCAATCTCGCGACCCTGGGGGCCCGAGTGACGCTGGCCGCGATCGTCGGAGCCGACGATCGCGGCGCTCAGCTCGCGACGCTGCTGCAGGATCACGGCGTGGCCTGCCGCTTTCACAGGGCCGCCGATCTGCCGACGATCAACAAGATTCGCGTTTTGTCGCGCAACCAGCAGCTCATACGCATGGACCACGAGAGCTCGCTCGAGGCGGCGGGCGGAGCTTTCGCGGATCTCTTTGCCGCGGCCGTCGCCGACGCCGATATCGTAGTTCTGTCCGACTACGGTAAAGGAACCTTGAGCCGAGTCGAAGAGATCGTGGCGCATTGCGGCGCCCGTGCGCGCCGAGTGCTCGTTGATCCGAAAGGCGTCGATTTTCAGCGCTACCGCGGCGCCAGCGTGTTGACGCCGAACCAGAGCGAGTTCGCCGCGGTCGCGGGCCAATGGGCCGGCGAGGCGGAGTTCGAGAGCCTCGGGGAAGCGCTGCGGGCGCAGCTCGACCTCGAAGCGCTGCTGGTGACACGCGGCGCAAGAGGCATGACCTTGTTCTGCGCGGACGAACCGCCGATTTCCCTGGCCGCCGAAGCCCGCGAAGTGTTCGACGTGACGGGCGCCGGCGATACCGTAATCGCGCTCATGGCTGCCGGCATGGGCGGCGGCCTGTCTCTCGAGGAAGCGGCCGCGCTCGCGAATCTCGGCGCCGGGCTCGTGGTCAGGAAGATCGGCGTCGCGGGCGTCACACCGTCGGAGCTGCGCCTGGCGTTGCACCGGCGAGGTTCGGGGGGCGGCGGGCTCGTGAGCGAGTCGGAGGCGGCCGAGCTCGTCGCGCAGGCGAAGCTGCGGGGAGAGCGCATCGTCATGACCAATGGCTGCTTCGACATCCTTCACGCGGGCCATGTCGGGTATCTCGAGGAAGCCAAAGGCCTCGGGGACCGGCTGATCGTCGCGGTCAACGACGACGACTCGGTGTCTCGCCTGAAAGGCGCGAGCCGGCCGATCAACGCGCTGGCGGATCGAATGGCGGTGCTCGCCGGATTGGCGGCGGTCGACTGGGTCGTGCCCTTCAGCGAGGACACCCCCGCCGCGCTCATAGAGCGGCTGCTGCCGGACGTGTTGGTAAAGGGCGGCGACTACCAGCCGGGTGAAGTCGCCGGCGGCAGCGCGGTGATCGCCAACGGCGGCGAAGTGCGCATCTTACGCCTGCGCGAAGGCCGCTCGACGTCCGCAGTAATAGAGGCGATCCGCAAACCTTAGATGGCTCCTAGCCGCTGGAGTCGTCGAGCCATTGATTGACCTCCTCGATATCCGCGATCGATAGACTACCGGCTGCGAGCTTGAGCCGCAGCACGTTGAGTATGTAGTCGTAGCGACTGCGGGCATAGGTCGTTTCGGCCTGTCGCAGATTGTTCTGCGACACCAGCACGTCGACCGTCGTTCGCGTGCCGACCTCGAATCCCGCCTCGGTCGCCCGCAGCGCCGTTCGCGAAGACTCTACGGCTTGACGCAGGGCGCGAACACGGGAGATCTCCGAGATGACGCTCAAGTACGCATCGCGCGCTTCCCTTTCCGTCTGCCTGGCAATGCGCTCCAGCGCCTCCAATGAGGCGCGGTGCTGGTAGACGGCTTGCTGAATCCGTGAAGAATTGAAACCGCCGGTGTAGATCGGCACGCGTAGGTTCAGCGAAACGCTGTACGACTCGGAGTCCGACATCGACGTGATCTCGGTCAGCGGGCAAGGTGGATCCTGGAAGCATGGTGCGTTTTCGAGCAAGTTGTTGAGTCGCGTCGTTTCGTTGGAGTTTTCGCCGAGCGTTCCGGAGAGATTGATACTCGGCAGGCGTGCGCTGCGCAGGATCGAGATGTCGTCTTGCGTGATCTCGGCCGACAGCCGGTTCGCCATGAGCGTCAGGTTCTGCTGCAAGGCCCGATCGACCCAGGCCTGGACGCTTGCCGGATCGGGTGATTCCAGCGGGAACGTCTCCGCCGGCGGCGCGAGCTCATCCTCGTATTCGCCGACAATCTCGCGCAGAAACTCCTCCGTCGTCGCGAGATTCTGCTGCGCCGCGATCTCAGCGGCGACGGCCTGATCGTAGCCTGCCTGAGCTTCCTGAACGTCGGTGATTGCGATCAATCCGACCTCGAAACGTCTCTGCGCCTGCTCGAGCTGCCGCCCGATGGCTTCACGGGCCGCCTGCTCGGAGGCGAGCGTGTCCACGGCCGCCAGCACCAGGAAATACGTGCCGGCCACCCGCACGAGCAGGTCCTGCCGGGCCACTTGATAGTCGATCTCGGCTTGCGCAACGATCTTGTCGGCCTGTCTCAGCGTCAAGAACTGCCCCCAATCGAACAGCGTCTGACTCAGGCTCACCGACCAGCTCGACGAGTCGCGGTCCTGCTCGGTCGACAAGATATTCGGATCGACCTCTCCGGTTGCGAAGTTGGTCGGTCTGTTGGGGTCTATCGAGTTTGAGGTTCCCGTTCCCGCGCTGAAGCTTAAGGAAGGCAGAATGCCGCTGCGTGCCTGGGGCTTGGTTTCCAGGGTCGCGAGGTAGACTGCCTCCGACTCACGAATCAGCGGGTCGCTCTGCAGCGCGCGCTGGTATATCTCCATGAGATCCTCGGCGATGGCCACTGAGCTCGCGAGGCCCGTCAGTGCGAGCAGAAGAATTGGACAAGAGGTTCTGGGGCTCATTATCGACCTGCCGTTGACTTGACTGACAAAGGTTCGCACGAGTCGCGCTAGTAGCGCGGCACTTTGGGATCTAGTTCGGTCGACCAGGCATCGATACCGCCTGCCAGGTTGTAGACTTGCTTGAATCCGCTTGCTAACAGAAACCCGGTGACATGTCTACTGCGCACGCCGGTATGGCACATGACGACGGTGGGTCGTTCGGGGTCGAGCTCGGCGAGACGGGCGGGAATGTCCCGCATGGGAACGTGAACGGCTTGCGGCAGTCTTGCCAGCGCGAGCTCCGCAGGGTCACGCACGTCGAGCAACAAGACTTCGCCTCGTTCGTGGTCTGGCCAGCGCGAGCAAAAGCTCCGCGGCGAGACTTCTTCTACGGCGGCCATGATGCCGTTTCGATCGCCTACAGGGCGAAAGGTTCGCGCACTTCGATATTGAGCAACGACTTGATGACGGTCTCAAATAGGCTCTGTTGCGTCCATTCACCGTTTGCGTGCCGCGTGATCAGCCGCGCCTCCATGATCGGCTCTCGGCCGACCACGGCGAACAATCGACCTCCGGGCCGAAGCATGCGGATGAAATACTCGTCGAGCTCCGGCAAGGAAGCGGTGAGGGCAATCGCATCGAATTCGTCCGCGTACTCGAGGCGCAAGGCATCTGCCGTCGAGAGCTCGACGTTGCTCGTGCCGAGGCTTTCGAGCTTCGCGCGCGCGGAATCGGTGAACTCGGGAAAAACCTCGACGCTGACGACGGTTTCGGCCAGATTGGCCAAACAGGCCGTCAGGAAGCCGCTTCCGGTGCCGATCTCGAGCACTCGGTCCACGGGAAGCAGCCGCAGGGACTGCAGCAAACGGCCCTCGATTTTGGGCGTCATCATCTGCTGGCCGTTCCCCAGTGGGATCTCCAAGTCGGCAAAAGCCAGCTCACGAAAAGCCTCCGGCACGAAGGCTTCCCGGGGAATTCGACCCATGATTCCGAGGACCTGCTCGTCGAGCACCTCCCACGCACGGATCTGCTGGCGAAGCATTTGCGAGCGAGCGTATTCGAGGTTCATGAAGCGGCTCGGGTCGGCGGCAGGCAATAGGATGGTCGGCTAGAGTACGGAGTTTGCGCCGGAGGCACAAGCCGATACCGTAAGAATTATGGTGAATTCTCGGGGACCCGAGACCACCGGTTAGGGTATCTTAAACCGGACGAGGGAAATGCAAAAGAATGCACTGACTCGGAAGCTAGGGTAGCGGCCCTTCAGCCCCGCGAACTCGCAGGGCATACGAATAACATCGCCTAGCTGGGAGAAGGCGAAGATAAAGGGCATACCGCTCGGTGCGAACAGGAAAGAACTCGATAAGAACCTGTAAGAACTCCGAGCAATAAGTCACCGGCTCGATCTTTGGCGAGCCGGCCTCGCCTGTGATCGGGCCTAATGGAAGGAATTTGAGCGTGGACCTGATCCCGCAACTTTACTGGCTAGCGCTAGTCCTCGCCGTGATGCTTGCAGCCGCGGTCGCCGGCGTTTTGTTTCGGCGCCGGATCAGCAAGGAAATAGGCCGGCTGATCGACGAGCTGCAAACGCTCGGGCCCGGCAGCGCAGCGAGACACGGCCTCGATCCGGCCGGGCGTGCCGCGGGTTTCGAGGAGCTCACCGCCTCGATCAACCGTGTCATTGGAACGCGGTCGGCGGCGGCGATCGAACAGCGCCCAGACGAGCTCTTCGAGGCGTTGGCGGTGACCTTGCCCGAGCTCGCGCTCGTGCACAGGGACGTCATTCTGTATGCCAATCGGGCGGCGGCCGATTTGTTCGGCCTCGACCCCGAGGCCCTGGTCGGCAAGCAAGTGACCGATCTCGTGCGTCCCGCGTACCGCGCGCTTCTCCGCAAGCACATCGGCAACTTGCTCGAGGGACAAACGAGCGCGGAGCCTCTCGAGGTGCAGCTCATTTCCGGAGAGGAGCAAGAGCTTTGGGCCGAGCTCTATTTCCGGCTCGTCAGCTTCAAGAACGAGCCGGCTTTGTTGGCCGTCGCCAAGGACATCACTCACCGCAAGAGCTTGGAGGCATCGCTCAGTCGCGGCAAGCTGCAAGCACGCATCACGCTGGAGTCCATAGGCGAGGGTGTGATAACGACCGACACGCAAGGCGTCATCGACTACATGAACGAAGCCGCCGAGCATCTGACGAGCGCATCTCGGAGCGTCGGTCTCGGTAAGCGTCTGACGGACTTGATAGCGGTCGTGGACGAAGTGGACAGAGACTCCCTGGGCGATCCGGTGGAGAGATGCCTGACCGAGAGAAAACGCATCAGTCTCGGGCGCCGGGCGCTGCTCATGAGCAAGCACAGCGGGCGCGAATGCTCCATAGAGCTCACGGCTTCTCCGATTCGCTCAGCCGACGGCGGCGTGGCGGGTTGCGTGATCATCTTTCATGACGTGTCGGAAGTTCGGGGCCTGACGCGGCAGATGTCCTATCAAGCGAGCCACGACGCGTTGACGGGGCTCGTCAATCGATCCGAGTTCGAACGGCGTCTCGAAAGCACGCTCAAGTCCGTGCGCGCCGGTGATGGCGCCGGCCATGCGGTGTGCTATCTGGACCTGGATAGATTCAAAGCCGTCAACGATACTTGCGGTCATCTCGCCGGAGACAATCTTCTGCGGGAAATCGCCTCGCTGCTGCGGGAGAAAGTTCGAGACTCCGATACGGTTGCTCGTCTGGGCGGCGACGAGTTCGGTCTGCTGCTCGTAGGCTGCCCGCTCGATAAGGCCCGACAGATCACCGACGATGTCTGTCGCGCGGTCGCGGACTACCGGTTCGTATGGCGGGACCAGATCTTCGACATCGGCGTCAGCATCGGCGTCGTCGAGATCGGCCACGAAAGCGGGGCCGCGGAGACGGTTCTCGGCGCCGCGGATTCCGCCTGCTACGTCGCCAAGCAGCAGGGTCGGGGCCGGGTGCACGTCTACTCCTCCCGTGACGAGATCATCGCCAGACAGCGCGGTGAGATCCAATGGCTACAGCGCCTGCAGGCGGCGTTGAAGGAGGATCAATTCGAGCTGTTCGTGCAACCGATCATTTCGGTCGGCGGGCGGGTCGACGTCGGGCCGGCGCTGGAGATCCTTTTGCGGTTGCGCGACGAATCGGGCGGGCTCATCTCTCCCGGGCAGTTCATTCAGGCTGCCGAGCGTTACCACCTGATGTTCCATATCGATCGATGGGTCGTGCAGAACACGCTGGCGGCCTTGGCCAGCGGCTCCATTCGCCTGCCCGAGGGCCGCAGCTGCGGCGTGAATCTGTCGGGGCAGACTTTGAGCGACGAGCACTTTCTCGAGTTCGTCGTCGACGCGCTCGACCATACCGGCGTCGCTCCCTCGAAACTCTGCTTCGAGGTGCCCGAGTCCGCCGTGATCGGCAACCTGGACCACGCCCACCGCTTCATCAACGTGCTGCACGGCATGGGCTGCCATTTCGCTCTCGACGATTTTGGCAGCGGCATCGGCTCGTTCTCGAATCTCAAGAATCTATCGATCGATTACCTCAAGATCGACGGTGCCTATATCCGCAACATCGCGCAGGACAGCGTGAACCACGCGATGGTCACGGCGATGATAAAGCTTGCGCGAACGCTGGACTTTCGAGTCATCGCCGAGGAGGTCGAGGACCGGGTATCCTTCGAAACAGTGCGCCGCATGGGGGTCGACTTCGTTCAGGGCTACGTCGTCGAACGCCCCTATCCGCTGCCGATGCTGTCCTAGTGCGGTGGCGCCGGCTGGCCTGGAATGTCTTAGAGCAGCGGCACCATCAGCAGCGCCACGATGTTGATGATCTTGATCAACGGATTGATCGCCGGTCCGGCGGTATCCTTGTACGGATCCCCGACCGTATCGCCCGTAACGGCCGCTTTGTGCGCTTCCGATCCCTTGCCGCCGTGGTTGCCGTCCTCGATGAATTTCTTCGCGTTGTCCCAGGCGCCGCCGCCGGTCGTCATCGAGATGGCGACGAACAATCCGGTGACGATCGTGCCCAACAGCAGGCCGCCGAGCGCTTCCGGACCGAGCAGCATGCCGACGAATATCGGCACGAGAATCGGCAGCAGCGACGGAACGATCATTTCCTTGATGGCCGCCCGCGTGAGCATGTCGACGGCGGTGGAATACTTCGGCTTGGTCGTGCCTTCCATGATCCCGGGGATCTCGCGGAACTGCCTGCGCACTTCCTCGACGACGGATCCTGCGGCTCGCCCGACGGCCTCCATGGCCAGGGCCGCGAACAAATAGGGCACGAGGCCGCCGATGAAGAGGCCGATGATCACGCGGTGATCCGAGAGATCGAAACGCAACGCGCCGAGGCCGGCATCCTCGAGACTGTGGGTGTAGTCGCCGAACAGCACCAGCGCCGCGAGCCCGGCGGATCCGATCGCATAGCCCTTGGTCACGGCCTTGGTCGTGTTGCCGACCGCGTCCAACGCGTCGGTGACATTGCGCACCTCGGAAGGCAGCTCGGACATCTCGGCGATGCCCCCGGCGTTATCGGTGATCGGGCCGAAAGCGTCCAGGGCGACGATCATGCCCGTCATCGACAGCATGCTCGTCGCGGCGATCGCGATGCCGTAGAGGTCCGCCAGCGCGAATGCGCCCCAGATCGATAGGCAGACAGCGACGACGGGCAACGCCGTGGCCTTCATCGAGACGCCGAGGCCGGCAATGATGTTGGTCGCGTGTCCGGTGGTGGATGCGCTCGCGACTTTCCTTACCGGGCTGTATTCCGTGCTGGTGTAGTACTCCGTGATCACGACCATGGCCGCAGTCAACGCCAGGCCGATCAAAGCAGCGAGGTAAAGATTGAACGCGCCGTCACCCATCAGCGCCATCGTGATCGGATAGAACGCTATGCCCGCGAGCACGCCGGAAACGATGACGCCCTTGTAGAGGGCGTTCATGATCTTGCCGCCGGAAGTGCTGACGAAGAACGTCCCGATGATCGAGGCGACGATGGAGGCGGCGCCGAGCATCATCGGATAGAGCACGGCATTGGCGCCGAGCGTATCGATGGTCAGACCGCCGAGCAGCATCGTCGCGATGAGCGTCACGGCATAAGTCTCGAAAAGATCCGCCGCCATTCCGGCGCAGTCGCCGACATTGTCGCCGACGTTGTCGGCGATGACTGCGGGATTTCGCGGGTCGTCCTCGGGGATGCCCGCCTCGACTTTGCCGACCAGATCGGCGCCGACGTCGGCACCCTTGGTGAATATTCCTCCGCCGAGACGCGCGAAGATCGAGATCAAGGAGCCGCCGAAGGCCAGGCCGACCAGCGCTTTCAGAGCCTCGTCCTCGCCGAGGCCGGCGGCATGCAGCAGGCTGTAGTAGCCGGCGACGCCGAGCAAACCGAGCCCGACCACCAGAAGCCCCGTGACCGCACCGCCGCGAAAGGCGAGCTTGAGTGCCGGGTTGAGCCCGACGGTAGCCGCCTGCGCTGTGCGCACGTTGGCGCGCACCGACACGAACATGCCGATGTAGCCCGCGAGCCCGGAGAATACGGCGCCGATGGCGAAGCCGATCGCGGTCGCCCATCCCAAGGCCCCGCCAAGAACTACGAACAGCACCAGGCCGACGGCGCCGATCGTCATGTACTGGCGGTTCATGTAGGCGTTGGCGCCTTCCTGCACGGCCGCCGCGATCTCTTGCATCCGGGCGTTGCCCGCCGGCTGACGCAAGATCCACGTCACCGATACCATTCCGTAGATCACGGCCAGCGCGGCGGCTCCGAGGGACAGCCACAAGGCAGATTCTGGATTCATCTCTCTATCTCTCCCGTCACATTCGCAGCACTCCACGGCCGGGCTCGTCGCGGTCCGGCTGACACCAGCAGTGTGTCCGAGTCATCTTGAGATCCAAGAACGGCTCGCTGTGCGAGTCCCGCATGCTTGCGGGGGAGCGAGGCGCTCGTGGAGTGCAGACCTTATTAGGCCTTACGCGAACCCGATTCTTATTGGTGCCGCGACCACCCGAAGGTTGCGGATCGGCGGCTATCTTAGCATAAAGTTCTCGGGCAACCGTCGCGGCACGGCGATGTTCTCCAGCTCCACATAACGCGGCAGGCCGTCTCGATAAGGGGGATAATCCTCGCCGCGAATCAACGGCTGCAGGTAGCGCCGGCATGCGGACGCAATCGAGAATCCGTCGCGACTGATGAAGCTGCGCGGCATCAACTTTTCGCGGTTGGCGACGCGGCTGAGCGCGACATGTCCCAGGGTCCACCGATAAGGGGAGTCCGATCGCCGCACGATCGTCGGCATGACCGCGTTCTTGCCGCCGAGCGCGAGCTCGACCGCGTGTCTGCCGACGGCATAAGCCTGCTCGACGTCGACTTTCGAGGCGATGTGGCGCGCCGAGCGTTGCAGATAGTCGGCGATCGCGTAGTGATATTTGAAGCCCAGCCGGTCCCTGACGAGCGCAGCAACGGCGGCCGCGACGCCGCCGAGTTGCGCATGACCGAAAGCGTCGCGGGTGCCGGCCTCGGCGAGAAATCCGCCGTCGGGATTCCGGACGCCTTCGGACACGACCACGACACAGTACTCATAGCCGTCCACGCAACGCTTTACGCGCTCGAGAAACGCCCGCTCGTCGAAAGGAATCTCGGGGAACAAAATGATGTGTGGCGCATCGGCGGACGAGCGTCCCGCGAGCCCGGCGGCGGCGGCTATCCATCCGGCATGCCGGCCCATGACTTCGAAAATAAAGACCTTGGTCGACGTTTTCGCCATCGAGGCGACGTCGAGCGCGGCCTCGCGCGTCGAGACCGCGACGTATTTCGCGACCGAGCCGAATCCGGGGCACACGTCGGTGATCGGCAAGTCGTTGTCGACGGTCTTCGGCACGCCGATGCACGTCACCGGAACTTTGAGCTTCTTGCCGATCTGCGAGACTTTGTGGGCCGTGTCCATCGAGTCGCCGCCGCCGTTGTAGAAGAAGTAACCGATATCGTGAGCTTTGAAGACCTCGATGAGGCGTTCGTACTCGAGCCGGTTTTCCTCGAGACCCTTGAGCTTGTAGCGAGCCGAGCCGAAGATTCCGCCGGGTGTGTGGCGCAGCCCCGCGATCGCCGCCCGGGATTCCTTGCTGGTATCGATGAGATCTTCCGTCAGCGCTCCGATGATTCCGTTTCTTCCGGCAAACACCTTGCCGATCCTGTCGGAGTGTTTTCTCGCCGTTTCGATCACGCCGCAAGCTGAAGCGTTGATCACGGCCGTGACCCCGCCCGACTGAGCATAGAATGCGTTCTGCTTCATTCTGTCTCCCTGTAGACCTTCCGTTGCGATTCGCCGGCTTTACGCTGCCGGACGGTTTGACGATGAAGCCGGCGCGGGATAGTTTACGCGTCCGACGCGAGTCAATCACGCGCCGCCGGAGAGTCGACTATGCGAATCGTGCTGCTCGGAGCTCCCGGCTCCGGGAAGGGAACCCAAGCGCAGCGACTGCAAGCCGAGCGCGGCATTCCGCAGATCTCCACCGGCGACCTGTTGCGCGCCGCGGTCGCCAAGGCGACGCCTCTGGGACGTCGCGCCAAAGCAGCCATGGACGCCGGTGAGCTCGTATCGGATGAGATCGTGATCGGCATGTTGCGGGAGCGGCTCCGAGAAAAGGATGCCGCCGACGGCTACGTTCTCGACGGCTTCCCCCGAAATCTCGATCAGGCTCACGGCTTGGAAACGATGCTCGAGGAACTCGAGCAAGCGCTGCATGCCGTGGTGCTGATGAAGGTCGATTTCGAGATCTTGATGAAGCGCCTGACCGGCAGAAGAACCTGCTCGAAAACGGGCAAGGTCCTGAACATCTACTTTTCGAGCCAGGCTGAAATCGACAAGTGTCTCGAATCCGGCGGTGAGCTTCTCAAACGCGACGACGACAATGAAGACACGATTCGAAGACGGCTGCGGGTATACGAGCGTCAAACCGCTCCGTTGATCGAGCATTACGAGAGCGAGGATCTGTTGCACGAGGTCGATGCTCTCGGCAGCGTCGACGAAGTTCACGAGCGCCTGCTGCGCGCGCTAGGTTTCCACCGGCAGTAGATCGCGAAGCTCGGCCGAGCGCCAGGTCTGCGAGATTCGCGGAGCTGGACGGCGCGTCAGCAGGTCCGTGAGCTCCTGCCGGGTGGCTAGTACTTCCGGCTGAATTCCAAGCTCGGCGGCGCGCGCCTGCACGCCCGCCTGGAGCTCTCGAAGCCGCTGTCTGTCGGGCCGCTCGACGACGAAAAGCTCGTCGGCGAGGCGGCGCGACTCATCGTCCGCGCCCGTCCGAACCGCCGCCACGAGCTCCTTGCCGAAACGCTCCGTGAGCCGGGGCGGCAGCCCCGGGACGGCCGCCAGCGCTCGGGGGGAATCCGGCAGGGCGGCGGCGATCTCCAGCAGCGCGTCATCGCTAAGAATCCAGCGCCGGGGCCGGTTGCGTTGCCGCGCCCGAGTCTCGCGCCAATCGACGAGACCCAGCGCGGCGGCGCGCTGCCTCGAGTCCAGCGAGCGCAGGCCTTTGAGCCGCGCCCATATCGCCGCGGTCGGGGTGACCGGCGCCGAGCGCAGCTGCAACGCAAAATCCTGTTGCGCCCATTCGAGGCGCCCGAGAGCCTGCAGCCGCCGCTCGAGCGTTTTCCACAACGCTGTGAGGCTGCGAACGTCATCGTATGCGTACGCGAGCGCCGCCCGCGGCAGCGGTCGGCGGCTCCAGTCGGTTCTCGTGTAGTCCTTGTCGAGACGAATGCCGAGCAAGTCGGCCGCGAGCTCCTGCAAGCCGATCTGCGGCGCGTAGCCGGCGAGCCCCGCCGCCACCTGGGTGTCGATCAGACGGCCCGGCAGGCGGTCGGTGTGTTGGTAGATCACTTCGAGATCCTGGCGGCTGCTGTGCAGTATCCAACAGCACTCGGGTCGAAGCAGGTGCTCGAACAACGGGCGCATATCGGCGATCGCCAGACAGTCGACGCACCCGATGAGGCCGCTCGATGCGATTTGCAGCAAGCAGAGCTGCGGGAAATAGGTTTTCTCTCGCACGAACTCGGTATCGATGGCAAGCAGCGCTTCGGCTTCGATCTCGTCGAGAAAAGCGCTCAGCGCAGCGGCGCCGTCGACATATAGATCACGATCGTTCATCGGTTGCTGCCGGAAGCCAGGTCTGGTTTATGATCCAAGGAAACGCCGAGGGCGTGATTAGAGTTTGGCGATCTTGTTGCGATTGCTGCTAGTGTTCGTCGATATTGCCTTGCATCGCAAGGGCCCTGAAGACTTGCCGGTTTCGCGGTTTCTCTTTGCTCTGGTGCTGCCTTTCTACATCACCGTAAGCCTATTGGCCTTGCGGATCAATTGGTCGCTGCCGCGCGCATTCTCGATGATCGTCGCGGATCTCATGCTCTATCTGGCATTCTTCTGGATATTGCTGAGCGCCGCGAAACGCCGCCCGCGCTACTGGCAAACGGTCACAGCCGTGCTGGGCGCGGAGACTCTGCTGAACTTCATCGCGGTTCCGATCTTGGCATGGCGCTCGTCGACGCCGGATCCGGATCAGCTTTCGGCGATCTCGACCGCATTGTTGGCGCTGCTCCTGTTGTGGTCCATCGACATCGCAGGTTGGGTGCTGTCGCGGGCGCTGGACCAGCCGTATATCGTGGGCGTGGTGATCATGATAGGGTATGTGATCTGCTCGATCGTGCTCGGTGAGCTTCTTTTGCCGACGGCTCAACTCTAAATGCGTATTCACATTCTCGGTATCTGCGGAACCTTCATGGGTGGAATTGCCGCGTTGGCGAAGGCTGCCGGGCATCAGGTCTCGGGGTCGGACGAGAACGTCTATCCACCGATGAGCACGCAGTTGCGGAAGCTCGGAATACAGCTCCATCAGGGGTACGACGAGCGTCAGTTCACCGATGCGCTCGACTGTGTCGTGGTCGGCAACGTCTTGGGGCGCGGCAACCCCGCCGTCGAAGCTTTGCTGAATTCCGGCCTTCCTTACTACTCCGGTCCGGAGTGGCTGGCGAGCAATGTGCTGACCGACAAATGGGTCCTAGCCGTGGCTGGCACGCACGGCAAGACGACGACGGCGAGCATGCTCGCGTGGATTCTCGATTACGCGGGACTCTCGCCGGGGTTTCTGATCGGCGGCGTGCCGAACAATTTCAAAATCTCCGCCCGTTTGGGCCAATCGAAGTATTTCGTTGTCGAGGCCGACGAGTACGATACGGCGTTTTTCGACAAGCGCGCGAAGTTCGTGCACTACCGGCCAAGAACGTTGGCTATTACCAACATCGAATACGACCACGCGGACATCTACCCCGATCTCGACGCGATACTCTGGCAATTCCACCAGCTCGTCAGAACGGTTCCGGGCGAGGGATTGATCGCCGCGCACGGCGACGACGGCACCATCGAGGACCTGCTCGAGCGCGGCGTTTGGACGCCCGTGGAAACGTTCAACGCGAGCGATGCGGCGGCGACCTGGACTGCCCGGTACGACCTCGTCGGAGTCAAGTCGAGATTTTCAGTGTCGTATCGCGGCGAGCCGGCCGGGCAAACGGATTGGGCACTGCTCGGCCATCACAATCTCGAGAATGCGCTGGCGGCGATCAGCACCGCGGTGCATGCCGGCGTGAGCGTCGAGGTTGCGTTGGAGGCTCTGTCCCAGTTCAAAGGCGTCAAGCGGCGCCTCGAGAAACGCGGGGTCTTCAACGGCATCACGCTGTATGACGACTTTGCCCATCATCCGACGGCGATCGCCACCACTTTGGAGGCGATCAGAAGCCAGAAGACCGACCAACGCATCGTGGCGGTCGTCGAGCCGCGCTCCAACACGATGCGCATGGGCGTTCACCGCGATGCGCTGCGCAAAGTCTTCGGCGAAGCCGATCGCGTATTCGTGCTGGCGTCGAAGGAATTGTCCTGGAACCCCGAGTCCGTTCTTGCGACTCTCGGCACCAAGCTCGCCGTGACTTGGGACCGCGACGAGCTATTGCGCCTGCTGCTCGATGAGATCGAGGCGGGCGATCAAGTGGTTTTCATGTCGAACGGTGATTTCGGAGGCCTGCCGCGGCTGCTGCAGCAAACGCTCAAGAGCGATCTGCCTCGCGCGGCCAGGGCTTGACCCGGACGCCGGATTCGATGCCGGAGCAACAGACTCCGTTGTTTCCACTGCACACGGTGCTGTTTCCCGGTGGCCTGTTGCCGCTTCGGGTTTTCGAGCCGCGGTATATGAGCATGCTCAGCCGCTGTCTGAAGGACGACGTCGGATTCGGCGTCGTGCTCATCAAGACCGGATCGGAGATCGGCGCCGCCGAAACCGTCGATGTCGGGACGCTGGCCACGGTCGTCGACTGGCAGCAAGGCATCGACGGCGTGCTCGGAATCATGGCCGAAGGCGGGACGCGGTTTCGCGTCCGGGCGCGTGAGCGCCGGCACGACGGGCTCTACGTCGGCTCCGTCGAGCTTCTCGAGCGCGAGCCCGAGCTGCCCGTGCCGGCCGGGCACGAAGACTTGCGCGACTTGCTCGAGGAGCTCATCGCCAAGCTCGACGGAGAGTACCAGCACTCCGTGAAGCGATTCGGCGACGCGGCCTGGGTTGGGTACCGGCTCGCGGAAATACTGCCGGTGTCGACCGCGGTAAAACAGGAGCTGCTCGAGACGGCCGGCGCGAGCGAGCGGCTCGAGCTGCTGCGTTCGCATCTGCGGAAGTGAGCCTGACGACGACGCTGAAACGAGCAAACGATGAATCAACGGGAACTGAAACGATACATGTGCCTCATCTGCGGCTTCATCTATGACGAAGCCCAGGGCTTACCCGAGGAAGGTATCGCGCCGGGAACGCGGTGGGAGGACATTCCCCTGTCCTGGCGTTGCCCCGATTGTGGTGCCGGAAAGGAGGATTTCGAACTCGTGGAGATCTAGAACCGGCGTTGCGACCCGAGCTATCGCAGCTGGAAACGCACGACGTCGAAGCCGCGGTCACGAAGCAGCTCGACGACGCTGTCTTGACCGACGAGATGCAGGGCCCCTACCACCACCAAGAATCGACCGGGCTCGCGGGCCAGACGTTCGAGCTCGGTGAGCCAGCGCCGGTTGCGGGCGACGACCAGGGCCTGATACAGCGTCGGAAAATCCGCAAAGCTCGCGAGCAGCTCGTCGGTGAGCTCGTCGAGGCTTCCCGCATGCCAGGCGTTCAGCAACTCATCCATTTCCGACGCGGGTGACTCGAGCTCTTCGAGCGTTTGCCGTAGCAGGGCCTCCTGTTCCGTCATCGGCAAGTCGTCGAAGACCCCGATCTGAGCGGCGATGGGCTCGAGACCGAGTATCGGCTTGCCGTCCTCGCCCGAGCGCCGCAGCAATTGCTGCTCCAGTCCTTGAGCGGCGCTGAATCCGAGACTCGCCATTCTGAGATCAAGCAGCATCAATGCGACCAACCAGGGCTCGAAGCGCTCGAACGCCTCGAGGTCGAGCTCGAGATCGCTCGCGCTGGATGCGACCGTTGCGTACACGTCCTCCGACAATACGCCGCGCAGCGACTCGGCCGGAGGCAACATCGCGGCTTGCATGAACTGCAGCTGCACCTCGAAGGGATCCAGGTCGTCGAGGTCCAGCTCCATCACGAGCGTATCCGCGCGTCTGTAGAGATTCTCGACGCTGTCGGGCAGGGGAAGATCCTCGTCGCGCAGATAGTGAACGGACCCGAGCAACCAAAGCTCCGTGCCCTCTGCGGTCTCGACCCGCCAGGCCGCAGGCTCGGCCGCGGCCGTGGCCGCGAGGAGGCTGAGGCCGAGCAGCGCCGCCCGCAAGTCTCTAGCGCCCATCTACCCGAGTGAGCCACTGAACGCCGCTGTCGATCCTGCCGTCGGGGTGCAGCGCGATCCACCGATACCCCGGCGGTCTGTTGTCCAGAGCGAAGAAATCGCTTCCCGGCAGAAACTGCGCGCAAGTCGACGGCGTGCTCAAGAGCCTCAGGTTGCCGCGGTAGCGATCGGAGCTCTGGTGCACGTGTCCCCAGACGAGACCGCGGACGTGCGCATGCCTGTCGACGATCTCCAACAGCGCTTTCGCATTCGATAAGGCGACGCCGTCGAGCCACGCGCTTCCCATCGGCACCGGCTGATGGTGCATGCAGATGAGCACGTGCTTGTCGGGGTTGTCGGCGAGCCTCCGCTGGAGCCGCGCGAGATCGCCTTCGGCGACGGTGCCGGAATCCTCGCCCGGCACGTGAGTGTTCAAGAAGATCACGAGCCAGGCTCCGAGCGCTGCCTCGCCGTCGACCTGGAACGGCGGTTGCCCGAGGATTTCGCGCATGAGCGCCGGGTCGTCGTGATTTCCGGCGACGCAGTAGATCGGCACGCCGAGATCGCCGAGGCTGGAACGGAAACGCCGGTATCCGCCGCGGCTTTCGTCCTGCACGAGATCGCCGGTCGCCAAGATCGCGTCGGGGGGCCAGCGCTCGTCGCGCTGCATTTGCTCGATCACCGTGAGAAAAGTGTCGAAAGTGACGACGCCTCGCATTCTGCTGTCCGCGGCCGCATGCAAATGAGGATCGGTGATCTGCAGCAGAACGACTGGGCCTGCGCCGTCTTTTCCAGTGGTCATCGGTTGTCTGCAAGTGCCTGGAACGTTCATGATACTGAATATTGCTCGAGCCCGGTGGGACTGCCTCACAGATCGGCAGCGTCGATGTCGACGGTTGCGGAAAGCGTCTCCGCTGAGCGACAATTCCCGCCCCGGTCATCTCCACCGCCAACAATCCGATGTCGCTGACGGAAACGAAAATGACGGCCGCCGGCAGGCCGCCCCGGCGGCAACTTGCCAATGCGATACGGGCGCTTTCGATGGATGCGGTGGAGCAGGCGCGCTGCGGCCATCCGGGAATGCCACTCGGCATGGCCGACGTCGCCGAAGTGCTCTGGAACGACTACCTGCGGCACAATCCGTCCAATCCGCGTTGGCCCGATCGCGACCGCTTCGTGGTCTCCAACGGGCACGGCTCCATGCTTCTGTATTCGCTCGCGCACCTCAGCGGCTATCCTCTGGGGATCGATGAGCTCAAAGGCTTTCGGCAGCTCGGTCAGCGAACCGCCGGGCATCCGGAGCGGGATCTCGACATCGGCGTCGAGACCACGACCGGGCCCTTGGGACAGGGCATCGCCAATGCCGTAGGCATGGCGTTGGCGGAGAGAGTTCTCGCCGCCCAGTTCAATCGTCCCGGCGCCGAGATCGTCGATCACTACACCTACGTGCTCTTGGGCGACGGCTGCCTGATGGAGGGCGTGTCTCATGAAGCCTGCTCGCTCGCGGGCACGCTGGGGCTCGGAAAGCTCATCGCGATTTATGACGACAACGGGATCTCAATCGACGGCGAGACGGCGGGTTGGTTCACCGATGACACGCCCGCGCGCTTCCGAGCCTATGGTTGGCATGTCATCGAAACCATCGACGGGCACGACCCTCAAGCGGTGACCAGCGCCCTGGCCGCCGCGCGTGCCGAGAGCGAACGTCCCACGCTGTTGTGTTGCCAGACCGTCATCGGATTCGGGGCCCCGAACAAGCAAGGCAGCGCGGCCACGCACGGTGCGGCGCTGGGTGCGGCGGAGGTCGCGGCCGCTCGGGCCAATCTCGGCTGGAACCACCCGCCGTTCGTCATTCCCGACGAC
The DNA here is from genome assembly GCA_036396795.1 of Gammaproteobacteria bacterium. Lineage (GTDB taxonomy): Bacteria > Pseudomonadota > Gammaproteobacteria > Steroidobacterales > Rariloculaceae > JAHEEM01. The sequence goes on along the minus strand of DASWKF010000085.1, from coordinate 13,799 downwards.
ATTCGCCGCGCCTGGGACGCGCGCGACCGCGGCCAGCGGCTCGAGGCGCAATGGCGGGCCGAGTTCGAGGTTTATCGGCGGCGCTATCCGAATCTCGCGACGGAATTCGAGCGCCGCGTTCGCGGCGAGCTGCCGGCGGACTGGCCGGAGTTGGCCGCCGCGGTGATCGCCGAGATCGACGCCGAAGCCAAGGACACGGCGACCCGGCAGGCGTCGCAGCGCGCGCTGGAAGGTTTCGCGCCGCGTTTGCCGGAGCTCATGGGCGGCTCGGCCGATTTGACGGGCTCGAACAACACGTTCCACTCGGGCTCCGTTCTTATCGGTCCCGACGATTTCTCCGGCAACTACCTGCACTTCGGGGTGCGGGAGTTCGGGATGGCCGCCATCATGAACGGCCTCGCGCTGCACGCCGGCCTCATTCCGTATGGCGGCACCTTTCTCGTATTCTCGGACTATGCGAGAAACGCGCTGCGCATGGCGGCGCTGATGCGCATTCGAACGATCCTGGTGCTGACACACGATTCCATCGGCCTGGGGGAGGATGGCCCGACCCATCAGCCGATCGAGCACTTGGCGAGCCTGCGGGCGATGCCGAACATGGCGGTCTGGAGACCTTGCGATGCCGTCGAATGCGCTGTCGCTTGGCGCGCCGCCTTGGAGCGCGCCGACGGCCCGACCTGCCTGGTGTTGACGCGGCAGAGCGTGCCGCACATGCGGCGCAGCGGCGATCAAATCGCCGCGATCTCCCGCGGCGGTTACGTGCTGCTCGACAGCGACGGCGATCCCGAGCTGATCCTGATTTCCAGCGGCTCCGAGATCGCGCTCGCGGTCGGCGCCGCCCGAGAACTGAGCGCCGAGGGGCGCCGCGTTCGCGTGGTCTCGATGCCCTGCACCGAGGTTTTCGATCGGCAAGCGGCCGCCTATCGTGCGGAAGTTCTGCCGGATTCGATCGCGCCGCGTCTAGCTGTCGAAGCGGCCGCCAGCGCCAGCTGGTGGCGCTATGTCGCCGGCCGGGGAGGCGTCATCGGCATCGACCGCTACGGCGAATCGGCGCCGGCAAAGGCACTCTTCGAGCACTTCGGCTACACCGTCGACGCGGTAACTCTTGAAGCCCGCAAGCTGCTAGAGTCGAGCCGCGAGCGGGATTCGAACTAGGAGAAACCGATGCCCGTGAAGATAGCGATCAACGGCTACGGCCGGATCGGCAGAAACATACTACGCGCGCTCTATGAGAACGACCGCCGCGACGAGCTCGCGATCCTCGCGATCAACGATCTCGGCGACGCCAAGACGAACGCCCATTTGACCCGCTACGATTCCGCCCACGGGCCGTTCCCGTTCGCGGTCGAGGTCGGCGACGGCGAGCTCGTCATCGACGGCGATCGAATCAAGGTCTGTGCCGAGAGAGATCCTGCCAAGCTTCCGTGGCAGCAGCTCGGCGTCGATATCGTGCTCGAGTGCACGGGTCTGTTCGCATCGAAAGCGAAATCTTCGGGCCATTTGAAAGCCGGTGCGAAAAAAGTCGTGATTTCCGCGCCCGCGGGCAAGGACGTGGATGCGACCATCGTCTACGGCGTCAATCACGACGTTCTCAGACGCGAGCACCAGGTCATCTCGAATGCCTCTTGCACCACGAATTGCCTCGCTCCGCTCGCCAAGGTCCTGCACGACGCAGTGGGCATCGAGCAGGGCCTGATGACGACGATACACGCCTATACCAACGACCAGGTCCTGACGGACGTCTATCACGAGGACCTGCGACGCGCTCGCTCGGCGACACAATCCATGATTCCGACCAAGACCGGCGCGGCCGCCGCCGTCGGCTTGGTGCTACCGGAGCTGAACGGCCGGCTCGACGGCTTCTCCGTGCGCGTGCCGACGATCAACGTATCCATCGTCGACCTGACGTTCTCGGCGTCTCGAGCGACCACGGTCGCCGAGATCGACGCGGCCGTGAAGGCCGCGAGCGAGGGCGCGCTCAAGGGCGTGCTCGCCTACAACGACGAGCCGCTGGTTTCGATCGACTTCAACCACAATCCGGCCTCGTCGATCTACGACGCGAGTCTGACCAAGATCATCGACGGCTCGCTCGTGAAGGTCTGTGCCTGGTATGACAACGAATGGGGTTTCTCCAATCGCATGCTCGACACGACCTTGGCCTTGGCCAGAGCCCGCTAGTCGATGGCGCTCGGCGTCAAGCGCATGAGCGAGCTGCCGCTCGCCGGCCGCCGGCTGCTGATTCGCGAGGACCTCAACGTGCCGATCAAGGACGGCGTCGTCGGCAGCGACACGCGTATTCGCGCGGCACTGCCGACGCTCGAGCTCGCGCTCGGCCATGGCGCCCGCGTCATGGTGATGTCGCACCTCGGCAGGCCGAAAGAAGGGGAATTCGAGGAACGGTTTTCCTTACGACCCGTGGCGCTCGAGCTGGCGGAGCTGCTCGGTCGGCCGGTGCCTCTGGTTCGCGATTGGCTGAAGACGGGCGCGGCCGAAGGCGAAGACATCGTGCTTTGCGAGAACGTGCGATTTCAGCGCGGCGAGAAGGCCAACGACGACGCCTTGTCGCGCCGCATGGCGAAGCTTTGTGACGTCTTTGTCATGGATGCATTCGGCACGGCGCATCGCGCTCAGGCGAGCACCCACGGCGTTGCGAAGTTCGCGCCGGTCGCCTGCGCAGGCCCGCTGCTCCTCGCCGAGCTCGAAGCGTTGGCGAAAGCGCTCGAAAACCCGGCGCGACCGCTGGTGGCGATCGTCGGCGGCTCCAAGGTTTCGACCAAGCTGGAAGTCTTGAGCGCGTTGGCCGCCAAAGTCGACGTCCTGATTCCCGGCGGCGGCATCGCCAACACTCTGCTCGCCGCGAGCGGCGCCCCGATCGGGCGCTCCTTGTACGAGCCCGAGATGCTCGAGTTCGCGAAGCGGCTGCTCGAAGGCGAGTTCGGCGCGGCGAGCATTCCGCTGCCGACGGACGTCGTCGTCGGCGCGTCCTTGGATGCCGATGTCGAAGCGCGCACCAAGGATCTTGCGAGCGTGAGCGAGGAGGACAAAGTGCTCGACATCGGCCCGGCAACGGCCGATGCCTATGCCGGCCTGCTCCAAGACGCCGGCACGATACTCTGGAACGGTCCGGTAGGCGTCTTCGAGCATCCGCAATTCGCCGCCGGCACGCGGCGAATCGCGATGGCGGTCGCCGAGAGCACGGCATTCTCGATCGCCGGTGGCGGCGACACCCTGGCGGCGCTCGATCAGTTCCACGTCACCGAGCGGATTTCCTACGTCTCGACGGGGGGCGGCGCGTTTCTCGAGTTCATCGAGGGCAAGACCCTGCCGGCCGTCGAGATTCTGCAGACGCGTGCCTGAACTCTTCCTCGCGGTTCCTGAGGACCGCGGCGAGCCGGCGGTGCGAGTCCTGTTGCAAGCGTTTCAGCGCGGCGTCGAGGCCGCTTCGCCGCATGCCGCGCTCGCGGCGCATTTCGCCGCTGGCTTGCGGGGGCCGGCTTTGGTCCTCGGCGCCGGCAAGGCGGCCGCCGCCATGGCCGTCGCCTTCAACGAGATCGTCGGCGGCGATGCGCGCGGGCTCGTCGTCACACGTTACGGCCACGGCCTGCGCGACGGCGAGTCCGCGGGCTCGATCGAGGTGCTGGAGGCGGGACATCCCGATCCGGATGCGGCGAGCTTGCTCGCCGCCGAGCGTCTCGGCGCGCTCGCGCAATCTGCGCGTCATGGAGAGATCCTATGGTTTCTCGTATCGGGAGGGGGCTCGGCGCTGATCGCGGCCCCGCTTCCGGGCCTGAGCCTGGCTCATAAGCGCCGCGCGGCCACCTGCCTCATGCACGCCGGCGCCGATATCCGGGAGATCAACACGGTGCGACGACATCTTTCCGCCATCAAGGGCGGCAGGCTGGCTCGGCGGGCGCACCCGACCGCCGTGCACACGCTGGCGATCTCGGACGTGCCGGGCGACGCTCTGGCGGATATCGCCTCGGGGCCGACGATTCCGGACCCGACCACTCAGGCAGCCGCGATGAAGATACTCGAGCGTTACGGCTGCGCGGTCGAGCCCGAGGTTCTCGCAGTGCTCGGCGAGGCCCGCAACGAGTCTCCCAAGCCTGCGGACCCCCAGTTCGCCGCCGACAGCGCCAGGATCATCGCCGCTGCCGCCACGGCGCTGGACGCCTCCGAGGCCTGGCTGCGGTCCCGCGGTTTCGAGGTCGAGCGCCTCGGCGATGATCTCGCGGCTCCGGCGCGGGAGCTTGGCCGCCGCCATGGCCGTCTGGCGCTAGAGATGGCGAGCTCGACGCGCCCCATCGCGATGCTTTCGGGCGGCGAAGCGACGGTCGTCGTCGACCATCCCGGCGCCGCGGGCGGCCGCAATCTCGAGTATCTCTGCGCGCTCGCGCAGGTCCTCATGGGACATGAGCGGATCTTTGCGCTCGCCGCCGATACCGACGGCATCGACGGCAATGGCGATCACGCCGGCGCCGTCGTCGTTCCGGAGCTGATCGCGCTAGGCGCAGCGCAGGGGCTGCGGATGGAGGACGCCCTCGAGCGCAACAGTACCTACGAGTATTTCTCTCGGTGTAAGCTGTTGTTGAAGACTGGACCCACGCGCACCAACGTCAACGACTTTCGCTTGATCATCGTCAATCCCGACCGGACACACTCCCAGGAGTCGAGCTTTGCTTGACCAGAGCGCCGAGGGCACGAGACGCCGTCGCACCAAGATCGTCGCGACCCTGGGACCCGCGACCGACCGGCCCGACGTTCTGGAGCAATTGATTCGTGCGGGCGCCGACGTCTTGAGGATCAACTTCTCTCATGGGTCCGCCAAGGAGCAGCGCGCGCGGGTCGCGACCGTGCGCGAGATCGCAGAGCGCGTCGGCCGCAATGTCGCTGTAATGGGAGATCTGCAAGGCCCGAAGATCCGCATCGAATCATTCGCATCCGGCGGCATCAATCTGGTCATGGGTGACAGCTTCACGCTGGATGCAAACCTGGACCCCGCGGCCGGCAACGAGCGCGCCGTTGGCGTCGCCTACCGGCGGCTTGCACAAGACGTCAAGCCCGGCGACATGCTGCTGCTCGACGACGGGCAGATCGTGCTCGAGGCTCTCGAGGTCGACGGCGGCAAGATTCATTGCCGGGTGCGCGAAGGCGGACCGCTGACCGACCACAAGGGCCTCAACAAGCAGGGCGGCGGCTTGTCGGCGCCGGCGCTGACGGACAAGGATCGCGCCGACATCAAGCTCGCGGCCGAGCTCAAGCTCGACTTCGTGTCGGTGTCGTTCGCCCGTAGCGCCGACGACATCAACGAAGCCCGCGAGCTGTTGCGCGCGGCGGACGGGTACGGGCATATCGTGGCGAAGATCGAGCGCGCCGAGGCGGTGCAAGGCATCAACGCGATCATCGACGCCAGCGACGTCATCATGGTCGCTCGCGGGGATCTGGCCGTCGAGGTCGGCTATGCGGCGTTGACCGGGTTGCAGAAAGGCCTGATTCGCAGAACGCGCGCGCGCAACAAGGTGTCGATCATGGCGACGCAGATGCTCGAATCGATGATCAGTCACGCTTCTCCGACTCGGGCGGAGGTCTCCGACGTCGCCAACGCCGTCATGGACGGCACGGACGCCGTGATGCTGTCGGCCGAGACGGCGGTCGGCAAATATCCGGTGCAAGCCGTGCGCACGATGAGTGAGGTATGTGTCGGAGCAGAGAAGCATGAAAGCTTCCGGCGCGCGGGAAATCTCCGCATCGATGACGCCTTCGAGCAAGTGGACGAAGCCATCGCGATGGCGGCTATGTACACGGCCAATCACCTCAAGGTCAAAGCGATCATCGCTCTCACCGAGTCAGGAGCCACGGCATTGTGGATGTCCCGGATGCGGTCCGACATCCCGATCTACGCGCTCACCCGCCATGAGGCGACGCGCAATCGCGTGTGCCTCTACCGGGGGGTCTATCCCGTGCCTTTCGACGTCGTCCACACTCAAGGGAACGCCGTGCACGCCGAAGTTTTCGCGATCCTGCTGCGCCAAGGCGTCGTCGCGCCCGGAGACCGCGTGCTGTTTACCACCGGTGACTTGCAAGGCGTGCAGGGGCGCACGAATACGCTGCAAATCATCGAAGTGCCGCGCGACATCGTCCCGGCAAGCTCGACAGGTGCCTGAAAAGCTTCGCAAGGGCCTCATTTTGCCGGGAGCCGGCGCGCGCGGCGCCTACCAAGTCGGAGTGCTCAAGGCGATTGCGGGGTTGCTGCCGAAGTATGCGAGGAATCCCTTCGCCGTCATCTCGGGGATATCCGCCGGGGCCATCAACGCGGCGGTGGTCGCGAGCCGCGCAGCGCGCTTCGAGCACGGTGTCGCGGAGCTCGAGCGGGTCTGGGCGAACTTTGAGGCCTCGCAAGTCTATCGCACCGACAATCGCGCCATGCTGAGGGCGAGCCTGCACTGGTTCGCCGCCATCGTTACCAGGGGCCTGGGCGTCAGAAATCCAAGGGCTCTGCTGGACAACAGCCCGCTCCGCGAGCTGCTTTGCCGCAATATTCAGTTCGACAAGATCCAGCGCGCTATCGATAGCGGGCACCTCGATGCGCTCGCCGTGACCGCGTCGGGCTATACGTCGGCGAAGTCGGTGACCTGGTATCAAGGGGCGGAGACACTCAAGCCCTGGGCTCGCGTGCGGCGCATCGGTCGCGCCGAGAGGATCACCTTGGACCACCTCATGGCAAGCTCCGCGGTGCCGTTCGTTTTTCCGCCGACGAGAGTGGGCAACGAGTATTTTGGTGACGGCGCGATGCGCCTGCGCGTGCCTCTGAGCTCGGCCATCCACCTCGGCGCGGACCGCCTGCTGGTGATCGGCGTGCGCGACGAGCGTCCGGATCAGGAGCCCACGAACCGCGTGACCGAAGCGCCGACGCTAGGCCACGTCGCCGGCTACGTGCTCGATACCTTGTTCATGGATGGGCTCTACTCCGACCTCGAGCGGATCAGCCGCATCAACACGATTCTGGAGCAGATCTCCGAAAAGTCGCTGCATGGTCCACTGAGCCACCTTCGAGTCATCGAGACCTTGATCATCGTGCCCAAGGAAGATTTGAGAGAGGTTGCGTCGCGGCATGTCGAGGAGCTGCCCAAGGCCGTAAGGCTGCTGCTCGGAGGGCTAGGGGCGATGAACCGCGGCGGCTCGCAGCTCATCAGCTATCTGTTGTTCGAGTCCGGCTACACGCGCGAGCTCATAGAAATGGGGTACCGCGACGCCATGGAGATGGAAGAGGACTTGAGAGCGTTCATCCACGATCAACCGACAAATACGCTGGACGCCAGAGCGGACATCAAGCAACAGCTGCTTTTCGAATCACCCTAGCCGGACGAGCCGCCCGAGCGCATGACCGGCAAGCGCAATTCGTGATGCCGGGTCTGGACCGGCCTGCCGTTCGTCGAAAGCCTGCGGGCGACCTCCTCGGCGATATACACCGAGCGATGCTGCCCGCCGGTGCAACCGATCGCGATCGTCAGATAGGGCCGTTGGAAGTTCTGATAATAAGGAATCCAGCGCTCCAGGAAGCCGACGATGTCATCGATCATCTCGCCCACCTCGGTCGCCCGCTTGAGAAAATCCTTGACCGGTTGATCCTTGCCGCACATGTGTCGAAGTGTCGGTTCCCAGTACGGATTCGGCAGGCAGCGGACATCGAATACGAAATCCGCGTCAGCCGGCAGACCGTGCTTATAGCCGAAGGATTCGATGAGTATCGACAGGCTATCGCTCTTGCGATTGCCGACGCGGTTTCTGAGGAGATCCCGGAGATCGTATACGGTGGTCGCGCTGGTATCGACAATGAGGTCGGCCATGTCGCCGATCTCGGCCAAGAGCTGTCTCTCGGAGGCGACCGCGTCCACGAGGCTGAGCTCCTTGCTCGTCAGCGGGTGCTTGCGGCGCGTTTCGCTGAAACGCGAGAGCAGGACGTCGTCGTCCGCTTGCAAGAAGATCAGCTCGCAGGCCATGCCTTTGCCGCGGAGCTCCTTGATCAGTCTCGGGAGCTCGACGAGGCCGGGCGCGTTGCGCGCGTCGAGGCCCAGCGCGACCAGCCCGTATGCGGTGTCCTTGCGCGTGAGAAGCTCGTCCACGAGCGCGGGGACGAGGGCGACGGGAAGATTGTCTATGCAGTAGAAGCCCAGGTCCTCGAGCACGTTCAACGCGACGCTCTTGCCTGAGCCGGATAGACCGCTGACGATGATGAGCCTCATGGAGATCGCGGGCCGCGCTCTAAGCCGTGAGCCGCTTGCGCACCGTCGTCAGCGAATCGGTGAGCAAGTCATGAATCTCGTCCCGGCTGTCCATTTGCCGAAGTTGCTCCTGGAGTGCCGGATCTCGAAGTCGCTTGATCAGCCGCCTGAGCTCGCCCACCTCCGTGTCGCTGCACTCGGTCGGCACGAGCAAACCGAACAACAGATCGACGGGTTTGCCGTCGGGTGAGCCGAAATCAACCGGCTCGCCGAGCCGCAGGAAGGCGCCGACGCTGTGGTCTATTCCCTCTACTCGCGCATGCGGCATCGCGACGGCGTCGCCCAAGCCGGTCGACCCGATGCGCTCGCGGCTGACGAGACATTCCAGAATTGCTCCGGCCGAGAGGCCCGGCTCGTCCTGCGCCAGGCTTTGGCTCAACATGTCCAAAGCCTGCTTTTGGCTGCTGGCTTGCGGCTCGCAACGGATGCGGTCCGCGGTAATGAGCTTTGATACGTCCATGGTGATACTACGTTTCACGAAAACGGGATTTGCTTGCCTCTTTGGCATGGTGATCGGTGACCTTCTCCTTGAATTTCTTGACCTGCCGGTCGAGCTTGTCGATGAGCGCGTCGACCGCGGCGTACATGTCCTCCGCCGTGGCGTCGGCGTGGATCGTGCCGCCGCTCATGTGCGCGGTAGCTTCCGCTCTATGCAAGAGCTTCTCGACCGTCAAAATACAATGTATATCGGACATGGTGTCACAATGTCGCTGCAGCCGCTTGAGCTTGCCTTCGACGAACTCGCGCAATGCCGGAGTGATGTCCAATTGATGTCCAGTTAGCGTTAGTTGCATGTTTCTACTCCATTGTGATCCAGTGCCGCGGACCGCCGTGCACGGGCTTCATGCCGGCGTCCGCGCTCGTTTCCTTTCGCTCGAAGACGGGATATGCATGCCCTCCCGGTATTTTGCCACGGTCCTTCGCGCAACCTTGATACCCTGTTCCGACAGGAGCTTGGCGATATGGCTGTCGCTCAGCGGCCTTTCGGATTCCTCGCTGCTGATGAGCTTCTTGATCTTGGCGCGCACGGCCGTCGAGGATTCCTCGCCATCCGCGCTCGATAAATGGCTCGAGAAAAAATAGCGGAACTCGAATACTCCGCGAGGGGTATGCATGTATTTGTTGGTGGTCACCCGCGATACGGTGGATTCATGCATCTCTATGGACTCGGCGATATCCTTCAGTACCATCGGCCGCATGTGCTCGTCACCGTGCTCGAGGAACTGCGTCTGCCGCTGCACGATGGTCACGGCGACCTTGAGCAGGGTTTCGTTGCGAATTTCCAGGCTCCTGATCAACCAGCGCGCCTCCTGCAACTGCGTCTTCAGCACGTCGTATTCGCCGCTGCGGCCCAGCGAGCTCGCGTAGCTTTGGTTGACGCGAAGCTGCGGAGCCATGGAGTGATTGAGCTCCACTGTCCAAACGCCGTCAGCCCGTCGAACGAAGACGTCCGGGACGATATAGTCCGATGCCGTCGCGAAGATCGCCGCGCCGGGACGCGGGTGGCAGGCTCGAACCAGAGCGATGACGTTGCCGAGCTCCTCGTCCGACACGTTGAGGCGGCGTCTCAGGGCGCCGAACTGCTGCTCGGCGACGAGCTCCAGGTATTCTGCGGCGATCTGCTTGGCATGCTCCAGGCCCGGCGTATCGGGCGCGAGCTGGCCGAGCTGCAATAGCACGCACTCGCTGACGGATCGAGCGCCGATCCCGGTCGGGTCGAAGCGCTGCACGAGCGATAGGACCGTGTCGATCTCGGTGATGCCGGCGTCGATCTCCGGTCGTAAGGTCGCCTGTATCGTTTCGAGTTCGTCGCTGAGGTATCCGTCCTCGTTGATGGCGTCGATGATGGTGTGACCGATGGCCTTGGAACGGTCGTCCAGATTCTCGAGATTGAGCTGCCAGATGAGGTGATCCTTGAGGGATTCGCCCGAAAGATCCGCGAACTCCTGCTGAGTGCGCGGTTCGAAATTGACGGGCGCTTCTCCTGGCTCTGCGGTTTGGCGATCCGCCCACTCCGCCTCTACGGCGACGGCGATCTCATCCGGCTCCTCTTGCGCTACGCCTTCGATCTCCTCCGCTTCCGGGGCCTCGGGCTCGTCGATCTCGAGCATGACATTCTCTTCCAGCGCCTCCTGGATTTGCGTGCGCAAGTCCATGATCGGCAGCTGCAACAGCCGGATGGCCTGCTGCAGCTGCGGCGTCATCGTCAGCTGCTGCGCCAGTTTCAGCTGCAGGGAGGGCTTCAGCATCGCGGCAGGTTCGCCCTAGAGCGAGAACCCTTCTCCGAGATAAACGTCACGCACGCTTTGGTTTGAAAGAATCTCATCGGGAGTCCCGGCCGCCATCAAGCCTCCGTTGTTCACGATATAGGCGTGGCCGCAGATTCCAAGGGTTTCGCGCACATTGTGATCGGTTATCAGAACGCCGATTTGCCTCTGGCTCAGATGCCAGATGATGCGTTGTATGTCGAGGACGGAAATCGGATCGACGCCCGCAAACGGCTCGTCCAACAGGACGAACTTCGGCTCCGCCGCCAGAGCCCGCGCGATTTCGACGCGCCGCCGCTCCCCCCCCGACAGGGACAATCCGAGGCTGTCTCGGACGTGCGTGATGTGCAGCTCCTCGAGCAATTCTTCCAAGGCGGTTTGGCGCGCGCCCCGATCGAGATCCTTGCGTGTTTGCAGAATCGCGCGGATGTTCTCGGCGACAGTGAGCTTGCGAAAAACCGATGCCTCCTGCGGCAGGTAGCCGAGCCCGCGGCGCGCGCGGCTATGCACGGGCAGGCGCGTGATATCGGCGCCATTGAGGATGATCTGCCCTCGATCGCAGCGGATGAGCCCGACGATCATATAGAAGGCCGTGGTCTTGCCGGCGCCGTTGGGCCCGAGCAGGCCGACGACCTCGCCGCTCCGAATCCTTATGGAAAGATCGCTGACCACCTCTCGGGCGCGATAACGCTTCGCGATCCCTAACGCCGCGAGCTCGTTCATGGCGAAGGCGAGCTCTCGGTCTCGTTTTCTCCGGCAGGCGGCAGGATCGTGATGACGACGGGCTCGCCGCAGTCCGAGGATCCCGAAGTGATCGTTTCCTGATCGAGATCGTAGATGAGATCGCAACCTCTGAACTCGTTGGGTCCCTGGCTCAGCCAGGCGCCCTGTGACATATGTATGACTCGCCCGACGTTATCGTAGGAGAGCTGCGCCGCCCCGCCGCGAATCGGCTCGTCGGTGCCTTGGCTGCTGTCTTCGAAAGTGGCCGGCTCCCCGGTGAGCTCGGCGGTTTGCAGCTCGTGCGCGACGAACATGATCTCGGCGCTGACGGCCCGAATCGTCGCTGATTCGAAGGTGAGCACGACGTTTCCGGTGAACCGCCAATCGCTCTGCTCGAAGTCGAGCGCCGACGCCACAGCGTGGTCTGCGCGAATCCGCATCCCGTCCTGAGCGATGCTCAGGACCCGGAATTCGACCGTGTTGTTCTGACGATTGAACGACGAGGATTCGGCGTCCAGTGAGATCGGGGACGGCTCGGTGTCTTGCGCGGACGCCAGCATGCAGGCGAGAACGAGTGGCAGAATGGCGTAACGGCGCCTATGGATTGAATTGGCCATGCACGCTCGATTCTAGCTCCAGGTAGTCATCCTTCAAATGCGCGCTCATGCCGACTGCTTCCAGCCGCTCTTCCCCAAACGAAACGTTCACCGCGACGTCGGTGGTCGCGAGAAATTCCTCCGGTTGAAACCGCAGTCTCGGCGTGCGGATGATCGTGCCGTCAGAGCCGGTCTGGGGCTTGGACATAAGCTCGACGGCGCCGATCAGGTCGATGTGGCGTCGATCCGTCGGGATTTCGCCCCTGCTCGCCCTGACTTCCCATGAGACATCGGCCGCCGGTGTATATCGGATATAGACTCGATCGAGCACCATGCGGTCTTCGTCGGGGCGTTCCTCAACGGCGTCGGCGAAGATCTCGTAGAGCACGCGGCCATCGGTGTCGATCACGGAGATCTCGGCTTCTCGCAGATAATAGCCCAGCGGCAGGTGCGCCGAGCGCGCCGCATCCTGATCGAGCACCGACCCTTGACGGCTCCAATACCAGCTCGCCCCGGCGGCGGTAGCCAGCGCCACGAACCCGAGCGTGTTTCTAAGATTCAGATACATGACGCCCGCTCACCCCGCAAGGATCCGCCAGACGACGAAAGCGTGATAACCCGAGAACGCGCTCAATAAGGCCAAGCCGATATTCCGCCCGAGGATGTGATCCGGGCCACGATTGTACGTCAACAGGAACACGGCGACCGTCATGAGCCCCATCACGGGATAGTGCAAGGTTAGTATCTCCGGCTCGATCTCGAGCGGCGCGACGACGCCGGCGATGCCGATGACCGCCAGCATGTTGAAAATGTTTGAGCCTATGACGCTCCCCAGCACCAGGTCGGCTTCGTTCTTGCGGGCGCCGGCGACGGAGACCGCAAGCTCGGGTAGGCTCGTGCCGACCGCTACGACCGTCAGTCCGATGATGAGCTCGCTGACGTCCAAGGCGCGGGCCGCGCGTTCCGCGCCGAGAACGAGCAGTTGAGCGCCGGCGAGCAGCGCCGCCAATCCGAACACCAGCCAGACAGTCGCCGCGCCGAGCCCCAGCGGTTCCCGCAACTCCTTCCTGAGCTCGGCACGCATCGGATCTCGCACGCCGGCGCGATAGCCGAGCGCGGTCAGCCACCAGGCGAGCAGCAACAGCGCGGCGAACAACAGCAGCGAATCGACGCGGCCGAGTCGGCCGTCGAGAAACAACGGCAGCGGCAGAACGGCGCTCACCAAGAGCGCGGGCAGCTCGCGCTGCAAGGTGCTCGAACGTATCGCGAGCGGACGCACGACGATCGCGGTGCCGAGGACCAGCCCCAGATTGGCGATGTTCGACCCGAGCGCGTTCCCGATCGCAATCGCGGGCATGCCGTTGATGGCGGCCAGCGCCGACACGAGCATCTCGGGCGCCGACGTCGCAACGCCGAGTATCGTCAGCCCGATGAGTATCGGAGATATGCCGAGATTCCGGGCCACCGCGGCGGCGCCGGCGACGAAGCGATCGGCGCCCCAGGCGAGCAGCCCGAGGCCGATCAGTATCGAGCCTGCCGTGATCAGCATGTATCGGTTTCGAGTGATCCGCCGCCGCGGAGCCAGGTTGTGTCGTGGGTCATCTTAGCAAGCCCGTCCGGGTACCGTGCCGGTTCAGCCGGCCGCGCCGCTGAGTTAGACTGCCGGCACCGCAGTAGTTGAGAGCGCAATGAACCCCGCAGAGATCGCCGCCCTGATCGAGCAAGGCTTGCCGGGTTGCCAGGCCCAGGTCAGCACGGACGGCCAAGGGCACTACCTTGCGGTGGTGGTGTCGGGCGACTTCGATGGTCAGCGGACCATTGGCAGGCACCGAATGGTCTACGACACGCTCGGCGCGCGGGTCGGGCAGGAGATTCACGCCCTGGCGTTGAAGACCTATACGCCCGAGGAATGGCGTTCCGCGCAGGCCTAG
>DASWKF010000084.1:0-209371 GCA_036396795.1 Gammaproteobacteria bacterium | reverse complement strand
CGGCAGCATCGAGATATGACGGCTCGTTTGTCCGGAAATTGACAGAACCGGGATTCCGATAGTGAAAAGCTCTTTTCACCGCGCCCGCGGATTCACAACGAGACGCAAGGGAGAAGAGTCGTGTCCAGAACCAAGCTTTTCAGCTGTATCGGCCTGATGGCATTGTTGCCGGGCTTGGCGTTTTCTACTGCTCTGAGTGTAGAAGGGAACGGCGATGCGCTTTTCGCGAGCGTCATTACCGAAACGGTGGAGAGAGGGTCCGGTTCGATCGAGTTCCCTGAGAATCAACCTGAAGATGCGCCCGTGAAATGTTGCTGGATATTCATGAATGGTCAGTGGTACTGCATCTGGTGCTAGTCCGCTCTCAGTTTCCACCGCAATAGATGGATATCCCGGAATCCTAGCCATCGCGGATGGCAAGGACGCTTTTCCGATCCGCTCCTACACGGACCTCAGTTCATCTCTGCAGCCGAGTAGGACGCTAGCCCGGCGCCGTCCACCAGCGCCCTCAGCGCCTTCCTGTCGGTGACGGTGATTCGCGATCGCCCGAGGCGGATCCAGCCGTTTCTGCGCCAGTCCTGAAGGTGCTGATTGACGATCTGGCGCGAGATGCCGAGGAAATGCGCGAGCTCGGATTGAGAGATCAAGAGCTCGCTCCCCGCGGGCGCTTGCGCGTTGCCGTGCAAGCTCGCCAGGGTCAGCAGGCGCTTGGCGAGTCGCGCCGGCCCGGTCAGGAAAGCGGAGTCCTCGACGAGCTCGCTGGTCCAGCGCAGGCGCTCACAGAACAGTTTCAGCAAGTGTATGGCGAGGGACGGCTCGTCGTTCAGCACTTGAAGAAAGTTGGCTCGATGAATTACACATAATATCGTCGCCTCGATGGCCGTTGCGCCGGCCGTTCTCGGCAGCCCGTCGACGAGCGCGATCTCGCCGAAAATATCCCCTGGTTCCATGATGTTGAGAAAGATCTGCTGACCGTTCGGCCCTTCGGCGCCGATGCGGACCCGTCCGGAAGCCACGCCGTAGAGCGCGTCCCCCCGATCTCCCTGCGAGAAGATGATCGATCCCTTGGCATAGCTGCGTTGCACGGCGTGACTCGCGAGAACGTCGATGACACTGTCCGGGAGATCCCGAAACAGGTAATTCCGCTGGAGCACTGTTTTTGCGGGGAGTACTAGCATTGCGCAACGGTTGTTGATTTGCCGACTCCAGTTAGTATATAAGCCAACTATAGCCCTGCACATAGAAGGCTGAGCTTATGCTTACAAGGCTTTCTCGATGCTGCGGCGTTATGGGGTAAGCTGGTAACAATGTGACAATAGCCTGACCCGGGGCTTATTGTTCAGCCGAGGCGTGCTTGCACGCCACATCTCCGCCGAGAGTGCCGGAAGGATTCGATGAGCCAGAAAACGGTCGCAATGGGAAAGAAAGCGCGCGCCGGCGGGATGGACAGGATTGCGCTGCGCAATTCGATCAGCGCCGCGTTGGAGCAAGTTTACAAGAGATACCCGCGGTGGACCGTTGCCCAGTATCTGGTCGCCCTGGAGGTCTGGATCGCGCAGGATGACGGCAAGCCGCACACCGTCATCTCGCTCGCCAGGAAACTCGGGATGCCGTATTCCACCGCATCTCGAGTCATCTGGACGCTGACCGAGGACGGCGGCGACGGCATATTGAGGTTGGAGCCGCATCCTACGGACCGCCGCAAGAAGTTCGTGGTCGTAAATGCCGACAGCCGCAACTCGATCAACGAGGACGCCATGACGGTCGCCGCGGCGCATTTTTTCGCGGATTCCACGCGTTAGGTAGCCGACGACTCGAGACGGAACGCACTGCCGCCTCCGGCAGCATCCCACTCCCTATCCGATGATCGAAGGGCTCCGGCTGGAATCGCTAGTTCGGCCGCTCATCGATGTGACGCTCGAGGTATTCGATTGCGGCGTCGAGATCCGTAATGCACTCTTCGACCGAGCTTGGGTTCTGATCGATGAGGCTCTTCACCATCTGCCGCCCCTCCGCGTAGATGTCTTCCGGCACCTGAGCGAGCAACTCGACCAAACGCACAAACCGGGTTTGATCGCTCGCGACCGGTACGTCGTCCAGCCAGCTGGGCGCGGGTTCTGTGACCGGAAACTTCATGCCGTAACTCCAGACCGCTCTGCAATTACGGCTACCTATAACCGCGGGCCCCGGTGAGATCTGTCAAGTACCGGACATTTCCGTCCGGACCGGCTGCTTATGTCATTTGACCAGCTCCAACTGCCGGCGCCGGGCGAGGCGCGCATCGAAGCTGCTCCAGGCACCCGCGGGCCCGTGCCAGGCACCGCCGGTCGCGGCTTTGGCATATTCGGTCGCACGGGTCTCGAAAAAATTGGCGTGCTCGACGCCGTTGAGGATCTCGGTCAGCCAAGGCAAGGGATGCTCGCCGATGCCATAGATGCCCGGCAGGCCCAGCTGCCCCAGACGCCAATCGGCAACGTAACGAATGTAGCGTTTTATATCCTCCGCGGTCAGACCTTCGATCGAGCCCATCTCGAACGCAAGCTCGACGAAGCGGTCCTCGAGAGCCACGACCGTGCGCGCGCAATCGACGATATCGTCGCGCACCGGGCCCGTCAAAGCACCGGTTTCGGCCGCGAAGGCGTGGAACAGACGAATGACGCCTTCGCAATGCAAGCTCTCGTCGCGTACCGACCAGGACACGATTTGCCCCATGCCCCGCATTTTGTTGTGACGAGGAAAGCTCAGCAGAATCGCGAAGCTCGCGAACAGCTGCAGCCCCTCGGTAAATCCGCCGAACATCGCCAGAGTCCGCAATATATCGGCCTCGTTGCCGACACCGAAGCGCGACATGTAGTCGTGCTTGTCGCGCATGGCCTCATAGTCCATGAAGACCGCAAACTCGGACTCCGGCATGCCGAGCGTCTCGAGCAAAAGCGCGTATGCGACGATGTGCACGGTCTCCATGTTGGCGAACGCGGCAAGCATCATCTTGATCTCGGTCGGCCGAAATACCCGCGCGTAGCGTTCAAGGTAGTTGTCCTGCACCTCCACGTCCGACTGCGTGAAAAACCGAAACACCTGGGTCAGGAGATTGCGCTCGGCATCGTTGAGGCGCGTGGCCCAGTCTTTACAGTCTTCTCCCAGCGGCACTTCCTCCGGAAGCCAGTGGATCTGCTGCTGGCGGCGCCAATATTCGATCGCCCAGGGGTATCGAAACGGTTTGTAGCTGGTGCTCGGAGTCATGAGCCCCGGAAGCTCCAGCAACTCGATCTGCGGATCCAGCGTCTTCATGGGCTCCTCTTTCACTGACAGGCCAGGCATTCGTCGTATTTCGATTCATCGACAGCCAGCGAGCGCGCCGGCCACTGGCGCGTGTTGTCACCCTCGACGCCGGCGAAACCGGCGCGCTGAACCGACTTCGACCGGCAGTAGTAGAGGCTCTTGATGCCGCGCTCCCACGCGGTCCAGTGCAACATCAGAAGGTCCCATTTATGGACGTCGCCGTTGATGAAGAGATTCAAGGACTGGCCTTGGCAGATGCTCGGGGCGCGGTCGGCCGCCAGATCGATGATCCAGCGCTGATCGATCTCGAACGCGGTGCGAAACACGGCCTTCTCTTCCGCCGTCAAGCCCCCAAGGTGCTGCACGGAGCCGTCGCGCTCGAGAATCGACCGCCAGGTTTCCGGCGTGTCGAGACCTTTGGAATCCAGCAGCGTCGTCAGAGCCGGATTCTTCACCGTGAAGGAGCCCGAGAGCGTCTTGTGGGTGTAGATGTTCGCCGGGATCGGCTCGATGCAGGCGCTCACGCCGCCGCAAATGATGCTGATGCTCGCCGTCGGCGCGATCGCAAGCTTGTGGCTGAAGCGCTCCATCTCGCCGCGCTCGGCCGCATCGGGGCACGGCCCGCGCTCCCGCGCCAGCTTGTGCGACGCCTTGTCCGCGGCGGCACGCAAGAAGCGAAACACCTTGAGGTTCCAGCTCTTCGCCAGCGCGCTTTCGAACGCGATCCCCCGAGCCTGTAGAAACGAGTGGAAGCCCATCGCACCCAAGCCGACGGAGCGCTCGCGGTAAGCGGAATACTTGGCCTGCGCCATGCTTGCGGGCGCCCGGTCCAGGAAATCATCGAGAACGTTGTCGAGAAACCGCATGACGTCCTCGATGAAACGCGGCTCGGCGTTCCACTCGTCCCAGGTCATCAGGTTCACGGAGGACAGGCAGCACACGGCAGTCCTGGTATTTCCCGTGTGATCGCGCCCGGTCGGCAGAAGGATTTCACTGCACAGGTTGGACTGGCGGACCGTGAGTCCGAGCTCTCGCTGGAAGGCCGGCAGGGCGCGGTTCGCGGTGTCGATGAAGAGCAAGTATGGCTCGCCGGTTTGCAGCCGTGTCTCCAGAATTTTCTGCCATAACAAACGGGCCGATACCGTCCGCAGAGCTTCGCCGGTCGCCGGGCTTCGCAACGCAAAAGGCAAGTCCTCCTCGACGGCCTTCATGAACTCGTCCGTGACCGCGATGCCATGGTGCAGATTGAGGCTCTTGCGGTTGAAGTCGCCCGACGGCTTGCGAATCTCGATGAATTCCTCGATTTCGGGATGATGCACGTCGACGTAGACGGCCGCCGATCCGCGGCGCAACGAGCCCTGAGAGATCGCGAGCGTCAGCGAATCCATGACGCGCACGAACGGTATGATGCCGGAGGTGAAGCCGTTGCCCTTCACGGCTTCGCCGATCGAGCGCACGCCGCCCCAATAGGTGCCGATGCCGCCGCCGCGCGACGCCAGCCAGACGTTCTCGGTCCAGGTGTCCACGATGCTGTCGAGGCTGTCTTCCACGGCGTTGAGGAAACACGAGATCGGCAGGCCGCGATCCGTCCCGCCGTTGCTCAGGATGGGCGTCGCCGGCATGAGCCATAGCTTGGACATGTAGTCGTACAAGCGCTGGGCGTGCTCGATGTCGTCGGCGTAGGCACGCGCCACGCGCGCGAACAGATCCTGGAAGCTCTCGCCGGGCAGCAAATAGCGATCACGCAGCGTCGCCCTGCCGAAATCCGTGAGCAGGGTGTCGCGGGCGGCGTCGATCGACACGGACTCGGACCGTTCTGCCCCGGAGCCCCAACCGGACCACTGCGGCTGATGGCGCTCGATACGGGATGCGGGCACCGATGGAAGGGCTTCAGACATGGAACAC
Organism: Gammaproteobacteria bacterium; assembly: GCA_036396795.1. Lineage (GTDB taxonomy): Bacteria > Pseudomonadota > Gammaproteobacteria > Steroidobacterales > Rariloculaceae > JAHEEM01. The sequence goes on along the minus strand of DASWKF010000084.1, from coordinate 204,184 downwards.
CTCACGAGCTTGAGTGCGAGGTGCGTCAGCGACGAGGCGCGATGCTGGAGCACGAGCGTGCAAAGCGTCGGCAACGCCTAACGGAACACCCCGTCCGATGAGTACGTAGGCTTCGCCGGCAGGTCTCCTGGCTCGTAGCTGATCGCTGCGCACCGCCTTCCCGGATCGCTCCAGTGGCCTGATGGCGCGCCGCTCGCTACTTACAGTTGCGGGGGCAGCCCCGGATTCCCGGCCATGGCCGGTTACCGGATTCCCTTTTTTTCGCAATACTTGCGAACCGACGAACTACCACATATTGGGGTTTGTGTTACGAGCTTGTCAAGATCTTGTGGCTCGCACTACGACGCAAGTTTGCTGTGGAGGCGATGCTGGAGCCTCGCTCCGTGGGCGACGAGGCCCGCGAGGATCAGGCCGGTCAGAAGCACGCTCACCGGCGCCGTAAGGAACGGGGCGGCGAGCGCCGCACCGAGCACCGCGAGCGCGGCGGCGCTTTTCACCGCGGCATCCGCCCATTCGACGCCCTGCTCGGCGACGAGCTCGATGAAAGTGATCGTCAACAGGCACACGGCCACGGCGCCGCCGATGAGCAGCGCGGCCGCCGATTCCGATACGCGCACGTGCTCAGGATCGCCAAGCACCTCGACCGACAGCGACAATCCCGCGCCGATCGCGGCGATCGCGGCAAACACCAAGTAATGCGCGTAGCCCCAGAGGAACTGCGCCCGCCGGTTGCCTTCCGGCGCTCGGCCCGTGCAGAAATCGAAGTAGATCCACCAGAGGCCGCCGACGATGATCAATCCGCCCGAGGCCAACACCAGCAGCGGCAGCGCGGCGACTCCCGTGTCGATCGCCCCGGCGACGGCGACGGTAGCCGCCGCGATCGATTCGCCGAGCACGATGATCGTGAACAAACCATAACGCTCGACGATATGGTGCCGGTGACCGCCCATGCGCGCGTCCCATCCGGCCAGATAGGGCGTGGCGAGATCCGCCGTGAACAGGACGGCGAATACGGACAGCCGCAAGTCCAGCGGCACCCGGAGGAACAGGATCCAACCGATCTGGCTGATCGTCGTGAGCACGATCATGCGACGGGCGATCGGCGTCCACAGCGGCTGTCCGGTCGTGAAGACCCGCAGCCACTGGCCGACGTAAGCGAGCCGCATGACGACGTAGGAGATCACGCCGATGCGAAAATCGAGCTGGGCGATCTGCGGCACGCCGGCCGCAAGCCCCAAAGAGCCTGCAATCATGACGAACATCAGCAGGCGATAGGGACCGTCGTCGGTGTCGAAGACATTGGCAAACCACGTGAAGGCCATCCATGCCCACCAAATCGCGGCGAACACTACGAGGTAGCCGACGAGCCCGGATCCCGGATGGCCCGCCGCGAACGCGTGCTCGAGCTGAATCGCAGCTTGCGCAACTGCAACTACGAACGACAGGTCGAACAGCAGCTCCAGCCAGGATGCCTGGCGGTGTGCTTCCGTATGCTCGCGGGCAACCATCGGCCGCCGCCAAGGCTTAGGGGCCAGCATGGGGCTGTGTCGCAACGGCTTAGGGCATCAGCTCCGGGAAACGCGGCACGAAGCCGCCGCGGTTGGGCATCTCGACCCTCGGCAAGGTTTCGGCATTCATGACTTCATTCTCGCCGATGATGTCGTTCAGGGCGAGGAGATAGGCCGTGAGCGCGTATACCTCATCGTCCGTCAGCGTCCGCGGCTGCTGCCACGGCATTGCGCGGCGCGTGAAGTCGAACAGCGTCGTCGCGGTGGGCCAGAAGTTGGCGATCGTCTTTCGCGTATCGATGCCGTCCGTGAGTGGCGGACCGCCGATCAGCGCCGCATTCTCCCCGCCCGCACCCTCGGGACCGTGGCAGAGCGCGCACTTCTGCGCATAGATCGCGGCGCCCGCAGCGGCCGTGCCGGCGCCGGGCGGCAGGCCCGTGCCGTCGGCGAGCACGGTGATGTCCCAGGCGGCGAGCTCCGATGTGCTGATCGGAATGCCGAGGCCGGGACCCTCTGCCATCGCCACGGCGACGAAGATCCAGGGCGCCAGCGCGGCAAGTATCCAAGGACGCCCGCTATGCGTAGACATGCTTGACCTCGCCGTCGCTCGAGACCTGCCAGCTCGTCGGCCCGTTGTAATGCTGACTCGGGAAGCCCAGCACGTTGGGGACGTTCTTCGCTTCACCGCGAAGCGCGACGATCTCGGCGCGCGTCGGCTGCACGTTGCCGGCCTCGTCCCAGGCGCGGCTCTGTAGCACGGCAGGACCTCCGTCCCAACGCCATGGCGCGCGAAAGCGCGTGAAGGCTTTCGGTAATACCGGTTCCTGCAACGCCGCCTCCGCCCAGCTTCGGCCGCCGTCCGCCGATACCATGACTCTGACGATCCGGCCGTTGGCCGAATAGGCCAGGCCTGAGATCTCATAGAACCCCGTGCCGTTCAGCGACAAGCCCGGGGACGGATGCGTGATGAAGGACTTCACTTCCTGGAGAAAATAGAACTGATACGCCTTGCCGTCCGGCAGAAGCGGCGCGTAGGTCCTCGCTTCATAGAACCCCATCGCGGGTTGATCCGTGAGCTCGATCCGCCGCAGCCACTTGATGTTCATGTTGCCTTCCCACCCGGGCAGCAGCAGGCGCATCGGGTAACCGTTACCGGGCATGAGACGCTCGCCGTTCTGATAAAGCGCGATCAGCGTGTCGTCCAGCGCCTTGGCCAACGGCACGCTGCGGTGCAGCGCCGAGGCATCTGCGCCTTCGGCGACGAACCACCTCGCGCGCGGGTCGACGCCGGTCTCCTCGAGCAAGGCGGACAGCGGCACCCCGGTCCACTCGGCGCAGGACACCAGGCCGTGGATGGCCTGCGCGGTCGCATCGACGGGCTCCGGCGACCACAAGGGCGCGCTGTTGCCGCCGCATTCGATGAACGTCATCCGCGAAATCATCGGATAGCGCATGAGCGCGTCGAGCGTAAACACCAGCGGGCGCTCCACGAGCCCGTGGATGAGCAGCCGATGCCGCGCCGGATCGATATCGGGGTTGCCCGAATGCGAGATCACGAAATGCAGCCCGTTCGGCGTGAAGCTGCCGCTGAGCAGGTGGTGGGGCGTTCGGCCATGCTGAGTCCGCGGCGCGCCGGCGGGGTTGCTGAGCGCAAGCTGCACGCCCTCCTCGTGGCGCGACGGCGTTCCGTAGGCCTTGATGGGATTCCCCGGACCGGTGCTCCAGGGATCGTCGGCAAGCATCTGGCCGGTAGCCGAGCGGCTGATCGTGTAGCCCGTCATCGCCGCGGCCAGCGCGGCACCGCCCTTGAAAAATACGCGGCGGTCAAAGAGCCCGTTGGCGGCGGCCGGCTGCATGTCCCTCAAGTCCAAGCGCTCCGCGGACATGGTGCCCCCCGTATTGGTTGTTCTTGATCGACTTCGAGAATAGTCCTGACACTTACGGCGGCGCAAGGGCGCGCCGTGAGTCTTGCGTATCCGCAATGCTACTGGACGGCATAGCGCCGCGCGTTCTCCTGGTCGCAGCCGAAAGGCTGCAGCTCGCGATCCGCGGCGTGGTCCCAGACCGTGCCGCCGGTCATGGGCTCGACCATGTACTCCGGGTCCTCGACGATGTATTCGATCAATAGCTGAGCGCGGTCGTCGCTGAGCCGGAAGCGCTCGATCACGTGCTTTTGGGCTCCCGAGGGTATGCCGTTGCGATTCCCATAGCGGTTGTCGGCGAAAAGCGTCGTGTCCACGACCAGCACGTCGCCTTCCCACCAGCCGATCGAGTGTCCCTGGTTGCTGCGCTCGCCGTCAGCCGGGTGGCCGCGACCGTCCATGTGCACGGTGCGCTCGACGTTGAAGAGCTCGGTCCTGAAGATCACCCTGTCGTCCGCGAGCTCGATTTCGTGAAGGTACGGCGCCGTCACCAGCGTCGGCGTGGGGAAAGGAACGCAATCGATGACGGGATTCTGGGATTCATCATAGGCTGCCTGCATGAGCCGCCCTTTTTCCGTGAGCTCGCCGTAGATGAAGCGCCGGGTCGCGACGCCGCGCAACGCGTCCCAGACTCCGGCGATGCTCGTGGCCTGGACCGCCGAGGCGCGCCCGCCGGACCTCATCGTCAGGTAAGCGCCGCTCGGCGTCGTCAACGACACGATCAAGCCGTGGTGCCGCTGCCCGTTGCGGTCCGGATTCAATCGGACAACGACTTCGTCAGCGTGCTTCAAGCTCGTCGGTGTCCAGCCGCTTCTCGCCATCAGCGGTGTCGGGTCTCCTTCGAGCTGCCACTCGACTCGCCGGCCGCTATCGTCTCTTGCATCGACGTAGACATAAACGTGCGGATTCCTCCAGTCGTATGAGATTACGCTGCCTTGCAAAGTGACGACAGAGTCGAGATCGAAAATCGAATTACTGTGGTGCGCCGCGGTTGCGTGCGGCAGGGCAAGCGTCAGCGCGGCGACAGCCGCATGAATGATCCTCACCGTCTCCCCCTTCTCGATCTGTGCTCGAGCAACTCATGGTCTCCATCGCGCACGCGGTACTTGCCCCCGTGTCTTTCGACGAGAGCGGGAACTCCCTCGACGTACTCCCGATAGCCGGCCGCGTTTTTAACGGCGATGGCGGCGATCAAAAAAGCCGCCATCGGGCTTCCCCCTGCCCTCATCCGGTGTGGACTTCGACGAGTGCGATCCGGTGTGGACTTCGACGAGCGCAGCGTTCTTGCCTCCGTACTTCACGGTGTACATCAACCTGTCCGCCGCCGCGACTGCATCATCCGCGCTGGGCGGCCGATCTCGAAACACTACCGCCCCGATGCTACAGGTGACGGAGCCAGGGCCCGAACCCGGCAAGCCGCCGAGCTTCTCCCCGATCTCCGACATGACGGCGTTGGCTCCGGCGAGATCCGTGCCGGGCAAGATCAAGGCAAACTCGTCCCCACCCACCCGGGCGACCGAATCGGCTCGCCGCAGCTGGCTTCGCAGGGTCGTCGCCACGGCACGCAGCAGCCGGTCCCCCTCGCTATGACCATGAGCGTCGTTAACTCGCTTGAAGTCGTCGATATCGATGTAGGCCAAGGTTATCGGGCTCCGCGTGCGAGCCGCGAAATCCAAGTCGTGCTCGAGCCGTTCCTCGAAGGCACGCAGGTTAAGCACGCCGGTCAATGCATCGGTCTTTGCGAGCTGTCTTTCGACGCGAAGACGACCGCGAAGCGCCGACAACAGCGCCGCGATGATCAAGAAGAAACACAGGCGAACGAACGCGTTCCAAAGCGGAATGGCCGGGTGATCATACGGGTAACCGGCGGCCCGCTCCGCCGCATACCAAGCAAAGCTGGAGCCGAGCGCAAGCGCGGACCCGCTCCACGCTCCGCAGTACCAGGCGGCGACCCCAACCGGCACCAGATAGAAAACGGCAAAAGAGATCTGGTAGCCCGTGACGTAATCGAGCAACCCGACGAGGGCGAGCGATGAGATCGCCAACGCGATGACACCGGCTCTCGTCGGTTGGGCTGCGATCAGCGCCGCGAGTTTGAAGTCCATTCGAGCTCCAGGCGTGAGCCGGCAATCACTCTTTGACCCGATGATCTACCGCCGGGTTTCGTTCTTCAAGGTGTTCCCACGGCTGTTGACCGCCGGCGGCCGCCGCCCGTGACGTGATTTTTCACACCGAGACAGGCAGTATTCGGATCGAGGTTTGGATCGAGCCGACGATTGCCCGGATGCTACGGCGGCGCGGGGATGGGAGCAGCCTTTGGACCTTGTGAGTTTCTTCTACACCGAGGTCATCCCCGTCGGGCTTTGGATCGTGATGCTGGGCTTGGGGCTCTCGCTCACACCGGCCGACATCCGAACCGTGTTCGTCATGCCCAAGGCGATCTGCGTGGGCCTGACCGGGCAGCTCATTCTGTTGCCGATCCTGGCGTTCATTCTCGCCGAGCTCTTCGCGCCCACTCCGGCGATAGCCGTGGGCGCAATCATCCTGGCGGCCTGTCCCGGCGGGGTCACGTCGAACGCCTACTCGTTCGCAAGCCGCGCCGACGTCGCACTGTCCGTGAGCTTGACCGCCGTGACGAGCTTCATCACCGTGTTCAGCGTGCCGCTGGTGACGTATTTTGCGCTGGACTACTTCTTTGCGGCCGGCACGGCCCCCGAGCTGCCGATCGTCGAGATGATGTATACGCTTGCGAAGCTCACGATCATTCCCGTCGGCATAGGCATGATCATCCGGCAGATTTGGGCCGAGCGTGCGAAGCGGCTCATCGAAGCGCTCAGGATGACGACGTTCATTTTTCTGCTCGCGCTCATAATCACAGGATCTCTGCTCGCGATAGACGTGCTGCGTCAATATTTCCTGCAGACGGCGACGGTTGCTCTGTCCTTGAACGTCATCTCCATGGCGATGGGCTTTGGGCTCGGGCGGCTGTTCAGGCTCAACGTGCCTCAAAGTGTCGCGATCACCTATGAGATCGGCGTGCAGAACATATCACTGGCGTCTCTGATCATGCTTTCGGTGCTGCAGAACGAGGAGATTTTCGTCGTCGCCGTCGTTTACGCGGCGATCATGAAGCTCACCGCGCTGGGCTTCATGCAGTTCGCGAGACGATGGCTCGCGGAGACCGATTCGACGGCAAGAGCAAGCGCCGAGGTTGTAAGAATTTCATAGAACCCAAGGAAACCATGCGAAAACTAGACGCTTTCAACCACATTTGGCCCATGCCGTTTTATGACGCCCTCAAGGAAGCGATGGGCGCGATGACCGACATTACGCGGCGCAGCGAGGCCGTGCCGATGATCACGGATCTCGACGAGCGCTTCCGCATCATGGACCAGTTCGACGACTATCAGCAGATCCTGTCGCTGGCATCGCCGCCGCTGGAGCTCGCCGGTGATGCGCAGACCGGAAGACGATTGGCGCGGATCGGCAACGACTCGATGGCGGAGCTCTGCGCCGAGCATCCGGAGCGCTTCCCCGGATTCATTGCGTCGATCGCGATGCACGATCTCGACGGCGCCGTCGAGGAGATCGACCGCGCGGTCGGCGGGCTGGGCGCCGTCGGCATACAGATCTTCACCAACGTCGGCGGGCGGCCGCTGGATTCGCCGGAATTCCGGCCGGTGTTCGAGCGCATGCAAGCGCTCGACAAGCCGATCTGGATCCACCCGGCCAGGGGCGCGAGCTTCCCCGACTACCCGGGCGAGGACAAATCGCTGTACGAGATCTGGTGGACTTTCGGCTGGCCCTACGAGACGGCGGCCTGCCAGGCACGGCTCGTCTGGTCCAAGCTCATGACCGATTTGCCCGCGCTCAAGTGCATCTTTCATCACGCCGGCGGGATGGTGCCATTCAATGCCGGACGGGTGGATCACGGCTGGTCACAGATGGGTGCAAGAACGTCCTGGACCGACTATCGGAACCTGCCCCGCGAGCTCGGGCGGCCGCACCAGCAGATCTTCCGCAGCTTCTTTGCGGACACGGCCACTTTCGGCGCCGTCGGGCCGCTCGAATGCGCCCGCCGTTTCTACGGCAGCGAGCGGCTCATATTCGCTTCCGATGCGCCTTTCGATCCGGAAAAGGGGCCTATGTATATCCGCGAGACGATCAATGCCATCGACGCGATGGACCTGTCCGATTCCGAAAGAAGCGACATCTACGCGGACAACTTGCTGCGCATAACGGGGCTGACCTAGCCCCGGCCCGCTCGACATGGAAGTGCGCAGACACGCGAATGCTGCGGACTTTCTCGAGCGGGCAAGGACGTGGCTGCTGCGCGCCGAAGCGGCGAACAATCTCACGATCGGCATTGCCCTGAACGCCGCCGCGGACGAGCCCGGCGAGCAGTCGAGGTTTTGGGCAACCGTCGAGGACCGCGGCGAGGTGCTCGGCTGTTGTTTCCGCACGCCTCCGCATCACGTCGGGCTGACGAGGCTGCCGGCGGCGGCGATTCCACCTCTGATCGAGCATCTCGGCCTCGCCTACGACGCGGTGCCGGGCGTTTCCGGCCCGCCGCGGCCCGCGAAAGCCTTCGCGGCAGGCTGGTGCGACAGCGTAGGCGCAAGCTGGACGGTCCACAGTCATCAGAGAATCCATGAGCTGCGAGCGGTCCGGCGGGCGGCTCGCTCTCCGGCGGGCGCGCTGCGCTGCGCAACTCCCGCCGATATTCCTCTCGCGAAGCGCTGGATGGCTGAATTCATCCGCGACGCCGGAGTCCTGCACGTCTCCGAGGATCTTGCGGTGCAGCTCATCCGCCGCGAGCAGCTATTCATCTGGGACGACCAGGGAGCGCGCTCGATGGTCGCAACGAGCCGCGAAACCCCCAACGGCGCCTGCATCAGCGCCGTCTACACGCCGCAGGAGCATCGCCGCCGCGGCTACGCGTCGGCGGCGGTGATCGAGTTGAGCAGCCGGCTGTTGGGCGCGGGAAAGCAGTTTTGCTGCTTGTATACGGACCTCGCGAATCCCACCTCGAACTCGATCTATCGAAGAATCGGCTACGTCCCCGTCGAGGACGCGATGGCCATCGAGTTCGAATGAGCGACCTGCTCGCTCGATTCGACGCGCAAGTGCGCCGAGACATCGCGGCCGAGCCTGGAATTCGCGTGGAACGAACGGGTCGTGTCGTACGGATCGTTGGACTTTGGAACTGCATACTCTACACGGAGCTCACGAGCGAAACCGCCGATGCCGCGATCGCCGCGCAAATAGAGCACTACGCAGGCCTCGGAAGGAAATTCGAATGGAAGCTCTACGCGCACGATCAGCCTGCCGATCTCGACGAGCGCCTCGAGAAGGCGGGCTTCAAGCCGCAAGAGCAAGAGACGCTGCTCGCCTGCGAGTTGCGACGCGGCTTGCCGGCCGCGCCGCCGCCGCCGGGCGTGGTCTTTCGGCGGGTCGACGACGCCGGCGGCCTCGCGGATCTGAGCGAGGTCGGCTTGAAAGCGTTCGGCGTGGATTATTCGTCTATGAACGCGGAGTTCCTTGCGCGACTTCCGCTGCGCACGGTTTCCCTCTATGTCGCCTACAAAGGCACGGAGCCCGTCAGCGCGGGCAGGCTCGAGCTACCGCCGCAAGCCGAGTTTGCCGGCCTTTACGGCGGCGGAACGGCACCCGAGCACCGTCATCAGGGCATCTATCGCCGCCTGGTCGCCCTCCGTGCCCGCGAGGCACTGGCCCGAGGCTATCGATTCCTCAATGTTGAGGCGGCGCAGGCGAGCCTGCCCATACTCACGCGCCTGGGCTTCACGGCGTTGAGCACCGTGCGGGCCTGGGTCTGGGAACCAAAAGCTTAGAGGCTAAATCGGACGCGAGAAAAAGTCGAAAAAGATGACGAAGACCACGGTCGCCACGAGCAGGCTCAGAAGCATCATGGGCGCGCCCTTCTTGAACCACAGCAGCGGCGTGATCGCGAGACTCCGATCATTTTGCTCGCGCGCGAGTCGCTCGGAGATCGTGACGATGAACACGTTGGCGGTCGAGCCGATGTGCGTGCCGTTGCCGCCGAGGCCGACGCCCATCGCCAAGCCCCACCACAGGGGCGTCACGTTGATGCCCTGGTTCTCGAGACCCAGAATGATCGGGATCATCGCCGCGGTGAAAGGGATATTGTCGATGACCGCGGACAGGAACGCGCCGACCCACATCAGCACGATCGTCGCCGTCAGCAGATCTTGCTCAACGAAGGGACGGATAAACTGACCGGCATAGACCAGAAACTCGCTGTGCTCCACTCCGCCGATGACCATGAACAAACCGATGAAAAACATCAGCAACGTGATCTCGACGTGCTCGAGCGCGTGATCCATGACGACGCGCCGCGAGACGAAGATCAGCGCGGTCATTCCGAGCACCGCCACGAACCAGGCCTCCCAGTGAAAGGTTGAATGCAGCATGAACAGCACGACCATGATCGCGAGAATCCCCAGGGACGCGCGCCATACGCGCGGGTCCTTGATTTCCACGGTCTCGTCGAAAATCCCGGCCGGTTGAACCGACAGCTCTTTCTTGAACAAGAACTTCAGCCCGATCAGGATCGACAACCAGGCGACGAAAACGATGCCACCCATGTGCAAGAAGAAGGTGTTGAAGTCGATGTCTGCCGCCGAGCCGATCATGATGTTCGGGGGGTCGCCGACGAGCGTGCCGATGCCGCCGGTGTCGGACAGCAGCGCGGCGGCCAGCAGGTAGGGCACGGGCGAAACCTTCTGAGCGCGCGCGATCAGAATGATCAGCGGGCCGAAGATCACGACCGTGGTGACGTTGTCGAGCAGTAGCGACAAAACGGTGACGGCGGTTCCCAACAGCACGAGCATGAGGAACAGGTTGCCCTTGCTCAAGGCGGCGAGCTTGTATGCAAGCCAGTTGAAGCCACCGGTCGGAATCATGATCGAGACGATGGTCATCATCGCCGCGAGCAGGAAAATCACGTTCCAGTCGACCGCTTCGACGGCCTCCATGGGCGAGTAGAAGCCGAACATCTGACCGACGATGACCATCAAGCCGGCGCCTGCGGCCGCGACCTTGGAGCGCTCCATCCCGTGCAGCTGCTCGGTGAAGATTGCAAGAAAGGTAATGGCGAGCACGACGCCGGAGGCGACCATCCCGTCGGTCAGAACCAAGCTTTCCATGGGTAGATCCTGAGAGCCTGAGCCAGCATCCCGCGATGCCGCGAGAGCAGCTTCGCGGGACGGATACACGGAGCGGCGCGGATTCTGCGCCTATGCCTGCCGTCAGGCAAGACCCCTGGGTTTGCAGCCCGAAAGCGGCCAGGGGCGTCAAAAAAACTGTGATCTACATATTGGATATATAGATATACTATGTAGTAATATATGCTAAGTAATCGCCCCAGGAGCTTGACCTTGCGAATCGTTAGAGCCTTTCAAGAGCATCCTGCCACGGTCGGTGAGACCTACTTCGAGCACCTGCGCTCTGCCTTGGGCTTCACCGCGACGATGGCACGGGCGGCTGTCTGCTGCGGCATTCATGCATTTCTGCCCTTTCTTTTTCAGCGGACCGGCAGCGACGCGATCGATGACTTGCACCGGCGCATGATCCGCCAACGCTCGCGGGAACAACGCGCGATCGCGGCTTCCCCGACCCGCACGGCCGCGCTGGAAGGACGGGAGTCCCGCTCAGCCGCGTGAGGCGGCGTCGTTTGGCGCGAGAGCGCCGGGTCGGTGCGGGGAGTTGCGCCGGAGCGCCGGCGGCCGGTTGACGACCCGAAGACCGCGAGGGAGACTATTCCGTCGCCTCGAGCGGCGGAGACAAGCCAATGTTCAGGAGTCGGCCTCGATGAAAGCTAAGATCAGCACGCTTGGCGCGGCGATGCTCGTCTGCGTGGTTTGCGGCACGGCGGCACAGGCGCATCACGGCCGCGCATCCTACACCGATCAAAGGATCACGCTGCAGGCGACCGTAACCGAATTTCGCTTCGTCAATCCGCACGTACAGATCTATTTCGATATCACCAACGACGCCGGTCAGGTCGAGCACTGGCAAGGCGAGCTCACGGCACCGAACAAGCTCGCCAGGGGCGGCTGGACGAAGTCGACCTTCAAGCCCGGCGACCGTATTCAGATCAGCGGTCGCGCCGCCCGGAATGACGGACGCTCCGTCGCCATCGACGAGATCTTGACCGACGACGGCGATAGCTTGCCGTTGTGGGAGATTCTGGACTGATCGCCGGCTCGGCGAGCTGACCCCAACGCGCTGATGGCAGGCAGCACGAAATCACTCCTGAGCCGATCGCTCACATGGGCTTTCGTCGGCCTGATCTCATGTGCGCTGCCGGGGCTCGGCCTCGCTCAGTACGGCACCGGCCAGCCGGTCGGCATCGAAGAGCCGGAGACCGAGGACGGACCCGCGCCGGTTCGAGACTTGAGCGGCGTGTGGATGCGTATTCGCCCGCCGGAAGGCGGCTTCTACAGCAACGCCACCTGGACGGAAGAAGGGCCCGAGTTGACGCCGGCAGGGCAGGCGCTGTTCGGCCGGGCCCGCAACTCCAATGCCGGCGGCTTCTCTCTCGCGGAGACCAACGATCCGGTGCTCACGCGTTGTTATCCCCCGGGTGTCCCGCGTGTATATTTTCATCCGTATCCGTTCGAGGTCGTATACACGGAGCGGGAGATGATCATGCTCTACGAGTACGATCACATCATTCGGCGAATCTATATCGACGGCCGCGACCACCCCGAAGACCCGGTGCCGCTGTGGCTCGGCCACTCGACCGGCAGGTGGCAGAACGACACGACCTTTATCGTCGATACCGTCGCCGTGGACGAGCGGACCTGGCTCGACCGCGCCGGCTATCCGCACAGCGGCGAGCTCCGCGTGACCGAGGTATTTCGCAGGATCGACAACAGGAATCTTCTCCTGGACATCACCATGGAAGATCCCGAGATCCTGGCGGAGCCGTGGGTCGCCGAGACGCTTCATTTTCGGCTGGCGCCGCCGCATTGGGAGCTCAGCGAGATAAGCTGCTCGGGGGATTACCTCGACTTCAGCACGTTCGAAGACTTCCTCGAAAATTAGGCACCCGGCCGACTCCGGCCACGGCACCCGCGAGATTTGGGTAGAATCAGGCTTCCGCTTTGATCACTAGGTGCCGAGGTACTCCGCGATGCAAATTTCTCCGAAGCTCGTTTTAAGCCTGCTTCCGCTGGTTTTCGGTGCAATGTCCAACGCCGTAGCTCAGGACGATGCCGCCGTATTCGCGATCACCTATATCGAGGTGACGCCGTCGTCGACCGAGCGCGCGATCGACTTGCTCAGGACGCTGGAAGAGACCGGCCGCACCGAGAGAGGCAACCTCCGGTTTCAGATATTACAGCGCACAGGCAGACCGAACCACTTCGCGATCCTCGACGCCTGGAGCGACCAGGAGTCGCGAGACCGGCATGTCGCCGCGTCGCACACTCGGACTCTTCGTGAGGCGCTAGCGCCGCTGCTTTACAGCCCCTACGACGAGCGGCCCAGCACGCCGATCATGGGCACCAGCGCCGCCGGCGGCGAGGGCGAAGTGTACGTCGTTACGCACGTCGATATCGTTCCGACGGCGCTCGAGGAAGGCACGGTGCTGGTCGACACCCTCGTCGGGGCAAGCCGCCAGGATCCCGGCGCGGTCGATATCGGCGTCATCGCGCAGAACAGCCGCCGCAATCACATGACATTGTTCGAAGTCTGGACGAGCGAGGACAACCGTGTCGCGCACGCGTCGGCGCAACATTCGATGCATTTTCGTGAGGAGCTGCTCAGCCGCAGCGGAAGCTTGTACGACGAGCGGATCTATCGGCGGCTCTGACCGGCTGGGACCCTCGACGGCGATCGACCGCCGAGAGCCCTTGACCGAGAGCTGATACGAATGCGATGACCTTGGCTGACCTAAAGAAGGGTGACCGCGTGCGAATCCAGTCCATTCGAACTTTGAACCCCAACGTGCAACGGCTAATGATCATGGGCTTGGTCGAGGGCGCGGAGCTCGAGTATCTGGGCGCATCGCTGGGGGGCGATCCGGTCGAGTTCCGGCTCTACGGCGGCGCCGTGTCCCTGCGGCTCGCCGACGGCCGGCATTTCGAGGTCGTTCCTCTGTCGTCCGATGGCTAGCGCCGTAGCCATTCCGATCGGGAGCCTCGCGATACCGCGCGGCCGGACCGTCGCGCTCGTCGGCAACCCGAACTCCGGCAAGAGCACCGTGTTCAACCGCCTCACCGGCCTGCGCCAAAAAACGGCGAATTACCCCGGGGTGACGGTCGAGAAGCGCGTCGGCCGCTTGGAGATCGGCGGTTCCGTCATCGACTTGATCGATCTTCCGGGTACCTACGCGCTGAGCCCGAGCTCGGACGACGAGCGCATTGCCGTGAACGTGCTTCTCGGCCGCGTGCCCGGCACGCGCCGGCCCGACGTGATTTTGGCCATCGTCGATGTGACCCGGCTGTACCAGGGCATGTATCTGCTCGAGCAACTCGCCGAGCTCGGCCAGCCCGTCGTCGTGGCGCTGACGATGACCGATGCGGCGATTCGTAAGAACGTGAGGGTGGACACGCGCGCCTTGAGCGACCGCCTGGGCGGCGCGGCGGTTTGCACGGTAGTCGCAACTACCGGCAGGGGTATGCAGGCGCTGCGCACCGCACTTGGCGAAGCCCTCGAGATGAAACACCGAGAGCCGCTCAGCTTCTGGCCGGCGCTGCGCGAGTCGGCGCGCCGGCTGGCGAGCGAGCTCGGGCCGAATGCACGCTTGTCCATCGTCGAGATCGAGCGAGCGTTGATCGACGACGATCCCGCCTCGCTGGCGGCGCTGTCGGGGGAGCTCGGGGATCGGGCGACGAGCCTGCTCGACGATGCGCGCAGGCGGCTTTGCGGCGAAGAGCCGCCGTTGGCCGTAGAGGCTCGCGAGCGCTATCGCCGAATTCTCGAGGCGCTGCCGCGGTTGCAATCCGTCGCGACGCCACCCGCTCGCTGGAGCTCCGCCGCGGCGGCGTGGCTCAACCGGCCTGTTCCGGCGACCGTCAGTTTTCTGTTGCTCATGGCGATCGTATTCCAGGCCGTGTTTGCCTGGGCAACTCCGATCATGGATCTGATCGACGCGGCGACGAGCGCGCTCGGAGGGCTGGTGGCGACGGTCTTGCCCGAGGGCCTGCTCGCAAGCCTCATCGTCGACGGCGTCATCGCCGGCGTGGGCAGCGTCGTGATCTTTCTGCCTCAGATTCTGATTCTGTTCCTGTTCATCATCATCATGGAGGACACGGGCTACCTGGCACGCGCTGCCTTTCTCGTCGACCGGGCAATGCGCTCGGTGGGTTTGTCGGGCCAGTCGGTGATACCGCTGCTGTCGAGTTTCGCCTGCGCCGTTCCGGCGATCATGGCGACCCGCGTCATCCCGAACCGGCGAGATCGCATCGCAACGATACTCGCGGCCCCGTTCATGACTTGCTCCGCGAGATTGCCGGTCTATGCGCTGCTGATCGCCGCCTTCGTGCCGAGCAGCAGCATCGGGCTGCTGAATCTGCAGGGCCTGGTGCTGTTCAGTCTCTATATGCTCGGAATCGTCGGCGGCGTGACGACGGCGTTCATTCTACGAAGCTCCGCATTGCGAGGGCCGAAGCCGACCTTCATCCTGGCCCTGCCCGAATTTCACCTGCCGAACCCGCGCACGGTGCTGATCAAGCTGCTCGACCGCGCCCGAGTCTTCTTGCGCCGCGCCGGGACCGTGATCTTCGCGGTCGCCGTCATCGTCTGGTATCTCGCATATTTCCCCCGCTCTCCCGAGCTCGAAGCTCAACGCTCCGAGGCTGAAGCCGCCGCGACGGCCGCCTTGAGCGGCGCCGAGCTCGAGGCGGCCGTCGCAGGCATCGACAACGAGATCGCGGCGGCGCACCTCGCGCAAAGCTGGCTGGGCCGCGCAGGCCGCTTCGTCGAGCCGGTATTCGTGCCTCTGGGTTGGGATTGGCGCGTCTCGGCCGCCGTCATCGCCGGCTTCCCGGCCCGCGAAGTCGTCGTCGCCGTCCTAGGAACAATTTACGCGGTCGGCGCGGAGGCCGATGAGGCGACCTTGGCCGAGCGGCTCGGTGCCGCCACCTGGCCGGACGGACGCAACGTCTTCACGCTGCCGATGGTGCTGGGACTGCTGGTGTTCTACGCCTGGTGCCTGCAGTGCGCCGCGACGCTCGCGATCATCAAGCGGGAGACGAATACCTGGCGCTGGCCGATATTTGCCTGGACCTATATGACGGCGGCGGGCTACCTCGCGGCGCTCATCATCTATCAGTTGGGCAGCGCCTGATTCGGATCACCTCGGCGCCGTGACGCTGCGAACGATGGCTTCGTCCTGACGATCACGCACGCCCATGATGAAGGATTTGTCGATCTTGAGCTCGTTCAGCGGTAGCCGCTTCAGACAGCAACGACGACTACGGAGCAGCGCTTGCAGGCCGGGCGCGCTGGCGATTCGACGGCCGCTTGAACTAGACTAGGCGCCCGAAACGCGCTGGGGGCTACATCCGATGGACTCGAAGACCGCCAAGCACCGCTACTGGCGTGCCAACCTGCGGCTCGTCGCAGCTTGTCTGGCCGTGTGGTTCGTCGTGTCTTTCGGCTTCGGCATCCTCCTCGTCTCACCCTTGGACGAAATTCAGCTTTTCGGCGTCCCCTTGGGATTCTGGTTCGCGCAGCAAGGCTCGATCATTTGCTTCATCGCGGTGATCTTCTACTACGCCTGGCGCATGAATCGCCTCGACCGCGAGCACGACGTCGAAGAAGATTAAGATGCTGCGCTAGCCTCTGGATTCCGGGCGTGGACCTCAAGCTCCTGACCTATCTCGTCGTCGGAACCAGCTTCGCGGTCTATATCGGCATCGCGATCTGGTCACGGGCGCGCGATACCGGCGATTTCTACGTTGCCGGCAAGCACGTCCACCCCGTCGCCAACGGCATGGCCACGGCAGCGGACTGGATGTCGGCAGCCTCGTTCATCTCGATGGCCGGTCTCATCGCCTTTCTCGGTTACGACGGCTCGGTTTATCTCATGGGCTGGACAGGCGGTTACGTGCTGCTTGCGTTGCTGCTCGCGCCGTATCTCCGCAAATTCGGCAAGTTCACCGTGCCTGAGTTCGTAGGAGAGCGTTACGATTCGCGGGTCGCCCGCATCGTCGCCGTGATCTGCCTGATCTTCATCTCGTTCACCTATGTCGCGGGCCAGATGCGCGGCGTCGGCATCGTCTTCTCGCGGTTTCTCGAGGTCCCGATCGGTGCCGGCCTCGCGATCGGCATGGGCATCGTATTCATCTACGCGGTGCTCGGCGGAATGAAAGGCGTGACCTACACGCAAATCGCTCAATATTGCGTGCTGATTTTCGCGTATACGGTGCCCGCGGTTTTCATCGCCTTGCAAATCACCGGCATGCCGATCCCGCAGATCGCTTTCGGCAGTGTCGTCCTAGGCGATTCGCTGCCTTTGCTGGAGAAGCTCGATCAGGTCGTGACGGAGCTCGGTTTCCCCGCGTATACCTCCGGCACCAAGAGCATGATCGACGTATTCTGCATCACGGCGGCGCTCATGATCGGGACCGCGGGGCTGCCGCATGTCATCGTGCGATTCTTCACCGTGCCGAAGGTCCGCGACGCGCGCTACTCCGCCGGCTGGGCGCTGCTGTTCATCGGGATACTGTACCTGACGGCGCCTGCGGTCGGCTCGATGGCGCGGCTGAATTTGACCGAGACCATACAGGTCGGGCCCGTGGGCGCGCCGGACGGCAATGTGAGCTACGAAGACCGACCCGACTGGTTCCGCACTTGGGAAGCGACCGGCCTGCTGAGCTTCGAGGACCACAACGGCGACGGCCGGATTCAGTACTACAACGACCGCAACCCGGGCTTCGCGCAACAGGCGGGGCGCTTCGGATGGCGAGGCAACGAGCTGCGGGTCGACCCCGACATCCTGGTGCTGGCCAATCCCGAGATCGCCGGCCTGCCGCAGTGGGTGATCGCCCTGATCGCCGCGGGAGGCATCGCCGCTGCGCTATCGACGGCCGCAGGCCTTTTGCTCGTGATATCGGCGGCAATCTCTCACGATCTGTTGAAAGGCGTGATCGCGCCGCAGATCTCGGAGCGCGCGGAACTCATGGCCGGGCGGATCTCCGCCGCAGCCGCGATCGTGATCGCCGGAGCTCTCGGCTACTATCCGCCCGCGTTCGTGGCCCAAGTCGTCGCCTTTGCGTTCGGGCTCGCCGCCGCGTCGTTGTTCCCGAGCATCCTGCTGGGAATATTCTACAAGCGAATGAACAAACAAGGCGCGATCGCCGGCATGCTCGCGGGGCTCGTATTCACCTACGGCTACATCGAATACTTCAAGGGGTTGTTTCTGCAATGGGTAGGAGCGCCGTGGGGCCAGGATATCGCCTCGGAGTGGTTGCTCGGGATATCACCGGAGGGTATCGGCACGCTGGGAATGCTGCTCAACTTCACCGTAGCGATTACGGTCAGCCGCTTCACGCCTCCGCCACCGCTGCGAGTTCAGGCGCTCGTGGACGAAATCCGCTATCCACGAGTGACGGCGGGCGAGGCTTCGAGCGACTGAGGTGACCTAGCCGTCCAGCTCGTGAATGCCGCACTCGCGTTTCAAGCCGAAGTTCCGCAACTCCTCGATGTTCGCCACATCGAATATCGAGCTCGTACTGTGGCGATCCCCGATCGATAAATAGCCCTCATCGACAAGCGGGTGATACGGCAGCCGGTGACGAGTCAAGTAGCGGTGCACATCGCGGTCGCTCCAATCGGCGATCGGGCAGACCTTCCAGCGCCCCGCGGCGAAGCTGAGAAAGGGGATGCTGGCACGGCTCTCGCTTTGCTGGCGCCGCAAGCCGGCGAACCAGGTTTTCACGCCGAGCTCGCGCAACGCGCGACGCATGGGCTCGACCTTATTCTCCTCGTTGTACGTCTCGATCCCCTCGATTCCGTTCCGCCAGCGCTGGCCATGCCGGGCCTCCTGCCAAGCGGGAGACACTGCGCTTCGATAGACCTTCAGATTCAGAGCAAAGCGTTCGCGCAAAGCGTCGATGAATCGGTAGGTTTCGGCGAATAAATAGCCCGTGTCGATGAGCACGACCGGAAGCTCCGGTGCGAGCCGGGTCAACATGTGGAGCGATACGGCTGCCTGAGCACCGAAGCTCGACGTCAGCACGTGCGCGCCCGGAAGATGCTCCAGGGCCCAGGCCGCTCGCTCCTCCGCCGAAAGGCCTTCGAGCACCTGGTCGTGCCGAAGACGAGCCGGCGCGAGTTCGCCGCCTTCGGTATCGGCCGGGGTCGCTGTCTGAAGCGTCGACATCATGCCTGCAAGGCCACTGAGTCCTGCACGGGAGCTGGGCGACCCACACTAGCGACCTTGCGCGGGTAAGGGAATGAATAAGACCTCATTCGCCTATTCCTCAAGGAGATAAATTAGAAAGTGACGCTATTTCCACATGCTTTTTGGGACCGCGGCGAGCCCCCGCAATCCACAATTCCTGTGGATAACTCTGTGGAGAACAGGCTGAACTCTGGCGCCGTCCCCTCGGGATCGCTGCAATCGTGTCAGATTGATTAAAAAAACGTCATATTTGCGTTGTCTTGGATTTCATACGGATACGCTCGTATCGCGCCGGCGCCCCGAAGCTGCGCACGGCAAATCGGTCTTTTCCAGAGACCAGGAGGCCGCCGCCGCGGGCATGTGCATGGGCGCGCCTATCGGTCGTGGCGGTGCCGAAGCTCCAGAGCGCTGGGGCGGTCGTCAGTGGCCGGCTGGTACCACACCGAGAATTCTCCGACCGCGGTGGCGAAGTCGGCTTCGGGGTCGGCGCTATCGAGCTCGAACGCATCGAATCCGGCCCGGACCATGAAGTGCAGCTGCTCGAGCAACACGTCGCCGACGGCGCGGATCTCCCCGGTATAGCCGAATTGCTCCCTGAGCAGCCGCGCGTAGGAGTAAGCGCGGCCGTCGCGAAACGCGGGAAATTCCAAGGCCACGAGGGCGAAGTGGCCGAGATCGCTCGCAATGAGCGCGGGCGGCTGGTCGCTCGCGAGCTTCACGCCGAGGCGCCCGGGGCGGCCGAGCAGCTCCTCGCGCTGCGCCTGCCAGCGCGCCAACGTCACCAGCACGTCGCCGTCGGCCGGCAACTCACCCTCGGCGCCGACCGAGTGGAACGGGTCCAAGCTCATGCGGCCGCCTTTGATCAAGGCCATCAGGCTACGGCCTTGGAATCGGCGCCCTCGTACACGGCCTGTTTGAAAGGCTCGAGACCGACGCGGCGATAGGTATCCAAGAACCGCTCGCCGTCCTCGCGCAAGCCCAGATAGGTTTCGACTATCGCCTCGATCGCCCCAGGGACCTCACTCTGAGGCAATGCCGGGCCGAGGCGGTCGCCGAGCGAGGCGGACTCGTCCGAGCACCCGCCGAGCGTCAGCTGAAAGTATTCCTGGCCGCGCTTGTCCACGCCGAGAATACCGATGTTGCCGACATGATGATGCCCGCAGGCATTCATGCAGCCGGAAATGTTCAAGGTCAGGTCTCCGACGAGCGCGAGCCGATCGACGTCCACGAAATGCAGACCCAGGTCCTCGGCGACGGGAATCGACCTGGCGTTGGCCAGGCTGCAGAAATCCAAGCCGGGGCAGCAGACGATGTCGGTAAGCTGGCCGATATTCGGCGTCGCGAGCCCCAGCGCCTTCAAGGCCCGCCACAACGCTTCGAGCTTGCGCTGCTCGACGTCGACGAGCACGAGGTTTTGACGATGCGTGATCCGGATCTGGCCGAAGCTGTAGCGGTCCGCGAGATCCGCAACGGCATCCATGCGGTCGGCGTCGAGGTCGCCGGGCGCGCGGCCGGGTGCTTTCAGCGATAGATTCACGATGCTGTAACCCGGCACTTTGTGCTCCACGACGTTGCTCGCAAGCCAGCGGTCGAACTCGGGATCGGCGCCTCGCCGCGCCGCGAGTTCCTCCGACGCGTCGCTGAGCTCGGCATATTCCGGGGGCGCGAAGTACGCGGCGATCCGGTCTATCTCCTCCTGCGGCACGCGCAGACGGCTGTCGCGAATCCGCTCCCAGTCGGCGTCGACGAGCTCCCGGTATTTGTCGATGCCCATCTGATTGACGATGATCTTGATGCGCGCCTTATGGATGTTGTCGCGACGGCCGTGGATGTTGTAGACGCGCAGGATCGACTCGACGTAGGACAACAGGTGCTCCGGCTCGAGCCACTCTCGGATAGTATGGGCAATGAAGGGCGTGCGCCCCTGGCCGCCGCCTACGAGCACCTCGAAGCCGGGGCGTCCCTGATCGTCGAGATGCATACGCAAGCCGATATCGTGCAGTGCGACGGCCGCGCGGTCGTGTGGCGAGCCGGTCACGGCGATCTTGAACTTGCGCGGCAGATAGGAAAACTCGGGATGCAGGAACGAATACTGCCGCAACAGCTCGCAGTAGATCCGGGGATCGACAAGCTCGTCCTTCGCTCTGCCCGCGTACTGATCGGAAGTGATGTTGCGCACGCAGTTGCCCGATGACTGAATCGCCGTGACCTCGACTTCCGCGAGCTCCGCCAGAATGTCCGGGGTGTCTTCGAGCTTAACCCAGTTGTACTGGATGTTCTGGCGCGTGGTGAAATGCCCGAAGCCGCGGTCGTAGGCTCTGGCGACATGCGCGAACGTCCGCAGCTGCCGCGACGAGAGCGTCCCATAAGGCACGTTCACGCGCAGCATGTAGGCGTGCAACTGCATGTAAAGGCCGTTCATGAGCCGCAGCGGCTTGAACTGGTCCTCGGTCAGCTCGCCGTTGAGGCGCCGTTCGACCTGACGCCTGAACTGCGCGACGCGCTCCGTCACGAGCTGCCTATCGAATTGGTCGTAGCGATACACCGGGCTCAGCTCCTGACGACCGCTTCACTATCATGGACCGTAGGCCCGAAGGCCCGAATCGCCTCTCGCAGCAGGACCGGCCGCAGCCGGCCGGCCGTCACGGTGACCTCGATGAGATAGGGCTCGACCACGACGGAACGCTCCGCCGCGCGTTTCGCTTCGGCGAGCAGATCCGCGGCGGCATCGCTGTCGTCGGCGACGACGCCCTCATCGATACTCTCGGCCCAGCTGTTGCCAGGCGCCATGAACACCACGCGACCGTCCGTGAGCCGGCTGGCGACTATCATCTGCATCGGGTTTTCCGTATCGACCACCGTCGCCCTTCGTCGACGCCGCAGCTGCCGCCGGTGATCGTGTCTCTCCTAGAAGGCTTAGCATACACGTCGCGTTGAGCATTGTTATGCCGATGCAGCAGAACAATATGCGCAAATCACACTAGAATAAAAATCATGATAATCATTCGCTTGCAAGATATTCAGGGATATTCCAACGTGGCGCGCTGCGGCTCGAGTGACCGGTCCGCGCATCCGAGGCACCGACCTCGAGCATCCTACCCAATAGCCGCGCTATTCTCTGCGCAAAAGTAAGGGGCCTTTCGATGGAAGGAGTCGTCCTATTTCTCATTCCGATCGTCTTGTTCGTCTCCGTCGCTGTCGTGATATCGATGGTTATCTATTGGTCGTATCGTACGCGCCGGGAGGTACAGGCAACCGTGCGTATCGCCATCGAGAAGGGTCAGGAGCTGACCCCCGAATTGCTTGAGCGGCTGGGCCAATTGGGGCCGAGCAGCCAGGCGGATTTACGTCGCGGCGTCATCGCGCTCGCAACCGGCTTGGGCATCGCCGCCTTCGGTGTTCTCGTCGGGGAGGAAGATGCCGTCAGGCCTCTGCTCGCGATCAGCGCGCTACCCGCACTCATTGGTCTCGCTTACCTCGGCCTTTGGCGTTTCAGCTCCAGGGATTGAGCGGAGCCGGCCAAGACGCCCGCCGTGAACAATGCCGCTTAGCGACGGCGAGCTCGTCAATCTCGCCCGCGCGGGAGACAACGACGCCTATACCGCGTTGGTGCTGCGCCATCAGAGCTCGATACGCGGCTGGCTGCGCCAGCTGACGGGGGAATCCGGCCGCGCCGATGAACTGGCCCAGGATACATTCGTCCGCGCATGGGAGAATCTCGATTCCTTTCGCGGCCAGGGACAATTTCGATCCTGGCTGATGAAAATCGCCTACCGGGAATTCTTGGGATCCGTCCGTAAGAATAGAAGACTGACGCGGTTGGTGGCCCAAGCTCGACAACACGCCGAGGCGTCAAAGGACCCCGGAGCCGAGGCGCTCACCGATCTTGAGCGCATGCTCGCCACCTTGAGCCCGGATGAACGCGACGTGATGGTACTATGCTACGGCTTTGGCTGTAGCCACTCCGAGGCCGGGAAGATCCTCGGGAAACCGCTGGGCACCATCAAGGCTAGAATTCATCGCAGCAAGAGTAAACTGCGAGAGCGCTTTCGCATCGAGCCGACGGTGCAAGCTCGGCCAAGGAGAAAACCGGATGGATTCTGAGGTCGAAGCCCTGTTTCGACAATATTACTTGGGAATCGAGGATCACGGATTTTCTGCCGCCGTGATGAAACGAATTCGCCGGCGGATACTCTTGCGGCGCGCCGTGCTCGCAAGCGCCGTCGTTTCGGGGCTGCTACTCGCCATCGGGCCGGTGTCTCAGCTGACCTGGACGATCATCGCGTGGCTCGGCAACGATGTGGCCGCGCGGACCCCGTCGGAACTCCTAGGTCTTTGGAGTGTCGCCATGCTCGCGTTCCTGAGCGTGGTCGCGCCGCTGACGATGGCCGCGCTCGACCGTTGATCAAGGCTCGGCGTTCTTGCCGCCCCACTTCTCCCGATGAGCTTCTTCGGCGTCGCGCTGGATGCTCGCATGGCGCTTGCTCAGCAGGAGGCTGTCCGGAGAGCAGACACGAGCGCGTATGAGCCCGAGGTCGCGTGCCGCCTCGAACAAGCTCGGGTACCAGCGCTTCCAGCCCGGCAGCAGCCGCTCGACTTGATCCCGCAATGACACGTCCGTCGGCTCCGATGTTGTCATCTATCAATCTATACGACCCTCCGAGGACGCACAACTGCGCGGGTCCCAGTCTCCCGCAACGCCATGGACGAGCCGGGCTCGCCGTCGTCGCCGCGCGGGCTTGAGATCGAACTGGGCTATACTTTTCAGCGGCGCGTCCAAGGCCGCTTCCGGAGATGCTTTTGATGCTGCTCGGAGAAATCATTCGCGTCGCCTTCGAATCGATCGCAGCGAACCTGTTTCGGGGAATTCTGACGATGCTCGGCATCATCATCGGTGTCGGCGCCGTCATAACGATGCTAGCCGCCGGTGCCGGCGCGCAAAGACAGATCGACGATCAGATCGCGGCTCTGGGCGCGAACATTCTGACGCTCTCCGCATCGTCGTTCTTCTCCAGAGGCGTTTCCCGGGATCAGCTGACACTCGTCGTCGACGATCTCGAGCCATTGGAGCGGAACTCACGCTACCTCGACGCCGTCGTGCCCGAGCTCAGGAATCGCGGCCAGCTCAAGCTCGGCAGCACGAACACGAACGCACGCCTGGTCGGCACGAGTTATCAGTACCATGAGCTGTATCGTTTCCCGCTCGCGCTCGGCAGGTTTTTCACGCAGGCGGAGGACCGCCAGAAACGCCGCGTCGTCGTGCTCGGCGCCGAATTGCCGCAGCGTCTGGAAACCGCCGGGGAGGCCTTGCTCGGCCAAATCCTGCAACTCAACTCACAGCCGTTCGAGGTGATCGGAATCCTCGACGAGGTCGGCGACGTCGTCGGCGGAAGCCCCGACGGCTCCGCATACATCCCATTGTTCACAGCCGAGCAGCGGGTGCTCGGCACCGAGGAGCTCGACAATATCAGTCTGCGAGTCGTCGACGGGGTATCGCTGGAACGGGCGATGGTGGATATAGAGCGCGTCTTGCGAACGGAGCACAAGATTCTCCCGGGTAAACCCAATGATTTTGCGATCATCGACCGCCGGCAGTTTCTAGCCACGCAGCAGGAGGCCCAGCAGACGTTTACGTTTCTGCTCGCCAGCATCGCCGGAGTCAGCCTGATCGTCGGCGGCATCGGCATCATGAACATCATGCTCGTCAGCGTTACGGAGCGGACGCGGGAAATCGGGATTCGCATGGCGCTCGGCGCCACGCGGCTCAATATCCTGTTGCAGTTTCTCGTCGAATCGGTCGCTTTGTGCCTCTTCGGCGGTGCGCTCGGAATACTCGCGGGAATCGGTCTTGCCGTCCTGCTCTCACAATACGCGGGCTGGCAAACGTTCATTTCGCCGGAATCCGTCGTCATGGCCTTTGCGTTCAGCATCGGCGTCGGCCTGTTCTTCGGAAGCTGGCCGGCGCATCGAGCCTCCCGGCTCGATCCGATCGAGGCGCTGCGTTACGAGTGAATGCTCAGCCGGGCGATGGCGACGCTTGGCTGCCCTAGCCGCGCCTGATCGGGGCGTCGGCGGAACCCATCAGAATTGCGATCGGCGCCGTCTTCTCGCTCGATTCGAGCGCAATCTTTGCCGTCATGGTCAAAGGCACGGACAGAAGCATG
Organism: Gammaproteobacteria bacterium; assembly: GCA_036396795.1. Lineage (GTDB taxonomy): Bacteria > Pseudomonadota > Gammaproteobacteria > Steroidobacterales > Rariloculaceae > JAHEEM01. The sequence continues at coordinate 179,193 of DASWKF010000084.1, read as the reverse complement.
CCTATGGGTCCGAACACCCAGCCCCAGAAAACCAGCGACAGAAAAACCACGAGCGTCGAGAGCCCGAGACCACGACCCATGACTCGTGGCTCTATCAGCCCGCCGATCGTGACGTTTAGGACCAGGTAACCGACGGCGATGACGACCGCCTCGATCGGACCGAACTGCACCAGTGCCAAAGCGATCGGAGGAATCGAGGCGATCAGAGAACCGATCGTCGGAACGTAATTGAACAGGAACGCGAGCAATCCCCAAAGCACCGGGAAATCCAAACCGACGACGGCGCACAAAATGCCGGCCAAGAGCCCGGTGACCAAGCTGATGATCGTCTTGATGCTCAAATAGCGCTGCACGTGCTCCGTGAATCGCTTGAAATAGTCCGGGTCCGTTTCCGAGCCCGCCAACACGCGTTGCAGCTTCTTGGGCAGCGTCGAGGCCTCGAGCAAAAGAAAAATGACCGAGAAGATGATCAGAAAGAAATTCGCGAACAATGACTGCAAACCTGTGAACAGGTTCGCGACGAGCGCCATCGGTGAAGCCGGTTGTATCTGCTCCAAGAGCTCGTTGATCGTCACCTCCTGTTCGAATACGGCGGTGAGATTCGCGAGCTTGGCGCTGAGTTGCTGCTCATAAAACGGCAACCGGGCCGTGAACTCGGCGATCGACCCGCCGACGAACGCGCCGGCAAGGGCGAGAATCCCGATGATAAAGGCGACGATCATGAAAACCGCGATTCCAGCGGGAATATAAAGACGCCGCAACCAATGCAGCAGCGGCGTGCAGATCACCGCGAGAAACACGGCGACGAGAAACGGCACTAGTATCCTTTGCGCCGACTGCATGCCGTAGATTACGACGACGATCGAGGCGGCCGATAACAGAGCCGTCGTGCCAACATTCGGTTTGGGCGCGTCGATGGTCGTTCTCCTGGAGGAACGGCCGCCATGGCCGGTACTCGCGGCAGGCCGGAAGGCGCTGCGCCGCCATCTTACCCGACGCTGCGGCGACGATCACATTTTTACATAAATACGTCGCGAGATTCTTTTCCAAAACCGGCTGTCAATCGCTTGCGCGGGCAGCTCAACTGATCCATATTCGATCCGCTGATCATGGTATACCCGATGAAAGTCGGGGACACAAAGCTACCGGTCTAAGGGATGCACAGTCCTACGACGGCGGAGTTGCCAGCGTTGTCGGAGTGGCTCCGATGCCTGTCCCTAGCCTGTGCCGTACCCGGCCGTTGACGGTTCCAACATACGGAGCGCAGTGCGGTATGCAGGTTGCAGGAAGCGCGCGATCGATTACCACCGGCCCCAACGCCGTGCCGGCTCAAATCGTTCAGCCGACGTCACCGAGCGAGATCGCGGCCATTCTTCGAAATCCCAAGCATTTTCCGGCGCCTGTCCGGCCGATGGGATTCGGCAGCTCGACGACGCGCTGCCTCGCCGCGCCGGGCGGAACGGTAGTCGATCTGTCCCGGATGAACCGCGTGCTCAAGATCGAGGAAAACACGGTCACGGTGCAGCCCGGCATCTCGATTTGCGAGCTCGCGGAGGTACTCGAGGCCGAAGGGCTGGAGCTCTACGGCGGGTTCGACCTCGCCGACCGGAGCGTCGGCGGTGCGGTCTGCGCCGCGGGCCTCGAGGCCGCGATGGGCGGCAGCCCCAGCCAGTTCGCGTCCCATGCAACCAGCCTCAAGGCCGTGAGCCCCGAGGGCAACCGCTTCGTCGCGAAGGAAACCGATCGAAGCCTGCTCGGGTTGTTGCGACTCAGCTACGGGCTCCTCGGCATCGTCTACGAGATCACCTTGAAGGTGCGCCCGATTCAGACGTTCTCGGTGCAAACGGCGCGAGTGGGCTTCCGGGATTTCAGCAAGCTCGTTCAGCGGCTGACGTTCGCGAGCTCCGGGATCAAATTGTACTTGCTGCCGTTCAAGGATCGCGTATTCCTGGAGCTGCGGCGCACCAGCGACGGCGCAGATCCCGGCCGAAAGCTGGCATGGAAATTCCGGGACTGGGCGTGCTACTCGGCGCTGCCCGCCGCGCTCAGATCGCTGGCGATGGTCGTGCCTATCCGCAAGGTCCGCTACCCGATCTCCGACAGCCTCAGCGAAGCGACACACTCTCTGGTCGGCAAGTCCTTCTTGAAGACCGGGAGCAATTCACTCGAGCAGACAGGGCGCTTCAGGGCTCCCGGCAGCAAGCAAGGTTTTTCGTATTGCACCTGGGCGTTCCCTGCGCAGCACTTCGGCGCCATCGCCTGCGCGTATCAGGCCTTGTGCCTGCAACACTACGAGAAAACCGGGTTTCGTTGCGACATGCCGGCCATCGGCTTTCGCCTGAATCAGGACCGAAGCGCGCTGCTGGCACCGACGTTCGACGAGCCGATGTTCACCCTCAGCTCGCTGTCAACGGAGCAGCAAGGCTGGGATGATTTCGTCGTGGATCTCGCCGATTTCGCGGCCACCAATGACGGTGTGCCGTTTTTCAACCAGAGCCGAGGAGCGACCAGCGAGCTGGCTCTGAGCCGTTACGGCAAACGCCTCGACTTCTTCCGCAAGACGCGCCGCAAGCTCGATCCCGACGACCGTCTGCTCAACCCGTTCTTCGCCAGCTATATGGTCTAGCCAGCCGCGGCAACGACCCTTGAAGCTAGGTTCGCTCGGGCTCCCTGAAGCCGATGAACCCGAGACTCTCGAGCTTGACGAGTATGCGGTGGGCCGCCAGGTCCGGCGTCAGCTCCGTCGTATCGATGCGCATCTCGGGAGCCGCCGGCTCCTCGTACGGATCGTCTATGCCGGTGAAGCCCTTGATGATTCCGGCGCGAGCCTTGGCGTAGAGGCCTTTTCGATCGCGAGCCTCACAGACTTCCAGCGGCGTCGCCACGTGGATCTCGAGAAAGCCGCCGCATTGCTCGACTTGCTCACGAACGATCCGCCGCACTTCGGCATATGGCGCGATGGGCGCGCAGATCGCAATGCCCCCGTTCTTGGTAATCTCGCTCGCCACGAAACCGATTCGCACGATGTTGAGGTCACGATGCTCTTTCGAGAAGCCGAGCTCGCTCGAGAGATTCTTGCGCACGATATCCCCGTCGAGCAGTGTGACGTGACGGCCTCCGATCTCCATGAGCTTGACCATCAAGGCGTTGGCGATCGTGGACTTGCCGGAGCCTGAAAGACCGGTGAAAAACACCGTAAAACCCTGCCGGTGACGCGGGGGATGCGTCATTCGAAGCTCGACGATCACCTCCGGGAAGGAGAACCATTCGGGAATCTCCAATCCCTCCTGCAAACGCCTGCGAAGCTCCGTTCCCGAGAGATCCAGGCATCGCGTGCCGGGCTCGACCTCGTCCTCGGGCATGTATTGCGCCCTATCCTCGACGTAGACCATGTTCCTGAACGGCACCATCGTGATGTCCAGCTCTTGCGCATGAGCGGTCATGAGCTCTTGAGCTTCGTAAGGCCCGTAGAAAGGTTTCCCGTCGCTGCCTTTCCCGGGCCCGGCATGGTCGCGCCCGACGATGAAATGAGTGCAGCCGTAGTTCTTGCGGATCAGCGCGTGCCACAGGGCCTCGCGCGGCCCGGCCATGCGCATTGCGAGCGGCAGCAAGCTCAGCGCCGTCGTCTGCTCCGGGTAATGTTGCAGAAGCTTCTCGTAGCAACGCACGCGGGTGAAGTGATCGATGTCACCGGGCTTCGTCATGCCGACGACCGGATGGATCAGCAGATTGGCCTCCGTGTCCTTCGCGGCGCGAAAGGTAAGCTCGAGATGCGCGCGGTGCATGGGGTTTCGCGTTTGAAACGCGACGACGCGGCGCCAACCGAGCTTCTCGAACCGGTTCCGCACTTCTTGCGGAGAATCGCGAAGATGCCTGAAGTCGTAGTGAGACGGGGCTTCCACGCCGTGAAGCCGGCCGCCGAGATAGACCTCGCCCGCGGTGCTCATGAGATAGCGAACGCCCGGGTGGGCCGTATCGTTGGTTCCGAACACCGCGGCGGCTTCCGCCGCCTTGTCGGGAGTATAGATGCTCGAGGCGTCCATGGTCGCCAGCAGCACGCCCTCGGGATCGCGCAGGGCGATCGTCGTGCCGGTACCGATGCTGTCGGCGAAGCGCTTCGACACGTCCAAAGTGATCGGAATAGGCCACAGCGTACCGTCGACGAGGCGCATCTCCTGGAGGACTCGCTCGAAGTCCCGCTGCCCCAGAAAGCCCTCGAGCGGCGAGAAGGCGCCGTTGAGCAACAGCTCCAGATCGCAGATCTGCCGGGCCGTCAGGTCCCAGGAAGGAAGCTCGCGGGAGCGTTGCTTGGTTTCGGTGGCGGTGGCCTGGTCTAAATAGAGATTCTTGAGCTTGCCGCCGTGCGGCTCCTTAAACGCTCCCATTACGGTACCTCGGTGCTAATAGCGTTCCAATATTCGGCCCGCCAGAGACCACGGCCGTCCTCGGCGGTCTCATGGGCGCGTTGCCACGGCCCATGCGTCAGCTCGAGAGCAACGTTTCGGCGGCATGGTGCAGCGCGGCCGCGTTGATCGCCGGCAAGTACTCGGCTTCATGGCCGCGAAGCCTCAGCGCTTTCTTGATGATGCCCTCGAGATTGGGCCGCTTCTCCGCAGGATCGTCAGTATCTCCGATGCCGCCCCCGAGTTCCACAAAGCAGGTCACACCCCGCGCGAAAGCCGCATCCAGACAGTCCATCCAGCGCACCGGATTGAACAGCTGAAAGAACAACCGTGACCGGATCACCTGCGCATCGGCGTCGTGCGGCTTGCCGGTGTAGTTCGACAACACCCCCATCGTGAGCTTCCCGATCTCGACCTCGGCCAGCACCTCCCTGAACCTTCGCGCCGCCTCGACCATGAGATAGGTGTGAAACGCCCCCTCGGTGCGCAGCCGCACGGCGCGTTTGCGCGGGAAGCGCTCGGTCAGCTCCTGCTCGAGAGCGTCCAAGTCCTCGTCCCGCCCGGCGATGACCGTCTGCTCCGGCAGGTTACGGCCGGCGATGGCGCAGAAGTGCTTCTCGGCCAGCGCCGTGGCGGTCTCGAGATCCAGAGTCGTCGCCAGCATGCTGCCTTCGCCGAGCTCACTCATGAGCTCGCCGCGCCGCTTCACGAGCCGGATCGCATCCTCGATGCGCAGCGCTCCGGCAACGACGAGCGCGCTGTACTCACCGAGGCTGTGGCCGGCGGCCAGCACCGGCTGCGGGCCCGTGGCGCCGAGCAGGCTGCGCAGCGCAGCCAGGCAGGCCAGCTGATGCGTCACCAGCGCGGGCTGCGTGTAGCGCGTCAGATCGAGCTTGTCGTCGCTGTTCTCGAAGCACAAGCGCTCCATGTCGTAGCCCACGACCGCGCTCGCTCGCTCGAAGACCTCCCGGGCGCTATCGAACTCCGCCACGAGGTCCGCGCCCATTCCCCGGTATTGCGACCCCTGTCCGGGGAAGACAAAGAAAATCCTGTGCTCGTCACTCGGCACTGCCTGGGCTCCGATCCGCCTGCCGTGAAAGACGCGCCACGATACGCCGCCGTAACCGCAGCCTCAAGCCGCGGCCCGCCCCAAGAACGCCTCGGCCAAGCGCACCCAATAACTTGCGCCGACGGCCAGAATCTCGTCGTTGAAGTCATAGCCGGAATTGTGGATCATGCAACTGCCTGCGCCGTTGCCGATGAATGCATAACATCCCGGCGTCTCTTCCAGCATGTAGGCGAAATCCTCCGAGACCATCACGGGAGCGGCGGCTGAGTCGACGCCGCTTTCCCCGACGACGGCGGCGGCAGCCCGCGACGCCAGCGACGTCTCCTTGGGATGGTTTACGACCGCCGGGTGGCCGCTTCTAAAGCTCAGCTCCGCCTCGGCGCCAAGGCCCTTGCAGACACCCTCGGCCGTCTCTCGAACACGTGTCTTGAGACGCTCGCGGAGATCTCGATCGAGGCAGCGTATCGCGCCGGCGAGCTCCACCGCATCGGGGATTACGTTGTACGCGTCGCCGCCGTGAATCTTGGTTACGCTGATGACCGCCGTTTCCAGGGGGCTCACGTTGCGGCTCACGATGCTCTGCAGCGCGGAAACGACCTGCGCCGCCGCGAATACCGGATCGATGCCTTGGTGCGGCAAGGCGCCGTGCGCTCCCCGCCCGCGTATGCGCAGGTCGAAACAATCCATCGAGGCCATCATGGGACCCGCGCACATTGCGAAATGACCGGGCGCCAAACCCGGCCAGTTGTGCATGCCGAAAACGGCATCGACCGGGAAGAGCTTGAACAATCCGTCCTCCACCATGACCTTGGCGCCTCCGACGGCCTCCTCGGCGGGCTGGAAGATGAATCGCACCGTGCCGGAAAACTTGCCGTGCTCGGCGAGATGCCGGGCGGCACCCAGCAGCATGGTCGTATGGCCATCGTGCCCGCAGGCGTGCATCTTGCCCTCGTACCGGGAACGGTAGTCGAAGGTATTGGTCTCGGTGATCGGCAGCGCGTCCATATCGGCACGCAGCCCGATGCTGCCCCCGGTGCCGCGCGACAACGTGCCGACGACCCCCGTGCGCGCCAAGCCGCGGTGCACCTCGAGCCCCCAGGCGGCGAGCTTGTCGGCGACGAAGCTTGCAGTTTGCCGTTCCTCGAAGGCCAGCTCCGGATGAGCATGCAGTTGATGACGCCAGGCGACCAGGTCTCCCGAGCCCGCCTGGATTTCCCTGATCAGGTTCATTGTTCCGAAGTATTGAGCGCCTAGCCCCCGTCGGGCAAGACCTCGGCCAGCGGACGATAGCGCGAGTGCCAGCCGAAAGCCTCAGCCACCGGCTTGCAGGTCAAGTAGCCGCCGAGCGTGTTGACGCCCGCCGCCAGCGCGGCATCCGACCGAAAAACTTCCAGACCCCGATCCGCGATGCGTTGAACGAACGGCAGGCTCGCCTCCGTCAGCGCCATGGTCGACGTTCTCGGATACGCGCCAGGCATATTGGTCACGCAGTAATGGACAACGCCGTGGGCAACGAAGGTCGGCTTCGTGTGCGATGTCGGCCGCGATGTTTCCACGCAGCCACCCTGGTCGATGCTGACGTCGACGATCACGGAGCCTTCGGGCATGGTTTTCACCATCGACTCCGAAACCAGATGCGGCGCGCGCGCGGCCTTGACCAGCACCGCGCCGACGAGCAGATCCGCGTCGCGCAACTGCGCCGCCACGGCTGCCGGAGTCGAGATTTCGTAGCTCAAGCTCGGCGAGATCGTGCGTTTCAACTGCTCACCGTGCTCGGCATCCAGACCGAACATCACGACCCGGGCTCCCATCGCCGCCGCCACGCCCGCGGCATGCTGCCCGACGACGCCGTCACCGAGGATCAGAACCTTGCCGTAGGCTTTGCCGAGCAACCGGCAAAGCAGCACGCCGCTGCCGCCGTTGAAGCGCGCGAGGTGATACGCGCCGACGATCGGTGCCATGCTGCCGGCGACTGCGCTCATCGGGGCCAGCAGCGGCAACCGTCCATGCTCGTCTTCAACGGTTTCGTAGGCGACGGCGGTCGTGCCGCTCGCGAGCAAGTCACTCGTCAGCTCCCTCGATACGCCGGCAAGATGTAGAAACGCGAAAAGAATCTGACCGCGGAGAAAACGATGCTCCTCCGCCAGCGGTTCCTTGACCTTAACGACGAGCTCGGAAGCCCAGGCCTCGTCGCGACTGCCGAGGGCAGCTCCGGCAGCGCGGTATTCGTCGTCGCTGAAACCGCAGGCTGCACCCGCGGCGGCCTCCACGATCACGTCGTGGCCTGAGCCCGCCAGCTGCCGAGCCCCGGACGGCGTCAGACCTACGCGGCTCTCGCCGTCCTTGATTTCCCTGACGATACCGATTCGCATTCGATCTACCTCGGCCGGCGCGTAAGCTCGGCGGCGCTCCGCGCCCCGGCACCGCGATCGGCCGCGCGCCTACGCCCTCGCGGCGGCATCGATGCCCTCGGCTTCGTCGACCCAGAACAGAAGCGCGAGGCCGATGACGAACATCACCAACACGACGGCGACGCCGGCGCGTTGCGACCCGGTCCATTGCGTGAGCAAGCCGAGTAGCAGCGGACCGATGAACGCCGTCAGCTTTCCGGAAAACGCAAAGAATCCGAAATACTCGTTCTCCAGATCGGGGGGCACGAAACGCCCCATGAGGGAGCGGCTCGCGGCTTGATTCGGCCCCGTGAATATTCCGATGACGACACCGGCCGCCCAGAGCCAGAGCTTCGTCGCCGCGAACACCGCGATCACCGTCGCAACGATCAAGCCGCAAAGAGAGATGATCACGGTCCGCTTGCCGCCGATGCGATCGTCGAGATGCCCCATGAGAACGGCGCCGATTCCGGCGGTGAGGTTGAGCACGATGCCGAAAATCAGGATCTCTTGCAGCGTGAAGCCGAAGGTTTCCGCCGCATAGATGCCGCCGAAGGCGAAGATCGTCACCAAACCGTCGTTATACGCCAGGCGTGCGACCAGAAAGCGCACGGTCTGACGATGGGCTCGAATCTCCTTGAATGTCCTGGCGAGCTGAGTGACCGTATCGGCAATGACCCTGCCATGTGCCGAGATCCTGGATCTGTCCTCCGACACCCACAGGAACAACGGCAAGCTGAACACGAGAAACCAGATCGCGACCAGCAGATTGGTGGCGCGTATGTTTTCCCCGGCTTCCCTGGAGAACCCAAACCACGGCGTTGCCGGTTGAACGAGAAGCAGCAGCGCCAGGAGCAGCGCCAGCAGGCCGCCGAGATAGCCGAGTCCCCATCCGTAGCCGGAAATCCGGCCGATTCGCTCCGGCGCGGCGAGATCGGGCAGGAATGCGTTGTAGAACACGCCGCTGAACTCATAGGCGATGTTCGCGATGACTACCAGCGTCAGCGCCGCAAGGACCTGCCCGGGCAAGACCGCGTACAAGCTCGCGGTCGCGACCACGCATATCAGCGTGAACATCAGCACGAACGGCTTGCGATATCCGCCTCGATCCGCCAGCGCGCCCAGTACGGGCGAGCAAATCGCCACGACGAGCGCGGTGATCGTCATCGCCCGTGACCACAGAGCCGTGCCGGAGATCGGATCGGACGCGATCGCTTGCGTAAAATAGGTGCCGTAGACGAAGGTGACCACGAGCGTGGTAAACGGCGAGTTGGCGAAGTCGAACAAGGCCCACGACCAAACGGCCCGCGCGCCGCGCGCCGGCGGCATCGGCGGATCGGCCGTAGCCACGCTAACCGAGGCGCTCATGCAAACGCGCGGCTGTCATGGAATCAAGGGCTGGAGGGCAAGTCGCTCAACAAGAAAAAGGGGCGCTTGAGAGCCGCCCCCGTGAAAGACAACGTCCAGCTGTCAGTGCGAACGTCACTCCCCAAATTCGGTGTTAGTTCATCGAAGCCAGTTCCGAAGCGCTCTGTGTTGCGCCTGCGCAACACAGAGCCGATGAATGATATTAGCACAACTTCTTGCGCGTCAGCCATTTGACCAAGCCTTGGCGCTCCCGTGTGGCTGCGATGCGATCCATACCGAAGCGCCGCCCGCGCTAGGTCGCGACTTGGAGCATCTCCAGCGTGCCTTCCCAGATCATTTTGAGCGCGACGTAAAGAATCACGGCGAGCCCGACATAGGCGACCCAATGGTGGCGGGCCAGCACTTTGGCGATGATCGCCGCGGCGAAGCCCATGAAGGCAACCGACAATGCCAGGCCGAAGATCAACACCCAACCGTGGTTGCGAGCGATACCGGCGACGGCAAGAACGTTGTCGAGCGACATCGAGACGTCGGCGACGATGATCTGCACCACCGCCGCTCGAAACGTTTTCTCGGGTCCCGCGACGGACTGACTCGGATCGCCGTGCATGAACCCGCTGATTCCCTCGGCGGCGGCCTTCTGCATGGCTTGCTGACGCAGCTCCCGCCACAATTTCCAACTGACCCAGAGCAACAGCACGCCACCGGCGAAGACCAGACCGATGATCTGCAAGAGCTGGACCGTCACGGACGCAAAAACGATTCGCAGCACGGTCGCGGCGGCGATGCCGATCGCCAGCACTCGGCCACGCTGCTCCGGCGGCAGCCCGGCCACGGCCATGGCGATGACGATCGCGTTGTCGCCGGCGAGGACCAGGTCGACCAGAACGACCTGCAACAGCGCCGAAAGCTCGGCTAGCGAGATCAGCTCCAAGCGTTCCCCCGGCTCATCGCCTCAACGGGCGATCACAGCGCCGCTCTCGTCGGCGACGGCGACAGTGGCTGTGAGACGCCGGAACCTAGCCCGGCGGCTCCGGATTCTCTATCCTTCAAGGCGTTTTTGGAGGTTACGACCATGACGTTCTCACGAGTTTTGGTGCTGGCGGCTGCCCTGCCTCTCTTCAGCGCAGCCCGGCTGGCCTATTGCCAAGACGGCGAAAACGGTGAAGAGGAAAGCGAGGAAGCCCCGAAATCGATTGCGGATGTTACCGCAGATAGCGATAGATTTGACGGCCTCTTCGTCCTTTATCGCGATCGCAACACCGGTGAAAGTTACCTTCTACTCCGGCCCGATCAGCTCGACAAAGAGTATATTTACCTCGCGGTCAGTCGCGACGGCGTTCCTCAGGGCGGACATTTCAGAGGCAGCTTTCGCTCCAACCGGATCATATCCCTGCGGCGGCATTTCAACCGCGTCGAGCTGCGCTTCGAGAATACGGCTTTCTACTTCGACGCCGCCAACCCCTTGAGCCGCGCTTCTTCCGCCAATATCAGCCCGGCGCTACTGGCCTCCGAGGAAATCGTCGCCAAAAACGACGATACCGGCGAAATCCTCATCAGCGCTGATGCAATTTTCCTGAGCGAGAGCCTGCTCCAGGTCAAGGAAACGCCGGATCCCGACGACGACGCCGAAGATACTTTCCGGCTCGGAGATCTGAGCGAGGACAAGAGCAGCATCACTTCAATCCGCGCCTACCCGCTCAACGTCGACGTGCAAGTCGAATACGTCTACGACAACCCGGCGCCTGTCGTCATCGGCGACGAGGAAATCACGGACAGCCGCTACGTCAGCATTCCAGTACAGCACTCGCTCATCGCGCTGCCCGAGAACGACTACCAGCCGCGTTTCACGGATCATCGTATGGGATACTTCGCCGAGCAGGTCACGGATCTTACCGAAGACAGCCCGACGCCCTACCGTGATCTCGTTCAGCGCTGGCGCCTCGTGAAACGGGAACCGCGAGCCGAGATCTCCGAGCCCGTGGAGCCCATCGTCTGGTGGATCGAGAATACGACCCCGCTGGAGTTCCGCGAAGCGATCCGGGAAGGCGTGCTGGCGTGGAACCGATCATTCGAGAAGATCGGCTTCCGCGACGCGATCGAAGTCCGGATACAACCGGACGATACCGACTGGGAGGCCGAGGATATTCGCTACAACGTGTTGCGCTGGACTTCTTCACCTACGCCGCGCTTTTCAGGATATGGGCCGTCGTTCACGAACCCCCGCACTGGGCAGATTCTCGGCGCCGATATCATGCTCGAGTACGCAGGCGTGATTCGCCGCATTCAGTATCAGCGCATCCTCGACGATCTCGAGCAGGTGGACGCGCCGACGAGCTTTCGGGCGGGTTTCTGCTCATTCGCCCACGACCTGCAGGTCAGCCAGGTTTTCGGGCGATTCGCCGTCGCGGCCCTGGAGCTCGGCTCCGAGCTCGAAGAGCGGGTTCTGCACGAGTTCCTGGTGGATCTCGTGCTCCATGAGGTCGGTCATACCCTGGGGTTCGCCCACAACTTCGCCGGCTCGAGGATGCTGGCCTTGGACGAGGTTTTCGATCCGCAAGCCGTCGACCGGGACGGTCTCTATGCCACGGTGATGGACTACACCGACATCAACGTGCCGCCGCCCGGGCGAGAGCATACGCGGTTCTTCAGCTCCGGACCCGGCCCCTATGACGACTGGGTCGTCGAGTACAGCTATTCGCAGGGTCTCGCCGATGCCGAGACCGAAAGGCAGCGGCTCGCGGCCATCGCCGCACGCTCGACCGAGCCGGCATTGCTCTTCGGCACCGACGACCACAACATGCGGGCGCCGGGTTGGGCGGTCGACCCGCGCATTCAATGGTATGACATGAGCAGCGATCCGATCGGTTACGCCGTCGAGCGGCTCGGCTTGATCGAGGAGCTCTTCGGCAGAGCGATCGACAAGCATTCCACGCCGGGCCGGTCATTCCACGAGCTGCGCGACGCCTACGTCGTGATGCTGGCTCAGGTCGCGCGCTCGGTGAACGTGCTCGCGCGTCAAGTCGGAGGCGTTTACGTCAACCGCTCGGTGGTCGGACAAGACGGCGCCCAGATTCCGTTCGAGCCCGTGAGCGTCGCCGATCAAAGGCGCGCGATGGAAGCAATCGCGGAGCATCTGTTCGCCCCCACGGCTCTTGCCACGCCGACGGATCTCTACAACCACCTGCAGGAGCAGCGGCGGCTCTGGAATTTCTGGGATGAGACCGAGGATCCGAAGATTCACGAATGGGTGTTGGCGATTCAGCGAGGCGCGCTCAACCACTTCCTGCATCCACGTGTCATGACGCGCATCACCGACTCGCGGCTCTATGGCAACGAGTATGCGTTGTCGGACATGATGCAGGACCTCACCGACGCGATTTTCGCCGCAGATATCCGTGACGACGTGAATAGCTTCCGCCAGAACCTGCAGACCGAGTATGTAACCAGGCTCATCGGCATCCGGGAAGGCGACGACTACGACTATGCCTCCAAGTCCATCGCGCTCTTTCAGTTGCGGAATATCGAGGGAATGCTGGGTAGAAAGCGCGGGGGTGACCTGGAGACTCGAGCACACACGCAAAATCTACTCTATATGATTGAACGCCTGCTCGAAGGCGACGTCTAAAGACAGCCATTCAGAGGTGAACAGCATCATGCGCGTCAATATCCAGGTGAAGGGTCTCTCGAGAGCGCTGCGTGTGGCGTGCTGCGGGCTGTTGCTCTCTCCGGGGGTTCTGCTCGGGCAGACGGCTCCGGACGGCGAAGACGCCGGGCTCGAGGAGATCATCGTCGAAGCGACCCGGCTCGGGAGAAATCTCGACCGCGTGCCCGGGGCGGTAAGCGTCATCGGTCAGGACGAGATTCAGCTGGGCCGGCAGCAGCTGGGGCTCGATGAAGCGTTGAACCGCGTGCCGGGCCTGTTCATGCAGGGCCGCTATAACTTCTCCCGCGACTTGAGCTTGTCCATACGCGGCTTCGGCGCTCGCGCCGGCTTCGGCATCCGCGGCGTGAAGATCCTCGTCGACGGCATTCCCGAAACGCTGCCGGACGGACAAGGGCAAGTCGATACCATCGATCTGGGGACGACCAGGCAGATAGAAGTCATACGCGGTCCGAGCTCGAGCCTCTACGGCAACGCCTCCGGAGGGGTCGTCAACGTCGTCTCGGAAGGCGGCCCGGAAACGCCGTTCGCGAGCGCGAGCCTGGCCACGGGCGCCTATGACTACCGGAAAATGCAAGTCAAGACGGGCGGCCAGGCCGGCCCCATGGATTATCTGGTCAGCCTCTCGGATTCTGAGATCGACGGCTATCGCGCGCAAAGCGAATGGGAGAATCTGCAGTTCAACGGCCGCTTCAACTTTGATCTCGGCGCCGATAGCTCGTTGCTCGCCGTGGTGAACTACACCGATCAGCCGGTCGCGAACGACGCCGGCGGCATCAGCGCCGTGCAGGCCGCCGAAGACCCGCGCTCCGCATGGACCGCAAACGAGACCTTCGATGCCGGTGAAACGCTCGAGCAGTCCCGGCTCGGACTCGTCTACACGCTGCCGCTGGGCGAGAGTCACGAGCTCTCGGCGCGCAGTTACTACGTCTGGCGAGACTTCACCAACAAGCTCCCGTTCCAGGACGGCGGAGCCGGAGCAATCGACCGCTTCTTCGCCGGCGGTGGGTTGAGCTATACCTACTCTGGCATGTTGGCCGGAAGAACGAATCGGCTGATCGTCGGGTTTGATCTCGACGACCAAGACGATGACCGGCGCCGGTTCGATAATCTCTCCGGCACGTTCGGAGATTTGACGTTCGATCAGAACGAGCGTGTCACGAGCCGTGGATTGTTCGTGCAGAATGAGCTCGGTCTAAGTGACAACATCGATCTTTCCTTCGGCCTGCGCTTCGACGAGGTGGAGTTCGGAGCCGAGGATCGATTCCTCGACGACGGGGATGACTCCGGCTCGCGAACATTGGATGACGTCAGCCCGATGCTGGGCATCGTTACGCGGCTGTCGCCGAATCTGAGCGTCTACGGAACCGTTTCGACGGCTTTCGAAACGCCTACCACCACCGAGTTCGCGAATCCCTCGGGCGCAGGCGGATTCAATCCCAACGTCGACCCGCAGTCGGCTACGAATCTGGAGATCGGGCTGCGAGGGCTCATCGGCCAGAGCTCCCGTTACGAGCTTGCGGTATTCTCGATCGAGGTCGAAGACGAGCTGGTCCCGTTCGAGCTCGCCGAAAGCCCCAATCGAACGTTCTATGCCAATGCCGGAGAGTCCGACCGCTTGGGGGTGGAGTTTTCGATTCGGGCCGAGTTGCTACGGCACCTGACGGGCCTCCTGAGCTACACGTATTCCGATTTCACCTTCAATCGCTTCATCGACGACGATGGCAACGATTTTTCCGGCAACACGATTCCGGGGACTCCGGAGCACGTGCTGTTCGGCGAGCTGAGCTACAACCATCCGTCGGGCTGGTTCGGCGCATTGGACTTGCTCCACGTGGATGACCTCTTCACGGACAATGCCAATTCCGCGGTCAGTCCGAGCTATACGCTCTCGAACCTCCGCCTGGGCTTTGAAACCTCCGTGGGATCGTTGGTGGTTGCTCCCTACCTCGGCATCAACAATCTCACCGATGAAGCCTACTACGCGAACGTTCGGATCAACGTGCCTTTCGGCGGCCGGTTCTTCGAGCCCGGGCCGGAACGAAACGCATACGCAGGCGTCGAGCTCAGGTTCGATTTTCGTTGATCAGAAATAGACGACGGAGCGAATGCTTTCGCCCTCGTGCATGAGGTCGAAAGCGCGGTTTATCTCCGCAAGCCCCATCGTATGAGTGATCATCTCGTCAACCTTGATCTCTCCCGTCATGTAGCGATCGACGAACCCCGGCAACTCGCTGCGCCCGCGAACACCGCCGAATGCGCTGCCCCTCCAGACTCTGCCGGTGACGAGCTGGAAGGGGCGAGTGCGAATCTCCTGGCCGGATCCGGCGACGCCTATGATGGTTGATTCGCCCCAGCCCTTGTGACAACACTCGAGCGCCGCCCGCATCAGGTCGACGTTGCCGACGGCCTCGAACGAATAGTCGACGCCGCCGCCCGTCATCTCGACGATGACCTCTTGAATCGGCTGCGAATGGTCCTTCGGATTGACGAAATCGGTCGCGCCGAGCTTGCGCGCCATCTCCTCCTTGCCGGGATTGACGTCGACGGCGATGATGCGCTCGGCTTTCGCCATGACTGCGCCCTGAATTACGCTCAAACCGACACCTCCCAGGCCGAAGACCGCGACCGTCGACCCGGGCTCGACCTTAGCCGTGTTCAGGACGGCGCCGATACCGGTGGTGATGCCGCAGCCGAGCAAGCAGACTTTCTCGAGAGGGGCTTCCTTGGAGATTCTGGCGACCGCGATTTCCGGCAGAACGGTGTATTCGGAGAACGTCGACGTGCCCATGAAATGCAGAATTTGCTTGCCGCCCGAGGAGAAGCGGCTGGTCCCGTCCGGCATGAGGCCTCGCCCCTGCGTGGCTCGAATGGCCTGACAAAGATTGGTCTTGCCCGATCGGCAGAACTTGCAGGCCCGGCACTCTGGCGTATAGAGCGGGATCACGTGGTCACCGAGGTGCAGGGTTTCAACGCCGGGGCCGATGTCTTCGACGATCCCGCCGCCCTCGTGGCCGAGTATCGCCGGGAAGGCACCTTCCGGATCGCTGCCGGACAAGGTATAGGCATCCGTGTGACAGACACCCGTTGCAACCATGCGCACCAGCACCTCACCCGTCTTCGGCCCCTCGAGGTCGATCTGTTCGACGGATAGCGGCTTGCCGGCTTCCCAGGCCACGGCTGCTTGGGTCTTCATCGTCGGTCCTTTCTCCTCTCGAGTCGCCTGATCGCGCCTAAGCCAGAGCTTATACTAGACGCTCTTTCCCGACGCGAACCAGCAGCACCCGCGGCATGCAGACCTACCTCAGCCTGGGATCCAATCTCGGAGATCGTCGCGACAACCTCAGGCAGGCCATCGAATTGCTCGGGGGAGCGGCCGTCGACGTGCGCCGTGTCTCGCCGGTCGTCGAGTCGCCGGCGCTGCTGCCGGCCGGGGCGCCCGCCGACTGGAACTTGCCCTATTTGAATCTCGTCTTGGAATGCGAGGCTGCAATGGACCCGGAGCAGCTCCGGGCTTCGGCAAAGCAGATCGAGCGTTCCTTGGGACGAGGGCCGGCGGGACGCTGGGCACCGCGACCGATGGACATCGATATCCTGCTCTGGGGCGATCGTGAGTTTCGATCGGAAACCTTGACCATTCCCCACCCGAGCACGCATCGGCGCAACTTCGTGCTGACGCCGCTGGTAGCGCTGCAGCCGGGGCTCGAGATCGATGCTCAAGGGTCGAGAAAGACCGCGCTCGAATGGTCTCGAGAGCTGCCGTCGCACATTCCGTTGTGGATGGGCATCATCAACGTGACGCCCGACTCGTTCTCCGACGGAGGACGTTTCATGGAATGGGAAGCGGTTCAGACCGAGGTCGAGGCCATGACCCGAGCCGGCGTGCACATCATCGATATCGGCGCAGAGTCCACTCGCCCTGGCGGTGCCGTGCCGCTGTCTCCGGACGCGGAATGGATTCGGCTGGAACCGGTTCTGCAAGAGCTGCTGACTCTCCTGCGCGCCGACCGCCTGTCGCCGCTCGTGAGCGTCGATACCTATCACCCGACAACCGCGCGCCGGGCACTGGATCTCGGCGCCGACATCATCAACGACGTGACCGGCCTCACGAACCCCGAGATGGTGGAGCTCGCGCAGGCAAGCCGGAGCGACTGGATCGCGATGCACAGCCTGACTATCCCCGCGGACCTCGGACGGACGCTTCCCGCGGGCTCCGAGGCGGTCGAGCTGGTCGACACATGGCTCCTCGAGCGCATCGCGTCCTGGAGCAAGGCGGGTCTCGATCTCAATCGCATTATTTTCGATCCCGGCATCGGCTTCGGCAAGGATGCCTTGCAGTCCCTCGATCTCTTGCGATCGGCCGGAGAGTTTCGACGTCACGGGCTGCGAGTGCTGGTCGGCCATTCACGCAAATCGTTTCTCAAATCATTCACGCCGTTGGGATTGGTCGATAAGGATCTGGCGACGACCGGCGCGTCCTTGAGCTTGTGCCAGCAGGGCGTCGACATACTTCGAGTGCACAATGTTCCGATGCATGCCGCGAGCTTCAGAGGTTATAGTCACGTGCTCGGACATCGCCGGTCAAATGGGAGCTTCTCGTGCAGCGAATAGTGGTGTGCTTGAAACGCGTCGTCGACTTCAGCGTCCGCGTGCGTATCAAACCGGATGGATCCGGCGTGGTGCTGGACGGCGTCAAGATGAGCATTAATCCCTTCGACGAGATCGCGCTCGAGGAAGCTCTGCGCATCAAGGAACGTGGAGAAGCCGGGGAGGTCGTCGTCGTCAGTATCGGCACACAGGACTGTCAGCAGCAACTGCGCACGGGCTTGGCGATGGGTGCGGACCGCGCAATCCTCGTCGAAACCGCCGATAGCCTCGAGCCTCTCGCGATCGCGCGCGTGCTGCTGGCGTTGATCGGGCGCGAGAGCCCGGATCTCGTTCTCCTCGGAAAACAAGCAATCGACGACGACAACAATCAAACCGGGCAGATGCTGGCTGCACTCTGGGGCCGCCCGCAGGCCACTTTCGCATCGAAGCTCGAGATTCACGGCCGGCAAGCGACGGTCGTCAGGGAGGTCGACGCCGGCCTCGAAGAGATCCAGGTAGATCTACCGGCGGTCGTCAGCAGCGACTTGCGCTTGAACCAGCCTCGCTACGTCAAGTTGCCGGATATCATGAAGGCGAAGAAAAAACCGCTCGAGATGCTCGCGATCGAGGACCTTGCGATAGACGTGCGCAAGCAGTTCAGCGTGCTCGCGACGCAGCCGCCGCCGGAGCGCCGGCGTGGAATACGAGTCGGCAGCGTGACCGAGCTCGTGGACGCGCTCAAGACTCGAGGATTGATCGATGCCTAGATGCCTGGTGGTCGCGGAGCACGACGGCCGCACGCTCAACGCGAGCACCGCGCGCTGCGTCAGCTGCGCGACGAGCATCGCCGAAAACTGCGATATCGCGGTCTTCGCGGGCGCTGGCCGCAAGATCGCCGCGCAAGCAGCCGAGATCGCCGGCGTGGCGAAGGTGTTGCTGGTCGAGCGGCCGGAGAACGCCCGGCCGCTGGCCGCAATCCTCGCCCCGCAGATCGCCGCGCTGGCCGCCGACTACAGTCATGTGCTCGGCCCGTCGACGACCTTCGGCAAGGATGTCATGCCGCGAGTCGCGGCGTTGCTCGACGTTGGCCAGCTCAGCGACATCATGGCCGTGGAAACGCCTCATCGCTTCAGACGGCCGATCTACGCGGGCAACGTCATCCTCAGCGTCGAATCCGACCCCGATCGGCCTCTCGTGGCGACCGTGCGCACGGCCTCCTACGAAGCGGCGGAATCCGGAGGACGAGCGGACATCGATACACTCAGCCTCGACGTCGAGCTGCCCGGCCACACGCGCTTCATAGAGCTCAAGCGCGACGTCGATTCGAGTCGCCCGGACCTGCAGACGGCAGCCAAAGTCGTCTCCGGCGGCCGTGGGCTCGGCAGCGCCGAAAATTTCGATCTGCTGTACGCGATCGCCGATCTGCTCGGCGCCGGCGTCGGCGCTTCGCGGGCTGCCGTCGACGCGGGCTACGTGCCCAACGATATGCAGGTCGGTCAGACGGGCAAGATCATCGCGCCGCAGCTCTACATCGCCGTCGGCATATCCGGCGCAATCCAGCACCTGACCGGCATCAAGGATGCGGGCACGATCGTCGCGATCAACAAGGACGAAGAGGCGCCGATTTTCGACGTGGCCGATATCGGGCTCGTCGCCGATCTATTCCTGGCGCTACCCGAGCTTGCCGAGGCGCTCAAACGCTGAGCCTCTCGGCCGCACGGTGGAGGCTTCTGAGCTCCGCGCCGATCATGATCATGGCCTGCTCGACGACGGCGGCGTCTTGAGCAAACGAAATTCGCAGACACTGATGCCGGTGAGGCCACTCCTCGGAGAGACCCGGGAAAAAGTGGTGTCCGGAAAGCACGATTACTCCTTTGTGCTTGAGCCTCTCGTAGAGCTCAGCGCTCGTGATAGGCAGCTCCGGCAACCACAGCCAGAGGAAAAAGGCGCCCTCGGGCACGTGGATCCTGAACGGCAATCCCTCGAGCGCGCGTTTGAGCAGGCCGCAGGCCTGTTGGGCCTTCTGCCGATAGTACGGCGCGATGAGCTGCCGGCTCCATGCGAGCACCTCGCCGCTTTCGACCAGATCCTCGACGAGCACCGGACCGACGCTGCCGACGGCGAGGCTCATGACCGCCGTCATGCGCATGAGCGCCTCGACGACCTCCTCGCTGGCGACGACCACGCCCGTACGCACTCCAGGAATTCCGAGCTTCGACAGGCTCATGCAAAGGATTACGTTGTCGTTCCACAGCGGTTTGGAGTCGACGAAGCAGATGGCCGGAAACGGCGGGCCGTAAGCGCTGTCGACGATGAGCGGAACTCCCGCCGTCCTGGCCGTCTCGTCCAAGGCCGTGAGCTCGCCGTCCGTGATGACGTTTCCCGTCGGGTTCGTGGGACGTGACACGCAAATCGCGCCGATGCTCCCGGTGACGTGCAGCGCGCCGAGATCGATATGGTACTTGAAGAAACCATCCGGCAATTCCTCGATCAGCGGACGTTTCGAAGCGAAAAAATCATCTCTCATGCCGACATCTGCGTAGCCGATATATTCCGGTATCAAGGGCAGGAGAATCCGCTTTTGGCTGCCGTCCGGAAACTCACCGGCAAGGAGGTTGAACAGCGAGAAGAAGCCCGACTGGCTGCCCGCCGTCAAGGCGACGTTGTCGGCGCTGATATCCCATCCGTACTCGCGATGCAGCAGGCGGGCGAGAGACTGCCGGAACCTGATCTCACCCTTGGGGTGCGCATAATTGCCCACGAGCCGATCGCTGAGCTCATGATCGGTGGAGATTTCGGCGAGGCGCGCCCGGAGGCGCCGCTGCACTTCGGGTATCTTTGCCGGATTTCCGCCGCCCAGAAACAGTGACGCCGAATCCTCGGCGATCGCCTCGCCCAAGTCCTCCATGAGCTCCAGCGCTCCCGTGCTTCGAGTGAATCGCATCCCGAAGCTTGACCAACGCATGCTAGTGACCTGCAACAGCGCGCATCCGCGCGTCAGACGACTCGATCGGGTCTTGAGTAGATATTGAACTGTTCCGGCTTCAGGAAACCGATCAGAGTGATACCGAAGCGCTGCGCGAGCTCGATCGCCAGCGACGAAGGCGCACCGACCGCCGCGAGCATCGGGATCCCCGCCATCATGGCCTTTTGCAGGAGCTCGAAGCTCGCGCGGCCGCTGACGACGACGCCGAAACGGCTCAGAGGGATGCGGTCGTCCATGAGCGCGTTGCCGATCAATTTGTCCAAGGCGTTGTGCCTGCCGACGTCTTCCTTGGTCACCGAGACCTCGCAGCGCTCGTCGAACAGCCCGGACGCGTGCAGGCCTCCGGTCGCTGCGAAAGTCGCCTGCCCGGTTCTCAAGGCGTCGGGAAGCCGCCCCAGCCGCTCGGCGGAGCACCGCATCGCCGCCGATTCGATGTCGTACCGACCTTGCACGGCGACCGCATCCAACGAGGACTTGCCGCACACCCCGCAGCTCGAGGAGGTGTAGAAATGCCTCTCCAAGCGCTTCAGATCGACGCCGACGTCGTCGGCAAGCTCGACGCGAACCACGTTGATCAGCCCGTTTGCCGCCGGCGGCCCGCAAGGACCGACAAAGCGGATGTCCTTTGCCGCGGCGACGATGCCCTCGGTGAACAGGAAACCGGCGGCGAGCTCCTCGTCGTTGCCCGGCGTGCGCATCGTCACCGAGATACTCTGCTCGGCGCGGCCACCGTCCGGCCGGGAGTATGCCAAGCGAATCTCCAGCGGCTCCTCGGCCGCGACGGCATCGTTGACCTCGTGCTTGCCGAGGGCGGCGACGCGCTCGATGTCGAAGCGCCGAATTCCCGGGGAAAAGCCGGAGGCGCCGGTCTTCACGCTCCGACCTTGCGAATGCGCGCGGAGTCGACCTCGCGCACGTTGCGGCAGCCCAATATTCTCATGTCGCGCTCGACGTCGGCCCGCAGGATGGCCAGCGCCTGGTCGACACCCGCCTCGCCGCCCGCACCGAGTCCCCACAGGTAAGGCCGGCCGAAAGAGCAGGCCGTGGCACCCAAAGCCAGTGCCTTGAGCACGTGCACACCGCGCCGAACCCCGCCTTCTAGAATGATCTCGAGACGATTACCTACGGCGTCGGCGATCTCGGGGAGCACTTCGATCGGCGCCGGCGAGGTATCGAGCTGGCGGCCGCCGTGGTTCGAGATCATCACCGCGGACGCGCCGACCCCCGCCGCGCGTCTGGCGTCCTCGACCGACAGGATGCCCTTTATCGCAAAAGGCCCGCCCCACTCCTCGATCATCCAAGCCGCATCGTCCCAGGTCACCGTGCGATCGAGCTGCTCGTTGAAGAAGCTCACGAGCGTCGTGACACCGCCTCGGATTCTGTCGCGCACGTTCGCAAGCTCTATGGGCGGGCTCGTGAAGTAATTCCAGACCCAGCGAGGATGCATGGCGAAGTCGAGCAGACTCGCGAGCGTCAGCTTCGGCGGTATGGTCATTCCTGTGACGAGGTCCCGCTCGCGATTTCCAGCGACAGGGACATCCACGGTCAGCGCCAGGGCAGCATATCCGGCATCTTTGCAGCGCCGAATGAATTCCCTGTTCAGGCCGCGATCTTTGAAGACGTAGATCTGGAACAGCTTCGGCCCGGCCGCCGCCTCGGCGGCCTCCTCGATGCTCGCCGTGGATATCGACGACAGTGAGTATAGGGTCCCGGCTCTCGACGCCGCGCGCGCGACCGCCGCCTCGCCGTGATGGTGGAACAGCCGTGACATCGCGGTAGGAGCACAGAAGAACGGCAGGCCGATCTTTTGACCGAACACCGTCGTCGACATGTCGATCTCGCTGACGTCGACCAGGAACCGGGGCACGAGCTCCCAGCGATCGAATGCGGAGGTATTCTGCCGCATCGTCCACTCGTCGCCGGCGGCCCCATCGATGTAGTGAAACATCGGAGCCGGCAAGCGCTTCTTCGCCCGTTCGCGCAGTCGCGCGATGTTGTAGCAGCGCTTGAGTGCTCTCGCCATCGAGATTTGCCCCGGGCCTCCTAGCTCGCCACGGCTTGCTGCTCGGCGACGGCGGCGACGGCCTGCGATGCCCGGGCCGAAAATTCCGTCGGTCGTTGCCGCCAGCGCTCGATGATTTGTCGGCGCATCAGCGGCGACCAGAAGCGCCGGATGTGGTCGGCCGCCATGGCCACGGCCTGCGCTTCGTTCGGGCCGCAATCCAAGTTGGCCGCAATCTGATTGGCCATCCTCACGAGCTTGTCGACGTCCATGGGCCTCTAGGTGACGACCTCTTCGCCTCGGACCCTCGCCTTGCGCAACAGCTCGAGCTGTTCTTCGGTGAATTCCTCGAACTCCTTCTGCCACTTCGAAAGTTGCGTGACCTTTGCGACCTGCACGGCCGTGACCTTATATTCCGGACAATTGGTCGCCCAGTCGGAGTTGTCCGTGGTGACGACGTTGGCGCCCGACTCCGGATGGTGGAAAGTCGTATAAACGACCCCGGGCTGTACGCGCTCGACCACCGTGGCTCTGAGCACCGTCTCTCCGGCGCGGCTCTTCAAGCCGACCCAGTCGCCCTCGACGATCCCGCGCTGCTCGGCGTCGTGCGGATGGATCTCGAGCACGTCCTCGTCGTGCCAACGCAGATTCTCCGTGCGGCGTGTCTGGGCGCCGACGTTGTACTGGCTCAATATTCTTCCGGTCGTCAGCAGCAGCGGATACTTCTGGGTCGTGCGCTCGTCGGTTGCCACGAAGGGCGTCAGCCTGAAGAGCCCCTTGCCCCTGACGAACTCGTCGATATGCATCGTCGGCGTGCCCTCCACGGCGATCTCGGTGCAAGGCCACTGGATGCTGCCGAGGCGATCGAGCTTTTCGTAGCTCACGCCTTTGAAGGTCGGCGTCAGACGCGCGATCTCGTCCATGATCTCGCTCGGATGGCCGTAGCTCATCGGGTAGCCCATCGCGTTGGAGAGCGCTTGCGTGACTTCCCAATCCTCATAACCCGCCAGCGGCTCCATGACCTTGCGCACGGGAGAGATGCGCCTCTCGGCATTCGTGAACGTGCCGTTTTTCTCCAGGAAAGACGAACCGGGCAGGAACACGTGCGCGAATTTGGCTGTCTCGTTGAGGAACAGATCCTGCACGACCATGCACTCGAGCGCGCTCAGCGCGGCCGTCACATGGTGGGTATCGGGGTCGGACTGCGCGACGTCCTCGCCCTGCACGTAGAGGCCCTTGAATTCACCCGCGACGGCCGCGTCGAACATGTTCGGAATGCGCAATCCGGGGTCGGGTAGCAGCCGGACGCCCCATTCCTGCTCGAACAGTGATCTGACGGACGCATCGGAGATATGGCGGTATCCGGGCAGCTCGTGCGGGAACGACCCCATGTCGCAGGAGCCTTGCACATTATTCTGACCGCGCAGCGGATTCACGCCGACGCCTTCGCGGCCGAGATTGCCCGTCGCCATCGCCAAATTCGCAATGCCCATGACCATCGTCGAGCCCTGGCTGTGCTCCGATACGCCGAGGCCGTAGTAAATCGCGGCGTTCGGCGCGGACGCGAACAGCCGCGCCGCCGCCCGCACGGTTTCAGCGGGCACGCCGCTGACGGGCTCCATGGCTTCCGGAGAGTTGGCGGGCTCCAAAATGAAGCGGCGCCAATCCTCGTAGGCATCTTTCTCACAGCGGCTGTCTATGAAGGCTGTCGCCTCCAGCCCCTCCTCGAGCACCGTGTGCGCAAGCGCATTGATCAACGCAACGTTGGTTCCTGGCCTGAGCTGAAGGTGATACTCCGCCTTCACGTGCGGCGACTTGACGAGGTCGATCGCGCGAGGGTCGACGACGATGAGCTTGGCGCCCTGTCGCAGCCGGCTCTTCATCTGCGAGGCGAACACGGGGTGCGCCTCGGTAGGATTGGCGCCGATGACCATGATCACGTCGCTCTTCATGACCGAGTCGAACGCCTGAGTCCCGGCCGACTCGCCGAGCGTGGCCTTGAGGCCGTAGCCCGTGGGCGAATGGCAAACCCTGGCGCAGGTATCGACGTTGTTGTTGCCGAAGCCGGCGCGCACGAGCTTCTGGATGAGATAGGTCTCCTCGTTGGTGCATCGCGAGGAGGTGATACCGCCTATGGAATCGCGACCGTACTTCTGTTGAATCGCTTTGAACTTATGCGCCGTGAACTCCAACGCTTCGTCCCAGGAAACCTCCTTCCAGGGATCGTGGATGGAATCGCGGATCATCGGCGTCGTGATGCGGTCCTTATGAGTCGCGTAGCCGAATGCGAACCGGCCCTTGACACAGGAATGCCCGTGGTTGGCCTTACCGTCCTTGTCGGGGATCATGCGCATCACCTTCCCGCCCTTCATCTCGGCGCGGAACGAGCAACCGACGCCGCAGTAGCCGCAGGTCGTCAGCGCATAGTGCTCGGCTTGACCCATCTGGATCAGCGAGTTCTCGGTGAGCGTGGCCGTCGGACAGGCCTGGACACAGGCGCCGCAGGAGACGCACTCGGAGTCCAGGAAAGGTTGGTCCTGGCTCGCCGCGACCTTCGACGCGAAGCCTCGGCCGTCGATCGTCAGCGCGAAGGTGCCCTGAATGTCCTCGCAAGCACGAACGCAACGCGAGCAAACGATGCACTTGCTCGGATCGAAGGTGAAATATGGATTGCTGGTATCCTTTTTCGCGTCGAGGTGGTTATCGCCGGCATAGCCGTAACGCACCTCGCGCAGTCCGACGGCGCCCGCCATGTCCTGTAGCTCGCAATCCCCGTTCGTCGGGCAGGTCAGGCAGTCCAACGGATGGTCGGAGATATAGAGCTCCATGACGTTGCGCCGAATCGTCGCGAGCCTGTCGTTCTGCGTCGTGACGTTCATGCCGTCGCGAGCTTCCGTCGTGCACGATGCCGGCAGGCCCTTGGCGCCCTCGATCTCGACGAGGCAGAGCCTGCATGAACCGAAAGCGCTCAAGCTGTCGGTGGCGCAGAGCTTGGGAACGTTGATCCCCGCGAGCGCGGCGGCGCGCATGACGCTCGTGCCCGCGGGCACTGAAACCTTCACGCCGTCGATGCTCAGCGTGACTTGCTGTTCCGAGAGCGCTTCCGGCGTGCCGAGATCCGTCTCGCGCTGGTAGCTCTTGTAGGCTTGGCTCATTGTGTTACTCCGTTTGGCTTTCAAGGCCTAACGAGCCCTGAGATCTTCCGGGAAGTGGTTGAGCACGCTCAGAACCGGAAACGGCGCCATTCCGCCCAACGCGCACAGGGAGCCGTCGACCATGGTTCCACACAAGTCCTCGAGAAGTTCCAAGTTCGCTTTCTCGTCCATGCCATTCAATATCTTATCGATAACCTCGACGCCGCGCACGGCGCCGATGCGGCAGGGCGTGCATTTTCCGCAGGACTCGATCGCGCAGAACTCCATTGCAAACCTCGCCTGCTGGGCCATGTCCACCGTATCGTCGAAAACCACGAGGCCGCCGTGCCCGATCATGGCCCCGATGGCGGCAAAGGCCTCGTAGTCCAGGGCGGTGTCGAACTGCGACGGATGGACATACGCCCCCAGGGGGCCGCCGGCCTGCACCGCCCGGATCGGCCGGCCGCTGAAGGTCCCGCCGCCGAAGTCCTCGAGCAGCCGCCTCAAGCTGAGACCGAAGCCGACTTCGACGAGCCCGCCTCGCTTGATATTACCCGCCAACTGGACCGTGAGCGTACCCCGAGACCGGCCGCTGCCATAGTCTCGGTAGAACTCCGGCCCTTTCTCGAAGATGACGGGGACCGAGGCCAGCGTGGTGACATTATTTACAATTGTCGGCGCGCCAAACAGGCCCTTGACGGCCGGCAGCGGCGGCCGGTAACGGACCATGCCGCGTTTGCCCTCGAGGCTTTCGAGCAGCGAGGTTTCCTCGCCGCAGATATACGCGCCTGCGGCTTCGCGCACCTCCAGCTGAAACGCGCGCCCGCTGCCGCGGACGTCGTCGCCGAGAAAGCCCGCGCGCTGCGCCCTGTCTATCGCCGAGCGCATCGTCTCGATGGCCAGCGGGTACTCGGCTCTGAGATAGACATAGCCCCGGGTGGCGCCGACCGCGAGCCCGGCGATCGTCATGCCTTCTATCAGGACGAAAGGATCGCTCTCCATGAGCATGCGATCGGCGAAGGTGCCGGAATCGCCTTCGTCGGCGTTGCATACGACGTACTTCTGCCCCCCCGCGGCGTCCAGCACGGTTTGCCATTTGATGCCGGTAGGGAAGCCGGCTCCGCCGCGCCCGCGCAGTCCCGATTCTTTGACGGCGTCGACGATGGCCTGGCCGCTCAACTCGAGCGCGGCTTCGAGCCCCCGATAACCGCGCTGCGCCCGATAGTCTTCCAGCGATAGCGGGTCTGCGATGCCGACTCGCGCAAACGTGAGTCGCGATTGCTGCGCGAGGTAAGCGATCTTCTCGGTCGGTCCGAGCGCCTTCTCGTGTGCGCCCCCGGTTAGAAAATTCGCCTCGAAAAGGCTGCGGACGTCACCGACGGTGATCGGGCCGTACGCATGTCGCACTCCGCCGACAACGACCTCGAGCATGGGCTCCAGCCAATACAAGCCGCGTGAGCCGTTGCGCACGAGCGTCGCCGCGACGCCCCGCTCCGCGGCGGCGCGCGACACGGCGTCGGCGACCGCGTCGGCGCCGACCGATCGCGCGGTGGTGTCGCTGGGCACGTAGATGTTGACGACGTCAGCCATCGTTCAGCAGCTCATCGAAGCGCGACGTCGTCACGCGGCCGTGGACGGCGTTATCGATCATGATCGCGGGTGAGCAGGCGCAGTTTCCGAGGCAATAAATGGGCTCGAGACTGAAACGCCGGTCCTGCGTCGTCTCGTGAAAATCGATTGCGAGCTTGTCCTTGACGTGCCGCTCGAGCTCACGCGCTCCCATGGCCTGACAGGCTTCCGCTCGGCACAGATAGATCGTCCGCTTGCCGGGAGGGCTGCGCCGGAATAGATGATAGAAGGTCAACACACCGTGAACCTCCGCCCGGGACACGTTCAACTCGGCGGCCACGGCACCTACGGCGGAATCGGATATGAATCCGAACCGGTCCTGGATTTCATGCAAAACCGGCAGCAAGCCGCCGGGCGTACCCACGTGGGCGCTCGCGATCTTTCTAGCCGCCGTGGCCTGCTGTTCTTCTGCGGACTCGCTCATCGCGGACCTGGCTCCTGTCCCGTGCACGTTCACCGATTGTAACCCCTCTCCCCCGGGTCCTGCGGACAATGGCGCGTCGCGGCCCGCTGCGGCTCTATGCGCCTTGGGGATTCGGGAACGAGTCCGCGTCGTCTTCATCTCCCCGCGGGCTCAAACACTGGAAATCCTTCTCGACGAGAAGCTCGAGCTTGCCGTCACCGGCGGGCTGCTCGGCGCGAATCGACACCTCTTGCGGCTCCGCCCAGCGAGCCACGTCTTGTTGCGGCAGCCGCACGGTGATCCTGTGATCGCGATACTCGACTTGAGCCGCGCCGATATCGGCCCGCTCGAGGCGATAGCGGAGCCGGGCTTCGGCAGCGAAGCTCACGCATTCCTCGACAAAGCCGCGCTCGAGCAACGTGCCGAGCTCTCCCTGCGATAGCCTGAGCCTGAGCGTGTTGCCGCGAATTCTGAGCTTCATGCGTGGATAGACGGTTGTCGGGGTATTGCGACATTCTACCGCAGGCTCTCGACGACCCGTTCTCGGGTCTCGCTTCCCCGTGGAACGGGCTTGCGAGGTCACGGGAACTCCGGCTGCGATAGGTTATTGGACGGTAAACGGCATATAATTCGAAGGTATTAGGGCGACGGCGCCCCCGGGCGTCAACTGAACGGAATGGTGGATATGCACGAAAAGGTCGGGATCAGCGGATTCGGTGTGTATGTCCCCCCCTACCGAGTCGACCTCGAGGACTGGTGCCGCTGGACCGGCTCCGTATGGGACAAGACCAACGCGGTGATCGGGCGAAGCTTTCGGATGCGGGGTCCCGACCAAAGCGTGTATACGATGGCCGCCAATGCCGTCATGCGGCTGATCGAGCACTACGATATCGACCCTCGCCGCATCGGCTTCCTGGGCCTCGGCACTGAATCCAGCACCGACAATTCCGCCGGCGCCATCATCGTCAAGGGCATACTCGACGACGGACTGCGCGCCAAGGGCATCTCGGGTGTCAGCCGCAATTGCGAAGTCCCGGAGATCAAGCACGCGTGCCTCGGCGGCATCTATGCACTCAAGCAAGGCCTGCGGTATCTCGCAGTGGAGCCCGAGGCACGCTGCGCCGTCGTCGTCAGTACCGACATCGCCGAGTACGCCAGAGGCAGCACCGGTGAGCCGACGCAAGGCGCGGGCGCAATCGCCATGCTGCTGGAGCGCGACCCCAAGCTGCTCAGCGTGCAGCTCAATCAGATCGGCAGCACGTCAGCTTACCGCGCCGTGGATTTCCGCAAGCCTGTCATGCGGAATGTGATCCGCGGCAAGCTCAACTGCCATTTTCAGGACCTTCCCGTCTTCAACGGCAAGTATTCGACAACTTGCTACCTGGATGAGACGCTGCACGCATTGGAGCACATGTTGCGGCGTATGAATGTCAAACCGGCCGACTACTACCACAGTCTCGCGGCGGTGTTCATGCATCGCCCCTACCACCGCATGCCGCTTACGTCGTTCGCACTGAGCTATCTGTTCGGACTGGCGAAAAACGGTGTTTCAGGGCAGGAGGAGCTCGAAAGCTATTGCCGCGGCGCGGGCCTGGACCACTGGGCGGTGATTCGAGAGATGCATTCGAGCCCGGACGTGCTCGAGCTCGTGAAGAACGGCAACATCGACGCGGACGTTTATCCGTTGAGCATCCAGCTCGTGAAGGATTTCCGCGTCAGCGAGAGCTTCAGTACGCTCGTTGCTCAAAAAATGTCTCTGGGCGCGGAGCTCATGAAGGACATCGGCAACGTCTATTGCGCGGCTCTGCCGGCCTGGATCGCCGCCGGCCTCGAGGAAGCGGCGGAACGCGGTCTAGACCTCGCGGGACAGCCAGTGCTTGCGGTCGGGTACGGCAGCGGTGATGCCGCCGAGGCCATCCCGATGAATCTTACCGAGACCTGGCAGGACGCCGCGTCGCGAATTGCGTTTCGCGCCGCGCTGGAGCCGCAACAGACCCTGTCACAGCGACAGTACGAGAACCTGCACGACACGGGGCAGGCGAGCGGCCTGACGGCTCCGTCGAACGGCTTCGTGGTCGACTCCGTCGGCTCCGGCGTCAATCCCAGCATCAACGACGAGGGCGTCGAGTACTACCGCTACCTCAGTTGATCTCGCGGCTCGAGCGGGCGCTCGCTTCTATTCGAATGCCCAGGCGTTGATTGCGAAATGTGTCGCGATGCTGGCCGCGAAGCCGATCAGCACCGCCCAGCTCCATTTGAGGTGCGCCAGGAAAGTGTAGACGCCGCGCGCCTGCCCCATCACTGCGACGCCGGCGGCCGACCCGACGGCGAGCATCGAGCCGCCGACGCCGGCGGTCAGCGTTATCAGCAGCCACTGCCCGAGGTCCATCGACGGATTCATTTCCAGCACCGCAAACATGACGGGGATGTTGTCGAACACCGCGGAGACAAAGCCCACCAGAACGTTGGCCGTCGTCGCGCCCAGAACGCCGTAGAGAACGTCGGATCCCACGGCCAGATAACCGAAAGCGCCCAGGCCGGCGACGCACAGCATGATGCCGTAGAAGAACAGCAGCGTGTCCCACTCGGCCCGCTGCAGGTTCTTGTAGATATCGTACTGAACGTGTCCGCTCGACACCGCGTTGCTCGGGCTCGTATCCAGGGCCAGCGCGTCTTCGTTGAGGACCCGTTCCGCCGCTACATGGAACCGGCTGCCGCTCCGTTGCAGGTAGTAGCCGAAGAGCTTCAGTAGCCCAAGCCCGGTCATCATTCCGATCACCGGAGGCAAATGGAGCACTGTGTGGCCCAGCACGGCCATGCAAATGGTCGCTATGAACAGGCCGATGACGACCCAGGCGCCCTCACGAAGCTCAGCTTCCTCTGAAATGGATCCCGGCTGATCCGTTGACACGGCGAAGCTCAGCAAGCCGGCCGTGACGACCCAGTTGACCACCGAGGGGACGACGAGCGCGAAGAACTCGTGAAACTGCACGTGCCCTGCCTGCCACACCATGAGCGTCGTAATATCGCCGAAAGGGCTGAACGCACCGCCTGCATTGGCAGCCACGACGACGTTCACGCAGCCGACGACCACGAAGCGGCGATTCTGCCCGCCAACGGCCATCACCACGGTCGCCATGAGCAAGGCGGTCGTCAGATTGTCGGCGACGGGTGACATGATGAACGCGAGCGCGCCGGTGACCCAGAACAACGTCCGCAACGAGAACCGCTGCGCGACCAGACGGGCGCGCAGCACGTCGAAGACGCCACGTTCGTCCATCGTATTGATGTAGGTCATTGCGGCCAGCAAGAATAGAAACAGCTCGACGAATTCCAGCAGACCGTGCCGGACCAGCTCCTCGACCGCTTCGGCATTGCCGAGCTCCGCGTAGGCGAGCGCGACAAGTATCCAAACGATACCAGCGGCAACCATGACGGGCTTGGACTTGCGCAGATGTATCGTTTCCTCGCCGATCACCAACGCATAGGCGACGATGAAAACGACAAGCGCGACGATTCCGGTCCAGTGCGCCGTCAGATCGGGCTGTTGAGCCAGATCCTGCGCCGCTGCAGGCACGGCGACTATCGCGAGCAGGCTTGCGGGTGCGAGAGCCCGGAACTTCGATCGAATCTGCATGGCACTCCGAGTTCAACCACTCTCCATCTCTCGACGCGGAGCTAATCGATCGCGACGAGAATATCGTCCAGGTATGCCTCTTTCAGCTCCGCCCATTCGAGCCTCAGCCACGGCGTAAACCGGTCCGCGGAAGCCGCCAGCTCGGCGTCGAGGCTTTCAACGTCGACGAATCGCCAGTCGGCTACCTCGTTGAGGTTCACGTCGAGATCCCCTTCGTGGTGTCCGTAATAAACCCAGCAGAACTCACGCTCCGAACCTAGGGAGCCGTACTTTGCATTGTATTTGAACTTATACAGATAGGTCAGCGGACAATCGATGCCGAGCTCTTGCGCCAGACGGCGTTTGACGGCCTGGTCCATCGTCTCCCCGACCCTAGGGTGAGAGCAGCATGTATTCGACCAATAGTTCGGCCACAACGGTTTCTCCGAGCTTCGCTTTTGAAGCAACAGCTCATTGCGGCTGTTGAAGACGAATATCGAGAATGCCCGATGCAGTATTCCCAAGCCCGCGTGACATTCGCCTTTACTCTTCGCTCCAATTTCGCGATCCTGCTCGTCGACGAGAATCAGCTCTTCGGCGGAGTCGGAGACGACTGCTCTACGACCCATCGAGAGCACCGCCGAGCTCGACTTCGATGGCCTGAAACCCCGCTTCCCGGATCGCCCTGGCTACGGGCTTGGTGTCGCCGTCGCAAAGTGCGATCACTGAGCCGCCGCCGCCGCCGCCGGTCAACTTGGCGCCCAGCGCGCCGTTGGCGCGCGCGATGGCGACGAGCTGCTCGAGCTGAGGTGTCGACACTTGCAGAGCGTTGAGCATGCCGTGGCAGATATTCATCAGCTTGCCGAGCGCAGGCAGATTCTGATCTTGAATCGCTTGCACGCCCCGCAAGGCGAGCCCGTCGATCTGGTCGAATATGCGCTCGTAGAGCTTGCGATCCTGCCGCCAGGCATCACCGACGCGCGCCACCGTTCGAGCGGTCAGACCTTCCGATCCGGTGATGCCGATGACGATTGGAAGCGGCTTCTCGATGTTCAAGGGCTCGACCAAAGGCGGTTGACCCATCCGATAGACGAGCGCTCTGCCGTAGCAGGCGATCGTGTTGTCGATGCCGCTCGGGCGACCGTGCGCAAGCTTCTCCGATTCGAATGCGAGGCGATTGACCTCCGAATCGTCCAAACCGAGCTCGAAGTGCTTGTCCAGAGCTCGGACGATGGCGACCGCCATCGCGGCCGAGCCGCCGAGACCCATGCCTCTAGGCATGTCCGGGAACACCTCGATACGCATGCTGCGGCCGCTCAGGCCGAGCTCGTCGAGGACCGCTCCGGCAGCGCGCTCGAAAGACCTTCGGTCCTGAGGGTTGCGCGCAAGCTCATACTCGACCCCCCAGCGGGGAATCATCAGATGGATTCCCTCATCGCAATCCTCGACCTGGGCACGGATCACCAACGGCACAGGCGCGGCGATCGCGTGTCGGCCGTAGACGACCGCGTGCTCGCCGAGGATCACGACCTTGCCGTAGCCGACACCCATCTTGGCTTCGTCGACGCGGCGCGCCTGCAATGCGCGGCTCGGCTGGCTCTCCTGCCCGGTCAGCTCGGCGACGATTTCCCGCGCCTTCCAGACCTTGATTTCGCCGCTTTGCACGAGACGATCCAATACCTCGTCGAATACCCGCTGCGGCGTCCCCGCCGCCGTGACGACACTGCGCGCGTGAAGCATCATATGGCCTTTCTGAATCCCCTCGGTGGCCAGCGCGCGAATGGCCGCGAAGTTCTGCGCCAGTCCGACTGCGGCCATGATTTCCGCGAGCTCGGTGGCCGATTCCACGGACAGAAGCCGCATATTCAACGCGACCGTAGGATTGGTTTCCTGTTGCGTCCCAACGATGCCGACCTTTATCGGCAGCTCTATGCTGCCGCACAAGTTGCCCTGCTCGTCCGCCTTCCACGTCGTCAGAGACGTGTATCGCCCTCCGCGCGCGGCATAGGCGTGGGCACCTGCTTCGATCGCGCGCCAGTCGTTGCCGGTGGCGATCGCCACGGCATCGATGCCGTTCATGATGCCTTTGTTGTGCGTCGCGGCTCGATAAGGATCGACGGTGGCAAAGTCTGCCGCGAGAATAATTCCGTCACGTGCCTGCTCTCCGGTGTAGCCACGGCCCGCGAGCGCGTCGACGGGGATCCGGCAAGCGGCGCGCGCGAGCGCCCGGTCCGTCAGATTCGACAGGATCCGCAAGAACACCTCGCCACCCGTGATCGACTCGATCAGCGGCGCAACGCCTTCGCACATCCCATTGACCAGGTTCGCTCCCATCGCATTGCGGGTATCGACGAGCAGATGCACGACCAGCATCGGTTTGCCCGACGACGGCAGCGGATGCACGAACATCTCCAGGTCACGCGCGCCCCCCCCTCGAGCGACCATGTTCGGGTGGAAGCTGTTGGCTAGATTAACGATGTCTTGAACCTGCAGCTTGAGCGCGCGTTTGGCCGCCTCGATGTCAGGAACGTTTACGATCTGGATCTGACCGATGAGCACGGGATCCGTCGCCTGTGCCTCGAAGCCTCCAAACTCTCCGATCAGCTTGCCCGCTGAGCTCACCGCGGCAACGACCGACGGCTCCTCCACCGCCATTGGAACGATATAGCGCTTGCCGTTGACGCACAGGTTCATGCCGAGGCCCAGAGGCAGGCCCATCACGCCGACGACGTTCTCGATCATCTTGTCGGCAGCCTCGAGATCCAGCGTGTGCTCGCCCGTCACGAGCGCCCGCAGATCCTCGGGCGTGAGGATGTCGCGCTCGGCGACGGCTTTGAGGCGCTCCTGCACGCTGAGCTTGTAGAACTCGGGGATTCTCATTCGCTCCTTACTCACTCTGCTCTCTCCCTAATGACGAGCCCGGAGGGATCTACGGATAGCTTCAGGATACGAGCCACCGGCCGCGCGGCGCTCGCGAATGCCTCGAGCGCTTCCGGATCGGCCGCGAACGCGATGCCCATGTCGCCCCCGCCGGCACCGCTGATCTTGTACGCGATACCGTGCCGGGCGGCGCAGGCCGCGACCTGCCGGTGCTGTCCGGTCACGATGTCGGCGCCGATGCGCTCCCCGAGCTTCTCGAGATGCCGCCCGTATTCGGCCATCGCTTCGAGAAACCCGTGCGAGTCGTCCGCCAGCACGGCCTCGATGCCTTCCGTAGCGAGCCGCTTGAGCTCTCCGATGGCGGCCAAAGCGTCCGCCGGCCTCGAAGCCCGCCAGGCGCCGAATTGCCTCAGCAGGCTCGGGGTTTCAGCCGGCTGGCCGGTGCAAACCGCCACGAATCCTACACTCTTCGGCAAGCCGACTGAACTCATTCTCGCCTCGCCGCTCGCCTCCAGTCGGTAAGCGACGACCCCGCCGAGACGGCTCGTCGCGACGTCGAGGCCGCTTCCGAGGCCGCTTTGCAGCCGGCGGTGCAGCGCCGCCAGCGCTGCGGATTCCGGGTCCTCCGAGGCGGGGTCCGCATACCGGGTCCAGACGCCCGCCCATGCGACCAGCGCGGCGGCGCTCGACCCGAGACCGAGCTTGGCGCCCGCGTGGTACAGCGCGCTCGAGTCCAATGTGCCGCGCCAGGCCCGCGGCACGGCGAGCGGCCACCGCTCGGCGACCCGATCGACCAGATCGACGCCGCTGCTGGCGCCGGGAGCGAACGCGAGCTGCTTCGACTCTGCCGCTCGTGTGTGCAGGCGGCAGTGTGCTCCGGTAGAGGATGCAATCTCCGCCGAGCATCGGCGGTCGACGGCCATGGCCAGCGCCGGGCCGCCGGACAGCACGGCGTACTCCCCCAGAACTACGAGCTTGCCCGGCGCGCTCGCTTCAACGATCATCGGCCGGGCCCCGGCGTCCCGGACGACCTCCAAGCCGACTCGACCGGCCGCGCCCCCGGGCCGAGCCCGCTGACGATGATCTCGAGCACGCCCGGGAGATCGGACAATGCCTCAGTCACTCGCGACGTGGCTTCCGGAAGGCACACGGCTTTGAGCTGAGGTCCCGCATCGATCGTGAAGAAGACCGGAACGCCGTGACGCTGCAGATCGCGGATAGCCTCGATGCAGACGAGCGTGGCGGCGTTCCAATACACGAGCGGCGGCCGGCTCGTCATCGCCAAAGCGTGCATCTTCAGGCAACTATGCTCCGCGAGCGTACCCAGGCGCGCGAAGTCCCGGCTCGAGATCGCCTCCTTTGCGCCGGCGACGTCCGCCTCGCTGCGGTCGATCCAGCTTGAGTAGTAGGGCGAGCTCGCAGCGGATCTTTGCATGCCGCTGCTCGAACCGACCTCTTTGGGTTTCCTTGCGGTCAGGGCGATCACCACCGTCAGCGGCCAATCCTCCGCTGACAGCAGTGGCTCAGCGAAGCTGTCGCGGCCGTCGGGCGCGCGACCGGCATGCATCGCGACGAACCCTCCGAAGAGCGAGCGCGCCGCCGATCCCGACCCGCGCCGCGCAAACCGGCTCAGGTCCTCCGGAGGAGGATCGAGCCCGAGCGCGTCGGCAGCGGCGCAAACGAGCGCCGCGAACCCGGATGCCGACGATGCCAGCCCGGCACCCGTCGGAAAACTGTTGCGGCTGACGACGCTGGCGCGAGCGCTAGCCCCGGCTTCGAGCCGAAGGACGTCCAGGCATCGCGACACGCGCTCGAGCCCCGCAGCGTCGGCGATGCCGTTCAGCAGCAAGCTGTCCGCCGCGAGCGACGAATCGAAAGTCACCTCGGTTTCGGTCCAGAGCGCTTCCAGCGTGATGGAGACGGATCCCACGGCGGGAGTGTTCAAGCGCGTATCGGATTTTCCCCAGTACTTGATGAGCGCGATGTTTGCGTTTGCGCGCGCAGTCGATCGCGCGGGCTGATCGAGCGGAATTGTCATGCGGCTACCGCCGGCCGGAAGCCCGGCTCGAGAGCGCGAGAGACTCTTGGCGGCTCAACGGCAGACCGGTGCTGGCGATATTGAACAGCAGCCGCAGCGCGCCGTCGCTGACTTGAGCGACGCTGGTCACCAGCACGGTGGCGCGTACGCTTCGACGCGAGATCTTGA
Source organism: Gammaproteobacteria bacterium (assembly GCA_036396795.1). GTDB lineage: Bacteria > Pseudomonadota > Gammaproteobacteria > Steroidobacterales > Rariloculaceae > JAHEEM01. Next base: position 142,856 of record DASWKF010000084.1, on the reverse strand, counting down.
CCCGGTCTCCGGAAACGTAGTGCGGATTCCTCCAGATCTTCTGAAGAGTCAGCACGGCGAGCCCGATGGCCCACACGCAAAAGCGCCGTATGCCGGACTCGCGGATTGGAATCTGAGCGGTGTACTCCAACGCGTTGCGCAGGTGATGATGTGCAATCCCGATCAAATGCTCGAGCCCCATCCGGTACTCGGGCGTTTCATAAAGCTGCTCGAGCCTCGACAGATCGAAATCGCCGTCACCGAAGACGGATCTCGGCAGCCAGCAAGTCTGCGCCCGCCGGTCCTCCCATATGTCCTTGAGGATGTTGGTCATTTGCAGGCCCTGACCGAAAGACAGCGATAGACGCATGAGCTCGCTACGCTTGTGACTCAGCTCGGGGCAATGCGAGCAAAACAGCTCCGTCAGCATTTCACCGACGACGCCGGCGACGACATAACAGTAAGCCGCCATCTCTTCCAGATCCGTGAGACCGTCCAGGCTCTTATTGCGCTGAAATCTCGGCATGCCCGAGCACATTCGGCTCACACAACGGGTGATCGCGGCTCGCTCCTCGGCCGAGAACGTCGCCGTGACGCGAATGACTCGATCCGCGTTGACGACGAGCTCTCGCTCAGCCGCAAGCGTGTCCTTGGACAGCTGTGGCGCGAGCTCTCTCGCGAATTCGATCGGGCACGACTCGCCTCTCACGACCGCAACGAGCCGGCGATGAAATCGCGACTTCTTGGCGTTTTCCAAGAGGGTATCGTCTTCGATGGTATCGGCAAGACGGCAAAGGAGATAGGCGTTCGCGACGACGCTCGCGAGCGCGCGCGGAAGTGCCGGAATAGTCAAGGCGAAGGTGCGTGACACGCCGTCGAGCAGCCGCGCTTGGAAATCGAGGTCAGATTGATATTGAAGCGAGTATCGGCTCGATTCAGAGTTCACTCTGCGCAGGTCGTGCACGCGTTTCGGTGTTAGGATGGCCGGTGATGATAGCACGGAGTCCTTCCGAAACGTTTTCACGGCGCCTGGATCATTATCGAAGCAGCGTCGACAGAAGGCTCGCGCTAGCACTGGACGATCACCGGATTCCGCCGCAACTCAAGCAGGCAATCGAATACTCCGTGCTCGGGCCGGGCAAGCGGGTTCGTCCGTTGCTCACCTACGCAACCGGCGAGCTGTTCGGCATCGAACAGCCGCCGCTCGACGCGATCGCCGCAGCGATAGAGCTCGTGCACGCCTATTCGCTCGTGCACGACGACTTGCCCGCGATGGACAATGACGATCTGCGCCGTGGGCGGCCGACGACACATCGGGCCTTCGGCGAGGCCATAGCGATACTCGCAGGCGACGGGCTGCAAGCGCTCGCTTTCGAGATCCTCTGCTGCGATCGCAGCCTCGCCGACCGTCCGCAGCAGCAGATCAGGGTCATCACCTGGCTCGCTCGCGCCGCCGGCCCGGCGGGCATGGTCGGCGGGCAGACTTTGGACATCGGCGCCGAGGGGCGGAAGCTCGAGGAGCCTGCGCTCGAGGACATTCACCGCAGAAAAACCGGCGCGCTGATCAAGGCGGCCGTGATGATGCCGGCCGAGCTCATCGGTGCAACGTCTGCATCATGGGACTTGCTGGAGCGCTTCTCCACGGATCTCGGCATTCTATTTCAGATTCGAGACGACTTGCTGGAAGTCGAGCAGAACACCGAAACGCTGGGCAAAAACGCCGCGTCGGACTCGATCAATCAGAAATCCACCTATCCGTCGGTGCTCGGTGTCACGGCGGCTCGTGAGCGGGCCGATATGCTGCACGCCCGAGCGGTCGCCGCACTCGACGGCATGGGACCGCAGGCGGCGTCGCTGCGCTGGGTTACGGACTACATCCGCGGACGCTCGAGCTAGCCTGCCGGCTCATGATGAGAGATCCGGGAAAACGTAGGTTTTGAATTGCTCGCGCAAGGCGAGCTTCGAGATCTTTCCCGTCGCCGTGTGTGGAATGGTGTCCACGACCGCGACATCGTCCGGTACCCACCAATCCGCGACTCTTCCCTCGAACCAACCCAGGAGCTCCAGCTTGTCTACGCAGCGGTCTTCGCGCGGAACGACGACCAGCAGAGGGCGCTCGCCCCATTTGTCGTGGCGGATCGCGATCACCGCGGCCTCGGCGACGTCGGGATGGCCGAGGGCGAGATTTTCGAGCGCGATCGAGCTGATCCATTCGCCGCCGGACTTGATGACGTCCTTGGTCCGGTCGGTAATCTCGAGCAACCCTTTGGGATCGATGGTCGCGACGTCACCGGTCGAGAACCAGCCGTCGTCGTCGCTCGAAGCCGTCCCGTCTTCTCGGTAGTACCCGTCGCAAACCCAGAATCCCCGAACCTTCAGGTCACCGAAAGCTTCGCCGTCCCACTCGAGCTCCGTACCGTTGTCGTCGACGATTTTGATATCCACACCGAAGGGCGCTCGGCCCTGCTTGAGCCTGAGCTCGTCCCGCAGACCTTCCTCGGCGCCATCGGCGGGAGGCGGTGGGGTATTCACGGTTCCGAGCGGGCTGGTCTCGGTCATTCCCCAGGCGTGCCGGGTGACGACGCCGTGTTTGTCCTCGAACTCCCGCATGATGCTCAGCGGGCATGCCGCACCGCCGACGATCGTTCGCTCGAGGCTCTGCACGGTCTTACCGGATTCTCTGAGGTAGTTCAGCAGCCCGAGCCACACGGTCGGAACCCCGAGCGCGACCGTGACCGCCTCGTCTTCGATGAGTCGGTGCAGTGTCTGGCCATCGGCCATCTTCGGGCCGGGCAATACCAGCTTCGCACCGGTGATCGGACATGAATACGGCATTCCCCAGGCGTTGACATGAAACATCGGCACGACCGGGAGGACCACGTCTCGCCCCGAAAGCCCCATGGCATCGGGCATGACGCTCGCGTAGGCGTGCAACACGGTCGAACGATGGCTATACAGCACTCCCTTGGGCTTGCCGGTCGTGCCGGACGTGTAGCAGAGCACGCACGCGGAGCTCTCGTCGAGGTCCGGCCAAGCGAAGCTCGTCGACTGTTCCGAGATGAGCTCCTCGTAGCTATGCAGCGACGCGATTTCCCCGAGTGGCGGCTCCGCGCACGCGCCCAGAACGACGTAGTGCTCGACCGTCGGCAGTTTCGGGACGAGCGTCGTCACGAGCGGAAGAAACGCGGCATCGAAGAACAACGCCCGGTCTTCGGCATGGTTGATGATGTAGACGAGATGCTCGGCGAAAAGTCGTGGATTCACGGTATGCAGGACATATCCCGCGCAGGACGCGCCGTAGTAGAGCTCCAGATGCCGGTGATCGTTCCATGCCAAGGTTCCGACGCGGTCGCCGGCCTTCAATCCGAACTGCGCCAAGGCGCCGGCCAGCTGATTCGCCCGCATGAAGACTTGCGAATAGCAGCAGCGGCGCACTCCCTGATCGGCCGTGACGGACACGACCTCGGCCTCCCCGTGGTGGCGTTCGGCGTGCCGCATGATCTCGGTAATCGTGAGGGGCAACGCCATCATTTTTCCGCGCACGTCCATCTCCTCGTAGCGATATCCATCTCAGGATACGCGTGGCCGTGAACTATAGCGCTCGGAATCTGGAGGCGACCAAGCGGGGCTTGGCGGCGGAACTAACCGGCGCGTCGCGACGCCGGCGGCGGCCGCATCGATGCAGCGCGCCGCCGGCATGGGCTAGCGACAGTACCGACCGTGGCGGTGACCGTGCCTGTAGCCTCGATCGTAGGCAAGACGCCGATCAAACGACCGATGACGATATGCGCGCGGGGGCGCGTAGTACCGTGGCGACGCGTAAGCGACGCCACCCCATCGATGGCCATGATCGACGTAGAGCCGCGGCGGTGCCCGACGATGATCCGCCACATAGGCGAGCTCACCCAGTGCGGCGCCGATGACGGCACCGGCAACCACGTAGCGCACCGCGTCGCCGTGATCTGCCTTGGCGGCGTTGCCCGACATCGACAAACCGATAGCCGTACCAGTGATCATGATATTTCGCAACATTGCACTACTCCTCTCTTTAGTCTTTAGCTCATCGCCAGACTAGAGGGGCACGACTGAATCCAACCTGAACCCCGAAAAGGAAAGGCGAGAATGGCGAACGCTGCGGGTCGACGTTTGACAGAATGCCGTCGTCGACGCGAGGCAGGGCTGGACCCCGCGCGCCGGCTGTTCGATAATCGGGCGCATGCGCGCTTTTTCGACCCGGGAAGTCGCGGAGCTAGTCGGGAAGTCTCAGGAGCGCGTGCGCTACGTCGCTCGCGCGGGCTTCGTTTCCCCAGAGAAAACTCCGGGCGGCCGCTACCGCTTCTCGTTTCAGGATCTCGTGTTGCTGCGCGCAACGAAAACGCTCGAGGGCTCGGCGCCGAGCTCGCGAAGCATGTGGCGCGCGTTGCGTGCGGTCCGCGACCAGCTACCGCCCGGGCGCCCGTTGAGCTCAGTCAGGGTCATCGCCGCGGACGGCAGAATCCTGGTCAGAGAGGGCGACTCGGCCTGGGAGGCCGAAACCGGTCAAACGGTTTTCGACTTCGCCAAGGCTCATGTCGCCGGACCGATCTCGTCAGTATCCGCGACGCACAAGCTCGTCCACGCCGATACGGCGGAGTACTGGTTCGACCGGGGCTTGAGGTTCGATCGCGCCGGCTCGCACGACGCGGCAGCCGCTTGCTACCGCAGGGCCGTGTCGCTCGAACGTTCCGAGGTGAACTCGCGAATCAATCTCGGACGCCTGCTGCACGACAGGGGCAGCCTCGACGAAGCCGAAACGCTCTATAGAGAGGCGCTGCGGATCGAGCCCGACAACGCCGTCGCGGCCTTCAATCTCGGCGTGGTGCTCGAGGATCAGGGCAAGCTGGAAGCAGCCTTGGCCAGCTACCGTTGCGCCGTGCTCGCCGACCCGGAGCTTCCCGACGCCCACTACAATCTCGCGCGGCTGTATGAGTTTTCCGGAGACGCGGACAGCGCAGCTCGGCACCTGACCCGCTTTCACGCTTTGACGCGGGAGCGCAGCGAATAACGCGGCCTCTTTCGCCCAGGACCCGCCCGCCCGCACTTGGGTGAACGCCGAATACCGGCTATGCTTCGGAGAAAGCCCAGGATCCCCGGGGACGGAACACAGGCGCTACGATCGATAACGACTCTGTCGTGCGCTCAGGCCGCACCTGCCGCCCGCGGCGCTCCATCCATCGCTCCCGCGGGAGATATAGAGAGAGGATAGATACCGGCATGAAGCAGGACTACGCCGAGATTCGCGAGCTACTGGTCGCCAAGCGGGAGGAGCTCGCGCACCGGCTGGAGCGTATCAAAGAGAATCTGACGGCCGGCCGCAGCGCCGACTCCCAGGAGCAAGCGCAAGAGCTGGAGAATGCGGAGGTCGTCGACGCGCTCGGCAATGAAGCACGCTTGGAGCTGAGCAAGGTCGCCCGCGCGCTCGACCAGATGAAGAACGGCACCTACGGGACCTGCGTCAGCTGCAACGAAGATATTCCGCTGGCGCGCCTCGAGGCCCATCCGTTTGCCGACCGCTGCATCCGTTGCGCAACGGCGGAAGAGCGTCGGGGTGCGCGCTAGCCCGCAGACACGCCCACTCTCCCCCGATGCTCCCAGGCGAGTAGCAGCTCTGCCCACTCGGCGCGAGCGCTTTCGGTGGCCCGGAATTTGATCGGGCCGAAACCGCGAATCTGTTCCGGAAGGCGCGCGAGCTGCAACGCAAGCTCGAATCGAGGCTCATCGAGCTCCAGCTCGAACCGGCTCATCAGATCCTCGTAGTCGCGGATCAGCCGCCGCTCGAGGCGACGCTCGGTCGAGTAGCCGAAAATATCCAGAGGGCCGCCGCGAAGGAATCGAAGCCCTGCGAGCATCCGCAACAACGGCAGTATCCAGCCACCGAAAGCGTGTTTTCTCGGCAGCCCGGTGGCCGTATCCGTGCCCGCCAGTAGCGGCGGAGCCATGTGAAACGTCAGCCTCAGATCACCCTCGAACTCGTCCTTGAGACGTTCGAGAAAGCCGGCCTGGGTAAACAGGCGGGCGACCTCGTATTCATCCTTGTAGGCCAGCAGCTTGAAATACGCTCGAGCGACCGCTTTCGACAACTCGACGCTACCCGGCCGGACCCCTGTTTCTCGCCGCCGAACACGGTCGACCCAATGCTCGTAGCGCGCCGCATAGACGGCGTTCTGGTAGTCCCCCAACAGCCCTTTGCGGTGTTCGACGATGTCTCCGAGTGAATCGAACCGTGGCGCCCTCCCCGGCTTGCCGCTCGACGCTGCCGGCGCCGCAACCGAATTCCAGGCGATCTGCCTCCCGAGCAGCAGCGCGCGACGGTTGCGGGGCACGTCGATGCCGAGCACCTCTATGGCGCGCTCGAGTGCCGCGGCGGATACCGGCAGCAGGCCGTGTTGCAATGCCACGCCGAGCAGCAGGATGTTCGCGGCCAGCGCGTCGTCGAGCAGAGCCTGCGCGACGCCCGTCGCGTCGACCGCGTGAACCGCGCCGGCACCGGCCGCCTCATGCAGCGTAGCCAGGAGACTCTGCAACGGGTACTCGATATCGCGATCGTGGATGAACTCCGGCGGCAACTCCTCGTTTGTGTTTGCGACGACCGTGGAGCGCGCTTTGGACAGCCGGGTCACCGACGCTTCGCCGGCGGCAACCATCAAATCACAGCCGAGCAGCACGTCGGCTGCGTGCTCTGGGATGCGAGCGCCATGCAGGGCCGAGTCGCTATCCGCGATTCGAACGTGCGACAAGACCGCGCCGAATTTTTGCGCCAGGCCGGTTTGATCAAGGCCCCTTACGGCCTTCCGCTCGAGATGGGCCGCTAGAGCGATGAGCTTGCTCGCGGTGACGACACCGGTTCCGCCGATACCGGCGACGAGCACGTTGTATGGGACGGCACACGGCGCCGCCGCGGGTTCGGGCGGCACGGCACCGTCATCCCGGAGCCGCCGGCGCGGCTTCGAGTTGGACACGGTAACGAAGCTCGGACAGAACCCCTGCAGGCAACTGAAGTCGCGGTTGCAGGCGGATTGATCGATCGTACGCTTGCGCCCGAGCTCGGTCTCCAATGGCCTCACGGCGAGACAATTCGACTTGTCGTTGCAATCGCCGCAGCCCTCGCAGACATCCTCGTTGATGACGACGCGCTGCGCCGGCTCGGGCAGCAGATGTTGCTTGCGGCGACGCCGCAGCTCTGCGGCGCAGGTCTGATCGTAGATCAGGGCCGACACGCCGCGGTGCTTGCGCAGCTCACGCTGCACCCTATCCAATTCTTCACGGGGGAAGACGCCGACGGCCGGCGGCAGCCCGGCGCGATCGGCATACCCACCCGGGTGATCGGTAACGATGACGACCCGGCCGACGCCCTCCGCAAGCAGCTGTTGCGCTATTTGAGCGGGCGAATATCCACCCTCGATCGGCTGACCGCCCGTCATCGCCACGGCACCGTTGTATAGGATCTTGTAGGTGATGTTGACTCGAGCCGCGACCGCGGCCCGAATCGCGAGCACGCCGGAGTGCGTATATGTGCCGTCACCGAGGTTCTGAAATACGTGCTCGGTCCCGACAAAGCGAGCTTGCCCGATCCATGTGGCGCCTTCGGCGCCCATCTGCGTGAACGTATGGGTTTGCCTCCCCATCCACGAGGCCATGAAATGACAGCCGATGCCCGCAATTGCGCGGCTTCCATCGGGAACACGGGTCGACGTGTTGTGAGGGCAGCCCGAGCAAAAATGCGGTAAGCGCCCCGGGTTGCCCGGAATCAGGCGCTCCGCGCGCTCCGTGTCCTTGATGAGAGCGGCAACGCGCTCGGCAAGCCGGGCGTCGGTCGACAGCCGCTCGAGGCGCGCACCCATCACACGGGCCACAAGGCCCGCGCCGAGCTCGCCCGTTGAGGGCAGCATCGGCACGCCGTGCTCATCGCACTTTCCGATGACGAGCGGCCTGCGCGTAGCAGGCCAATCGTACAGCTGCTCCTTGATCTGAGCCTCGACGACGCCGCGCTTCTCCTCGACGACGAGAATCTCCTCGAGCCCCGCGGCAAAACCCTTCAATCCTTCCGGCTCGAGCGGCCAGCTCATTCCAAGCTTGAAAACGCGCAGTCCGATCTCGGCGGCGTGGTCATGCTCCATGCCGAGCATGCTCAAGGCTTCCATGACGTCACAGTAGGCCTTACCCGTCGCGACTATGCCGAGACGAGGTTGCTTCGGCTCGATGACGACACGGTTCAGCCGATTCGCTTTCGCGAATGCCAGCGCCGCGGCCAATTTGTGAGTATGCAGCCGCCGCTCCTGCGCCAACGGCGGATCGGGCCAGCGAATGTTGAGTCCATCCTCCGGGAGCTCCAGATCCGGCGTGATGAACGTCGAGCCCGCATCGGTGAGCCTTACCGTCTGTGAGGCGTCCGCGGTTTCCTGAATGACCTTGAAACCGACCCAACAGCCGCTGAAGCGAGACAACGCGAAGCCGGCGAGGCCGAGCTCGATGAGCTCGCGCACGTCCGCCGGGTTCAACACGGGCATCATCGCGTCGATGAAGCTGTACTCGCTTTGCTGCGGCAGCGTCGAAGACTTGCAGGCGTGATCGTCTCCAGCCGCTACGAGCACTCCGCCGTAGCGCGCCGAGCCTGCGGCATTCCCATGCTTGAACGCATCGCCGGAACGATCGACTCCGGGGCCCTTGCCGTACCACAAGCTGAATACTCCGTCGAAGCGAGCATCGCCGAAGAGACCGGCTTGCTGCGACCCCCAAACCGACGTGGCGGCAAGCTCCTCGTTGAGGCCGGGCTCGAAGTGAATATTCGCCGAGCCGAGCTGCTTGCCCGCGCGCCACAGCTCTCGATCGAGCCCGCCGAGCGGAGAGCCGCGGTATCCCGAAACGAAACCCGCCGTGCGCAAGCCGGCAGCGCGATCCCGGCGACTCTGCAACAGCAGTAACCTCACCAGCGCCTGCAAGCCCGTTAGCAACACGGGCTCAGCGTCGAATCGCTCGTAGGCGCCAAGCGGCTCGAGCTCGCGCAACGTGGTCTTGTGGGCGCCGGCCGTCATGGATCCGGATAGTCGTTCAGCGATCTCACAAACAGATCGCGATCGACGTTGGCGCCGCTCAGTACCACGCCGATACAGACGTGGTCCGGCGGAACGCCGGCCAGAACCGCCGCCAATGCGGTCGCGCCGGACGGCTCCAGCGCGAGCTTCAAGTAGCGTGCCGCAAACGCCATCGCGTGCGCGACCTGAGCATCGGTGACGGGGAGCGCGGCGGTGAGGAGCTCGCGATTGATGGCGAACGTGATCGCGCCGGGCGACGGCGTCATGAGCGCGTCGCATGTCGTCTTGGCGTGATTCAGGATCACTTGCCGGGTGCCGGCGGCCAGCGACAGCGCGGTATCGTTATAGGCTTGCGGCTCGACGGCATAGACCCGGCATTCCGGAAACGCGGCAGTCACGGCGGTGCCCGACCCGGCAACCAATCCTCCACCGCCGCAGGGCACGAACAAACCGTCGAGCGGCAGACGCCGGCGGCGCGCGAACGCCGCGAGCTCCAAGCCGACGGTGCCCTGGCCCGCAATGATGTCGGCATGATCGAATGCGGGCACCAGAGCCGCGCCGCGCTCCTCGGCGATGCTCGCGGCTATCCGCTCACGATCCTCCTTGTAGCGATCATATAGGACGATCTCGGCTCCCAGCGCGCGCGTGTTGAATTGTTTGATCTTCGGCGCGTCCCGCGGCATTACGATCGTGGCCGGGACGTCGAGCCACTTTGCCGCCATCGCGACTCCCTGCGCATGGTTGCCGGAAGAAGAAGCGACCACGCCTGCTTCCCGTTCCGTGCGACTCAAGCGAAGCAGGCGATGAAGAGCGCCGCGGATCTTGAAACTGCCGCCGTGCTGCAGGGATTCGGCCTTGACGAGCACGCGACATCCGACGCGCGCGTTGAGGGTCTCGCTCTCGAGCACCGGCGTGGCTATCAACCAATCGGAAAGCCGCGCGTCAGCTTCTTCGACATCCGCCACCGTCGGCAGCAAGGCGTTCATCAGCTAACGGCACCGAGCGGCCGCGCTGCTCGTCGGGCGTCCCGCAAAGCCGCTGTCGCGGCCATGTCGGACCATGAGATAGGTTCCAATCGTCATACTTGCTGGCGCCGATAGCGCCGTCTATAGTCAATCGTGACGGTACCCCTTCGGGGTTTGAAAGGGAACACGGTTCAAGCGTCGACCGCTCAAAGCCGTGGCTGTACCCGCAACTGTATGCGGCTAGCTCGCCGTTCAATCTCTGCCACTGGGCGTTTGCGCCTGGGAAGGCGAAGGGCCGAGCAGCGAGCCGCAAGCCAGGAGACCTGCCGTCGAGTCGTCCATCCGGGGGGCGGGCCACCTCATCGGAGCGGTCACACCGCAGTGGCGACACCGGCAGCGCTGTCGGTGTGCGATATGCGATCGCTTTAGGAAAAACCGCCGCATTCACCCGACAGCCGCCAGTCTCGAAGAACTGGAGGTGTATCGGTGGACGCCGCGGACCCAATCGCAATACGCGGAGCCTCGACGGCACGCGCCGCACGGCTCTCGTCGATATCGATGGTCGCTCGCATCGCGGGCGTCGCATTGCTCGCAACCGCTTCGCTTTCTGCGTTTGCGGCGTCGCCGCCGCAACGCATCGTTTCGATGAACGTCTGCACCGACCAGCTCGTGTGGCGGATTGCGCGTCGCTCGCGCATCGCGTCCTTGTCGTTCATCGCCGCCGATCCCAGAACCTCGGCGATCGCGCATGAGATCGGCGAGCTGCATCTCAACCACGGCATCGCCGAGGAGGTGCTGTCGCTGAACCCCGACCTCATCGTGACAGGGGCCTTCGGCTTTCGCCCGACCGTGGCGGTGCTGCGGCGCCTGGGTTATGCCGTCGTCGAGCTGCCCATGGCCGAGCAGCTCACGGACGTCATCGCGAGCATCGCGCATCTCGGGGAGGTCTTGCAGGAGCCCTCTAGAGCTGAAGCGCTGACCCGGCACTTCGAGCAAGAGCTCGGCCGCTTGACCTATGGCGGCGACGGACCGCGGCCGTTGTTCGTCAACTACGACGCCAACGGCTGGACGACGGGGCAAACCGGCCTGCTCGCCGACATCGTTCACCGCGCCGGCTTATCGACGTCCGGCGACAGGCTCGGGTTCGAATCTTCGAATCGCATCAGCGTGGAGACCTTATTGCTGCTCGCGCCAGACCTGGTCGATCTGGGCTACGCTTGGGACGATCCACCCGCGTTGGCTTCGGAGCAGCACCGTCACCCGGCGGTTCGCGCGGTGTTACAGCACACCCCAAAGATAGACATTCCGGACAGCGCATGGCTATGCGGCGGTCCGCACAGTCTCGACGCGCTCGAGCAGCTGCGCGGCGCCCGCGAGGCGCTCGTCGAATCGCGGCAAGAGCCGCGGTGGTGAGAGCGTGGTCTTACCCGAGCCTACTTGCCGGTCTGAGCTTGGCGACGCTGCTCGCTTTCGCTTGCTCGCTGCTGGTCGGCCCTTCAGGGATCGGTCTCGGCGAATTGATCGCCGTGCTGCGATCCGGCGAGACGAGCACGGTCTCGCTGATACTCTGGGAGATCAGGCTACCGAGAGCCTTGCTGGGGACGCTGATCGGCGCGAGCCTGGCGCTGTCAGGCGCGAGCTTGCAGGGTTATCTGCGCAATCCGCTCGCGGAGCCCGGCATCATCGGCGTTTCCAATGCCTCTGCCCTCGGCGCGGTCATCGCCATCTATACCGGCTTGTCGTTGCGTTACCCGCTGACCCTGCCACTGTTCGCAATCGCCGCGTCGCTGATCGCGGTGCTGATCCTGCAATCGCTTGCCCATGCGGGCCGCTCCTTGACTTTGATTCTTGCGGGCGTTGCCATATCGAGCCTCTGCGGAGCGTTGACGTCGTTGGCACTTTCTTTGTCGCCAAATCCATTCGCTTCCTTGGAGATCGTCTTTTGGCTGCTCGGATCGATCACCGACCGCAGCATGACGCACTTGTGGCTGATGCTTCCGTTCACCGTCGTCGGCTGGAGCCTGCTGGCGCTGAGCGCACGACCGCTGGACGCGCTGAGCCTCGGCGCGGAGACCGCCATCAGCCTCGGTATCGACATGTCACGGTTGCGCTGGCTGGTCACGCTGGGCACCGCCGGCAGCGTCGGCGCGGCGACGGCGGTCAGCGGCGTCATCGGCTTCGTCGGCCTGGTCGTGCCGCATCTGTTGCGCCCCCTCGTCGGCTATCAGCCGAGCCGCCTGCTGCCGGCAAGCGCGCTCGGGGGCGCGGCGCTGCTGTTGACCGCCGACGTGCTCGTGCGCGTGATTGCGACGCAAAGCGAGCTCAGGCTCGGCGTCGTAACGGCTTTGATCGGAGTTCCGTTTTTCTTCTATCTGGTGACGCGCAGCAAGACCGCGTATATCTCTTAGGGCCGGGATGAATCTCGAGATCGAGGCGATCAGCGTAGCGGGGCCGACCCGGCCGATACTCGATCGCGTATCGTTGACGCTGCGGCCGGGCGAGCTCGTGGGGCTGGTTGGACCCAACGGCGCCGGCAAGTCGACGCTGCTGCGGGTGGCGGTCGGCGTGCAAAAGCAGGATGCCGGTCGCGTGCTGCTCGACGGCCGGCCGATTTCGCGCATGAGCGGCAGACAACGCGCGCGGGCGCTGGCCTATCTGCCGCAGGACCGAAGAATCGAGTGGCCGTTGACCTCACGATCGGTCGTCACGCTCGGCCGCTATCCTCACCACAACGGATTCTCCCCGCCGGCGGAATCCAGCATGCGTGCGGTCGACAAGGCGATGCACGCCGTCGACGCGGACGTTCTCGCGGACCGCAATGTCACGGTGCTCTCGGGCGGTGAGCGAACCCGGGTGCTGCTCGCCCGGGCGCTAGCGGTCGAAGCGCCGCTGCTGCTCGCCGACGAGCCCGTTGCAGGCCTGGATCCGTATCACCAGTTGCACGTCATGGAGATCCTGCGAGATACTGCGCGCCTGGGCACCGGCGTACTGGCCGTGCTTCACGACCTGAGCCTCGCGATGCGATACCCGGATCGCCTGGTGCTTCTCTGTGAGGGCGAGGTCATTGCCGACGGTCCTCCGAGAGACGTCTTGACACGACGGAATCTCGAACAGGTCTATCGCATCTCGGCCGTGCACGGCATGGTCGGCGATCTCGACTATCTGCTCCCGTGGTCACGGCTGACCTGATAGCGCTTCGCCTCCACACTACGGCATTCCGCAATAACCGGGGTCAGGCGACGATGCTAGACTATCCGCGCAATGAACATCGCAAGCCCGGCGCATGCCTAGCCAGCGGATCGTATCTCTGCGGAATGGATTCATTGCCGCCTTTTTTTCCTGCATCGCGCTGGCGGTATCGCAAACGAACGGACAGCCGCCCCAGGCGAGCATCACAACGTCATTCGGCACCGACGGCGATGATCTCTATGAAGCCGCCTGCGCCGCCTGTCACGGCGCCGACGGTCGCGGCTTGACAGCCAGTCAGCTCGGCTTCGAGCTGGCGGTCCCCGATTTCACCGACTGCGACTTCGCCGCGCGCGAGCCCGATTCCGACTGGCTCGCCGTCATTCACGAAGGCGGGCCTGCTCGAGGCTTCGACCGCAAGATGCCGGCTTTCGGCGAAGCCTTGTCGGATGACGAGATTCAGCGGACCCTGGACCATGTGCGGACCCAGTGCGCGGACACGAACTGGCCGCGCGGCGAGCTCAACGTTCCCAAAGCACTGTTCACGGAAAAGGCCTTCCCCGAGGACGAGGCCATCGTTCGAACCTCCATCGACACCGAGGGCGCCGACGCGATCACGCAGCGCTTCACCTGGGAACAACGCTTCGGCCCGCGCAGCCAGATCGAGATCAGCCTACCCTGGACCCGCGCGGATCTCGGGGAGCCCGCCGGCACGGAATCCGGCATCGGCGACCTGACCCTCGCCTTGAAACACGCCATACGTCACAGCCTCGAGACGCAATCGATCTTGAGCATAGGTGGCGAGCTGGTGCTCCCAACCGGAGACGAGGACCGCGGCTTCGGCAAAGGCACCGCCGTGCTCGAGCCCTATCTGTTGTACGCGAAGCTGCTGCCACAAGATTCGTTCGTCCAGTTCCAAGGCAAGCTGGAGCTCCCAGTCGAGTCCGGTTTCGACGAGGAGCTCGTGCTCAGGGCTGCCTTCGGCAGAACCTGGACCAGCGGGGGACGCTTCGGTCGCGCCTGGACACCGATCGTCGAAGTGCTCGGGGCGAAGACCTTGAGCGGCGGCGGTGCTGCCCAATGGGATCTCGTGCCGCAGTTTCAGGTCACCCTCAATGTCCGCCAACACGTCATGGCGAACTTCGGAGTTCGCGTTCCTGTCACCGACACCTCGGTCAGAGACAAGCAGCTCGTGTTCTACCTGCTTTGGGATTGGTTCGACGGCGGCCTGACGGAGGGCTGGTGATGCGCGCCGCGGCGCCGACCTCGGCGATCTGGGCTACGCTATTGTGCGCCAACGCCGCCGCGCAAACCGTTGACGCGCCGGCAGCAGGCGTCGCGCTGTTCGCCGCATCGTCGGAATGCATCGCGTGTCACAGCAACCTCACGAGTCCGGCGGGCGAGGACGTCTCGATCGGTTACGCTTGGCGCGCGTCGATGATGGCCAACGCCGCCCGCGACCCGTATTGGCAGGCCGGCGTCAGACGCGAGATCCTCGATCACCCGCAAGCGCAAGCTGCCATCGAGGACAAGTGCTCGACTTGTCACATGCCCATGGCGCGCTTCAGCGCCGCGGCCACCGGCGGACAAGGGCGGGTGTTCGAGAGTCTCGCCGACGGGCTGGCGTTGGACGGCGTCTCCTGCACGGTATGCCACCAGGTTCGCAGCGACAATTTCGGCGAGCACGACAGCTTCGACGGCGGCTTCCGGATCGACACCCTAGCGCCGCCGCAACAGCGGCAAATCTACGGGCCGCACGACGTCGCATTCGGACATCGCGAGCTCATGCGTTCCGCAGCTCAGTTCGTGCCGACTCAGGCGGACCATCTCAAGGAATCGGAGTTCTGCGCAACCTGTCATACGCTGTATACGCAGGCCCTCGGCGACAATGGCGAGGTAATCGGCGAGCTCGCGGAGCAAATGCCGTATCAGGAATGGCAGCACAGCGACTTTCGGTCGACGCAAAGCTGCCAGGATTGTCATATGCCGGAGCTGCCGCAGGACACGCCTATCAGCTCTGTGCTCGGCGTGCCGCGCCCCGGCTTTTCGCAGCACGCATTCCGTGGCGCCAACGCGTTCATGTTGCGCATGCTCAACAAGTATCGCGCCGAGCTCGGGGTCACGGCGCTTCCGCAGGAGCTTACGGCAGCGGCCCAGCAGGCGCGTGAATTTCTCGGATCGCAGAGCGCCCGCATCTCGATAGGCGCGATGCGCGTCTCGGGCGATACGCTGGAGTTCGCCGTCAGCGTCGAGAACCTCGCGGGCCACAAGCTGCCCACCGCCTACCCGTCACGGCGCGCCTGGCTGCACGTCACCGTCAGCGATGCCCGGGGCGGCGTAATTTTCGAGTCCGGCGCGATGCGCAGCGACGGATCCATCGTCGGCAACGACAACGACGACGACGCCGCGCGCTTCGAGCCGCATCATTTGGAGATTTCGGACTCGAGCCAGGTGCAGATCTTCGAGCCGATCATGGTCGATCAGCACGGCCGCGTCACGACCGGCCTGCTGAGCGGCGTAGGCTACGTCAAGGACAATCGCCTGTTGCCTCGCGGTTTCGACAAAGCCACGGCTGCCGTCGATATCGCCGTCCACGGCGACGCCTCCGCGGACGAGGATTTCGCGGCACCCGGGGATCTCATCGGCTACCGAATACCGCTCGGCGAGGCGCGCACGGCCTTGGAGGTTCGCGTCGAGCTCAACTATCAGAGCATAGGGTTTCGTTGGGCGGAGAACCTCAAGGTCTACGATGCCGCAGAGCCCCGGCGGTTCGTGCGCTACTACAGCGAGAACGCAGCGTTCTCCGCCGAGCGGCTCGCGAGCGCCGCCGCGACTGTCCAACCCTGAGAACCGCAGGTGGCTGCCGACCGGCGCCGGTATAATGGCCGCGATGACCGACTCAACCCCGGGCTCGCCGGCCCTCGCAAGCATCACCGACCAACCGCTGATCACGCTGGAGCACGTGGACGTCGCGCTTGCCGGACAGACGGTGCTGCACGACCTCAATTGGGAGTTGCGGCTCGGTGAGCACTGGGCCGTCATAGGGCCCAACGGCAGCGGCAAGACGAGTTTTCTGAGGTTGCTTGCCGGTACGCTTTGGCCGGCGCCGGGTGCAGGGAAACGCCGCTACCGCTTCGGCGGCGAGCCGCAGACCGACGCCATCGAAGCACTCGGGAGAATCACGCTCGTCGGCCACGAGCTGCAAGATCGGTACACGCGCCTGGGATGGAACTTCGATGCCGTCGACGTGGTGATGTCGGGTCTGGCGAGAACGGACGTGCCGCGGCGCCAAACGAATGCGGCGGACCGGATCCGCGCTCGCGGGCTGTTAAGACAACTGAAGCTCCTGCATCTTGCGGAGCGGCCGTTTCTCGAGCTTTCACGCGGCGAGCAGCGGCGAGTATTGATCGCGCGCGGGCTGGCGTTCAAGCCGACCGTGCTGATCCTGGACGAGCCCGCGGCGGGTCTCGATCCGCGTTCTCGCCGCGCGCTCGACGAGACGATCGACCAGCTCAGCCGGCAGACGACAATCATCTGCTCGTTTCACGAGCCCGTGGGGCTACCGTCATCGCTGAACACCATGCTGCGCCTGGAGCACGGCCGTATCGTCGAGCGCGGGCCCGTTCCAGCCGAGGCGCGGGCGCCGTCGACGGTCGCGATGCTCACGCCGGCTCCATCGCCGCTGAAAGAAACGCCGCCTGCGAAGCGCAACTCGGCGGGCGACACCCCGGCCCTCATCGTGATCGAGCACGCCGACGTGTGGTTGGACCATCGCCGCGCGCTCGCCGACGTCAGCTGGACATTACGAGAGGGCGAGCATTGGCAGCTGACGGGGCCGAACGGCGCCGGCAAGAGCACGTTTCTTCGACTTCTCCACGGACAGCTACGCCCGGCCAAAGGGGGGTCGCTGCGCTATCCGGGTATCGCGAACCCCGAGAACGTTTGGTCGCTTCGCAAGCAGGTTGCCTGGGTTTCACCCGAGCTCCAAGCCGGCTATTGGTACCCGACCAACGTGCGTCAATGCATCGCCTCGGGCTTCGATTCGAGCATCGGCCAGACCCGACGCCTCAAGCCCGAGGAAAAGCGCACCGTCGAAGAGCTTTTGGAAACCTTCGATCTGCAGGCGCTGGCGGAGCGGAACGTCAAGGCATTGTCTTACGGCCAATTCCGCCGAGTTCTGATCGCCCGCGCCGTCGTGCGCTCACCGAGAGTGCTGCTGCTGGACGAGCCGTGGGAGGGCCTGGATCCGAGAAACCTGGAGCTGGTATCCCGGGAGCTCAACCAGATCATCGCGCGCGGCAGTCAGCTGGTCTGCGCCACTCACCTCGCCGTCAACGGCGCGCATTTCAACCGCTACATGCGCATCGAGGCCGGCCGGCTCGTCGAGGAAGCGCCGGGCATGGAGCACGCCTGACGCCGGTCCTGGAACTCTTTGCTAGAATCCGCGCCAAAGCTGCTAGAGATTTGGGGGGATGAGATGGCAAGACGCTGGACGCTTTCCGTGTTGGCTCTCGGTGTGGGCGCGACAGCTCCGATCGGCGCCACGATGGCGCAGTCCTGGGCTGAATATGTCAGCGATGAAGACCGGTTCAGAACGATCTTCCCTGGCGAGCCCGAAGTTCGCAAGATCAGCTGGGATTCGGAGTACGGCGCCGTATTCCCGGGGCGGGTTCATTCCATCGACCTCGATGGACGTCACTACTCGGTCACCGTAATCGACTACAGCGACGCCAGAGCAATTCATGAGGCGCGCACGAACACGACCGAGGCGGACTCACCCACCAACTACGAATATTGGAGAATCGACAAGCTGGCCTCGGTCGACTACGCCGCCTGGCAGTTTCGTCAGCGAGGCGGGGAAGTGACCTATGACGCCTGGCACCACGTCGACCGCGTCCCGGGCCATCAGCTGCAGATCACCAACGCGGATCGGTCGAGAACCTATGCGGGCATCTATCTGCATGGAGATCAACTATTTATCATTGAAGCCACCGTGCCCGCGGGCTCGGCTCCGCAAGGCATGTTCCAGCAGGCGCTGCGATTCATCGACGAGAACGGGCGCCCGATCCGCTATGATTGGGATGAAAACGACAGACTAATCCGCGAAATCGACGACGACTAGAACCTTATTCAAGAGTAGAAAAAACATGCACACACAACGAAAACTGACCATGCTAACGGGCCTCAGCCTGCTGCTGTGGGCCGGTGTCGCCGCCTCGCAGTACGACCCGCCGTATGAGGCGAGCCGTGTCAGCCCCAGAAACGACCTGTCGCAGATGGCGCGCGAGCCGTTTCAGATCTTCGACAATCTGTATTTCGTCGGCCAGGGCGAGGTGGCGGCCCACGTCATGACCACGAGCGAGGGCCTCATACTCATCGATACGATGTGGGATCTGCCCGGCTACACCGAATATCTGCTCGGCAACATCCGCAAGGTCGGCCTGGATCCGGCGGACATCCGATATGTCCTGATCCTCCAGGGGCACCGCGATCACTACATGGGCGCGGTGGCGTTGAAAGACATCCTCGACGCGCAGTGGGGCGCGGCGGAAGAAGATTGGAAGTTGATCGAGGAGGATCTGGGCGAGTACGCCCCGCCCAGGGATATCGTCATCGAGGAAGGCGACACGCTCACGCTCGGCGATCAGACCATCCACTTCGAGATCACTCCCGGGCATACGCCGGGCACAACGTCAATGCGCTTCCCCGTTTACGACAACGGCACGCGCTATGAAGCCTACTTCCACGGCGGCACCGCGTTGCGGTCCGAGGATCCGGCCATCATTCGCGAGTTCATCGCCGACTGTGAGCGGATCAAGGCGCTCCCGGACATCCAGGTGCAGATCGTCAATCACTACGATATCGCTCCTTCCGGCGCTCCCGATCTGTTCGCGCGCGCGGAGCTGCTCAAGAACCGGCGACCCGGCGAGCCGCATCCGTGGGTACGACCCGACGAGATCCGGCGGCTCATGGATGAGCTCGCCGCCGACGCGCGCATGAGGCTGGAGCAGGTCTCGTCCCAGTAAAGGAAACGCCGCGTGCCTTTCGGCACGCGGCGCTCCGTCTTATGAGCCCTCGGGCTCTATTCGGGTTTGGGAGCGAACTCGGGGTAAGCCTCGAGCCCACACTCGCCGATATCGACCCCTTCGTATTCTTCCTCTTCGGATACTCGGATCCCGATGATGACCTTGATGATCAGCCAGACCACGAAGCTCGTCAGAAACACCCACGCGAAGATCGTTGCCAGACCGAGCAGCTGTGCGCCGATCGAAGAATCGGGATTGGACAGGCACACGGCCAATAGACCCCACATACCGACGACGCCGTGCACGGAGATTGCGCCGACCGGATCGTCGATCTTCAGGGCCTTGTCGAGGAAAACGATGGACGGAACCACAATCAGGCCACCGATCGCTCCGATGATCGTCGCGAGCACCGGTGTGGGGGTGAGCGGCTCCGCCGTGATCGCCACCAGACCCGCGAGCGCGCCGTTCAACGCCATCGTCAAATCGGCCTTGCCGAACCAGGCGCGCGCCAACAGCAGCGCCGCGACCAGTCCGCCGGCTGCCGCCATGTTGGTGTTGACGATGACCAGCGACACCGCGTTCGCTTCCTCGACGTTGGCGATCTTGAGCTCGGAGCCCCCGTTGAAGCCGAACCACCCCAGCCAGAGGATCAGCGTGCCGAGGGCCGACAACGGCAGGTTGGCGCCGGGAATCGCCCGAACCTCGCCGCCCGGGCCGTATTTACCCTTGCGCGCGCCGAGCAGGAGCACTCCGGCCAATGCCGCTGCGCCGCCGCACAAATGCACGACGCCTGAGCCCGCGAAGTCCAGAAAGCCGGCCTCGTTGAGCCAGCCGCCGCCCCATTTCCAGTAGCCCTGCACGGGATAGATCACTCCGGTCAGGACGACGGCGAACAACAAGAACGAGAACAGCTTCATGCGCTCGGCGACGGCGCCGGACACGATCGACATCGCGGTTGCCACGAACACGACCTGAAAGAAGAAGTCCGACAGGCTCGAATAATATGGAGCATCGTCGCCGCCGGCGAGCACGTCGGCGGTGGCGTTATCGGCGGAAGTCAGCATGCTGATTCCCGGGATGACGCCGTTACCATCTCCATACATGATGCCGTAGCCGCAGATCATGTACATGATGCAAGCGATCGAATAGAGCCCCACGTTCTTCGTCAGGATTTCTGCGGTATTTTTCGCCCGCACCAAACCCGCCTCGAGCATCGTGAAGCCCGCAGCCATCCACATCACGAGCGCTCCCATCACGAGGAAGTAGAACGTATCGAGTGCGTAGCTGAGTTCTAAGATATCCATTTTGCTTTACTCCTCCCGCCCTATAGCGCCTGATCGCCGGCTTCACCGGTTCTTATGCGAATAGCCTGCAGCAGCTCAGACACGAAGACCTTACCGTCGCCGATAGACCCCGTGGCGGCGGCTCCGGTGATGGCCTCTACGGCTGCGTCCAACAGGTCATCGGTTACTGCCGCCTCGATTTTCGTTTTCGGCACGAAATCCACGGAGTACTCCGCCCCCCTGTAGAGCTCTGTGTGACCTTTTTGGCGACCAAATCCCTTCACCTCGGTTACCGTCATGCCCTGTACCCCGGCTTCTGCCAGGGCCTGGCGGACGTCTTCGAGCTTGAAGGGCTTGATCACCGCTGTTATGAGTTTCATTTTTACTGCCCTCCTAGATATGCCGCCTTACTCTCCTATCGCGAACGACTTGCTGATGGAGAATGTAAGCGCGTTGTCGGCGAATGTGTCTTCGCTGACGAAAAAGTCGCTGCTGTTTACCCAGGCGATCGAGAAATCGATCTCTTCCCACGAGAAGCCGTAGCCGAGCTCCGCGTAGTCACCGTCGAAGTCATCGCCCCAGCTTCCGAGAGTGATATAGAAGCCGGCCGGGAACTCGTAACCGAGCGACGTGAACGTGTAATCCTGCGAGGCGCCGAATCCGTCCCACTCGCCCGCGGCGAAATCCAAGCTCAAGCCCGCCCAGCCGACACCGAGATTGATTTCCTGGTAGGTGTCATCGAAATCGTCCGTGTAAAAATACCCGGTGAAGCCGATGCTGTAGCTGAAGTCCCCGGAACTGCCGCCATAGCCGAAGTACAGGTCCGTTTCCAGTCCGTCGCCGACGTCCGCGGCCCAGGTGCCGATGTAGAATCCGCTGTCGTGCTCGTAATCGAGCCCGCCCATGGCCGACGAGTCTTCTTGAAACACACCCCGGAAGATGTAGTCGCTCATATAGCCGACGTTGCCCGAGAATTGCGCCATCGAGACCGCTGGGGCCAAGCCCAACATTCCTAAAATCGGTCCAAGCCTAAGTTTCATGACCGTCATCCTCCTGAATAGTGTTTGTCATGCCACGCGAGCACAGTGCAGCATCCGTGCCAGTTCGTAACTCTTTTTAAATTCAGCGTGTTAGCTGGGGAGTGCCAGCACGTATTCGCGGCGACGTGCACCATATTGAGGCAAGTCTTGCACAAGCATGGGGCGGAACAGCCGGCGAAATGACATTTTTGGAGGGGCCGCGACGTCCACGCACGAATGCCGATCGGGCGGGGCTGAACACCGCGTCGGCCCCAGAAACCGGCCCCCGCGTGCCTGCCGCGGTGGTGGAAGGCTTCAGGCAGGCGCCAGCGTCCGGCGGTGAACGATCACGCGCCGCCCACGAGTGGATATGAGGAAGTCGTCAGCCGTTGTTGTAGGGATCGAAGCCGGAATGCCCGGGGCCGGCGCTAGTGTCGTCGGTATCGAAGTCGAGCGGCTCTGCGGAGCCCGGCTTAGGCCTTTCGCGCGCCGCGGGCTTACCGGCCGCCTTGCTGGGCGCAGCAAGCTTCTTTTTTGCCACGGCCATCCGGCGGGTCCGCTCGAGCTCCAGCTCCGGGTTCTCGAGACGCTTCAGCAGGATCGAGGTGCTCTCGCCCTGTTCCCCGGCCCATTGCCAGACGGCTTTGCCGCTGCGGAACTCGACGCGGCCGGCAGCCTTCTCGCGGTTGATGCTGGTGTACTTCTTGTCGGACATAGCCGATAAAGAGCTCGTTCGCCGTGAAAATGCTAACAGTTTACAGAGCCCACATACAGCCTACCATGGACACGTTCACGTTATTCCGTGGCTCGGAAGCGTGCGCTCAGCCGGCCTTTTTTCCATAATCCCGCCGAGCGGCGGGCCCGGCGGGGGCGCCGGAGCGCCGATTGGCGGGGCCGAAACGTAACAACGGTCACGCAGCCCGGGTCTCAATGGACATGCCGCAGACAGAAAGCGTTCACCATTCACCCGCCTCGGTCTGCCTGGTGCTGTTTTTCAAGGCGCCGGCGACAGCGAAGCGCCGGCTTGCGGTGCAGCTCGGCGACGCGAGCTCGGACGCGGCAGCGCATCTCCTTTGTTGCGCGCTCGAGGACCTTCGGGCCTGGCCCGGCGACCGCGTGCTCGCCGCCGCCGAGAAGCAGGATGCGCAGTGGCTCGAATCGGAGTTGGGCGATGACCTGAACGTCGTCTTGCAGCGTGGCCGCTCACTTGGGGAGCGCATCAGCCACGTGGACGAGGCGCTGCGACGCAACGGTATGCAACGGGCGCTATATATCGGATCCGACTGCCCGCAGATGGATGATCGCTACCTGCACGCAGCCGCGGCGGCTCTCGAACGCGACGACGCGGTTCTCGGCCCCGCCGGAGACGGCGGCGTCGTGGTGATGGGATCACGGCGCCCGTGGCCGGCCCTGGGGAAGCTCCCGTGGAGCAGCGACCGGTTGGCCGAGGCCCTCAGGGCGCTGCTCGTGCAACAGTGCTGGAGCGTCGCGACGCTCGCCCAAAGGCATGACGTCGATACTCTCGACGATCTGCTGCGAGCCGCCGACGCGCTGACCGGCGATTCGCGGCCGGCTCGTCAGGCGCTGCGCCGCTGGGTCCTCGAGCGCGCGCCTTGCGCAACGCCTTCCGCGTCATGAGATGGCGGCGACCGCTCGCGCTTGCCGCCTTGCTCGCGGTCGTCACGACCTGTCTCATCTGGCTGCCCTTGGCGGAAGCGCTTGCGCTCGGCGTGGAGTGGATCCGCGCGTACCGCGGGCTGGCTTGGCTACTATTCGTCGCCGCCTATGTCGTCGCCACCGTGCTCGTGATGCCGGGATCGATACTGACGCTCGCGGCGGGTTTCGTCTTCGGCCTGCCGCTCGGCGTGGTCCTGGTCTCCGCGGGCAGCACGCTCGGCGCCACCGCCGCTTTTCTCATCGGGCGCTACCTCGCCAGAAATTGGATCGAACGGCGCCTCGAACGG
This sequence comes from Gammaproteobacteria bacterium, assembly GCA_036396795.1. Taxonomy (GTDB): domain Bacteria; phylum Pseudomonadota; class Gammaproteobacteria; order Steroidobacterales; family Rariloculaceae; genus JAHEEM01. The sequence goes on along the minus strand of DASWKF010000084.1, from coordinate 119,363 downwards.
CACGAGGTTTTTCAAGCCCTGGACAGGGCAACGCGCCGTTCCGGATTCGCGATCGTGATCCTCGCTCGTCTGTCGCCGCTGTTTCCGTTTAATCTGCTGAACTACGGCCTGGCGTTGACCGCCGTGCGCCTCGAGCACTATGTGCTCGCCTCATGGATGGGAATGCTGCCAGCGACCGTGCTCTACGTTTACATCGGAACTGTGGCAAACGACCTCACACAAATCACCGGCGGCGAGGTTCAAACTGGCGCCGCGGGCCGGGTCTTGGTGCTCGGCGGGCTCGCGGCGACGGCGGTGCTGACCGTATTGATCGCCCGCCGCGCGACGGCGGTCCTGCGGCGGCGGCTGAAGCCCGAGTCGCCCGGAGGCTTGCCGTGATCGGCAGCGCTTTCGCCGGCGCTTACCCCGGCGCCGCTCACGACGCGCGTTGGCGGACGCTGACGTTTCCGCCGTCCTACGGCAATCCGGCGCCCAGGCCTCGCTACCACATGGTCGTCATCGGCGCCGGACCGGCCGGGCTCATCTGTGCCCTCGGCGCCGCAGGTCTCGGCGCCCGCGTGGCGCTGGTCGAGCACCGCGCGATGGGCGGCGACTGCCTGAACGTCGGTTGCGTGCCGTCGAAGGCGCTGCTCGAGTACGTCAGGCACCACCCCGAGCGCCCCGGCTTCGATGAAGCCTTCGGCTGGATGCGCGAGGTCCGCGCGGCAATAGCGGAGCACGACTCCGTCGAGCGCTACACGCGTGCGGGCGTCGACGTGTTCCTCGGCACCGCTCGGTTTCTCGATCGCTCGACCGTGCAGGTTCATGATCTTTGCCTTTCGGCTCGCCGCATCGTCATCGCGACCGGCGCGCGGCCACATATCCCAGACGTCCCGGGACTGAGCGCGGCCGAGCCGCTGACGAACGAGACCGTCTTCGAGATTCCGCGAGCGCCCGCCTCCCTCGCGATTCTCGGCGCCGGGCCGGTGGGCTGCGAGCTCGCTCAGGCCTTGGCGGCGCTCGGCGTGAAGATGCACCTTCTCGATAGCGCCGGCCGGGTGCTGCCGACGGAATCGCCGGGCGCGAGTGCCGCCGTGGCGAGCGCCTTGCAGCGTGCGGGCGTCTCGCTACATTTGAACGCGAAGCTCGTGGAGGTCCGCCGCCGGGGCTCCTCGACCGTATTGAAGCTTGCCGACGGCGAGGTCGGCGCCGAGCGCGTGCTCGTCGCGGCGGGCCGACGGGCGAACACGAGCGGGCTCGAGCTCGATACCGTCGGCGTCGAGCTGACGCCGGACGGCTTGATCGAGGTCGACCATCGACTGCGAACCACGGCGCCGCGAGTTTTCGCGGCCGGCGACGTTTGCACGTCGCGTCAATATACCCACCACGCCGACGCGCAAGCGCGCATCGTGATCCAAAACGCGCTGTTCGCGCCGACAGCGAGCACTCGCAAGCTGCTGATCCCGCATTGCACGTTCACCACGCCCGAGGTCGCTCAAATCGGGAAAACACAAGACGAGCTCGAACGCGCGGACATCGATTTCGATCTCCAGCATCTGGACTTTTCCGAGCTGGATAGAGGTCGAGCGGCCGGCAACGTCGATCACTTCGCCGAAGTACTGACGAAGCGCAAGACCGATGAGCTGCTGGGCGCGACGATCGTCGGAGAGAACGCGGGCGATCTGATCGCGCCGCTGTGCATAGCCATGAGCAACCGTCTCACGCTGCGAGACCTCGGGAAGACCGTTCTTCCCTATCCCACGCATGCAGAATACTTGCGGCTTCTGACCGACCGCTATAATCGAACCCGCCTTACGCCGATGGTCAGAAAACTGTTGAACGCCTGGTTTCAGTTGCGCGCGTGATGTCTACGCGAGACGTTTCCATCGTCATACCGGTTCTAAGCGACAGCCCGGCCCTCGGCATCCTGCTCGGTTCGGTTCGCGCCTGGGCGGCGCAGCCTGCCGAGATCGTCGTCGTCGCAGGCAAGGCGGACGAAAGCCTCGAGTCCTTGTGCCGCGAGCACGACTGCCGATTGCTGCTGACGACACCCTGCCGCGGCGCTCAGCTCGACCTCGGCGCCGGAGCTTGCGGATCGACCATATTGTGGTTCCTGCACGCAGACGCCGAGCCTGAAGCCTCGAGTCTCGAGGCCATCGGCGCGGCTATCGCCGGCGGAGCCAAAGGCGGCTATTTTCAGTTCAAGTTCCAAGGGCCGCCGCGCTGGCAAAAGACGATCCTTCAAGGGCTCATCCGGCTGCGCACGCGGCTCGGCGGCATCCCTTACGGCGACCAGGGCTTGTTCGTCCGGCGCGACGCCTACGCCGCTTGTGGTGGCTTCGCTCATGAGCCATTGTTCGAGGACGCGATGCTCGTCAGGAAACTCAGAATGCGCGGGCGATTCGAGGCCCTGCGGTTGCCGATAGGCGTCGCGACGCGACGCTGGGAGCGTGACGGCTGGTGGCGCCGGAGCTTCGCAAACCGCTGGCTCGCGCTCGCGCATGCCGCCGGCGTGCCCGCGCGGCGGCTCGCGCCGCGGTACTATGCCGCGCCGTTGCCGCGCAAGGATCTGCAGCGATGAGCGTCGCTGCTGGCCGAATCGACCTCACGCCGGATGGCGAGCCGCGGGGTTACATACAAACGCATGCGCTGCGCGAGCTCTGGTTCCACACGGGCACTGCATGCAACCTCGCCTGCCCCTTCTGTCTCGAAGGCTCCAAGCCCGGAGACGGGCGGCTCGAGCGGATCACGCTCGAGGACATCGAGCCGCTCATCCAGGAAGCCATTTCCCTGGATGTGGAGCAATTCTCGTTCACCGGCGGGGAGCCGTTCATCGTCAAGGATTTCGTCAACATCTTGCGCTACGCCTCGGCGCGCAAGCCGTGTCTGGTGCTGACCAACGGCACGGACCCCGTTTTGAGGCGACTCCACCAGATCAAGACGCTGCGCACGCAGCCCTACCCCGTGGCATTCAGAATCAGCGTCGACTACCCGGACCAGGCTCGGCACGATGCGGGACGCGGCGCCGGCAGCTTCGAGAAATCGTGGATGAGCCTGCGTGCGCTGCTCGACCTGGGATTCAAGGTGTCCATCGCGCGACAGATGTCGAAGCACGAAACCCGCGTCGACGTGGACGAGAAATATAGAGCGCTTCTCGAAACGCACGGGCTCCCTGTGAGCACCACCATCGTGCCGTTTCCGGACTTCCTGACACCGGGCGCCAGGCCCACTGTACCGTACATCACGGAAAACTGCATGACGACTTACCAGACCGAGGAATCGCGCCGCGCCTTCATGTGCGCGTTCTCGAGGATGGTCGTCAAGAAAGCCGGCAGAATGCGCGTATACGCCTGCACGCTGGTCGACGACGACGAGTCCTACGACCTCGGCTCCACGCTCGCCGAAAGCCTGGGCAAGCGCGTCATGATGCGCCATCATCGGTGCTACAGCTGTTTCGCTTTCGGCTCGTCCTGCAGCGAGATCGACAAGCGCCGAGACGCCACCGATGATCGAAACGGTTAGACCCGCTCAAGCCGGGAAGAAATCTATCGGCTTCGTGGTCGTGATCGGTTCCACGTCCTTGGCTTCAAACTGAAACAGCAACACGCGCTGCACCAGTCTCTGTTCGAGGCTGGGATCCCCGAGCTCCGACGACACGATCTCGCAGAACGTCACGCGGCCACCGGGCTCGATCGTGAGGCGCAGGACGACCTTGCCGACGAGGGCTGGGTTCTCGCGCAGCGCACGGTTGTAAAGCGCGAAGATCGCGCCCTTGTTGCGATCGAACACGATTTCGATCTCCTCGCGGCTGCGGGAGGGCCGCGAGCTCGCCCCGGACCGTGAGACGTCGCCTCCGGCGGGGCCGATGCCCTCTATCGGGCTTTCTATCTGTGTCGTCGTCCTGCCCGCAAGCTCCTCACCGCCGGTCGACCGGCTCAGGTCGGACGTTCTGATGCCGGTGCTGCGGGAGCCGGCGCGCGAGGTGATCAGCGAACGTTCGACCACCGGCGCCTCGCCCTCGACCGTGCCGAGCGTATCGCTCGTTCCGAGCCGCTCCAGCGTGTCGTTGCTCCTGAGCGCCGCAAGATCCTGCGCGAACGGCAGTAAGCCGGCGACGGCCGCGCGCTCCCGTGCCTGCTCCGTGACGTCGGGTTGCGGCGTCAGCTCCGGCTCCGGCTCGATCACGGGCTCCGGCTCGGGTTCCGTCACCGTCTGCTCCACGACGGGCTCGGGCTCGACGATCGGCTCCGGCTCGGGCTGTTGCTCGATGACCGGCGGCGGCGGCGGTTCGCGCTCGAGCACGAGCCGCGCGAATCGTTGAGGAATCTCCTGAGTCGCCAGTGGATCCCGCTCCGCGACCGGCAGCACGGAAAAAACGATGCTCAACAGTAGCAGTGCCCCCAGGCATTGCAGCACCAGGCGGCGAAACTTCTGCTCCTGCTCCGCCCCGGTGGACCAGGGAAGCTCGTAGATCCGATGGATGACCACGGCGTCGTTCACGAGATCGAGCTCCTAGTTGGCCGCCGCAGCCGCGAGCTGAAGCTCTGAAGTTTTCTGCAGCACGGCGAGCGACAGACGGCCGTAGTCGGCGTCGGTGCAGGTAGCCATGACGCGCTTGAGCAGGCTGTACGGCACCTCTCGATCACCCATGATCGTCACTTCCCACTGCTCCGGCTCGTCCTGAGCGTCCTGACGCAGCAGGCGTTCGGCTTGGCCTTGGAGCGCGGCCTTGAGCTCCGGGATGATGAGACCGTCCTGAGCCATCAGCTCGTCTATTCGAGCTACGGCCCTGCCCTGCACGAGCAAGTCCTGCTCGGTGACCATGATCACGACCGTCTCCCGCGGGCGCTGCTCCGCCACGGACTCGGGCAAGGACATGTCCTTGGCGTTCGGCAGCGTTTGCACCTCGCTGGAGTTGACGAGGAGGAAGAACACGAGGATCGTGAAAATATCCATGAGCGACACGAGGTTGAGCGCCACGGTACGCTTGTGGCGTTGGTGGTGCCGCTCCATGCGCGCTGCTCGTCCGCTGGATCGCATTCGTGCTCCCCCCCTTAGTTGCGCGCAGGCGCATCTCCGATCGCAATCTCTGGAAACAACTCGTAGCTGATCACCCGCTTGGAGCTCGGATCGAGTCTCTCGTGGAGACGCACCGTGTCCATGACGGCCACCAGCGTCTCATAGGAGATGTCCGGCTCGAGCAACAAGGTCGCATCCGCCTTATCGGGAAATCTCTGCTTGACCTGCTGTAGATACTCACCGAGCTTCTCGAGATCGTAACCGTCGGCGCCTTTGCCGATCACGGTCAGCACGCCGGCGTTGCGGTCGCCGACGGCGATGGCGCTCTCTCGAACCGTGATCTCGAGATACAGCTCCGGCTCGGTCGGCTCGACTGGACCGGTCTCGCCCGTGGGCAGATTCAGCTCCAGTATCGCGACCTGCGAAAACACGGCCGTGATCAGCAAGAACGGCACCAAAATCACCATGAGATTCATGAAAGCCGTGATGTTCAGCTCCACGGTTTCCTTATGGCGTTGACCTCTCGAGCGGCGAAGACTCATGCTGGCTATAACCCGTGATTACACGTTCGCTTCGGAGCGGTCGCTAATGGAGTTCAGAAACTTCACCGACGCCATCTCGAGGCTGTCGACGATTTCCGTCGTCTTGGTCTGCAGCAGCGTATGTACCAGCAGCAACGGAATCGCAACCATCAGGCCGAATGCGGTCGTGTTCATCGCGACGGATATGCTGGCCGACAACAGGTCCGCCTTTTCCGCGGGGTTCGCGTTCGACACCGCAGTGAACGCGCGTATCAAGCCGATGATCGTGCCCAACAGGCCCAGCAAGGTGGCGATATTGGCGAAAATCGCCAGATAGTGCGTGCGCCGCTCCAGCCGCGGGACGACCTCCATGAGGCTTTCCTCCATGGCCTTCTCGATATCCTCACGCTGGCGCGCGGAGCGCACGCGGTTCAATCCGTAGGTCATGATGGTCGCGATCGCCGCTTTCGACTTGCTGGCCATCTGCGCCGCCGCGGAAAAATTCCCGGCCTTGAGATGGGGCGTGATCTTGCTCCACAGGGCCTTGTTCTTCGCCGTCGTCATCGTCAGGTACAGCCACCGCTCGATCGCGATAGCCAAGCCCAGCGCGAACACGAGCACGATGGGATACATGAACACCCCACCCTCCTGGAAGAACCTCACGATCGTGGAATAGAGCTCCATTGGATTTACTCCTCTTCATCCTTTGCGTGCAGGGCTTCGTAGTACCCCAGCTGACGTTCAAATACTTCCGGATCCACCGGCGCCAACACCTCGTCGAGCAGGGTGTTCACTGGACGGCCGACGAGATCACCGAGATCCGCTTGCTTCCAGGGCACGATATATAGAACCTTAGGCAATTCCTGGTTTCCGGTTATTGACGTGGTTCCCAGATCCAACGAGTCCACGACTCGGCTCGAAGCAACCGACGTCGGAGCGCTGCCCTGCGGCGCATCCCCGCGCGGGCTCAGGTTGGCCGTGTCGACGGCGGGCTCCAGCGACGCGAGCTCCTCGAAGCTCAACGTCGGCGCGGCGGTCTCGCCGCCCTGAGGCGGCTGCGCGAAAGCCGCGCCGAAGCTCAACGAAACGATTCCGGAAACGATGCAACCGGCCTTGGAAATCATGGCTCCTCTCCTCGAGCGACGCGCGCTTCACTGTCACTGGCGCCGAGGCGGCGCTGCAAATCGATGATCCATAGCCCGACGGTGGTGTCGGGTTCCGCCAGCGAATCCTGATACGCCCGATAGTGCGTCAGGGCCTCGCTAGGCCGGTGCAGATAGAGGTCGAGCAGAATCGCCAGGTTCAAATGTGCCAGCGCATACTCGGGGTCGACCTCGAGCGCGTTGAGGTACGCGGCCTCCGCCTCGGCGAAGCGCCCCTGTTGCCGCAGCAGCATGCCGAGCCGGTTGTTGGCGGCGGGATGCTCCGGATCGATCGCCAGCGCTCGCCCCAGTGCCGCTTCCGCCTCGTCGCTTCTGCCGCTTTGAGCGTAGAGAATCGCAAGATTGACGTGAGGCCCCGCGAAAGCCGGGTACTCCAACACGAACTGCTCGAGCTGGAGCTCCGCTTCGACCAGATCGCCCTCGATCATCGCTTGCAGCGCGCGGTCGTACGCCGCCTGCGTGGGTGCGGGAACCACGGTCGCCAAGCCGTCGCCCTCGCCCACCCCCGCGTTCGGCGAGTCGGGACGAACGGGACCCGGCGACGAGCATGCGCTGGCGGCGAGCACCAGCACGAGCAGCGCGGCGCGGTAAGCCGCCGCTGACGTCCACCCGATATCCGGGGGGTCATTGAATCGTTGCAACATAAACCTCCCCTTGCTCGTTTTTCGCATAACGCACGGGCAGGAGCGCGGCCAATGCATCGAGGCTCGCGCGCACCGCGTCGTCGTAGACGCCGTCGGCCGTGCGCGCGGCATTCACCTCGTGCACGTCGATTGCCTGCTCCTCGAACGGGAACGCCTGCTCCTCGAGCAGGATTTCGTATTGGCTGAGCTCCAGCTCGCTGAGCTCCGCAGGCCGCTCGGAGTCCATGAGATCTCGGCTGAGCTGGTTGTAGAGCTCTGCGATCTCATAGGTGGCGGCAGTCGTCACGTCGCCGACAGCGTAATCGACGGCCCGGCCGAAGGCGCTGAGCGCGTCTTCCATGCGCTGTTTCTTTAGCTCCAGGCTCTGTTGCAGGGGCGCAGCCAGCTTGACGGCGGTAAACGCGTCCCGGGACGGCATGGCGAGCTCGAGCGCGGCGTGCGCCGCGAGAAAGCGCGTTCTGTCCGTGCGCCCCGCGCCGGCTCCTGCGTCGGTGTCGACGATCGCTCGCAGCCAACGCATGCGCGCCGGGTAGTTGTCCGACTGCTCCGAAAGGTCCACGAGCTGCTGCTGGGCTTCAATGGCCATCGGTGCCGGGCGCGGATAGCGTTCGACATAGCGCTCCAAGGTCACGGCCGCGTCGCCGAGCAGCTCCGATTCCCGGTACAGCTCCGCCGCGCGCCATAGCGCTTCCTTGCGCACTTCGTCAGATGGATCGGCGTCGGCAATCTGCTCGAATTCCGCCGCTGCTTTGACCGAGTTGCCCGAATTGAGATACGTGACCGCGAGCTTCCCGGTAACGTCCGCGGAATACTCGTGCTCCGGATAGTCGCGGCGAAAATCCTCGAGCACCTGCGCCGCCCGCGGCCAATCTTCCAAGGCCATCAGGTCCGCGGCGGCGTCGTAGCGCGCCGTCGCGGCGATACGCGAGCCCGGCGCGGCTTCCGCCACGCGCAGAAAGTGCGCCACGGATCCGAGATAGTCTCCCGCGCTTCGCTGTTGCTCGCCTTGACGGTATATCGAAGACGCGATGCGCTCGGTAATCTCGCTTCGCTGCGCATCGTCCGCGGGCAGAAACGCCATCAGTCGCAGGTAGGCCGCCTCGGCATCGGCAAAGTTCTGAAGCTCGAACTCCGAATGCGCAACGACGGTCCAGGCAGTTCTTTGCAATGCTGCTTCCGCCGCTGGAGTCCGCGCCAGAAGCTCGCGCGCGACCTCGTTGGCACGATATAACTCATTGAACGAAAATAGTTTCTCGGCCGCGTTCGTCAGCACGGCATCCGCCTCCGGATGCTGCGGGAAGGTCGCCGCGAAGCGCAAGGCGCTGTCTATCTGACGTCTCTGCCACGGCTCACGCTGGGATTCGTTCAGACCCGGCTCGACGGCACTGTAAGCGAGCAGCGCCGCATACCCGGCTTCGGCGCTTGCTGCGTGATCGGGGTAGGCGTAGGCGGTACGCTCGTACTCCGTGACCGCGGAAAGATGGTCGCCGCTTTCGTACAGTACCTCCGCAAGCAGAAAGTTCGTGTGGGCGGAGCCCGTGTCGTTCGGAAACGCCGCGAGGTAGTCCCGGTACCAGCGCGCTGCGAGTGCGTAGCTTTCCGGATCTCCCGAGCCTTGCGCCTGCGCGTGGTAGTACGCTGCAAGGTCCATGAGGTTGGCCTGGAGATACCCGGTGATCTCCGGCTGATCCTCATAGCTGAAAGCTTCCCAATACGGGCTGCTCGCCCCGTAGCGCTCGACGAAAACCTGTTTCGCTTCGAGCACCAGACCTGCGAACCCGCCGGCCTGATACGCCTCGATGACTTGAGCCTGAAGCAACGGCGCACGGGGATGATGGGGGTCGAGCTCGCCGAATGCTTGATATGCCGCCGCGGCATCCTGATATCGCTCCTTCTCCAGATACAGAGATCCGAGGCTTTGGTAGATGACATAGGCGTACGGAGGTACGCCCGTGCTCTCGAAATATTCGGTTACGGATCGAGGGCCGTCGATATAGGAAAAATTGATCGAAAGCACCCGAATCGTATCGTCGACGAGCTCCTGGTCGGCTCGGCCCATGGCATCGTAGAGCTCCTCGACGGAAGCGCCTGCCGATGCCTGCGTGTCCGTCAGCTTCCGATCCAGAAGCTCGAAGAAGGAGTCGAGACTCTCGCGGTGCTGGAGCTGCTTGAACAGCGACCATGCGTGCTTGTACAGCGACTGCTCGCGGAACTGGGGCTCCGCGGTGCTCAATACCGCCGCATAGGCGGCCTCGGCATCGAAGTAGCGGCGTTGCACGAACAGGATCTCGCCGCGCCTGAACTGCGCCTCGGCGAAATGCGGAGTATCCGGGTACTCAAAGACGAGGTGATCCAAGGTGCTCAGCGCGCGATCGGGATCGCCACCCAGCTCATACGCCCGCGCCAACTGGTAGAGCACGAGGTCGTTCTTCTCATAGGCCGGATAGGTCGTCAGCAGAGCCTCATAGAGCTGGATCGCATCCGCCGCTTGATTCTGCACCGAATCCAGATTCCGCTGCAGTTGCTCGAGCTCGCTGGTTTCGAGCTGCAAATCTGCGAGACGGCGCATCGCCTCCGCCTGCAGCACGGGATCGTCTCCAGCCAAGTCGATGAATAGCTGATAGCTTTCCATGGCCTTGGCTTGCGCCTCGGAGATCGGCGCCTGCGTATCGACGGCGATGCTCTGTGCCGGGAGATCCTCGATCGTCGGAGCCCGCTCCTGGTCGCGGGCCGCATCGCGGCCGAAGGGCCACGGCGGCCAGAGCGCGGCCGCTGCGACGGCGGCGATCAGCGCAGACGCGGCGCTCACGGCAGCTCCTCGATGAGCGTCCGATTCGCGGGCGCGCTACTCGAGGACAGGGCGGTGGAGCGATCGTAGACCGACGCCAGTGCGAACCGCGCCTGCACGAGATAGGTCGACAAGCGGTCACGTTGCGCCTGCAACTCCCGCCTCGCCAGGGCTTTCAGGTACAGCGACTGCTGCTCCAGAGCCGTTCCAAGACGGGCCTCGAGCGTCCGGACTCTGGGGGCGAGATCCCCGATCCGACGGCTGAGCGCGGCGAACTTCTCAGGCCACTCTTCCCGTGCCTGGTCGACCTGATGGTACGACCTCTGAGCGGAACGAAAGTCCCGCTCGAGCACCTGCAGATTCCTCTTCGCCTGCCAGAGCCGGGCTTTGTAGTCCCGATGGAGATTCCACAACAGAACCCCCCTCAAAAAACGATGCTTGTCGCGAAGCTCCGCCGCCGCCGGATGCTCGCCGAGCAGCGCCAACTTGTTCTGCATCTCGTCGAGCGTGCGCGAAGCCTGCTGCTCGCCCTCCGTGCCCAGTGCCCAGACGTTCTCGTCACTCTCGACCGCCATCAGCCGCGATTCGTAGGCAACGCGACGCGATGCCAACTCTCCCAGGTCGACGCCGTCCAGGCTTCTCTCGATCACCGGAAGCCGCTGTACGTAGGCACGCTGGCGCGTGTCCAGAATATCGTCGAACGCGTCGAGGCTGTCCGACCAGCGATCGAGATTCTCGCGCATGTAGAGTAGATCGCGATAATTCTTCAGGCCTTCCTGAAACTCGTGAGATGCGACGAGCTCGTAGAGGTAGTGGCTCTCGATGGAATTCGGCATCTGATCGAGCCGCCAATACCAGCCCGAGGCATCCGTAGCCCGGTTGGCGAGCAGGTCGTCGACGAATACCCCTTCGTGCACCGAGGCGATGGCGACATCCATTCGCGCGATTTCGTTGTTGAACGATTCAATCGCGCTCAAATAGTAATCCGCCGCCTGGCTGTTCGCTCCTAGCTGGCTGAATGCATACGGAACCGCGAGCAGCGACTCCTGCACGGCGGCGTCGAGAACGTTTCGCTGCCGCAGTTCCAGCCACGGCGTCAACGCCGCCTGGTAGTCGCCGAGCTCCGCGTCCGACCAACCGACACCGAGCAGGGCTTTGTTGGAATATGGGCCGTGCAGGCGCACGCGTTGCAGTGACGGGCGCGCCTGATCCGGCTTGCGGGCCTGAAGCCAAGCGTAGCCCAGGGCGACGTTGGCCTTATCTCTCAAGCCCCGAACGTTCTCGCTCGCCGAGGCGATTTGGCCGACTTCGTCCAGCACGCGGGCCCCCTCGTCGATGCGATCCAGACGAACCAGCGCGACGCCGATGTTGTATTTCGCGTAGCCGACCCATTCATCGGCAGGCGCGCTCCAGGCGTTGAGCAACGCCAGCGCTTCTTCGAAGCGCTGCTGATCCATGAGCACGCGCGCTTGGAGAATGTGGCGTTCGGCCTCCAACTCGGAGGGCAAATGGCCGCTGATCCGGCTCAGCGCGCGCTCGGACTCGACGAGGTAGCCGCGCTGGTACCAGATCTTCGCGAGGAAAAACCACGCGCGGTCATGCACGGTCGAATCCACGGACTCCGCCAGCAAACGATCGAAGATTTCGCCGGCACGTCTATGCTGACCGTAGGACAGATGCAGGCCGCCCAGCAACAACTCGGCGTCGTTCTCATGATGCTGAAACTCGTCGCGCGATTGCGCGGTGAGCAATTGGGTCAGTGCCGCAAAGTAGTCCTCTTGAAAATAGTGGAACAGCACCTTGCCGTAGGCGAGATCCTGCACCGTGCCCGGCGACGCATGCTCGTCGGCTTGGCCGTATGCGGCCCCGAATGTGCTCAACTTCAGGGCGCAAACGACGACGAGACCGAGAGAACGGCGACGGAGTGGCATCTGCACCGGCTACTCCCACTCCTTGACCACGAACTCCGGCTGCAGCGCCTGCTCACGATCGGAGATCGTCAGCTCGATATACTTGGGCCCAATCCCCTTCTCGAAGACGATCGTCGCGCCGCGGCGATAGTCCCTTTCGTGAGGACCCTCCCCCGTGAAAATCGCAACGAGCTCGTGCTCGCCGGCTCGGAGGTTCCCAAGATAGATCTGGTGCACGCCTCCACGAATCAGGGCACTCACTTCGCGCTCGGTGTACAGATAGTTGGATACGTCTTTCTCATCGACCTTTATCTGCACCGAATCGAGCTGGAAGAAATCACCGACGTCCATCGAAACGAATATCGCGACTTGAGTATTCGCCGGGAACAGCAGCTCTTCTTCGAGCAGAAATAGATCTCGATTCAACTCCAACACCAGTTGCTTGAGGTCTTGGATGTCGGAATCCAAGGTCCGGAAGTCCGCGGCGTCACCGGCCCGGCCGGTGCTCGCTTGCGAGGCGTTGAACTCCGGCAGCGAGGCGTCACCGGAGTCGGTCTGTGCCATCGCCGCCGGGCTCAGCACGACCGCGGCCAGTAGGGTCAAGTAGCTATTTCCTCGCATAAACTGCTCCAGATCTTGCTTGCGGGCCTACCCGCATTGCCGCCGGCACGGCCGGCATCATTCCCTCAACAACTCCCTGACGAGATCGAGGTCACTTTGCCCGCGGCCGCGCCGAAAGCCATGAATCACTTCGCGAACGACGCCGTCGCGATCGATCAGAATCGACACCGGCATCGACGTCACCTCATAGAGCCTGCTGACCGTCAGATCCGCGTCGGCAAGAACCGGATAGGGCAGACTCAACGCTTCGGCCGTCTCGCCGATGTCGGACCAATCGCGATCCAGGCTGATGGCGAGCAACTCGAAACCGGCGCCGTGATACCGCCCGTACCATGCACCGAGCTCGGCGAGCTGGGCGCGGCACTCACCGCACCACGTCGCCCAAAAACTCAACAACACGACTTCGCCCCGCAGCTCCGACAAGCGCATGTTCTGGCCGGACAGACTCTTGAGCACGAAGTCCGGAGCCGGCGCGCCCGTCAATTCAGCGGCCACCGACACGGAGGCTGTGCCGTTTCCAAGCAGCAGCATCAACGCTACCGTCACCATTGTCGTCGTCGTCACCACCGCCCTCGGCCTTCGCATTCTCATTCGTCCTCAAATCGCATACAGCATTAGATTCCGTGGCCACGCGCCGGCCTCGCGCACGCTGCCGCCGAGCGCGACGGGGCGCGGAAAGTCTCGGAGAACGTGAAGGCTCGCTACCCCTGGACAACCTTATGTCCAGCGGAGAAAGGGATCTATGAGCCAGGTCTCATCTTTCTTGTGAGCGGCCGCGCGCCGGGCTCCTGGCAGCAGGAACCGTGCCGAGCGGCGGCGGCGGCGATTAACCTATTTAGATCAATGAGTAAGCGAAGCAGCTGCGGGCCGCCAAGCCCCATCCTTGTCGGTCGGCGACTACAGGGCGGCGGAGCCGGAACGTAAGACTTTGATTATGCAATAGAATATTGGGTCGCCGTTTGGCGACAAGACATCGGGGTCTTACGCTCGTAAAGCCCGGTGAGCTCATTCCTCGGAGGGTGTGAAGCCGCTCGAGTAGATCAGGCCGCCGTCGGCATCGACGATGATCGCCTCGTACTCCGGCAGCGTCTCGATGAGCGCGAGACCGCGCTCCGCGCCCATGACGAACACAGCCGTGGAGAGCCCGTCGGTCGAAGTTGCGTCGGGACCGACGACGGTGACGCTCATGAGCTCTTGCGTCGGCTCTCCAGTCATCGGATTGATGATGTGGTGGTAACGCCTTCCGTCGTCTTCGAAGAAACGCTCGTAGTCGCCGGAGGTGGAAATCGCCTCGCCTTCGAGAGGCACGCGCGTGACCACCTGACCGGGCAATCGGGGATGGCGAATGCCGACGATCCACGGCCGGCCGCGCCGATCACCGAGCACTCTGGAATCCCCGCCGGCATTGAGAATCGCGTGCCCCACACCGGCCCGACGGACGATCTCCGCGGCGGCTTCGACGGCGTAGCCCTTCGCTATGCCCCCGAGATTGATACGCACCGCCGGCAGTGCAAATGCGATGGTGTTCGCAGTCTGATCGAGTAACACGTTGCGATAATCGATCGCGTCGAGGCGGTCCGCCAAGTCTGCGGCTGATGGACGCCGGCGCGCGCGAAAATCATAGAGATAGCCGACGCTCTCGTAGGTGATGTCGAAAGCGCCGTTACTGTCTCTCGACAGCATCAGCGCCCGGTTGATGAGGCCGAACAGCTCAGGGCCCACAGGCACGGCTTGCGAGACCGCGAGACGGTTGATCATGGAGATTTCGCTGTCGGGCTTGTAGGTGCTCATGCGATCGTCGATGCGCCGATACTCCTCGAGCACCGCTTCGACGAGCTCACGCCCGCGCCGCTCGTCGTCGTGCCAGAGCTCAACCGAGACTCGCGTTCCCATGAGGTCCTGCGCTTCGCCCACCCAACCTGCCAAACCCGTTGCGGGGGCTATCGCCGTCATCGCGCACGCAATCACAGCTGCTCGACGGGAGCGCGTTCGTTGTCTAGCGCCGTCGCAACGGCGTATGCTCCCGCTCGCACTTCTGTCTAGGAGCGTCCTCATGGAAATCTTGATAGTGCTGGGCATCTTAGCGGCCATCGTGATTTGGGCTATCTCCATCTATAACAACCTCGTCAATCTTCGCAACCGCGTACGCAACGCCTTCGCGCAGATCGATGTCCAGCTTACGCGCCGATACGATCTAATTCCAAACCTGATCGAAGCAGTCAAGGGCTATATGGCTCATGAGCGCGGGACCTTGAACGCCGTCATCGAGGCCAGGAACTCGGCCGTATCCGGGCTCAGGCAAGCGGCCGCAGATCCGGCGAATGCCGAGGCCATCAAGACGCTCGGCAGCGCCGAAGCGGTTCTCGGTGGCACTCTGGGCCGCCTTTTCGCGCTGGTCGAAAACTATCCGGATCTGAAAGCCAATCAGAACATGCTGCAGTTTCAAGAGGAGCTCGCCTCGACGGAAAACAAGGTCGCCTTTGCGAGACAGGCGTTCAACGACGCGGTCATGAGCTACAACAACGGCTGTGAGAATTTTCCCGGCAACATGGTCGCGAACACCTTTCAATTCAAGCACGCGGAGTTTCTCGACATTGGCGAAGAGAAAAAACGCGAGGTTCCCGAGGTAGCGTTTCGCTGACGTGCCCGACTCGCAACCGAACTGAAGCCTTGCTGTGGATTTCTTCACGCAGCAAGAGCGATCCCGGCGCGCCACTCGCCTTCTGATCATTCTGTTTCTACTCGCGGTCGCGGGCACCGTGGCCGCGGTCACGATAGCGGCCGGGCTCGTGATCAATCTCTATCGGCAGCCTTACGCTCCTGGCGGCGCCGTTGCCGGAAGCTTCTCGGCCTGGATTGCGGACAACGGCCTGGAGCTTCTCATGGTCGCCGCGCTGACGGCCGGACTGATCGGGCTCGCGAGCCTTTACCGGAGCGCATCGCTCTCGCGCGGCGGCGGCGAAGTGGCGCGGTTGCTCGGCGCCACCGAGCTCAGCGGGAAAATCGACGATCCTCTCCGGCGACGTCTGATGAATATCGTCGAAGAGATGGCGATCGCTTCGGGTATCCCGGTGCCGGAGGTCTTCGTATTGGAGCAAGAGCAAGGCATCAACGCATTCGCCGCCGGGCTGAATCCCGCCAACGCAGCCGTGGCGGTGACGCGGGGCGCTTTGGAGCGCTTGACGCGCTCCGAGCTGCAGGGCGTCGTCGCTCACGAGTTCAGTCACATTCTCAACGGCGACATGCGCTTGAACCAGCAACTCATGGGGCTTTCGTTTGGAATTCTCGTGCTCTCGCTCATGGGGAAGTGGCTGCTGCGCAGCCTGCGCGTCAGACGCAGAGGGCGATCCAGCGGCGCCATGGTCGCTGCAATGGCCTTGGGCGCGATGCTGGTCATCATCGGCTCGATCGGCTTGTTCTTCAGCCGCTTGATCAAAGCCGGCGTTTCCCGGCAACGAGAGACGCTCGCCGACGCCTCCGCGGTGCAGTTCACGCGCGACGTATCGGGGCTCGCCGGCGCATTGAAGAAAATCGGCGGCCATACCGGCCAGCTGGTGGCCCGCAACGGCGAAGAAGTCGCACACATGTTGTTCTCACGAGGCTCTCTCGTGTTCCGCGGTTGGTTCGCGACGCATCCACCTCTGGATGAGCGGATCCATTTGCTGGATCCGACTTTCGAGCCGGGAGACTACACCGCGAGTGAAGTCGCCGAGGCGGAGGAGTCTTTACGCGCGGTCGAGCGCGCGACGCGAGCTTCACTCGCCGACGAGACCGCCCAAGTCAGCGCGGCGCAGCTACTCGAGCAGGCCGGGCATATCGCGCCACAGGCCTTCGCAGCCGCGCTGCGCCGATCCATTCCCGAAGAGATCGAGCATGCAGCGCATTCAAAGGAAGTGAGCTTCCTGCTGATCCTGGCCTTGGGCCTGAGTCGCGAAAGCTCGGCGCGGATGCGGCAACTCGAGTTTCTCGACCTCAAGCTCGGCGGCAGCCGAACGTCCCGCTGCCGAGCTCTCGCCGCCGAGCTGGACGCGCTCGACGACCGCTTTCGCCTTCCCGTTTTGGAGCTGGCAATGCCCGCGCTGAGGGCTCGCCCGCCGGAGCAGCTCGAGTTTCTCACCGATCTCCTGCGCCGGCTCGGCGAGCTCAGTGAAACCGAGAACTTGTTCGACTACGTGCTGGTGCGCGTCCTCGAGAGCTATCTGAGGCTGACGCCGGCGGCCGAGATCGGTATCGGTCACCGACAGGGCCGCATCTCGGTCGGCGAGGCTTTCTCGACTTTGCTGCGTGCCGTCGCTGCTTTCGGTCACGACGATGCCGGGTCGGCGCTGGCGGCTTTCAAGGCCGGCATGAGCGCAGTCACGCACACGGGGGGTGCCGTGGCCGAGCCGCGATTCGTCCCGCTCAGCGAGGCTCGCGCGCTCGGGACTCTGGACTCGGCGCTGCTTCGCCTGGCTGCCGCGCGGCCGAAGGCCAAACGGGCCGTGCTGAAGGGCGTATTGGCCTGTATTCGCCACGACCGCGAGCTCAGGATCGAGGAGCTCGAGCTGTTTCGTGCGGTCGCGGCGACTCTGGAATGCCCGATGCCGCCCGCCAGCGCCGTCACCGCCGATGTCTAGTAACATTGGAGGCACGTCGACTTTCTTGAGGACATCTTGATGTACCGTTCGCACTTCGGGCTCGCGCTGACGAGCCTACTGATCGCCGGGCTCGGCCACGCCCAGACCATGGAGGAAGCTCGGCTTACGAATGCCGGTGCGGTCATTCAGGAGCTGGGCAGCGACCCTGAGACGGCGATTCCGCCGTGGTTGCTTCAGGGCGCGCAAGGCATCGCGGTCATCCCACGCACCATACGCGCCGGCCTGATCTTCGGCGGCCGACGCGGCAGAGGCGTCGTCACCATACGCACGGAGAGCGGCGATTGGGCAAACCCGTCGTTCATCACCCTCACGGGCGGCAGCTTCGGCGCTCAAATCGGCATCGAGTCCGCCGATATCGTTCTCGTCTTCGGCAACGCCCGCTCGGTACGCGATATCGACGACGGCAAGTTCACGCTCGGCGGAGAAGCTTCGGCGACGGCCGGACCCGTGGGGCGCGCATCTCGCGCGGCGACCGACATGACGTTTACCTCTGAAGTCTACATCTACACCGACAGCCGAGGTCTGTTCGCGGGTGCATCCTTGGAAGGGACCCGCTTGTCGATCGACACCGAGGCAAATCAAAGCTTCTATGCCCAAGGCGGCGCCGATGAACCGTTGCGCGCGAGGAGTTCCTCGACGCCAACGGCGGCGCAGCGATTCCTGCTCACCTTGGTGCAGGCCGAAAGCTCATCGCCGCAAGCTACGCCGCCGCCCGCCTCACAACAGGTTCCGGCAGAGGAAGCGATCACCTATCCGCTCGGCGACGGCGCCGACTGAGCTGCGCGGAGATCTTGCTATTGTGTCATGCGCCTTTCGGGCGGCGAGATCTCTTCGAGCCGCGGCTTCGGCGGAGTGTACTCCAGGGGCTTCGCGCCCCGGGGAAGGGTGACGGCCGTGAGCGGCGGATTCACGGACCGGGGTAATGTAATGTATTCGAGCTCCGGGGCGGGCGTGCTCGTGGCGGCGCTATCATGCCACTGGGCCTCGTAGGCGAGCTCTTGCTCCTCGATCGCCGCGGTCTCGGCGCGACGCATCGCCGCCTCTTGGGCCTCTTGATACTGCCGCGCCGCGAGTCGTCGGCTTTCCGACTCGACTTCGCGCTGCTCCCGCTGCGCGGCGTCCGCTCTGGCCGCGAGTGTCGCGGCGGCGCGCCGAGCGTTTATGCACTCCGCGTCGTCCGCGGTCGCATCGCGAACCGCGTTGCAGCGAACGAGGGTGCCTTCCCTGGCAACACGATCGTCCATGAATTCCACATAGCTACGCGGTGGCGGCTCCTCGATACAGGCGACCAAGGCGCAAAATATCGTCGCCGCAAGGATTGCAACGACCGTTTGCTTGGAGCTCGGCAGACTCCCAACAGGCAAATCTCGACCCACACCTGGCCTCTGGCTTGAAGGACTCGTGACATAACGCCGGACAACAACAAAGATAGCGCGCTTCGACGCGCGTGCCGTGTCGCCAGTTCACAGATTTGAGCGAAAGCCCTCATGGGAAGGCGCCTGGGACGCGGCAGGCCGCTAGTAGCTTTGCCCGGTGATCGCGGCCAGCTCGTTGAGCTCGAGGCCGAGCAGGCGGGGCCAGTCGCGCTCGAGAACGGCGTCGTTCAACGCCCCAGGCCGTTGGAAAGATTGCTGCCAGTCGACCTCTTCGAGATAGGCCGCCCCGAGACCGCCGCCGCCGACGAGCCTCAGCGCCTCGCCGGCGGACCCCAGCACGGCCGCGCCGGTGGCCGCGTTCAGGCGCGTGAGCCGGCTGCCGGTGACGGTGAGCCGCGCCGCCGCGACCTCCACGCGGTGAACCCAATGATCCGTTTGCGCGATGAGGGCTTCGCCGTCGGCGCTGAAGCCGATCCAACGCACCGGATGCGGCAGCACCAGCGCAGTGCCGATCGGTCGCGCGGCCGACGCGTTCCACAACTGTATGCGCCCGGAACGGTCGCCGGTCGCGAGACGCCCGCCGTCCGGCGTGAATGCCAATGCCGTCACGGCATCCTGCGCCCTGCCGGAGCGTGCGCGCGCGGCGCTCGCTATCGGCGCGATGAACAAGTTTCCGGCACTGTCGCCGACCGCGATCGTCGAGGAGTTCGGGGCGATGCCGACCGAAAGCGCCGTGCCGTTGACCGGCACCTCCAGCGCGAGGGCGCCGTCTGCCGTGCCCCAGACGCGGGCGCTGTATTCGGCAGCGCTTGCCAGCCAACGGCCATCGCCGCTGAGCTCCAAATCGCGAATCGGTCCTTCGGGGTGACGCATGAACGGCGCAGTCGGAACGCCGCTCGCCAAATTCCAGATGCGAACCAATCCGTCGCGCCCACCGCTGGCGATTACGCCGTTGGCCGAGTCGACATCTATGCTCGCCACCGCGCCTTGATGGCCGATATAGGCGATGCCACGATCGCTATTGATTTCTTCCTGCAGTTGCGCAGTCGTTCGCAACTGCACGTGCCCTCCGCGAAAGCCGAGCGCGGCGAGCTGGCCAGACGCGTCCAACGCCATGACCGATATGCCGTCGTCGACGATGGCGCTCGGCGCAACATCGCTCGTCTGCCATAGCTGTAGCAGCGATCCGCTCCCCGTCAACAATGACTGGCCGTCCGTCGATACGGCCGTCATCAAGCCGTCATCGGCATGATGGATCCGTGCGCTCAGCGGGATCGAGTCGCTGATGAGGCTGCGAACCACGACGTGTCCGTGAGCCGCCTCATAGGCGATCGTCGATCCGTCAGCGGCCACGCTGACGCTTTGCGGATCCACGGTCGTACCGACTCGCTTACCGCCGAGCTCGCCGTTTTCGGAGCCGTCGAAGTTCCAGACAAAAATATCGCCCTCGGCATCGACGCTCAGAACGAGATCGCCTTGGGGCGACGCCAGGATGCGCTCCGTGTCGCGTTGGTGAGGGAGATCATAGAGCATCTCGCCACGACGCGGATCCATCACGCGCACCAGACGGGAGGGGCCGACCACGATCAGGTATCGCGCCCGCGGCCCCAGCAGCCAGTCACGAACACCGGAAATTCCTTCAACGCTCGAAACCAGCTCGCCGTCCGCGGCCCGCAACAGGCTGTAGAGGATACCCCCGGTCTCGAGTCGCTCGGCGATCGCGATGTACTCACCGTCCAGACCGACGGCCGGCTCGGAAACGTATTCCGTCTGCGTAACGATGCGCGAGACCGAGCCTCCGGAGTTGGTGTCCCAGAGCCTGAGGGTCGAGCCCGCGACCGTGATCAGGCGCGGTGCATCCCGAGTGAAAGCGAGAAAGCTCGGCTCGGCCTCGAGCTGGATATCGCCCAACGGCGTTCCGGTCGTCAGGTCCCACAGCGTCAGCGTCCCGACCGCCCCCGGACGTGAGGGCCGAGCCGCGCCGAACCGGCCGTCGTCGCTGAGCTCCACGTCAATCTGGTCCGTGCGGACGGGATCCGGGATATCGAGTCCCTGCTCCGGAACGTCCTCCCAGCCTCGCAGCTCCTCGGCGAACAGCAGCCCCCAGCGCGACAAGCGGCCGACGGATCCTTCCGCCTGATCGACGAGGGTCAACCGCCAAACACCGCGGCGCTCCTCGTCCGCGAGCGCCGACAGCTCGGAGCGTTCGGTAACGCGAATCTCCCGCCGGGCCGCCTCCCCCGGAGGTAAGCGGAAGCTCACTTGAGCGCCGCTCGGCGCTTCGAGGCTGATCATGATCTGCTGCTCCTCGGGGTGCTCGAGCTCGATCTGGAACAGAAACGCGCCGGCTGATCCAGGCTCGTCCACGCCGAGCTCCCGGCTGACGGGAACATGCTGCAGAGCGGTCAGTCTCGCCGTGCTCTTCACCGCTGCGTCGTCGCTGACGCTGATACGCTGTCCGCGCTGCGCTTCATCGACGACCGTGAGCTCCTGCATCGACCAATCCACACGCCAATGAGCCGGCCGCACGGCGAAACGGAAGCTCCGAGCCAACGCGGGATAGTCGTCGTCGATCAGGCCGTTGAGTAGCTCGGACGCCGCCGCCGCTTGACCCGTGCTGGCGAGCGATGCGTACACCAGAGCCTCGTCCCGCCTCTCGCCGTGCACGGCTTCGCCCGCGCGCCTGAGCCAATAAGCCCCGAGGATCTCATCAGCGAGCTCCGTCTGAGCCGGAAGGGCGCGCAGGACTTCGTCGGCCGCGAGTATCTCGGAATAGCTTTGCGCCGACTCGCTTCGGCGGCGCATGACATCGGCCAGCAAGCCATCCGCAGTGCCCGCAAAGCCGGGGAGACGCCGCAAGCGGCCGTGGGTCTCCAAGGCGAGATCGAGATCGTCGGTGACGGTCGACAGCGTGTCGATGTAGGGGCGTGGGAAGTACTGCGTATACCAGAGAGGAACCAGGATCATCACGGCGAGCACCGCGGTTGCGATCGCTGAGCCACGCCAGTCGAACGGCAGCGCGCTGCCGATCCAATGGCTCGTGAACGCTTCCTTGAAGAGGCGATTTCGATACGTCAAATAGCCGTCGCCGATGGTCGTGACGACGCCCGCCAAGTTGAGAAATTCGTGCACTTGAGAATCGGGGTCGGCGACGATCGTGGTGCCCTTGCCCACCTTCCCCAGCTCGGCGAGCGCGCGGCGATTCACGGTCCCGCGTTCGGTTAACAGTGAGCAGATATGATTCAGCAAGGGCTCCTCGTCGCGAGCCCCCTGGCTCAAGAATCGCTCACGCACGACGGCGTCGACGTTTTCGACGGTGCCGTTGCGTCTGGCGGCCGCGCGCGCGATCTTTTGCGTCAAATAAGGGTGTCCCTTGACCCAGTAGTGAATGCGAGCGAGCGCATCCTTGGCTGTGGTCTCGTCTGACGCAAATCCCTGCGCCAGGTGATGGGTTTCTTCCAGGGTGAAATCCTGAAGCCTGATCGCCCGCCCGTCCTCGAAAAGCGGCAGTGAGAGGCCGCGGCTGAGCTGGCGCGGGGTCGCGACGCCGAGCACGACGAAATTCAGCCTGAGGAAATCCGGCTCGGTCGCCCGGCCTTCGTAACAGGCCCCCAGGGCCGCGAAAAGCTCGCGCGAGAACGGCAACTCCAAAGCGCGCTCTCCCTCGTCGAAGAAGATAGTCACCGGCGTGGTGGTGTTCGCCAGCACGATCTCCCAGAAGAACTCCGTGAGCCGCTGCTCGCTCATCAGGATGCTCTTGTCTTGCCACCACGTTTGCAGATCGACCTTGAGCCTCAGCTCACGGACGATTCGATAGGCGATGCTGTAGAACCAGCGCCCGGCTTCGGCGCTCTCGCCGCGTGCGCCTATTTGCGTGAGATCGACGACTGCGGCCAATTGGCCCTCGGCGCGCAGTCGGCGAATCGTGCGTGCCATCAAGCTCGTCTTGCCGCTGGCCTTGGGGCCCACGACGTAGCTGAATTGCTGATCCCGAATGCTCTGGCGGAGCATCTCGTCAGTAGGTCGCTCGATGTAGCAGGCACGGTCCGGCTGCACCGGACCACCGACGACGAAGAACTCTCCAGTCTGAGCGATGCGTGACACGTTATCGCAACCTCTACCCATGGCCAATCGCGCCGGCCGACGGCGCCGCCGGCTTCGAGCTTGATTTAGGATCGAATTGTAGCAGGCCGGTCATGGCGCCCGAGGGCGACCCAGCTCTCAGAAGCCCTGATTCCCGGGGATACAATGCCGGCTACCCCCGTGGGACCGCGCTCGCTATGATCACCGCTTTCAAACGCTCGCAGCACCGACGCTCGCGCACAATAGAGACCGTTCGATGAGAATATGTCACTCTCACAATCTCAATCGCCGACATGATCGCGAGCGCCTCTTCGGCATCAAGGTCAGCCTTCCGCCGGGCGATACTTTCAGCTCGTTGATCGATAAGAACTGGGAGCGCTTCCATTGGTATTCAACCGAACGCGAGCGCGACCGCGCGCTCCGCGACATGGCCAGCGAGCATCTCTATTCCCGCCGAGGAGACCGTCCGACGCTCGTATTCGAGCCGGTCGAGCGAACACGAGCCTAACGCGTCCGCTTACGCTCGGATCTGTCCCTCACCACGAACCACGTATTTGTAACTCGTGAGCTGCTCCGCGCCCACGGGTCCGCGCGCATGCACCCTTCCCGTGGCGATGCCGATCTCGGCGCCGAGACCGAATTCTCCGCCGTCCGCGAACTGGGTGGAGGTGTTGTGCATGAGAATGGCGCTGTCGAGCTCGTTCAAGAAACGCTCGGCTGCCTCGTCGTCCGCGGTGACGATGGCCTCCGTGTGCCCAGAACCGTAGCGGCGAATGTGCGCCATGGCTTCATCGATGCCGGCAACGACCCGTACGGCCACCACCGCGTCGAGAAATTCCCGGCCCCAGTCATCCGCGGCCGCCGCCTTGACTCGGGAATCACAGGCGAGCGTGCGCACGTCGCCGCGAACCTCACAGCCCGCATCCAATAGGTCCTTGACGATAGGCCCGAGATGGGAGTCCGCGATGTCGCCGTCGACGAGGATGGTCTCGGTCGCTCCGCAGACGCCGGTACGCCGCATCTTCGCGTTCAAGCAGACGCGCTTCGCCATTGCGAGCTCCGCAGCCCGATGGATGTAGGTGTGACAGACCCCTTCCAGATGGCCGATGACCGGTACCCTCGCGTCCTGTTGAACGCGAGCGATGAGTCGCTTGCCTCCCCGCGGCACGATGACGTCGATGTATTGAGCCATGTCCCGCAGGAGTATGCCGACGGCTTCGCGATCCTGTGACGGCACGCGCTGTATCGCGGTCCGCGGCAGGCCGGCGGCTTCGAGACCCCGCAGCAGGCAGTCATGGATGATTTCGTTGGAGCGAACCGCCTCCGATCCTCCCCTCAGGATCACAGCGTTGCCGCTCTTGAGGCAGAGACCTCCAGCGTCCGCCGTTACGTTGGGGCGGCTCTCGTAGATGATCGCGATGACACCGAGCGGCACTCTGACCCTTTGAATCTTTAGCCCGTTCGGACGCTGCCACTCGGCGATCACCTCGCCCACTGGGTCTTTCAAAGCCGCGATCTCCTCGAGACCGCGTGCCATAGCTTCGATTCGACTTGCGTCCAACGCCAGGCGATCGAGCAGCGCCGCCCCGGGGCGATGCGCCTTGGCGCGTTCGAGATCGCGCGCGTTGGCCGCAAGAATCTCGCCCTGCCGAGAACGCAGGGTCGCCGCGGCCTCCTTCAACGCGGCGTTCTTCGCCGCCGCATCACTGCGAGCCAGGACGGCCGACGCTTCGCGGGCGGATCGGCCCAGCAGCTGCATCGTATGCGGCAGATCGTTGGCCATGTCCTGCTGAGCCTGGCTCAAGATATTCGTCCGGTCTGTTGTTGCGTGAGGACCAAATCGTCGCGATGGATCATTTCGTCCCGACCACGATAACCCAGTATATCCACGATCGCGGTGGATCGCTTACCGATGATCGCCCGCGCCTCATCGGCCGCATACGCGATCAGCCCCCTGCCCAGCTCGTTGCCGTCGGAATCCAGCACCCGAACGGCGTCACCGCGTTCGAAGCTCCCTTCCACGCGAGTGATGCCGGCCGGCAGCAGGCTTCGCCCGCTCGCAAGTGCGGTAGCCGCGCCCCGGTCGAGCGATACCGCGCCCTTTGGCTTCAGCGTGCCGGCGATCCACTGTTTGCGAGCCGCCCTCGGCGTCGAATCCGGAAGAAACCACGTCGATCGAGCTCCATCCAGCAATGCGCGAATCGGGCGCAGCACGCGTCCCGAGGTGATGATCATCTGGCAACCGGCGCCCATTGCGATTCGCGCCGCGTCGAGCTTGGTGCGCATGCCGCCGGACCCGTCACGCGAGCCCGGTCCTCCCGCCATGTCCCAATGGCTCTTGGTCAGCTTCAGAACTTCCGGAACGTGGCGAGCCGATGCATCCTGCTGCGGATCGGCGGTGTAGAGCCCGTCGACGTCTGATAGCAATATCAGACAATCGGCGCTGACCATCTGCGCGACACGGGCGGCAAGCCGGTCGTTGTCGCCGTAGCGCAGCTCTTGGGTCGCCACGGTATCGTTCTCGTTGACGACCGGGATCGCGCCGTACTTGAGCAGCGCAAACAAAGTGCTGGCCGCGTTCAAATAACGGCGCCGGCTCTCGCTGTCATCGAGCGTCAAGAGTATTTGAGCGGCCGTGAACCCGAATCGCCCGAGCATCTCTTCGTAGGCGTGGGCGAGTTGTATCTGCCCGATGGCGGCTGCCGCCTGATGATCGTGCAGGCGGGCGCGCCTGGAGTCGATATCGAGCCGCCGTATTCCGAGCGCGACGGCGCCCGACGACACAATGATGATTTCCTGACCTCGTTCGCGCAGCGCGGTAACGTCGGCACACAGCCCCTCCAGCCATTCGCGGTGCAGGGTTCCGCTTCCGCGGTCCACGAGCAAAGCTGAGCCGATCTTCAACACGACCCGCCGTGCCTGAAGCAAACGCTGCCCATTGGAAGGTTCGGCTGTCACTTGCGCCCCCGGAAGAATAAACGCGGCTGTCGCGGCTAGGTGGGCGTGAGGATCGGCATTCCTCGCGCGACGGCCATCGCGCCGCTGCGAACGACGGTGAGAATGTCCGCCGAGCCGCCGACCTTGGTCATGAAACGATCGATCTCCGACCGGCCTCCGATCAACTCGACCGTAAAATGACCCTCGTGATCGTCGAGTATGCGCGCGCCGAACTGCTTTACCAGCTTTTCGAGCCTATCCCGCTTGGCACGCCTGACCTGAAGCTTGAATAACGCCAGCTCCCGCTCGATATGGTCGTCGTCGGTCATATCGACGATGTTGACGACGTCGACGAGCTTCGCCAGTTGCTTCGAAATCTGGTCGATAATCTCGTCCGATCCCGTCGTCACGAGCGTGAGCCGGGAAACGGTTTCGTGGTTGGTCGGAGCCACGTTGAGGCTCTCGATATTGAAGCCCCGGCTCGAAAACAGGTTTGCGACACGGGCCAGCGCGCCGGCCTCGTTCTGCAGCAAAATCGATATTATGTGTCGCATCGGAACTGCTCGAGGCCGCGGATACGCCCCGTCTCGGGAGCGGCTTAATGTTGGCGTAGACCAACAACTATTGCAATGCACAAACTTTTCGTCAACACTCGGGAAGGCAGCTAGCAGAATACGTCGTCAAAGGCTCTCGGCGGCTCGGTGAAACACCTCAGGAATCGGGGCGCAGCATACCCTGGCGGTAAGTGACATGGACTCGCAGATCCACGCCAAGATGGCTCGATCCCATCCGCTCGCCGGCACCCATATGAGCGGCGCCGATACCATTGTTCAAGTGTTGGCCGACGAAGGCGTCGAGACGATCTTCGGCTACAGCGGCGGCGCGATTTTACCCACCTACGACGCGGTGTTTCGCTACAACGAGCGCCATAAACTGAACGGCAGGGATCCGATGCCGCTGATCGTTCCCGCGAACGAGCAGGGCGCGGGGTTCATGGCCTCCGGCTACGCACGAGCCACCGGTCGCGTGGGAGTCGTAATCGTCACTTCCGGTCCCGGAGCCACGAACAGCGTGACGCCGGTCCGCGATTGCATGGCGGACTCCATTCCGATCGTCGTCATCTGCGGCCAAGTCGCCACGGGTGCCATCGGCACCGACGCGTTTCAGGAGGCACCGGTGAGCGCCGTCATGGGCTCGGTCGCTAAGCACGTGTTCCTGGTCACCGAGCCCGAGCGCTTGGAATCGACCATGCGGTCCGCCTTCGACATCGCCAGAACGGGGCGGCCCGGGCCGGTTGTCGTCGACGTGCCCAAGGACGTGCAGAACTGGGTCGGACCGTTCCAGGGGGAAGGGCTGTTGTCCATGCCCGGCTACCACTACCGTCTGGGCATGATGCGGTCGAACGAGTTGGGCGAGGCGCGTTGCGAAGAATTCTTCGACATGCTCGCCAAGAGCAAGCGGCCTCTGATTTACGCCGGCGGCGGCGTGATCAACGCGCAGGCGAGCGATGCCCTGCGCACGCTCGCGATCAACTACCAGATCCCCGTGGCGATGACCCTTATGGGGCTGGGAAGCTTCGATACCAAACACTCGTTGAGCATGCACATGCTGGGAATGCACGGCACGGCGTATGCCAACTATGCCGTGGACGACTGCGATCTGCTGATCGCCATCGGCGCCCGTTTCGACGACCGTGTCGCTGGTGACCCGCCGAAATTCGCGCCTCGCGCCAAGCGGATACTGCATTTCGATATCGACCCGTCCGAGATTCACAAGGTCAAGCCGGCGGATTGGTACTACGTCGGACTGCTGCAACGGGCGCTGGAAAACCTGATTGCCTATGGCCGGCGAAACGCCGTGTCGACGCCGCACGATGCCTGGCTCGAGGAGATCGCTGATCTCAAGGCGACATACACCTTGAACTACGATCGGCGGAGCGCCTTGATTCAACCCAACTATGTCATCGAAACCATAAACGAGATCACTCGCGGCGAGGCGATCATTACAACCGGCGTCGGTCAGCATCAGATGTGGGCCGCGCAGTACTTTGACTTCCGCGAGCCGCGGCTATGGCTCACGTCCGGGAGCATGGGGACGATGGGATTTGGGCTGCCGGCGGCTATCGGCGCCCAGTTCGCTCGCCCCGACAAGCTCGTCATAGACCTCGACGGCGACGCCAGCATCCGCATGAATCTCGGTGAGCTCGAAACGGTCACGACTTATGACTTGCCGGTCAAGATCGTGGTTCTCAACAATTACGGTGACGGCATGGTGATGCAATGGCAGCGAATGTTCTTCAAGGGGCGGCTTTCGGGCAGCGATAAGTCGCTGCGCAAGAAGGACTTCGTCAAAGCCGCTCAGGCCGACGGTTTCGGCTATGCGAAACGCTTGGATCGCAAGGCCGACGTCGCGCCCGTCATCGAGGAGTTTCTCTCGTTCGAGGGGCCCGCGTTTCTCGAGGTCATCATCGACCCCGAAGCGAGTGTGTATCCGATGGTCCCCCCGGGCCTGTCCTACCGGGATATGGTTACGGGCGACTTCATACCGAACCGATACGATGGCGGCACGGCGAGCCAGCCCGACGCTTCCGAGATGTTCTGATCGCGTCGCCGCCTAGCGCGGCGTTGCGCTCCATCGCGCTACCACGCGGCGAACGGCCCCCATCAGCGCCTCGAGCTCGTCGTCTTCGATCGTGAACGGCGGCATGAGGTAGACGACGTCCTGAAGCGGTCTCAGCCACACACCTTCGGCCAGAAATTGCGCCCGCAGTGCGTCGTGATCCGGCGCGCGGTCGAGCTGAACGACGCCGATCGCACCTTTCACTCTGACGTCGTGGACACCACGCAGCGCTCTGCATTGGCCTAGTCCCTCCAGGAGCCGCGCTTCGATGGCGGCGACCTGCTCGAGTCGCGGCTCGGTATCGAACAGCGACAATGAGGCGTTGGCGGCGGCGCATGCCAACGCGTTGCCCATGTACGTCGGCCCGTGCATCAAGGCCTTGTCGGCGGAATCGGAAAGAAACGCCCGGTAGACTTCCTCCGTGGCGACGGTCGCGGCCAAAGGCAAGGTGCCGCCCGTGAGCGCTTTCGACAGCATGATGATGTCGGGCACGACGTCGGCCTGCTCGCAGGCGAACAGCGTTCCGGTGCGCCCAAAACCCGTCGCGATCTCATCCAAGAGCAGCAACACCCCATTGCGGGACGCGATCGCGGCGATCGCCGCGAGCGTTTCGGGCTCATGAAACTTCATGCCCCCCGCGGCCTGAACCAAAGGCTCGAGAACTATGCCCGCGAGCTCCCGCCGGTGCACGACGACGATACGCTCGAACTCGGCGAGCTCGGCCTCGTCCCGCGGCAAGTCGACGATGATCTGGCCGGACACGAGATCCCCAAAAAGCCGGTGCATGCCTTCTTCGGGATCGCAGATGGACATCGCGGCGAAGGTATCGCCGTGATACGCATGCCGGAAGCTCAAGAATCGCCTGCGTTCGCGCTGCCCGCGATTGATCGAGAATTGCAGCGCCATCTTCAATCCGATCTCGACCGACACGGAACCGGACTCCGAGAAGAATACGTGCTCGAGATCGCCGGGAAGCTTGCTTGCGAGCCGCGCTGCGAGTTGCAGGGCCTGGTCGTGAACCAGGCCGCCCAGCATGACATGGGGCAGCCGCTCGAGCTGCGACGACACGGCCGCCGCGATCGCCGGATGATTGTAGCCGTGACATGCCGTCCACCAAGACGAGATGCCGTCTATCAGGCTCCTGCCGCCCTCGAGCATGATCCTGGACCCGCTCGTCGCGAGGACGCGCTCAGGCTTCGGCGCAGTCTGCATCTGACAGTACGGAAGCCACAGCTTGGAAGTGCTCATCGCATTGCAGGACATGCCCTGATCGATGGCTCGGCGCACGATACCGAGCTCATCGTGAGCGCCAAAGTATAGGTATACTGCCCGCTTTCCACTACCACCCGCGATTATGACATCGATCAATTGCTTCAAGGCCTACGATGTGCGAGGCCGAGTGCCCGAGGACCTCGACGAGGACATCACCTATCGAATCGGACGCGCCTATTCGGCCTTCGTCGAGCCGCGTAAGGTCGCGGTGGGCCGCGATATTCGCAAGACCAGCCCATCGTTGACCGCGGCGCTCGTCAGGGGCCTCAATGACTCCGGAGTGGACGTGCTCGATATCGGCATCTGCGGAACCGAGCTCGTCTATTTTGCTACCGCTCACGCCGGCCTCGACGGCGGAATCATGGTCACCGCCAGCCACAATCCTCCGAACTATAACGGCATGAAATTCGTCCGCGAGCAGGCACGCCCGATCAGCGCCGACACGGGGCTCGCCGATATCCGTGCGTTGGCGGAGCGAAACGACTTTTCGAAGCCCGCGGGAACCGGCAGCGTCGACCAACTGGACATTCGACAGGCCTACGTCGAGCACCTGCTGTCGTACATCCATCTCGACAGACAACGGCCGATGAAGATCGTCGTCAACGC
This sequence comes from Gammaproteobacteria bacterium, assembly GCA_036396795.1. GTDB lineage: Bacteria > Pseudomonadota > Gammaproteobacteria > Steroidobacterales > Rariloculaceae > JAHEEM01. Next base: position 89,188 of record DASWKF010000084.1, on the reverse strand, counting down.
CGGCAACGGTGGCGCGGGTCCGGTCATCGACCTGCTCGAGCCGCATCTGCCCTTCGAGTTCGTCAAGATTCATCACGAGCCCGATGGTTCCTTTCCCAACGGCGTGCCGAACCCCATGCTGGAGGAAAACCGGGAAGCCACTGCGAAGCCGGTCCTCGAGCACGGCGCCGATCTCGGCTTGGCCTGGGACGGAGACTTCGATCGTTGCTTTTTCTTCGACGAGCTCGGCGAGTTCGTCGAGGGATACTACATCGTGGGCCTGCTCGCGGAGGCATTTCTTCAGAAGTCGCCCGGCGAGCGCATCGTGCACGACCCCAGACTGACATGGAATACCTTGGATATCGTTGCGAAATACGGCGGTAGCGCGATTCAGAGCAAGTCCGGGCATGCCTTCATCAAGGAAAAAATGCGCGACAGCAACGCAATCTACGGCGGAGAGATGAGCGCCCACCACTATTTCAGAGACTTCTCTTACGCCGACAGCGGAATGATTCCCTGGCTGCTGGTCACGGAGATCATGAGCGATCGCAATCTGCCGCTTTCCAGTCTCGTCCGCGACAGAATGGCGAAGTTTCCGGCGAGCGGCGAGATCAACCGCAAAGTGAGCGATGCCGTTGCGGTGCTGGATCGGATCGAGCGGCGATACGCGGCCGGCGCCGTTTCCGTCGAGCACGCCGACGGGCTCAGCGTCGCGTTCGTTGATTGGCGTTTCAACGTTCGGGCGTCGAACACCGAACCGCTGCTGAGGCTCAACGTCGAAAGTCGCAGCAACACCGATCTCATGCGCGAAAAAACCGCCGAGCTTCTTGCTGCAATGGGAGGCGAGCCGGCCTGAACGCAGCTAGCGCCGAGCTCCTCATCGAGCGGCTCCTGGACCCCAAGGTCCATGGAACAGGCGTATCGTCCGTCCGGCTCGTCGAGACTCACATCTCCTGGGTGCTGCTCACGGGCGCGGTCGCCTACAAGATCAAGAAACCCGTGCGCCTGCCGTTTCTCGACTTCACGAGCTTGAGCCAGCGCCGCCATTTCTGCGAGGAGGAGCTGCGGATTAATCGGCGCCTCGCGCCGGAGCTCTACGTCGAGGTCATACCCATAGGCGGCACGCCCGAGCATCCCGACCTCGGAACGCTTCCTGCGATCGAATATGCCGTGAAGATGCACGAGTTTCCGTCGCAGTCCCGCTTGGACCAATATCTCAAGACTCATGTCGGCCTCGACGGTGAGATCGAAGAGCTCGGCGAGCTCATCGGCCGCTTTCACCTCGGCTTGCCGGCCGCAGGCTCGGAGACCCGGTACGGATCATCGGCAAGCGTCGTCGCGACGATCGTGAAGAACCTCGATGAAACCGTGGCCTGCTTGCCCGATGCGCTCGCGCCCGACAGCGTGCTCTACAGGGGCCTCGTTTCGCTCGCAGAGCGTCTAGCTCCAGTCTTCGATCAACGCAAACGCGGCGGCGCGATCAAGGAGGGGCATGGCGACCTGCACCTCGAGAACCTCGTCTATTTCGACGGGCATATCCTGCCGTTCGACGCCCTGGAGTTCGACCCCGGCCTTCGGTGGCTCGACGTCATCGACGAGGCGGCGTTCCTCACCATGGACCTGATGGCGCATGAACGCATCGATCTCGCCTGCGCGTTCCTCAACCGCTATCTGGAAGTGACCGGCGACTATGACGGGTTGATGGTTCTCGACGGCTACCTCGCGCATAGAGCCGTCGTTCGAGCCAAGGTTCGCGCCATCAAAACGATGCGAAATCATGCTGCAAGCGGCAGCTCGTCGCCCCGACCCTACCTGGCGTTGGCCAGCAAGCTTCTTGGGCCGAAGCGGCCGGCGATTGTCATGACTCACGGCTTGTCGGGAAGCGGCAAAACGACGGTGAGCACGGCGTTGATCTCTGCGCTCCCCGCGATCCGGCTGCGCAGTGACCTGGAAAGGAAAAGGCTCGCCGGTCTGGAAGAGCGTCAACGCAGCTGCTCGAAGCTGGGCGCTGGACTCTACTCGGAACGGCGGACAGCCTCGACCTATGCCGCGCTCGAGCACCATGCTCGAGCCGCCATCGGAGCGGGGTTCAACATCATCCTCGATGCGGCGTTCTTGCAAGCCGACCAGAGACGGCGTATCGCGAGGCTTGCTGAGGCGCTGGATGTCCCCTTCGCGATTCTCGACTGCATCGCTTCGGATAGGACGCTACGCGACCGGATTCGGGCCAGGCTCGCCGGGCAACTCGATGCGTCCGAGGCCGATCTGGACGTGCTCGACCATCAGATCGGCGCGCGCGATGAGCTCGACCCGGCTGAGCTTGCTCGAACGATACGCGTCGATACGGAGCAACCATTCTCGGGAGAAAAGCTCGCTGGACGGATTCGTTCACGCCTCGCGAGCTCGGACCCGTGAGTGTCTGTCGTTTCCGTTCCCGGTCGAGCTCATATCCGCAGCTGGTTTTCGAGCTGATGCAGCGCAAGCCATCGCATGAGATCGGCGTGATGCAGCAAGCCGACGACATAGCCGGCCTCCACTACGGGTATCGGATCGCGCTTGGACGCGAGCAGAAATTTGAGCGCATCTCGGCCGCGCAGATCCGGCCGAACCGCGTCGCCTAATTCGTCCATCGCGTCGGCAACGGAAAGTCGGCTCGCGTCCTCGGAGACTTTAGCCCTGATCGACTCGATACTGATCAGACCCACCGGCCGATCTGCTTCAAGCACCGGCCAGCACACTTGATCGCTTCGAAGCAATTTGTCGTCGATGAATCTGCGCAACGGCACGTCGCCCTGAATCTGCTCGAAACGCGTTCGCATGAGGTCCGCAACCTGTAGCGTCACCATCGTTTGGGTCAACAGCAGTTGAGATCGCCGCCGAATACCATAGGGCCGCTCGAAGCACGCGGCCGCCGTCCAATGGGAATCCTGGAACCAGATTGAACACCGCCAGCGCCACGTTCACCGGTCCGAGCCACAGGAGCAGTGTCGCTGCCGGCCCGAGCTCGGCCATGGCCGCCCCGGGATCGGTGCCGAGCTCGTTGACGAAGCCGGGGCCGGCCAGGCCCACCCCGAGCAGGGAGAACGACAGCCCCAGCGCGAGGCTCATCGCCGGGCCGACGATCGCGATCCTGAACTCCGCCGCCGGCGTCTCAGGTTCCGACTCGAGCTCGGAAACGCCTCCGAAGACGAACAGAACGATGCGCGGCACGCGAATCCCCATGCCGCTGCGCAACGATCGAGTGGGCGAGCTCATGGAGCAACAACCGGGCAGCCGGGAATCATTGCTTCATTTTGATCCGAGAGTATGCGCCCCCTCACCGGATTGTCACGGAAGACCGTGCAACCCTTGAGCCCCAACTCGTAAGCCTTGAGATAAATCGTTTCGAAGTCGTCTTTCGAGATAGACTCCGGGACGTTGATGGTCTTGGAGATCGAGTTGTCGACTAGCGGTTGCAGCGCGGCCTGCATCTGAAGGTGGGCGTCCGGAGTTATCTCCCTCGCCGTGACGAACGTCGACGGCAACGCGGCATCACTGCCAGCGGATTCCCGCCACAGCCGGTAGGCATGGTCCGTGGCCTTTCGAACCTCGAGCTCGCCGGACCGATTCACCATCCTTCGTTGCCCTTGCATTGCGAACACCGGCTCGATCCCGCTAGAGATATTATTCGCCAGCAGGCTGATCGTTCCCGTCGGTGCGATAGCCAGGAGATGGCTGTTGCGAATTCCGCGCCGAGCGATGGCGTCCCTGATGGACACGGGCAAGGTCTTGACGTACTCGCCGTCGAGATACGCGTCTTTGTCGAAGTAAGGAAAGCTGCCCTTGTCTTCCGCGAGCTGGGTCGAAGCGAGGTAAGCCGCGTCGCGCACGCGCTCGACGACACTTCGGGCGATCTCTCTTGCCGCATCGGTATCATAGCGGTGGCCCAGCATGATCAAAGCATCGGCGAGACCGGTAATTCCCACGCCGATGCGCCGGGCTCCGGCTGCCTGTGCTTTCTGTGCGGCGAGCGGGAAGCCGGAGCAATCCACCACGTTGTCCAGAAGCCGGGTTGCCGTCATCGCAACACGCTCGATCTCCGGTAAATCCAGCGAGGCCTGCCTGGAGAAGGCGAACCGGACGAATGCGGTCAGATTGAGGGAGCCGAGCACGCAGGCGCCATACGGCGGCAAAGGTATCTCGCCACAAGGGTTGGTCGTCGTTATGTGCTCTCGATAGTGGAGATTGTTGTGGCGGTTGATCTGATCGACGAACAACACGCCGGGCTCCGCCGAATCGTAGGCGGCGCTCATCGTGGCCGCCCAGATCTCTCGAGCCGGAACCCTTTCGAAGATCCGGCACGGAATCTTTCGGTCCGCCCCGGGCCATTGCAGCAGACGCGAATCCGTCTTCGAGACTTTGGCATCCGGAAAACAGAGGGGCCATTCCCCGTTCTCCGATAGAGCCGTCATGAATTCATCGGTGATCTGCAACGACAAATTGAAGTTCGTGAGCTCGCCGGCCACACGCTTGGCGTCGATGAACTCCAGAACGTCCGGATGATCGCAGCGAAGAGTGCCCATCATCGCACCGCGTCTCGAGCCCGTGGACATGAGCGCGGCGCAGGTCGCGTCCCAGATCGTCATGAACGATACGGGCCCGGAAGCCGTCGTATTACGCTGCAGCGCCAACGATCCACGCGGCCTCAGGGTCGAGAAGTCACAACCGATCCCGCCGCCCCACTGCATGGTCAGCGCGCTTTCCTTCAGCCGCTCGAAAATATCGTCCATGGAGTCACGAATGAATCCCATCACGAAGCAGTTGCAAAGCGTCGTCCGGTGATGCGTGCCGGCGCCCGCCAGTATCCGGCCGCCCGGTAGAAATCGAAATGCGTCCAGAATGTCTCTGAATCGGTTCTCCCAGATCTCGGGGTGGGCCTCATGCTTGCTGAGCGCGCCCGCAACCCTCGTCCAAGAGTCCGCGACGCTCTCCTCCGGGACGGCGCCGTCGAGGTAACGATACTTGCTCTGCCAGATGTCCGCGGAAAGCGCGCAGCTGAATCCGGCCCGGCTCATCGCGTCAGCGTCCCGCCACGGCGGTTGCGACGAATCCGGCCCTGCTCGTAGCGGTCGTCAGAGCGATATACTGATGCAACTCGTCATCCGCGGGTATCACTGTCGTTACCCATCAGCGGATAGGTTAGCTTGATTGAAGCTCGTTTGGGAGCACGGTATTGAGACAACGATCTTTGGAAGCTTTCGCTGCAAGCAAGCTCGAGAAGTTGCAGAGCGAGAACCTGCGCCGGACGCTGTCGCCGACCACGAGGTCGGACGGCGGAAAGATCCTGCGCGGCGGCAAAGAGCTGATTTCTTTTGCGTGCAACGACTATCTCGGCCTGTCACTGCATCCGGAAGTAATCGAGGCCGCCTGCCGCGCCACCCGGGATTTCGGCGCCGGAGCCGGTGCATCGCGCTTCGTATCGGGGAACCATCCCCTGCATCGCGAGCTCGAGGAGCGCTTGGCGGATATTAAGGGGACCGAGGATGCGGTGGTGTTCGGCAGCGGCTACCTCACGAATATCGGCGTGGTACCCGCGTTGGTCGGACCGGAAGACCTCATCATCATCGACGAGCATTGTCATAGCTGTCTGTTTGCCGGCACGGTCTTGGCGCGTAGCCGCGTCCTCACCTTCGCGCACAACGACGTGGGTCAAGCCGGCGAGCTGCTTCGAAGCGAGCGACGACGCCACCGTCACTGCCTGGTACTCACCGAGGGCGTTTTCAGCATGGACGGCGATCGGCCGCGGCTGGACGAGCTGCTCGCAAGCGCAATTGCCCACGATGCCTGGCTCATGACGGACGACGCGCATGGGCTCGGAGTGCTCGGCAACGGCCGTGGGTCGGCGATCGAGGGCGGCGCTGCGCTGCAGATTCCGCTGCAGATGGGCACGCTCTCCAAGGCCGTCGGCGCCTATGGGGGCTATCTATGCACGAGCCATAGCGTCGCAGAGTTGATTCGCAATCGCGCGCGCAGCCTCATCTACACGACGGGCCTGCCGCCGGGAACGCTCGCCGCCGCCGGCAAGGCACTGGAGATCATCGGTTCAGATGCCGAGCTCGTGGCCAAGCCGCTTGCGAATGCGCGGCTGTTCGCGAAACGACGTGGTCAGCCCGAGGCGCAGAGCGCCATCGTGCCGATTCTGCTCGGTACGCCCGAGCGGGCGCTGAGCGCCAGCAGGAACCTCGAAGATCTCGGCTACCTCGTCGTGGCGATCCGCCCGCCGACGGTTCCGGCGGGCACCGCCCGGCTCCGATGTGCCTTCTCTGCAATGCACGCCGAAAGCGACGTCGAGGACCTCGCCGCCGCAATCGACCGCGTGCTCTCGAGCCTTGATCAGAACCTGTCTCAATATTCCGCATGATAGGTTCTAGGCTATTCATTACCGGCGCCGGCACGGACATCGGCAAGACATTTCTCGCCAGGGCACTGATTGCCCAATTGCGGCGACAGGGCGTGAGCGTCGATGCCATCAAACCCGTGATCACCGGATTCGACGCCGCCAAGGTCGCCGAATCGGACGCCGGTCTACTGCTGAGCGCCCTCGGTCTGCCGATCGACGACGCGCATCTGGATCGCATCAGTCCGTGGCGCTTCGGGGCGCCGCTGTCACCGGATCTTGCGGCAGCCAGGGAAAATCGCGAGATCCCGTTCGACGCGCTACTCGACTTCAGCTCGGGACGCGAGCATGCCGGCGTCGTGCTGATCGAGGGAGTCGGCGGCGTCATGGTACCGCTCGATCGGCGGCATACGGTTGTCGATTGGATCGCCATGCTCGAGGTCGAGACCGTTCTCGTGACGGGCAGCTATCTGGGCGCCATCAGTCATGCGCTCACGGCGCGAGAGGTTCTGGAGCTCAGAGGGATACCGCTGCGCGCCATCGTCGTCAGCGAATCCGTCGACCCTGCCGTGCCGGCAGTGGAGACCGCAGGCGTGCTCGAGCGATTTTGCGGTAGTACGAAGCTGCTCGTGCTCCCCCGCGTCGGCACCGCGGAAGAAGCACCGGACTTGTCGTCGCTGCTCGAGCCGGCAACGACGCCAGCGCAACGATGCTGAGCCGCGGCGCGACGCCGTGCGGCGCGCAAACACCGCACGGCGCAGCTGCTCGCTCGAGTCGCGTCTATTCTCGGGCGACCGCGCGATCAGCACCTGTCGGCAGCAGCGTGAGCTGCACCCGGCGCTCGAAGGCCATGCCGTCGGCATCCTCGCTGCCGGCGCTGGCTTGCCGCTCGCCTTGCGCATCGGTCGTGATCCGATCCGCAGGAACGCCGGCCCGCACGAGAATGTCCCTGACGGATACCGCACGCTCGACGGAAAGCTGCTCGTTGAGCTCCGGCGCGCCGCGAGCATCTGCGTGACCCTCGATTCGCACCAGCATCCCGTCCATACGTGACAACAGCTCAGCGAGCCGCGTGAGCCTTTGCCTGGTTTCATCGGTCAGGCTGCTCTCTCCGGTCTTGAACAGGACTTGGACATCCAAGGCATCGCGTACGGTACTCTCCATCGCGACAAGATTCCGGCGGTATTCCGAGCTCTGCCGCTCGAGCGCACGCTCACCGCCGATCACGAGCGCATTCAGATTGGCGGCTTCTTCGCTGGCCTGCCGCCAGCGCGCCTCGGATTCAGCCTGCTCGCGACGCGCGTCGGAAAACTGGTCACCCAGCCAGCCGCCGAAAGCGGCGCCGAAGACCAACCCCAGCGGCCCACCGGCCAAGCCGCCGAGGACGGCTCCGCTGCTGAGACCAATCCGCTCCTGAGTCGAGGACTGGCTCACCTCGGCCGTCCAGCCGCTGCTGGACAGTACCAATCCCGCTACGCCGACGGCGAAGATTTTCTTGATCATCTTCAAGCTCCTCTGATTTCCCGTGCCCTATTGCACGGAAAGTCATTAGAACCGCCGACCCAGCCGCGGCCGTGGCGGATTCAGGCACCATTGCGGATGAAAGATGACGAATTCTGGCTAACTGCGCAGCGAAGGCAGGGCGACGAAGGTGCCGCCGTTGCGCTGACACAGCTCGCGCATCAATATCGCAAAACGAGCCGACGAGAGAAGCTCGCCGTTGGCGACCTCGTAGTAGACCGGAAAGGCGACGGCGTGAATCCGCACACGGCGCGTGCCGTCGTCGCCGACCCGGTTGCGGCGATCGACCTCGCGCACTACGGCGTTGATCGAGCCGGAGGAGAAATCATCGCTGTAGACGTAGAGGCTTATCTTCTTCGCGGGGTCATAAAACGTCTCTATCGCGGCCAGTATGCCTTCGCGCGGGCTGGAGTTGGAGAACGCATTCCACTCGGCTAGCGCGTCGTTGATCGCTTCTCTGCGTCCGGGCGTATCCGGAATCCACTCGTTCCGATAGCTCTTGAACATGTATTCACCCATGTCGTTCATGACTTGGATGCCCTTGACCTGCGGATAGACCTCCAAGGTCTCGCGAATCTGCCTGCGTACCCGGTCCCAGGCGTAGCGCTGCATGCTGCCGGAGGTGTCGATGATGAAAATGATGTACTCGCTGTCGACGGGGATTCCTCCGACCATGTAGTCGTCGGGATCGGGCCTGTAGTTCGCCAGCAAGCGCTGCATCTCCTCCGTGAGCCGCTGCTTGGCCTGCGCCAATCGCCCCACGAGCTCCGAGGAAACGCTCGAGTTGTCCTGACTGGTCAGAACCTCGGAACGGATCCTGACGAGCTCCTGCTGCAGCTGCGTGACCTGGACCTCGTCGGCCTCCACGTTCTCGACGGCCGCGAGCCTCTCGCGCCGTATGCTCTCCGTTTCTCCGACGATCTCGTTCAGTTCCTGCTGATATCTGGCGATGAGACCTTCGAGCTGGTCGTGGCTTTCTTCGAGCCTTATCGGCTCGAAGATCTTGATGATCACCAGCAACAGGATGATTCCGCCGAAACCGCAAGTGATCACGTCGAGGAACGACAGGTTCATGCTCTCTTGGTCTCGGCGACGTTTGCTCATGGCCAATCCTCCGATGGAGCCATCATCGAGCCTCCGGTTCGAAGCGCGAGCCACCAGTAGGCCGGCGCCGCCTGCGGGTCTCCTTCCATCGCATACAGAATGATGTTGACGGGCACGTTGAACGGCAAATCGCGCACCGCGCGGTTGAAATGTCCCATCCGCTCACGCCCGGTCACGCCCGCTCTTACCGGCATGACTTCGCCGATCGTCGGCAGACCGTCCACGAGCAGATAGATGTTGTCAGGCGGCGGATTGAGCGGTCTCAGGCTCGCAAACGCCGCGTGCAGGCTCGTCGGCCCTTTCGGCGCCATGCGCCGCAAGGCCTGAACGGCTTGCTCGAGCTCGCTGCCGTCCGTGACGCGGAGCCACTGACCGTCGGTGCCTTCGATCAGGGACCACGCCTTTTCGTTGAAGGCGTAGATCTGAAACTGCGTGCCGGGTTGGAGCTGAGTCGTGAGCCAGTCCACCGTATTGACCGCCTGTTGCCACTTGGGCGCGTCGATCTGCGCCTGCACGGGCATGTTGCGTCGGCGAATGATGTTGACGATGGTTCGGTCGAGCATGCTCGTGGAAGCATCCACGAGTATGACGACGTGCTCTCCTCCCATGCGCAGACCCGTGAGGTACTGGCGATTCCCCTCACCGGTAAAGCTGCGAATCCGGTTCCCCGCGACTTCCGGCGTGATGCTGGCGGCTTGAAGTCGCTGCGTCTCCTGCTCGAGCCTCTCCAAGTCTGCGCGCAACTGCTGCACGGCGTCTCTCTGTGCCTCGGTATCCGCGTTCAGGACGCTGAATTCGGATTCCGTGCGCTGGATCTCGTTGATGATCTCCTGCCTCATGCCTCTGAGCACCGCCCATTGCTCGATGAGCTTGGCCAGATCGTCCTTGAGCTGCACCAGATTCTTGCGGCCGGTAAGCACCTTGAGCTCCATTCGGTCCACTTCGGCGGCGAGATCGTCAACCACGACGAGCCGTCGTTGCTCGATATTCGCGTTGATGATCATGAAGAACAGGATCACCGCGCCGAATCCGCAGGTCATCGCGTCGAGGAACGACAGGGAGAACACGTTCACGGGCTTACGAGCCATGAGCGTGCCTCATTCGTATTACTTGAATCTGCTCTCCCGGGGATCCAATGCGAATCACGTCGGCGACGTGCAGCACGGTCTCGCCCGAGACGCGCTTCTCGTTGACGAAAGTTCCAAAGCGGCTCAAGTCCACGAGCTTGAGCTCACCGTCGCGCCTGACGATCTCGCAATGAGCCCGCGAGACGCCGCCCTGCCCTCCGTTGAGGACGATGGTGGCGCGGTCGCCCGATTGCTCTCTGCCGATCAACAGACCCGTGCCGTCCACCGCGTAGGCAACCCCCCCATAGACGACATGGCTGGCGTCGTCCAGGCCGTTGCGATTCGTCGCGGGCTCCGACCTGGCGGTTGATTCTGCCCGGCTCGGGCTGACCGTCGCGCCGCTCTCTCGCCACGGCAATCGCTTTAGCAGCCTCACCTCGCCGCCCCTCTTGGAGATCGCCGCGGCGTGCCGAGCCACCCCGACGGCCGCTTCGCCCGCTTCCAGCGGCACGACCGTGGAGTCGTCGAGGCGCTCGAGCTCATTGATCAATCCGGGAAGCTCGGCGAGTCGATCGGACAGCAAGATGACGAGCCGCTCCCCGGGGTCGCGCGCCTGCGCGATCAGCTGCACGATCGCGCGGTGGAATCCCGCCGTCACGCCCAACAACTGCTCGCGCTCCACCTCGACGCTCAAGTCCTCGTCTTCTCGCGGCAAATGCAGCTCGAGCCTCCCGCTCGAGCTGCGAAGCTCGGTCAGCCAGGCGGGTAGACGCTCGTATACCTGCTGCTCGCTGGCCGCGCTGTGAAACGGGTCGAAGCGCGTCTCCAGCACGAAAAGCTCGGCAACGCGTTTCGCGAGCATGTCTCTGATGGCGGCCAGGCCGATGCTGTCGATCGACCTGGCGGTCAGAGCCGAGACCTGGTCGCCCTGCTCCAGAGGCGTCACCGACACTCTATGCAGCCCGGCATCGACGTGCACGAGCTGACACCCTCGGTAAGGCTGCACCGCGGCGGCCACTGCCGGATTGACCAGCGAGCTCACGCCGATACCGCATTCCTGCAACAGACCCAGCAAGATGCCGAGTTGGCTGCGGTCGTAATGGCCCGGTGCCATCACCAGCACATCCTCGCTCGAGCCGCCGGCGCGCTCCCACAGGGAGCGAAGCTGAGCGATCGCAAGCTCCGCCGCGCTTCCGACGGCGTCGAGCCCCGCGCTGCCTGCATCCAGGCTCAAACGTTCCCAGTATCGATTCGCGCTCCGTCGCGGATGCAGCCGGGCGTTGGCATACGCCTGCTGTCCCGTGACGATCCGCCCAGCGTCGACGAACGCGTAGCCGGGCTCGCTGAGCCGCACACCGGCAGCATCGGCTACCACGATACTTGCGTCATTGAGATCGATGGCGATGGTCGACATCGCGGGTTCCGCTACTGGCCGCCACGCGCTTGCATGTGTCGGATCAGGTTGTGGTCGATGTAGGTCTGCGTGTCGAAGACCAAGCGTTCTTGAAGCAACTGCAGCTGGTGCACCAAGAACATCACGACGATAGAGATGAGCAGCGCGATGAAGGTCGAGTTGAACGCCGTGCCCAAGCTCTGAGTTACGCCTGTTATGTCGCCGTCAACCGCCCGGTGGGCCTGCCCGAGCGCATCGCCGATGCCGCGAACCGTCCCGATGAACCCCACGGAAGGAATTGCCCACGCGATGTAGCGGATCATCGACAGCTCGGACTCCAACCTCTCGCCTTCGGATTCGCACAGGGTATTGGCGACGGAGGACACGTCCTGGACGTTGCGCGTCGAGCCGAACCGCTCCAGTGAGGACAGCAACACCCTGGGCAACAGCATCTCCCGCATGCGATCGGGAAGCGCCTGGATAGTGCGCGCGTATTCGCGCGTATCCTCGGGAAGAATTCTCACCCCGCCGCGGACCGGGATCAGCTCTCGCTGCAGCAGGGATCGTTCCGAAAGAGCTTGCCTGCCCTTGAAGCCCATGATCGAGAATGCCCAAATCATCAGCACGAAACAGGCTTCCTGCTCATAGTCCCTGAGCAGCACCCACAAAGAGCGTTCGACCGTATAGCTCTCCTCCTCCTGGATTCTGAGAGTCTGCTCAGCAAGGGCTTCGGTCGCTCGCGGGCGGACCACGGTCACATAGACCGCGTGCACGATGATCACCGCGATGATCAGGGCGAACACTTGATAGAGGAATTCCGTTGGGAACGTACGGTTCATGTGCTGGTGAGCTCCGCGGCGTCGGCTCCGGCTAAATATCGATCGGGAAGGTGACTTCCTCGTCGGCAGCGATCTCCTCGCTGGGAATGAAGATCTCTTCCAAGGTGCGCGCGTCATCGGCCGGCGCTTCCGTGGAATCATCCCGCGCGGGAGGGTTTTCGGATCCGGGCTCCTGGCCCACGGAAACGAACGCGGCGGCCGCGAACAGCACGCCCGCAACGATCCATCGAGTAAGTTTCATACCAGCGGCCTCCGACAAAAAATCGTCATGTTAGACCCCTCTCGCAACCGATCATTCCAGGTTTCTGGCAACTCTGAAACCGACGTCTTCTCGCGCTTCGGCACTGTAGTTCCTCGCGGCGCTGCGCAGATCCGTGACGGTCGCGCTGCGCCAGCTCGACCCCCGAACCACCCGGAAGCGGCCGCTTTCCGGTCCGAGCGGGTCGACGGCGACCTCGTCCGTCACGCTTCGGCCGATCTCATAGTAATCCTGAACCCATTCGGCCACATTTCCGCCCAGATCGAAAATCCCGACGGCGTTGGCGGCGAAGCTGCCTACGGGCGCGGAAACCGCGAAACCGTCGTTATAAGTCACCAGGGTCGTCGGCAGCAGCTGCGCGGCCGACAGATCCGCGAAGTTGCCGAAACGGTCCGGCGGGGGCAGCTCGGCGCCCCAGGGAAAGACCAGGGGCTCGTCCTGCTCGGCGAAACGCGCGGCCCAGGCCCATTCCGCCTCGGTCGGCAGCCGATAGCCGCTGCGTAGAGGCCTCACTGCGGTCCAGGCGCCGTTCGCTTCCTCGTAGACGGGCTGCAGGCCGTCCCTGATGCTCAACCAGTTCAAGTACTCCGCGATCTCTTCCCAGGAGACGCGCACGACGGGTTGCTCGTCCTCGTTGAGGCTCACGCCGGAAAAGTCTCCGGAGTCGTGATCGGGCCTGAAGGCGCGAAACTGCGCGTTGCTGACCTCCGTCACGCCCAGATAGAACGCCCGGCTGAGCCGCACGGGTCTCAGCACCTCGTTGGTGCGGCGTCCCTGCTCGCGCCGCGAAGAACCCATGGTGAACTCTCCCGGCAATACGAGCCTGAGCGCCTGCCCCAGGCTCGTCTCGATCGATGCGCGATAACCCGACCCCGAAAGCGAATCTTGCCGCTCGAGGACGGCCGCCCACGCCTGCGGAAACCCCGGCCTGGGCGTGAGCTCTGTGCTCACGCTCGCGTAGCCGTCCTGCCGTAGTTCCAGCCGATGCGGCAGAGCGGTCAGCGTCAGCTGTTGCGGCGTCGTTCCGGCGCGCTCGCCGTCCACCCAAACTTGCGCGCCCGGCGGCTCGCTCGAGACATCCACGACACCGAGCTGCGCGACTAGGTCCAGACTCAGTCGCCGGCCGCTATCGGCGGCGACGGAAAGTGTCTCGGTGACCGGCTCGTAGCCGGGCTTGCTCAAGTTGATCGAATGCTGCCTTCCAGGGTCGAGGCGCAAGGTCAACGGTGTCTGCCCACGAAACTCGCCGTTGACGCTCACCACAGCGCCGGCCGGGTCGGTAATCAGCTCGACTCGCCCGTCGGCTTGGGTCAGGCGGACCGGCGGTACGACCTCGGGCTGGTCGGCATAAACGACGAGCGTGTCGCGCCAAGCGTTGTAGCCAGGCAGCCGAAGCTCGACGTCCCGTTCACCCGCCGTCAGCTCGAGCTCGATCGGCGTAACGCCCAGCGCGCGTCCGTCGACCAGCACTTCGGCACCCGCGGGCTCGCTGCTGAAACTCACGGGCGCCCAGCTCGGAGTCAGCACCACGTTGAGGCTCTGGCGCTCACCGCCGCCAGTGACGTCGAGCTCTCGAACCTCGGCGAGAAAACGTTCGGCGACGAATTCCAGCCGGTGCCTCCCGGGTCGGATTTCCACGTCCTGCAACGGCGTGGTTCCGAGCCGATCGCCGTCGAGCCGGACCTCCGCGCCGACGGCGGGTTCCGTCGCGAGCGTGACGAGCCCGGGTAGTCTCTCGAGCTCGAGCCCGATCGACTGGTCCGGCGCCGGGCCGACCTCGATGGTCGTGTCCAGCGGATAGTAACCGGCCAACGCGGCTTCAACGCGGTGCTGCCCCGATCTGAGCAGGAAACGGTCGGTGAGCTTGAGCTTCAACAGCGTGCCGGGCAGGCGAAGCTCCTCGGGCACAGGCGTCACGATGATCTCGACGGACTTCGCGGTGAAGGCGAACCAGCCGAGCACAGCGAGCACGCCGAAAGCAGCCGTCACGCCGACGCCGGCGGCACTCGCGCGCCGCCGGCCCTCGCCAGGCGCGGCGCTCGCTGCCGGACGAAAGCTGATCGGCTTGATTTCAACGGCGCCGAAGTCGTCGCTCTCGCGAGCGAGCTCGTCGAGATCGGGCGGGGCCGTGTCACCCCCCGTGATTTGGCCTTCGATCGTGATGGCCAGCCGTTCGTCGTCCAAACGGCAGCCCAGCCGCGCGCTGTCGAGCGCGATCGCCTCGTTGCCCTTGAGGCGCCTGGAGCCGCGGACGAGCTCGCCGTCGACGCGCAGGTTGCGCGTCTCACGCCCCGCCTGCACGAAGAATGCGCCTTCCAGCACGCCGATCTGCACCGACCCCGACACGCCCTGCAAGCGAATATCGGCCTGGGTATCGGCCCCCACTAGGATCGGCAACGAGTCCGCCGTGAAGTACCTCGACTCACCGCCGATCTCGGCCCTGATTACCCAATCTGGGTTCATCGTCATCAAATCGGCTCGACGCACTGCACACGAATCGGCGCGAGCTCGCGACCGGGGTACACGGTGAAAGTCTCGCGAACGTCCCGATAGCCGTTGCGGCTGCCGACTGCGGTGTAGGTTCCCGGCCTGAGCTCCACGGTGGTCACCGCGAACGCACCGAGCTCGCCGATGCGATAGAGCATGACGTCGGTCATCTGGTCGGACCGCAGCTCGACCGTGACCGGCGTCGAAGCGAGCGTGACAAGGCGCCCTAGCTCCTCGATCTGCCCGGTGAGGCGTTGACCGCGTTCCTCGATCGCGCGAGCTTCTGCAAGCAGCTCGCGCGAGTCCGCCAGAACGCCGTCGTCGAAAAGCAGATTCGGGTTCGCGAGCAAATGGCCGAGCTTCGTGTCCAAGTCGGCCCTGGCTCGCGTGCGCGTGAGGCCCTGCTGGGCGAAGATCAGCGTCGTATCCGTTTCCAATGCGTGTTCGTACTGCTCGATGGCCTGACTCCAGAGCTCACGCCGTTCGAACGCGAGCGCTCGCGCCTCGATCAGGGCTATCTGGTCGAGCCGCTGCCCCTGCTCAGCCTGCAAGCTCCCGTCCAGGGCCTCGGTCGCACCCGGACGAATCACGAGCGCGGCGTTGAAGAACTCGTGGGCGCGGTCGTAGTCCTCGGCCGCGAGCGCGGCCAAGCCATGGGACATCTGCGCCTCGAATCCTCGATCGCGAAGCATTTCCTCGACATCCGCGAGCGCGCTGCTCGCGGGTAGCCAAGCGGCATCGATCGCAAGCGCCTCTCGATAGTGCTGC
This sequence comes from Gammaproteobacteria bacterium, assembly GCA_036396795.1. Taxonomy (GTDB): domain Bacteria; phylum Pseudomonadota; class Gammaproteobacteria; order Steroidobacterales; family Rariloculaceae; genus JAHEEM01. The sequence goes on along the minus strand of DASWKF010000084.1, from coordinate 73,395 downwards.
GCGGCCTGCTCGAGCTCTCCCGCCCGCTGCGCGTCTTGGGCCTGACGCACCAGAGCCAGCACCTCGGGAAGCTTCTCCGCCCGCGCCAGACCCTCTCGCGCCACGCTGTTCTCGGCGTCTATCGCAAGCACGAGGCCGTATTGCTCGGCGGCCACGGCTGCATTGCCGGCCTCCAGCGCGGCGCGGCCCGCCTCGAGCGCCGCGTCGACGATCGTGGTCGACCTCTCGAGCAACTGCGCGCCAAGCTCCAGCGCCCGCGAATACGCCGGCACGGCATCGTGGAAAGCATTCGCGAGATAGGCATCGTCCCCGGCTCGAGACGATTCTCGATACTCCGTCCACGCGCCCGCTCCCCATTCGGAAGCCGAAAACGCTTCCAGACGAGCCTGCTGCGTCAGCAGCTCCGCGAGCAGGGATTCGGCCTGCTGCTGCAGCGCCGCGAGCTCCTCCGGCGATAAAGCCGGTGCCTCGGGCGCATTCGGGATTGGCGGCTCGAGCTCGGCGCGAACCTCGGGAGACGGAGACTGCTCAGCCACCCAATTCGGCAATACGAAGAAGACGCCGCCGGCCAGGGTCAGTAACAGGAGTCCGACGGCAATGAGCGGCAACCGTGACGCGCGCGGCGCCCGTCCCTCGAGCACGGGCGCCGGCGAAGCTGGCGCCTGCGATGCCTTTACGGGCACGATGACTTCTTCGTGCCCCGGATCCCGATCGTGTCGCTCTTCCACCTTCTCAAGCTTCCTGGCCGTGAGCGGCAATGATAGCGTCTAAGCTCCGCTCGATCGCCGGCATCGCGTCGGCCGCAAGGTGCCCCGCAGCCGTCAGCAGGTCCACGACGCGCTTGGTGAGCTCCGCCAGCATCGCGTCCGCGGCGTGCCGCGGCGTCAGTTTCATTGGGGACGGCGGCCGCCTTTCCAAGTCCGCCAAGGTCGGCTGCCGGCCGAAGGGTAAGCGCCCCGTCAAGAGCTCGTAGAGCAGCACCGCAAAAGCGTGCGTGTCGTCCGCGTCGCGGGCAGCAGCGCCGCTTCGCTGGCTCGGGCTCTGGTAAGCCGGTGTGCCGCCGCCCGCGCTTGCGACGCTGCCCGATCTTTGCGCTAGCGCCAAGTCGATGAGCTTAGCGTCACCGCGGCAATCGAAAAGGACATTGCCGGGCTTGACGTCTCGATGGACGATGCCGCGCTCGTGGAGATGGTTCAGCGCTGCGGCGATTTGGCGGCAAGCCCTGGCCCAATGCCTCGGATGGCTGCCGCAGAGAGAGACGAGATCGCCTCCGTCGAGGAGCTCGGCGACCAGCCCGGGGCCCCGCGCCGTCGCGACCAAATGCAGCGGTCGGACGACACCAGGGTGCGCCGCCACGAGCAAATGGCGCCATTCGCGCTCCACCAGCTTCGCCGCGCCCGGGTGGCCTGCCCATTCGGGCAAGGGCAGCTTTACCGCGACGCCGCTGCCTGCCGGCGTAACGGCGTGCCAGACCTCGGTGACCGCGCCGCCGCCCAATTTGGAGGTGAGTCGCAGCTCGCCGTGGATCATCGGGGGCAGCGCCGGCGGGGCTGACGCGGGCTGCCGCCGGGCGGAGCTTTCGGTCAGCGCGAATTTCCGCCGGAGATCAGATCCCGGCTGTGGCTCCGGCAAAGTTGTCCGCGGGCGCTTGCTGGGCATCGCCTTCCGCCTCGAAGGCCTCGGCGTCGATCGGGGTCGTCTCGAGACCGTCGTCCGGCTCGAGCGTCTCGGCCTGCTCCTCCGTATAGACGTCGATCTCTGTTGTGAATCCGGTTTCGGCCTCGTACAGCTGCCGCAGAAGCTCGCGCCATTCCTCGTACTGAATTTCCGCCGTGCCGGTCAATCGGTGCTGAGTGCCTTCGATCTCCACGACCAACGGTCTGACTTCTTCGTCGAAACTCGCGGACAACTCCTCGAGCGCCTCGGCGTGGAGCCGCTTCTCCTCGCGGCGCACGCGCGCCGTCCTGATGAGATCCATACCCATGTACATCAAGGTGTCGCGAACGATCCTGTCGCTGAATTGACCGTCGCTATTGGCGCCATACAACACCGAGGCGACGATCGTCGCAATACCCATCCCCGTTCGCCAGCGCGACGAACGCTGCAGCTCGCGAATCGAGATGGCTTCCTCGCGGGCATACTCGCGCCAACCGTCGTAGGAATCACCTGCGTCCTGGTAGAAGTCGGCATAGTGCTGGTTGAGCGTATCGATGAAAACGTGCTCGCGCTCGCGGACTCGCTGGCTGCGGAAATACTGCGGGTCGTCTTCGGCGGGCAGACGCCTGAGCTGGTAAATGCCGCGCCCGTCCACCTCGACGTAGCCATCGAAAACCTGCGGGCTCAGCTCTTCCGCGAACCTCAGCTGCGCAATCGAGCGCAGGTCTTCCACTTCCGCCGCGCGGAGCTCGGCACGCGCCGCGGCGAGGTCGTTAGCGATCGAGTTGAACAGATCCTGGTAGGGATCCAGATCGGGATATCTCTGGCGATTGTAAGAACCGATGGCCGTAGACAGCGCATACTCGTCGTCCAGCCAGACGCGTCCCGAGGCATCGACGGCGGTGATGTCCAAATTCACGAAGTCGCCGTCCGAGTGGAGTATTTCGGCCCTGATGATTAGATCCGCCGCCGTCGAATCGCGCGGCAACACCCAGACCGACCCCCAGTAACCGCTGTCTTGAAGCGTATCCCTGAGCTCGACGGCCATATACCGCGCTTCGGCGCGGCGAATATTGATGAACGTCCCCTCGCGAATGAGCTCCTCGGCGACTTCCTTGTCGACCTCGCCCTCGGGCACGCCGGGATCGAACAGCACCACGCCGACGTCGAGCAGCTGCTCCTCGGGTATCGTTTCCGTGGCCGGAACCAGCGCGATCGAATGGGCGACGCGAACCTCGCTCGTCGTGCACCCCGCGAGCAGCACCAGCAGTAGTGACAATACCCCGAGTTGACGCATCACTCGCTTCCCGCTTATTGCCTCGCTAGGATCCTCTTGTACTCGTTGTACTCGTCCCACAAGGCGGCCCGTAGAAACGGATCCTGTTCCTCGGTCGCTGCCTCACAGAGCTGGCGCGCCACCTTGTCTTGATCGTTACAACCTTGAATTTGCGGTCTGGCCTCGTTGCCTTCGCCGACGCCCTCGATCTCTGCGGAGCCCGCACTGTTTTGGCTGCCGCCGGCCGCGGTCGAGCCACCAGTCGGTTCCTCGCCGGTCGCCGTCTCGGTCTCGCCTGCGCTCCCACCGATCGACCCCGCTTCCACGAGGGCCTCGTCGGCGGCCGTGCCGACACCGGTTTGGGCCATGGTCTCGCGTTCCTGTCCCATGAGGTCGTCGAAATCCTCCAGCGAGCGATCGAAGGCCTCTTCGGCACCGGCGGCCTGCCCGGCCGTGCCGGCTTGGCCGCCTGCTCCGGCCTCTCCGGGCCAATCGCCCTCGGGGCCCGCAGCTCCGGCTTCACCCTCGGTGCCCTCGGCCCCGGCGCCGCCTGCGTCTTGCTGCGTGCCATCGCCGGGCTGAGTGCCCGCTTGTCGATTGCCGCCGTCTTCGCCGCTACCGTCTTCGCTTTGAGAGCCGCTCTCCTGTCCTTGTGAGCCGCCCGCTTGCTGCTGCCCGTCCTGCCCCGGCAAATCCCCGGACGGCGACGGCATCCCGCTCGACGGCGACGGCATCCCGCTCGACGGCGACGGCATCCCGCTCGATGGCGACGGCATCCCGCCCGACGGCGACGGCATGCCACCAGAAGGCGCAGGCGTACCCCCGGACGGCGAGCCGCTCGACGGCGGTCTCGTCTGTTGATTGCTGCAGGCAGCCACGCCAAGGGCTGCCGCTGCGAGCAGCGAGATCAGGAAAATATTCTGTGCTCTCATGGCTCATCTCCCGACAGGCCCGAAACGGTCGTTTCGCCCCGGCCACCGCCAGCATCTAGTGTAGCTTTAGTCGCTGCCGAAGTGGGAGAAGTTCAGTGCCGATTCGGTCGGCTTCACCGACCTCTCCGAATTTCCATAACGTCTTACCGGGACCGACGTTGACGGTTAAGATTCAAGCACGAGCTGCTAGAATCGGCCGTATTGGCCACCTTGCGGGAAATCCGATGCGAATACAACTCTGTCTCACCGGACTGCTGGCTTTCGGCTCAATCGGCGTCCTTAGTGCGCAGGAGAGTGGCGAAACGACGCGGAGGGCGGCGCCCGAGGGCGCCGGGGTTTATTTCCAGGCACCCCAGGACGGCGCCAGCGTTCGCTCGCCGTTCATGGTGCGTTTCGGGCTCAGAGGTATGGGCATCGCGCCTGCCGGCGTCGATCTGCCCAATACCGGGCATCATCATCTGTTGATCGACGTCGAGGAACCGCCGCCGCTGGACATACCGTTGCCGGCGACCGACACGGTCCGGCACTTCGGACTCGGACAAACCGAAATCGAGCTCGAGCTCCCGCCCGGGCAGCACACGCTGCAGTTGATCTTGGGAGACTGGCTGCATACGCCGCACTCGCCGCCGGTGATGTCGCAGCGGATCACGATCACGGTCACCGAGTAGGGCGACGGAGCCCCCGCCGGGACGTCAGATCGCGCAGAATGACGTGCGCGGCGTTATGCCCCGGCGCGCCGCTGACGCCGCCGCCCGGATGCGCTCCTGCCCCGCAGAGATAGACGCCCCGCACCGGGGATTTATAACTCGCATAGCCGAGAGCCGGGCGCGCCCAATAAAGCTGATCGAGGGTCATCTGACCGTGGAAGATATCACCGCCCACGAGCCCGAAACGCTGCTCGAGATCAGCCGGGCTGAGCGCCTGCAAGCCGACGATTGCCTGGCGGAAGTTCGGAGCATAAGCGGAGACGGTATCGACAATGGTCTTCACCGCGGCGGTCTTCGCGTCGGCCCAGCTGCGTCCCCCGGGAAGATGACGCGCGAAATGCTGGCAGAAGAGACTGGCGACATGGGCGCCTTTCGGCGCCAGGGACGGATCCACCGTCGACGGAATCAGCAGCTCGATCACCGGCGATCTGGAATAGCCGTGGCTGCGCGCGTCCAGGTAGGCTCGGTCGAGGTATTCGAGCGCCGGAGAGATCAAGATGCCGGCACCGTGGTGCGGCTCGGCCGCCTTGCCGGGCAGACAGGCGAAATCCGGAAGCTCCGATAGGGCCACGTTGATTCGAAAGCTTGCCGACTCGCTTCGCCAAGCCAGAATCCGCTCGTAGAAATCCGCCGGCAAGTCGCTGCGCTGCATCAATCGCGCAAACAAGATTTGCGGATGAATCGCCGCCGCAACGGCACGCGCGGCATAGCGCGCTCCGGCTCTCGTCTCGAGCTCGACGCCGCGGCTGTCGACCTCGATCGATTGCACCGCGTCTCCGCAACGAATGTCCGCGCCGAGATCGCGAACGGCCTCGGCCATGGTCTGCGTGATCGAGCCCATGCCGCCCACGGCGTGCCCCCACGCGCCGCGAACACCGTTGACCTCGCCCAAGGCATGGTGCAGCAGCAGATAGCCCGAACCCGGCGTGTAGGGGCTCGCAAAATGACCGACAATGGAATCGAAGCCCAGTGCGCCCTTGAGGATATCCGTCTCGAACCAGCGATCTAGCCAGCCACCGGCGCTGCCCGTAAGCAGATTCCAAGCGGCACCCAGCCGCTTCGCTCTCGCAAGGGTCCTTATCCTTCGCAGCCACTGGAGAGCGCGCCCCGCCTCCCGCCAGCCGCCGTAGGGATTGAGCGGCGGCTCGAGCATCACGGGCTTCAAGACGCGAGTCAGGCTTGCGAGCTCGTCGAGAAACGCCGCGTAGCGCTCGGCGTCGCGCCTCGAATGCATCTCGATCGCCGCGCGCGTACGAGTCGGATCATGGTGCAGCGCCAAGCCCGGCGCGTCGATTTGCGGCGCGAAGTTAGCCATCGGCCGAGGCAGGATGCGCAGTCCGCGGCGGAACAGGCCCATGTCGGCCGCGATGCGCGGCTCGAGCAGACTGACGGTGTAGCTCGCGACGGAATTACGAAAGCCCGGGTGGAACTCCTCGGTGACGGCGGCGCCTCCGACCTGCTCGCTGCGTTCCAGCACCACGACGCGCAGGCCGGCTCGAGCGAGATAATAGGCGCAGACCAGGCCGTTGTGGCCTGCTCCTACGACTGCGACGTCGCAATGCGTGCTCAGTCATCGCCTCCCGACGCCCCGTCGCCGTTGCATGCGTCAGCGAAGGCCGAAAAGATCGCCGCTGCGGAATCACGATGCCCGTTGAACCCGGCAAGCTCCAGATCCTGGTGCAGCGAGCCGCCGAGCGCGACATTGATCTCCTGCACGAGCGCGTCGAGATCGGCGCCCAAGCCCAGTGCCGGGATCGCCACCGGCACGACGCCTGCGACCCGTGCAAGGACCGTCAAATAATGCTCTTCGAGCAGATGCCAGGAAACGCCCCCGAGCACGCGATGATCGCTGATGACGCCGACCAGTGGTTTAGAACCTATCTCGGACACGAGCTGCACTTTTCGAGGCGATCCGATGCAAGTGTACAATACCGGCTCCGACCTACCGCCCGGCGCCTAAAGCAAACCCTGAGAAACGCATGGGAATCAAGCAAGATTTCGTCGACTCGGTCGGCGCGACTCCTCTGATCAAGTTACGCAAGGCTTCCGAGCTGACGGGCTGCACGATCCTCGGCAAAGCGGAGTTCCTCAACCCCGGAGGCTCGGTCAAGGACAGAGCGGCGAAATTCATTATTCTCGACGCGGAGAAGCGCGGTGTCATCGAGCCCGGCGGCTTGATCGTCGAAGGAACCGCCGGGAACACCGGCATAGGCCTGGCCCTGGTCGGCAACTCGCGCGGCTACCGAACCTTGATCTTCATGCCGGACACGCAATCACAGGAAAAGAAGGACGCGCTTCGCCTCTGCGGTGCCGAGCTCAGGGAAGTGCCCGCGGTCCCTTACCGCGATCCCAACAACTACGTACATGTCGCAGAGCGGGCTGCCGAAGAGCTGCGAAAGAGCGAGCCGCACGGCGTGCTCTATTCGAATCAGTGGGACAACACCGCGAACCGCGTCGGGCACCTTCAAAGCACGGGCCCGGAGATTTGGGAGCAAACGGGCGGCGTTGTCGACGGCTTCGTTTGTGCCGTCGGAACCGGCGGCACATTAGCCGGCGTCAGCGAGTTCCTCAAGCACAAGAACCCGAAAGTCGTGACCGCCGTCGCGGACCCACCGGGCGCGGCGATCTACAGCTGGGTAACGACCGGCCAGCTGAAATCCGAGGGCAGCTCCATCACCGAAGGCATCGGCCAGGGCCGTGTCACCGGAAACCTCGAGAATGCGCTCATCGACGACGGCTTCCGAATTCCCGACGAGGAGACGCTCCTGGCCTGCTACGACCTGCTGCTTGCCGAGGGCCTGTTGCTCGGCGGCTCGAGCGGCGTCAATGTCGCCGGAGCGATCCGTCTCGCCAAGGCCCTGGGGCCGGGAAAGACCATCGTCACGATCCTTTGCGATTCGGGATCACGCTATCAGTCCAAGCTCTACAATCCGCAGTTCCTCAGCGCGAAGAACCTGCCGCCGCCGCCCTGGCTCTAGTTTTTCGGCTCAGGTTTTGTGACCCGTCGCGTGGACGCAGCGACGAGCTGCCGGTAGTCTCTGCAACCTCCGTTCACGCCCGGTTCAGGGTCGACTAGAAACAATACGTTCCATGAAATCGATTAGGCTCGGCCTGTGTGCATTATGTATCGTCTCGTCCGGATTGCTCGGCTGCGCGACCGGGCCCGAAGTATCGCGGGTTGAGACGTCCGAGCCGGGCCTGTCGATTGCACGCGGCGCCGGCAACGGCGAGCTCGCAGCGCTGATCGCGCGGCGGCAAATCGGCGTCCCGTATCGCTTCGGCGGAACTTCTCCCGATGCCGGGTTCGATTGCAGCGGTCTCGTCTATTACAGCTACAGCCAGGCCGGGATCGACCTTCCGCGAACCTCGCGAGAGCTCTTTCGCGCCGCCAGGAAGATATCTCTGGCCGATGCTCGGCCCGGCGACGTGGTTTTTTTCCAGGATCAGGAAAAGCTGTCCCACGTCGGTATCTATCTCGGGCAGCGGTATTTCGTGCATGCGCCGGCCTCCGGAAGAACGGTTTCGGTCGCGCACATCGACACGCCCTACTACCAGCAGCATCTGGTCGCCGTCGGCCGCTTGGTCAACTTGTGATCTCGACTTGGCCGTCAGCTGAACGCTTTGTCGAGCGCCTGCTCGAGGTCGGCGATTAGATCGTCGGGATGCTCCAGGCCGACGGACAGCCGGACGGTGCCGTCGGTGATCCCCGCCCGCTCGACCTCATCGTCACTGAGATCGCGCGCAAAATACAATCTCACGGGTGCCACCAGCGACTCGGTGGATCCGATGCTCGAGGTCGTCGCGAACAGTTGCAGGGCGTCGATGAATCTCCACGCCTGCTGCCTGTCGCCCGCGAGGTTGAAGCTCAACACGGCGCCGCAGCCGTCCATCTGCCGCCCGGCAAGTCGATAACCCGGATCGCTCTCCAGCGCCGGATAGAACACCCGGTCGACGCGCGGATTCGCCGCCAGGTATCGCGCGATCTGCAACGCGGAATCGGAGTGTCGCCGGTAGCGCAGGAAATACGTTCTGAGACCTCGGAGAATCAAGTAGGCGGCCCCCGGGTCCAGCGTAGCCCCCATATTGATCGCCCAGGGCTTGAGGCTCGCGATGCGCTTTCGATCCGCGATCACGATCCCGCCCATGACGTCCCCGTGTCCGCTCGAGTACTTCGTCAGGCTGTGGAGGTAGAAGTCGATCTCGAACTGCCCGTGGTTGTGCAGGCCGGCGAACGTATTGTCGAGCACGGTCGAGACGCCGTTGGCCTTGGCCAGGCCGACGATGGTTTCCAGATCCGGCACTTGAAGCATCGGATTGGTCGGCGCTTCAAACAACAGCAGCTTGGTGCGCTCATCGGCGAAAACTTCGGCCATGGCGTCGTGGTCGTGCACGCTCAACATGGCGTATTCGATTCCGAGCTGCACGAGACGCTCGCGAATCATGGTTCGGATCGGCCGGTAACACTCGAGAAAGAACACGATGCGATCGCCGGCCGTGAGATTGCCTAGCACCGTGAGCCACACTGCGGCCATTCCGGTCGACACGCAGACGGCATCCTCTCTGCCTTGCAACTCCGCGCAGAGTTGCTCGAGCTGGCGCGTCGTCGGGTTGGCATCCCTCGAGTAATCGAAACCATGAAGACGCGCTTCCGGCGTCCGGGCGGCTTCGAGGCTCGGAAACGTGTATTTGACGGAGCGATGGATCGGCCCGACCAGCGGCTCATTCCCTTGCGGGAGAACGATCGTCGGCTGATGAATGACTCTGGTTTCTTTCTTCATCGTGGTCCGGCCGCGCGACCGGGCGCTAGACGCGCTCCAAGGCCTGCTGCAAATCGTCTATGAGGTCTTGCACGTCTTCCAGGCCCACGGAGAGCCGGACCAAGCCGTCCGTTATCCCGACTCTCGCCCGTTCCTGCGGTTCCACGTCGGCGTGAGTCATGGTCACGGGATGCGTGATGAGCGTCTCGACCGATCCCAAATTCTCCGCCAGCGAGCACAGCTGCACGGCATCCATGAGCCGCTTGCCGGCTGCCACGCCTCCTTTGACCTCGAACCACAACATCGCCCCGAATCCGCTCGCTTGCGCCGCCGCGAGCTCATGCTGAGGAAACGACTTGAGGCCGGGATAGGCAACGCGCACGACCTTGGGATGTTCCTGCAAAAACTCGGCGACGGCGAGCGCGTTCGCGGACTGCCGGTCCATGCGCACGGACAAGGTCTTAATCCCTTGCAACGTCAGCCATGCGACCCAGGGTGACATGATCACGCCCGTCGCATTCTGCACGAAGCGAATCGCATCATCCCATCTCTTGTCCTTGGTGATTACAGCGCCGCCCACCGTGGCATTGTGCCCGTCGAAGTACTTCGTCGTGCTGTGCACGACGATGTCGGCGCCCAGCTCCAAGGGCCTCTGAAAATACGGCGTCAGGAAAGTATTGTCGACCGCATGCGGTACTCCACGATCGCTGGCGATCGCCGAGATCGCTCGAATGTCCGTCAGCTTCAACGTCGGATTCGCAGGCGTCTCGGTCAAGATCAGGCGGGTTTCGTCCCGCAAGGCGGCCTTCACTGCGCGCGGATCGGAGGTGTCCGCGAACGTGAACTCGACCCCGAAGCGCTCGTAGATCTTGGTGCACAGGCGATAGGTCCCGCCGTATGCGACGTCGGACACGATGGCGTGATCCCCCGCGTTCAAAGCCGCCTGCACCACCGCTTGAATTGCCGCCATGCCCGTCGAGTAGCAAGTGCACGCGTCGCCGTTTTCCAGCACCGCGAGCTTGAGCTCGAGCGCATGTACCGTCGGGTTCGCGCTACGCGAGTAGGAATAGCCCTTGGCGAGGTATTCGTCGACCGAATCCTGGACGTAGGTCGTCGTCTGATAGACAGGCGTGAGTATCGACCCCGTCAGCGGATCTGGGGTAACGCCCGCATGAATTTGCTTGGTGGTGAAGCCCATCGGCTCTCTCCGGCCCGTTCAGGGCGGGGATAATACCGGAAAGACCTGGAGGCGGCATGCGGTCGCGGCCCGTCTACCGGCTTTCGACGTCGAGCACCGGCGGTCTCGCGCCGTTTTTCGCCGCCAGCTCGGCGGAATCCCGGCCTTGCAGGCCGGCGTAGATTGCTGTCGCGACGATGACCAAGGCGCCACCCGTCAACGCCAAGGCACCGGGAAGCTCCTCGAGCAGCAACCATACCCACACCGGCGAGAACACCGGCTCGACGAGCAACAGTAACGAAGCCTCGAACGCCGGCACATGCCGCACACCGGCGGTAATGAACAGATACGCAAGCGCAATCTGGAATATTCCGAGGTAAACGACGATGAGCCAGTCCTGAATGCTCGAGCTCTCGACCGGCAACCCGAACCAGCCGCCGATCGCGAAGGCAAGGAAACAGCCCATGACGACCGCGCTCAGCGGACTTTCGGCATGACTGCCCGCACGCACGGCGAGCCAACGCAGCCCCAGCACCGTCAGTGCCCAGCTCAATCCCGCGCACGCCGCCAGAACGTTGCCGAGCTCCGGGTTGGCTGCATTTACCGTAGGCTCGCGACTTGAAGCGAATATCAGGCCGAGGCCGATGACCAGCGCCGCCATGAAACCTATATCGACCCGACGAATTCGCTCACCCAACAGCAACGGGCTCAAGAGAAGAATGTAGAACGGTGCCGTGTCCTGAAGGAAGATCGCGTTCGCCGCCGTCGTCAGCTTGTTCGCGAGCGTGAACAGGGTGAACGTCGTCGCGTAGGGCACGGCGACGAGCAAGGATCTCCAGGTCCAGTTGCCGCGGGCCGCCGGCGACAGAAGCAATAGCGCGATGCCGGCGGCGAGACTCCGAAAGCACGACAGCTGCCACCCCGACAAAGTCGACAGCTTGATAGCCGCGCCGCCTGTGGAAAACAGCAGCGCGCCGGCCATGATGTACAGCTTGGCTTTGAGCAACCCGGCCCCGGACGAAGCGGATCCGCTCATTGTATATCATCCCGCGAACCGGCTTCGCGCCGCGCGGAGTCTCGAGAAAACTTCTAGTCCCGGCAGTCGATGGACAACGGCGCTCGGATCGTGACGTAGGGCGCGACGATACGCGCCGCGCTCGACGCCGCTCCGCTCGCCGACGCGGTCTTTGCCTCGAGATAAAACAGGCCCGCGGCCATGAGCTCGATGGCGCCTTCGATCTCCGTGCCCCAAGCTTGACGCGCCTCACACAGATCATGAGCGGCGAGCAAGTCGTCTTCGTGCGGCTCGAAGCTTCCGGCGATCGGTTCGTCGCACGCCGCAGTTTCACCTATCTCCGAGGAGCCGCCCGCGGGCCCGGTCGGGTAGTAGACGTAGCGATCCCGCTGCAGACAGGTCTCGGAAACGCCGCCGCTCTCAGGCATTGAGAAGCTCACGGAGTATTCGGCTTCGCCTCTGAGGCGGCCCTCACCGCGGCGCCCGCGTTCGACGGCGGCGGACGCACTCGAGCGCAAAGTCAACGCGTAAGCCTCGGGCTGCGCGGCAACCGGGTTTGCGAAAGCGCCGTCGAACGCCACGCCCGCCCGACAACCGAGCAGCTTGCCGGCGGCGAACAACGTCCGGCAATGCTGATACTCGTGAATGGTTCCGCAGAGCAAGATGCCCGGCTCGGTTTGGAAGCATCCGGGCACGAGCAATTGCACTTCCACCGGCATGATCGCCGGGGCGGTGCCGCGAAGATCCGGCGTGAACACCGTCGCGCGCGTTGCCGCTCCGAGGTTCGGCAGTCGAATGGTTCGCCCCTCGCGCCCGCAGGTGATCGAGGCGAATCCGTCGCACTGGAACTCCTGGCAAATCCGCTCGTCGTCGAGACGAATGGTCGAAATTAGTTTGCCGATGTCGCGATCGATGGCCCAATCGCTGGCGTACTCGTAGCCCTGCCCGTGGCACCAACGAGTCGCGACGCGCTCGCCGCAAACCTGGCCGAAGGACTGACAGTAGTCCAGCCGGTAGCCCTGATGCTGCGGGTTATCAAAGCTTCGGACCTCGGCGTTGCTCGACGTCGCCGCAAGAACCAGCAGCCCGGCCAGAGCCGCTGCTCGCGATCTATGCTCGATGATCATATTCCGGATTTATGTTCACTCAGCAGCGGCGTACCATAGCGGATACCGGCTTCCAGTGCGCAGAGAGCCGTCACAGTATCGTGTCTTGCGCGCCCCGGAACCGCGTGGCTTGCCGGGCGACGTGTTGCTGGAAGCCCGACCACCGGCCCCGGCCGCAGGAGCGCAAAGTGACTCTACGGAACCTCAGCCTTGCCGCGATAGTCGTCGGCTTGATCCTGGAAACCTATCGTCTGGGCTCGGAATTCAGCCTGGGCACGCTGATCGCGGCGGTCGGGATTTTCGTCTTCGTATACGACTTCTTCTCCCGGCGCCAAGGGCCGAAGTTCTAGAATATGCGCCCCAAAACGATGTAGTAGGCGCCGTCACCCTCCTCGGCCTTGCCGTAGGCAACATAGACGGGCCCCACGGGCGTATCGACGCCGACCCATACCGAACCGCCGAACAGCCCGTCATCGAGGCTGATGGCGCTGCGACTGTCCCAAACGTTGCCATACTCGAGAGACACGCCGGCGAACGCGGGCGCCAAGGCCAGATCGTTGAGACGTCTGAAGAAGCTCGTGCCTATCCGCGCGGCGTGCTGGCCGGAGAGCGCTTGCGGGCCGAGCCCCGACAGATCGAACAGGCCGCCGAGCCTGTAATGACTCGTGATCGGGGCTTCGCCATTGAGCGTGGTGTCGTAGCGCAGCGTGGAAAACATCGTATAGAGGCCCCACGAACGGGCGAATCCGGCATCCAGGCTGAGCTGGTCGAAATCGATGTCCGCATGCAAGCCGCCGACGTTGGAGCTTCGCCACTCGAGCGTCGCGAACATGCCGTCGCGCGGAAACGCGACGCTATCCAGGGTATCCGCCGAGACTCTTGCGAAATACTGGCCGTCGCTGAAGCTGCCCTCGGAAATCCCTCCAAGGTCGCCGACCTCAAGGTCGAACTTTCCCGAAATGCGACGGATGCCGAAGCGGGCCTCGCCCCAAGTGCCGAGCTCACGACCCAAGGCGATTTCCGCCGCCGCGGTCGTGACGCGCGCCTCGGCAGTGCGAACACCGTTCTGAAACACATTGAACAGCTTGGAATCGAGATTCACGGACGGCGCCACGAAGAACCTGCCGGCTCTGCCGAATGGCTGATGAAGGTTCACGTGCAATGCCGGCTCGTCGCCGAGAATCGCCGTTGCCCGCCACTCGCCATTCTTCTCGTTCAACGCCGTGCGTAGATAGCTCGTGGCGACACCGAACAGCACGTCCTGCCCTTCGGAGGCGTTGAATTGAAGTCCGAGCTGCGCATATCCCGGCCCCCAGGCGCGCTCGTCGAGCTGAAACTCGAGGCCGGACCTCCCCGAGTCTTCGACGACCGAATAGCGGACGTTCTGATACAGGCCCAAGCCGTAGACTCTGTTGATCGCCTCCTCGACGCTGTCGATATCCAGAGGCGCTCCGATCTCGATGTCTTCGAGGTAGCGTTCGACGACGCTGTCTGCGAGAGTGGAGTTGTTTCTGACGCGCACGAAATCGACCGTTGGAAGCTCGGTCGACATCGCGCTCAGGCGATCGTTGCGCTCGTCGCCATAGGCGACCGGACCGAGAGCCAGCAACTCCAGCCTTTCAGCGTTCTCCATCGCCAGCGCATACCCGAACGGAATGGTCTCAGCCATGCTCGCGAAGGTCGTCGAGCCGAACTCCCTATCGAGCTCGGCGACCAGCAGGATGTCTCGATCGCGGAGTTTCTCGCGCTGCTCTCTGACGCCGTAGCTCGTCAGCAGCGTCGTCAGCTGGGCGGTGACGTCGAGCACCGAGTCGAGCTCCTCACGCGGCAACAGCGGAGCGCTGACGTCGACCGCGATGATGATGTCGGCTCCCATATCACGGGCCACCTCGATCGGCAGATTCATGGCGACGCCGCCATCGACGAGCAGCCGGCCGTCGATCTCGATCGGCGCGATGACCGCGGGCACCGACATGCTGGCCCGCAGCGCGGCGCTGAAGCTGCCCTGCGCGAGGACGACCGCCTCGCCCGTCGCGATGTCTGCGGCGACGGCTCGGAAGGGTATCGGCAGCTCGTCGAAGTCGCTGATTGTCGTCGCCGGGAGCGTGCTCTCGGCGACGATCAGATCGATGACCTGCCCCTGGACGATACCAAGCGGCAACTGAAACTCGCGGTTGTTGAGCCCCGTCCGCTGCTCGACGAGAAACAGGTCATCATCGCGCTTGCGCCGATAGGACTTGAACGCCCGAGGCGTGTCCTCGAGGAACGCTCCTTCCCAGTCGATCCCCTTGATGACCTGCTCGATGCGAGCGGCCGGCATGCCGGAAGCGTAGAAGCCACCGATCACGGCGCCGATGCTCGTTCCGGCAATGTAATCGATCGGCACGCGAAGCTCCTCGAGCGCCTTGAGCACGCCGACGTGAACGCCGCCCCGCGCGCCGCCGCCGGAAAGCACCAGCCCGACGGTCGGCCGCGCGGTCTCGGGCTCCCCGGCGGGAGCGCGCTCCTGGCCAGCCGCAAAACCCGCGACGAGGCAGGTGCAACAGACGCCGAGGTCGCGCGCGCGACGGAGCAACCGAAGCGGCATCGATCTCAACGCGGAGAAATCGCTCAACTCGCTAACGCCACGAAGCAGACGGCCGTGATCACCGCGGCGCCGATGAAGTTCAGCGCCAGCCCCTCGGTGAACATCGACTTGATGGAGACGTGCCCGGACGCGAAAATCACCGCGTTGGGACCCGTGGCGACGGGCAGCATGAATGCGCAGCTGGCGCTCATCGCCGCCGGTATCATCAAAAGTCTCGGGTCTACGCCGGCGCCGACAGCGGCCGCTGCCAGCACCGGCATCAGCAGGGCCGTGGTCGCCGTGTTGCTCGTGATCTCGGTCAAGAACGTCACCGCCAGGCAGATCCCGACCAGGAGCAGCAAGCTGGGAAATCCGCTCAAGGCCGCAAGGGCCTCACCGATGATCTGACTGATCCCGGAGCTCACGAACGCGCTCGCGATGCAAATACCCCCGGAAAAGAGTATCAGGATGCCCCAGGGTATGCGCACGGCGGTGCCCCAATCCAGCAGCTTGTCGCCCTTGCCGTTCGGCGTCAAAAACAAGGCGGCCACCGCCAGCAGCGCGACGCTCGCGTCGTTCGCCTGAGGCAGATTCAGCCACGCGCTCCAGCCGCCGAAAGGATCGCCGCGCGTGATCCAGGCGACGGCGGTGAGCGCGAATATGATCAGCGTGCGGCGTTCCTCGGGCCGCCAGGCTCCCACCTCGGGCAGCTCCAGACGCTCGCTCTCGCCGAGATTGCGCGTCAGCCAGAAACCGATCAAAGGGACGAATAGCACTACCACCGGAATTCCCCAACGCATCCAGTCGAGGAAACTCAATGCGATGCCCGTGGTGTCCTCGTAGACCTGCATGAAAATCAGATTCGGCGGCGTGCCGACCGGCGTGCCGATCCCGCCGACGTTGCAGCCATAAGCCACGCCCAGCAGCAGCGCAGTCTTCAAGCGTCTATCCTGGGCGTTCTCGAGCGCGGCCAGCGCGATCGGCAGCAACATCAGGCTGGTCGCCGTGTTCGAGATCCACATGCTCAGACTCGCGGCGGCAACCATGAAGCCGAAGACCACCGCGCGCCCTCCGCCGCCGAAGAGGTTCACCATGCCCAAGGCCAAGCGCCGATGCGCGCCGCTCTTCTCCATCGCCATCGACAGCATGAAGCCACCCAGATACAGCAGTATCAGCGGGCTTCCGTAGGCCTGACCGACCTCGTTCGGGGTCAGCACGCCGACGAGAGGGAACACCGCGAGAGGAATGAGGCCGGTCACCGGGATCGGTATCGCTTCGGAGATCCACCAGATCGCGCACAGCAACGTCACCGCGGCGGTCCAGCAGATGCCGGCGGGCTGGCCGAGGGCGTCCAGGCCCAAGCCAAGCACGAAGGCGAGCGTCGGGCCGGCAATCAGAGCGATACGGCGCACGGTATGGGTTCGACTGCTGCGGGTACCGCGCCAGCTTACCTGCCGTGGCAACCGCCGAGCAATGCTCGCAACGGCGTCCGCCGCGCCTTGCCTCGTGCGTTCCTTTCGGGTGGAGAGATTCGCTCTTGACATAACGGAACGAACGTTCGTAAAGTTCGTAGTCGTGCAGAAAGGTGAGCAGACACGCGCGTCGATCCTTGCCCAGGCAGCGGCGATGGCGAGCGTCCACGGCTTGGAGGGTTTGAGCATCGGCCGGCTCGCCGGCCGCGCGGGCTTGTCCAAGAGCGGCCTGTTCGGCCATTTCGGCTCCAAGGAAGCGCTGCAGCGAGCCGTGCTCGAGTTCGTCGTCGAAGACTTCAAGCTCGAGGTCGTCGCAGCGGCGCTCCGCGAGGCGACCGGTGAAGCCCGCCTGCGGCGGCTGTTCGAGAACTGGATGGCCTGGACGGAGAACGACCAGCGCCACGGCGGCTGCCCGTTGATGGTGGCGTCGATCGAGCTCGACGACCAGCCCGGCGAGCTGCGCGCCTATCTAGTCTCTCAGCAAGAGAGCTGGTTCGACTGTATACGCCGCATGGCGCAGAAAGCCGTCGCCGAAGGCCGCTTCCGCGACCGTTTGGACACCCGTCAGTTTGCCTTCGAGTTTCACAGCATCGGCCTCGGCTTCAACTTTTCCCGGCGCCTGCTCGACGATCCGCAAGCCCTGTCTCGTGCGAGAAACGCGCTCGATCATCTGATCGAAGCGGCAAAACGCTAGATCCACCGCCCGACGGGAGAATCGTCGTGAAACCGGCGGGCGCGCGGGCGCCTCAGTAGCGGTAATGCTCGGGCTTATAGGGGCCTGCGACCGGAACCCCGAGATAATCCGCCTGGCGCTGCGATAGGATCTCGAGCGTCGCCCCGAGCTTCGCCAGATGCAGGCGCGCCACTTTCTCGTCGAGATGCTTGGGCAGCGTGTGCACGCCCAAGGGATAGCGCTCCGGATGCGTGAAAATCTCGATCTGCGCGAGCGTCTGGTTCGTAAAGCTGTTCGACATCACGAAGCTCGGGTGGCCCGTAGCGCAAGCCAAGTTCACCAGTCGGCCTTCGGCCAGCAAAATGATGCTGTGGCCCTCGGGGAAGGTGATCCTGTGCACCTGCGGTTTGATCTCTTCCCATGGATAGCGGCGGATCTTGTCGACCTGAATCTCGTTGTCGAAGTGGCCAATGTTGCAGACGATCGCATTGGTTTTCATTCGGCGCATGTGAGCTTCCGTGATCACATCCACGCAACCCGTCGTCGTGACGAAGACGTCGCCGAGCGCTACGGCATCGTCCATGCGCATGACCTCGAACCCCTCCATCGCGGCCTGAAGCGCGCAGATAGGGTCGATCTCGGTGACGATCACGCGCGCGGCTTGAGCGTCCAGGGATTGACAACACCCCTTACCGACGTCTCCGTAGCCCGCAACCACGGCAATCTTGCCGGCGAGCATGACGTCGGTCGCGCGCATGATTCCGTCGACAAGCGAATGCCGGCAGCCGTAGAGGTTGTCGAATTTGGACTTCGTGACGGAATCGTTGACGTTGATCGCCGGGAACAACAGCTCTCCACACTCCAGCATCTGATACAGGCGATGCACGCCCGTGGTCGTTTCCTCGGTCACGCCGCGAATCTCTTTGAGAATGCGGTGGAAGCGTCCGGGATCCCGTTGCATCGACTTCTTCAGCTGTGCAAGCAGAATCCTCTCTTCCTCGCTTTGGGGCGTTCGATTCAGAACCGCCGTGTCCGTCTCCGCCCTGTAACCCAGGTGCACGAACAAGGTGGCATCGCCGCCGTCGTCGAGGATCAGATTCGGGCCGAGGCCGTCGCCCCAGTCGAAGATGCGGTCGACATACTCCCAATATTCCTCGAGCGTCTCCCCCTTGACCGCGAATACCGGCGTGCCGTTGGCGGCGATGGCCGCGGCCGCGTGATCCTGAGTCGAGAAAATGTTACAGCTTGCCCAACGCACTTCCGCGCCCAGCGCTTCGAGCGTCTCGATCAGGACGGCCGTTTGAATCGTCATATGCAAGGAGCCGGTGATGCGCGCGCCCTTCAGAGGCTGCGACGGCCCGTACTCTTCTCGCGTGGTCATGAGCCCCGGCATTTCATACTCCGCCAACGCGATTTCCCGGCGGCCGAAGGCCGCAAGACCGATGTCTTTCACGACATAGTCTTGCCTCGCGCGGGAAACCGCAGCTGCCTGCTCACTCATGCTCACTACTCCATTAGCGCTTCGCCGAAACTCGCCTCGAACCGCTCCCGGAAGGTTCGCTCGGAAAAGCTGTGGTTCTGTGTCCCGTGGGATTCTATCTTAATCGCCCCCATCAAGCTCGCGACCCGGCCCGTCGTTTCCCAGTCGAGGCGTCGCAGCAAGCCGTAAATCACGCCGGCTCGATAGGCGTCGCCGCAGCCCGTCGGATCCACGACTGCGTGGGCTCTCGCCGCCGGGATCTCGATCTGCTTGTCCCGCGTATGGATTCGCGAGCCGCGCTCGCCGCGTGTCACGATCAACGCCTCGACGCGGCGCAGGAATTCTGCGACGTCCCAACCGGTGCGTTCTTTGAGCAGCTGCCATTCGTAGTCGTTGACCGTCAACCAGTTCGCCTGCTCGATGAATCGCCGCAACTCTTCGCCGCCGAACATCGGCAAGCCCTGACCGGGATCGAAGATGAACGGAATGCCGCGCTCGACGAGCTGCGTCGCATGCTCCAGCATGCCGTCGCGGCCGTCCGGAGAGATAATCGCCAAAGCCGCGTCGGCGGAGTCGCCGACGCGATTGAGATGGGAGAAATTCATCGCGCCCGGATGAAAAGCCGTGATCTGATTGTCATCCAGGTCGGTCGTGATGAACGCCTGCGCCGTAAAGACGTCGTCGAGCACTTTGATATGGTCTCGCCGAATCGAGCGCTGCCTCAGCCAATCGTCGTAGGGCCCGAAATCCGATCCTGCCGTACCCATCGGTATCGGCTCTTCTCCGAGCAGCTTCAGGTTGTGGGCGATGTTGAGGGCACAGCCGCCGAATTCGCGGCGCATCTCGGGAACCAGAAACGAGACGTTCAGAATGTGGATCTGGTCGGGAAGGATGTGGTTCTTGAACGAATCCCGGAACACCATGATGTTGTCATAGGCGATCGAGCCACAGATCAACGCAGGCATTCGGCAGCCTAGGAAACTCGGCGGGCTCTCACGCGGCCGCGTCGATTTTGAGGTCTTCCGCTTTGTCGGTGAGCTCCCAACTGAAGCCGGGACCGCTGCGGCCGAAGTGACCGTATGCCGCCGTGGGCTTGTAGATCGGGCGCAGCAAGTCGAGCATCTGAAGGATGCCGTAGGGCCGCAAATCGAAGTGCGCCCGGACCAATGCCTCGATGCGCTCCTCGGCCACCTTGTGCGTGCCGAAGGTTTGCACCATCACGGAAGTCGGCTCGGCAACACCGATCGCATAAGAGACTTGTATCTCGCATCGCTCCGCCAGGCCGGCCGCGACGATGTTCTTCGCGACGTAGCGCGCGGCGTAGGCCGCCGAGCGATCGACTTTCGACGGGTCCTTGCCCGAGAACGCGCCGCCGCCGTGCCGGGCCATGCCGCCGTAGGTATCGACGATGATCTTGCGCCCGGTCAAGCCGCAGTCACCGACCGGGCCGCCGACCACGAATCGCCCGGTAGGGTTGATATGGTATTTCGTCGAGGCGCTGAGCCAACGCGAAGGCAGAACCGGCTTGATGACGCACTCCATGACCGCCTCTCTGAGCTCGGTTTGTGAGATCTCGGGGTCGTGCTGCGTGGACAACACCACGGCGTCGACCGCCACGGGCCGATCGTTGTGGTAGCGGAAAGTCACCTGGCTCTTGGCATCCGGTCGCAGCCAGCCGAGCTCTCCGTTCTTTCTGACTTCAGCCTGACGCTGCACGAGCCGGTGAGCGAAGATGATGGGCGCGGGCATGAGCTCCTCGGTCTCCTGGCTCGCATAACCGAACATCAGGCCTTGATCGCCGGCGCCTTGATCCTCCTTGACCGCCCTGTCGACGCCTTGGGCGATATCGGGCGATTGCTGCCCGAGCTCGTCGATGATCCTGCAGTTGGCGCCGTTGCAGCCCAGATCATCGTCGTCGTAGCCGATCTCCGATACGGTGGCTCGAACGATGGCCTCGACGTCGATGGCCGCCGTGGTCGTGATCTCCCCGGCCAAGATGACGAGATTCGACTTGACGAGCGTTTCGCAGGCTACGCGGGCCGCTGGGTCCTGGGCTATGACGGCATCGAGGATCGCGTCCGAGATCTGATCACACATCTTGTCGGGATGGCCCTCCGAGACGGATTCCGATGTGAAAACGTAGTCGTTTGCCATGACGTCGAGACTCCTGGTCGCGCAAGTGGGACCTTGCATTCGGGGCCTGCCGCCCCCACGAAGATCGGGAGCTTGCCCAAATAGCGCCCCAGAGGCAACTACCTGACTTCCGCTCGCCGCTTGTCTACCATACGGCCCGCTAGAGACCGCCATGACCTCACACCACCGACTCATCATTCTGGGCTCCGGGCCGGCCGGCTACACGGCGGCAGTCTACGCGGCTCGCGCCGCGCTCGAGCCCGTGATTATCACGGGCATCGAGGTCGGTGGCCAGATGACGACGACTACCGACGTCGACAACTGGCCGGGTGACGACGAGGGCGTGCTCGGGCCGGAGCTCATGGAGCGAATGAAGCGCCACGCTGAGCGCTTCGGCACACAGCTCATCTATGACCACATCCGCAGCATCGACCTGAAGCGCAGACCGTTCACGCTGCAAGGTGACGGCGGTGTCTACAGCTGCGATGCTCTGATCGCGGCCACCGGCGCATCGGCGAAATACTTGGGGCTACCGTCCGAGGAAGCCTACCGGGGTCGCGGAGTGTCGGCCTGCGCCACTTGCGACGGTTTTTTCTTCAAGGATCAACCCGTCGCCGTGATCGGAGGAGGTAACACCGCGGTGGAGGAGGCCCTGTATCTGTCGAAGATCGCTTCCGAGGTCGTCGTCGTGCACCGCCGCGACGAATTTCGGGCCGAGAAAATCTTGAGCCGCAGGCTGTTGGACGCGGCCGAGAACGGCAACGTCGAGATTCGCTGGTTCCACGTGCTCGAGGAGGTTCTCGGAGATGAATCCGGGGTGACCGGCATCCGCATCAAGAACGTGCAATCCGGATCCACTGAGGATGTCAGCGTGCGCGGCGTGTTCATTGCCATCGGTCACACGCCCAACACCGCGATTTTCGACGGCCAGCTCACGATGAGGAACGGCTACGTCCGTGTCAATACGGACGGCCGCAGCGCGGCGACGGCAACGAGCGTCCCCGGGGTTTTCGCCGCCGGCGATGTCGCCGATCCCGTGTACCGTCAGGCTGTCACCTCGGCGGGCTCCGGCTGCATGGCGGCACTCGATGCCGAGCGCTTTCTCGCCGAATCCGGCTAGCCGGGAACCTCAGCGGGACTCCTCGCCGGGACAGAAGCTTCGATTGAGCAGCGCGGCCAGGCGCAGGCCCGCTTGGGCGAGCCGTCGTTCAACATGTGCCCGGCCTGCAGCGAGATAGTCGGCAGCCGATGGCAGATCGACGACGAAGTGGGTCAGGAACTTGAGCACCAGCGCGCGCTGGTGCTCTGACAACGCATCGTCCGCAGAGTCGAGCGCTAGCCGAGCTGCCGCGAATCGGCGGAGATCGGCGAGTCCGCCATGCGCGCGCCCGACCAGTTCAAGGCGTCCGTCATCAGCGCGAGGGTTTTGTCCAGGGCACCGCGGTTCTCAGCCACCAGCGCCCTGGCGGCCTCGCCGGCAGCGCGCCGCAGCTGCGGTTGATCGAGGAACACCGACACGGTCCCGGTCAGGTCGTCGACATCGTAAACCTGACGTCCCGAGCCGCGCTCCAGCGCCATCGCGCTGATCTCCTCGAAGTGGAACATATGCGGGCCGAAGACGACGGGCAGACCGACGGCACTAGGCTCGAGAATGTTCTGCCCGCCCCGTCTGACCAAGCTCCCGCCGACGAAAGCGATATCCGCAGCGCTGTAGAGCAGTTGCAGCTCCCCCATGGTATCGCCGACGAAGATCTGCACGCCGGCGTCGAGGGGCCCGCGCTGACGCGTGCGACGTTCGACACGGAAACCCGCGCGCCTGCAAAGCCGCGCAACCTCGCCGAAGCGCTCCGGATGTCGCGGTACGAGGACCAGCAACAACGCCGGATAACGCTCTCGCAACGCCGCAAACGACGTCAGCAGCTTGCGCTCCTCCCCCTTGTGCGTGCTGCCTGCGATCAAGACGGGACGGCTACGCCCCCACTGCTCACGCAGCGCCCGCCCGCGCTCGATCAACGTTTGCGGAACCGGGGCGTCGAACTTGAGATTGCCGGTGACGTGGATCAACCCCGGCGAAACCCCGAGGCTCGCCAGCCGATGGGCGTCGGCGCGCGTCTGAGCGCAGATCAGATTGGCATTCGAAAACATCGCGCGCGATGTTTTCGCCACCCAGTGGTATCCCCGAGCGGACGCCTGCGACAGCCGCACATTGACCAGCACCAGCGGAATACGGCGCAATCTGCACGCTCTGAAGATGTTGGGCCAGAACTCGGTCTCTGCGATCACCGCGAGCTCCGGCCTGACGCGCTCAATGAAGCGGCGCACCGAGCCCGGGAAGTCGTAGGGTACGTAAGCGTGACTGACCGCGTCGCCGAACAAGTCGCGCACCTGCTCGGAGCCCGTCGGGGTCATTGTGGTCACCAGCACGCGATGCTCCGGATACAAGCCCGCCAGGCGGCTGATCAGGGCTGCCGAGGAGCGGACCTCGCCCACCGATACGGCATGCACCCAGATGATGCGTCGCTCGCCTGCGCGCTCGACGAACCCGAATCGCTCCCGCCATCGGTGCCAATATGCCGCGTAGCGGATCCCGCGCCATCCGAGGTGGAGGACGAAGAACGGCGACAACAGATACATCACGATAGACCAGGCAGACATCGGCGCAAATCCACCTCTAGCCGAAAGGCGGCGACCCGATTTCGAGGCTGCAGATATCCGAGAGGGGTCTAGAGATGTTCCTGACTCAGAAGCCCGAGCTTGACGAGATCCTGAATGTCGAGAACGCCGCTAGGTCGATCCCCATCCACGACGATGATGCTGTCGACCTCGAACTCCTTGAAAAGCTTCACCGCTTCGTCCAACAGCGCTTCCTGCCCGATAGTAACCGGCTTTGCCGAGTAAGGTATATCGGCGAACACCGCGTCCAAGGTATCTCTGCCGTTCTCCTGCAAGCGCCGCCGCAAGTCGCCGTCGGTGAATACGCCGGCAAGCTTGCCCGCCTTGTCGACCAGGGTCACGACGCCGAGCCGTGATTCCGTCATCTTCACCATCGCGCTGGTCAGCGAGTCCGACAACTCGCATACGGGGTTTTGAGGTCGAATGAGCTCTTTCACGCGCATGGTCATCAGCTGGGTGTGCTCTCTGAACTGCGCCGCGCCGAGGGCGGTCAGGGAGTTGTCACAAAGGTGCATGATGACGTTGAACGGCACCGTGCAGACATGCGCGCCCGCAAGCAGCGCCTGGCGCACATGCTCGGGGTGCCGGACGGAAGAGAACATGACCTTGCTCGAGTAGCCGTATTTCTCGATGATCTCAACACACTGCTCGAACAGCTTGATCGCGTCGTGGCCCTGATCCTGTAGCCGGCCGGCCAGCGGGCAGACGAAAGCCGCCCCGGACGCCATCGCCATGTACGCCTGATTGAGCGTGTAGATCAAATGCACGTTCACGCGGTGACCGTTCGCCGTCAATCGCTGGCAGGCGGTTACGCCGGCGTTGGAGATCGGCACCTTGAACACGGGTTCCTTCTTCAGCGGAAGCGCCAGGATACGATCGGCCTCGGCCAGGATCGATTCGACGCTTTCGCCGAGAGCCTCGACTTGGAGCTCGGGAACCATGCCGGAAAGCTTGACGATGGCCGCGTCGATATCCGTTATCCCGTGGCGGTGCATGAAGGTTGGAGTCGTGGTCAGGCCCTTGACGAATCCAAGCTCGAACGCCCGCTCGATTTCTCTGAAGTCCACGGAATCCAGATAGAGATCCATCGGCGTCCTTTATCAGTGCAACACTTGCGCTCTTACGAGATTATGGAGGTCGAGCAGGGGCTTGATGAATTCGGCCAGATCGTCCAGGTAGTACTGGCTGGCGGCATCACAGAGGGCTTCCGGTGGGTTGGGATGGGCCTCGACGAAAATGCCGTCCACGCCGGCGGCCACGCCCGCCCGGGAGAGCACGGACAGGTACTCGCGAGTCCCGCCGCGTGGATCTTTGCTCGGAATGCCGTACTTTCTGATCGTGTGGGTGATGTCGAATATGACCGGATAGCCGATCTTCCCGAGAAGGTAGAAACTTCGCGGGTCGACGATCAGATCGTTGTAACCGAAAGTGTACCCTCTCTCGGTGATGAGGATGCGGTCGTTACCCGATGCCTCGATCTTGCGCGCGGGCTTGGCCATGTTGTCCGGAGCGACGAACTGGCCATGCTTCAAGTTGACGACCTTGCCCGTTTTCGCAGCGGCCACGACGAGCTCGCTCTGCATGCACAGATACGCGGGAATCTGCAATACGTCGACGACCTCGGCCGCCGGCGCGGCCTGGTCCGGGTAGTGAATATCCGTCAGCAACGGCAAGCCGAACTCTCGCTTGATTCTCTCGAGCAAGCGAAGCCCCTTCTCCAAGCCCGGTCCTTGGTAGTACTCCAACGAGCTGCGATTGTCCTTTGAGAAGGACGACTTGAAGATCAGCGGGACCTTCAAGTCCTCTGAAATCTTTTTCAAGCGCTCCGCAGTCGCGAGCATCAGCGATTCTTCCTCGATGACGCAGGGGCCGCAGATCAGGAACAGCTGGTCCGAGCCGCAGTCTATGTTATCGATAAAAACGTGTTTCTTCATCGTCCTAAATCTGCATCGCCTAACGCTGGCGGCATTGTGCGGCCTACGCTCGCCACTCGCAAGCGTCGCACACGCTCGACGAGCGGCATCAGCAACTCGAAATTTCTTCGAGTAGCACCCTGACTATCCAAGATCAATCGCCGGGCACGTCGTCCGCATTCGCGTCGTCGGTCGTCATCTTCGAGCAGCAGCAAGAGCACGCGCGTCAGTTCCTGCAAATCACGAACCTCGAAGCCTGCCTGCGCTTCCACCAGTCGCTGAGCCGCGTCTTGAAAGCTGTAGTGGTAGGGCCCGAAGATCACGGGAAGGCCGAGGATCGCGGGCTCCATGAGATTGTGCCCGCCTTTGTTGCTGCCTCGGTAGAACAGGCTGCCGCCGACGAAAGCGATGTCGGCGACGGCGTAGAGCTCTCTGAGCTCGCCGACGGTATCGACGATCAAGACTTTCGAGGAGTCGAGATTCTCCGCCC
The DNA here is from genome assembly GCA_036396795.1 of Gammaproteobacteria bacterium. Classification (GTDB taxonomy): domain Bacteria; phylum Pseudomonadota; class Gammaproteobacteria; order Steroidobacterales; family Rariloculaceae; genus JAHEEM01. The sequence continues at coordinate 47,369 of DASWKF010000084.1, read as the reverse complement.
GGCCCGAGTCGAGCCGGGTCTTCCGAACGGCTTCGAAACCGTGAGCCGCGACCAGGGACTCGACGCGCGGCGCGCTCTTGGGGTAGCGCGGCACGAGCACCAGGGCGGCGTCGTGGTGCTTCGCTCTGACGTGCTCGTACGCGCTCAGCAGCACTTCGTGCTCGGCTTCGTGAAGGCTGCCGCCCATGATCACAACGCCTTGCGGAACGTACTGCATCTGCTCGCGAAGCCTTCGGACGGCCTCGGACTGCCGCGGCGTTCGCGCGAGGTCGTACTTCATATTGCCCGTCACACAGAGCCGCTCCTCGGGTATCCCTAAGCGCGAGAGGCGATCCGAATACTCTTGCGATTGCAGGGCGATCAACTCGAGCTTGCGCAGCAAAGCAGGCACGACTTTGAGCTTGGAGTGAAGGCGGTAGGATTTCTCCGACATCTTCCCATTGATTACCGCCACCGGAATATCGCGCCGGTTCGCCGCCAACAGAAAATTCGGCCAGAAGTCCGATTCGACGATCACCACGAGACAGGGATCGAACCGCGCCAGAAAACGTCGCACGACGAAGCTGAAGTCGAACGGGAACAGGATGACGCGGCGATTCGGAAAAGCCTTCCGTGCCGCGGCGAGCCCGGTCGCCGAATAGGCGGAAACGACGATGGGGTTGCCGACCTTGCTCTCTTCCAAGAGCTTGACCAGCGGCTCCAGCAAGGCGATCTCGCCGGCCGACGAGCCGTGCAGCCAGATGGAGCTGCGTAGACTGCCGCCCAGCCCGAAGCCGAATCGTGACGACAACCCGCGTCGGTCGCCGTGAGCGAAGGCGCGATAGCAGAGCCACGGCGAAGCGATCAGTGCAGCAAAGAAATAGGCCAAGTTGAGCAGAAGGCTCACGAGGATGTGCACACTCCCCTGCGACGTCCACGAAAAGCGCTATTCTACTGCCATTCGTACCGGCCATGCCTAGGCGTGTGACGAGGCTGAGAAGGCGCTTAGTTCAGCTTGGCGGGTTCTTCAGGCAACAGGCTCGGGGGCGTGGCTCGCAATACGGCGCTGTCGGAGTAACACGCAATCCATTCGAACACCAGATCGGGCCTCATGGGCCTGGCGATATAGAAACCTTGGGCCACATCGCAGCCGAGCGCCGCTATGACCGAGAAGTTCTCGATGCAGTCCACGCCTTCCGCGACGACCTTCATACCCAGCGCGTGCGAAAGCTCGACGACCGCCTTGACGATTTGCTGATCGGCCGTGTCCGTCGCTATGGACTCGACGAACTTCTTGTCGATCTTGATCTCACTTGCCGGAATTTGCTTGAGGTAAGTGAGAGATGAGTGGCCCTTACCGAAGTCGTCGATTGACAAGCCGATGCCCAGCTTGCGTATCTTCTCGAGATCTACGATGGATTGCCCTTCGGCGTCGCTGTCCAGGAGACTGTCCTCGGTAAGCTCCACCGTCATATCGATCTTGTGACCGGCGAGCGCCTCCGCGAGGGCGGCCAAGCGCCTGTAGAACTCGGGGTGCTCGAAGAGCTGCGGGGCGATATTGATCGAGAGGTCGATCGGCTGTTCGAAAGACTTCCAGTCTTCGGCCGCGGCCCGGACGCGGTCGAAGACCAACCAGGTCATCGGCACGATTTGGCCGGAGGTTTCGGCAAGCGGCACGAAATCATCGGCGGGCACGAATCCTCCCTCGGGATTCCGCCAGCGCACAAGGGCCTCGAGCCCGCTGACGACTCTCGATCGAAGATCCACCTTCGGTTGATAATAGACCTCGAGCTCGCCGCGCTGGATCGCCTTGCTGAGATTGCTCTCCATCTTCCAGAGCGTCGCTTGCTGCTTTGTGGCGTCGGGGCGATAGATGTCGTAGGCGACCTCTCGCTCCCTCGCATTCTTGAGCGCGAGCTCGGCCCGGCGGAACAGGCTCGCTCCGCTGCTGGCATGCGTCGGGTGAACGGCAATGCCCACGGTCACGTCGACGATGAAGCTGTCGTCGCCAACCTGTATCTGCGGTTGGCTTTCCTCGGTAATGCGCGCGGCTAGATCCATGATCGACGCCATGGAATCCGGTGATGCCAGCACCGCGAAACGCCGCCCCGACAATCGAATGATGGGGGTCGCAGGCGGAAACAGGTCCCGGAGCCTGTCCGTATAGCGGGTGCAGAACGCGCTCGACTGTTCCTCGCCGAAAGTAGTGCTGATGCGATTGAAGCTGTCCAGCTGCCCCAGCAGCAAGCCCGTCAGCCGATTCGACGAGCGCTGCTGGAGAAACTGCTCGATGAACCGAATGCTGGGGCTGATCCGCCTGGCGGATCCGGCGGGTCGAACGATGCTCATCCTGATGGATCATCCACTAAAATCCGAGCGGACGATTTAACCAAATCCGTCCGCCAGCGGCTGTGAGCGTGGTCACGCCCCGAGCGACCGCGCGGGCGCGGATCGTGCCGGTTCGGCCGTTCCGGCCATGGGCGACGGGGGGCGGTCTCCGGTCGCCGCGGCCTGGTTCGCGACCTCGAGCTGTATGAGCTGCGCGGCGCGCCTCACTCGACCGCAGCGATCGCCTGCAGGCGCGCGGCCTCGAACTCGTCGCCCTCGCGCCACGCTGGGAAGTGACCCTCGCCGGCGATGATGAGGCCGGCGAAATAGCCGAAACGCGCATCCTGGACGAGGCCGCCGAAGTCCCAAGCGGCAGTCAGCTCGTCGCTGGGCTGATGATAGTGCTCGCTTTCGTAGGCGACGAGCTGCTCCTCGCCCCAGCCCGGCGGCCGGCCGAGGTGCTCGGTGCCGCCTTTGAGATACATCGCGGGAACGCCGATCTTGGCGAGGCTGAACTGGTCGGAGCGATAGTAGTAGCCGCGGTCGGGAAACTGATCCGGCTCTACCGTGCGCTCCTGGAAACGGCCGACTGCGGCGGCAACGGCGTCCAAGTCCGACTTGCCCCGGCCGATGAAGGAGATGTCGCGCGTCGGTCCCCAGATGTTCGCGGCGTCGAAATTGATCGCCGCGGCAATCTTACCGGCGGGCACGATCGGATGATTCGCGAAGTACTCCGATCCCAGCAGCCCCTGCTCCTCGGCGCCCACGAAAGCGACGAGGATGGAACGCCGCGGCGCCGGTGAAAGCTGGCCCAGGGCGGACGCGATCGAGGCGACCATGCCGACGCCGCTCGCATTGTCGCGCGCGCCGTTATATATGAGGTCCTCGCCCTCGCCGTCCTCGGCGACTCCGAGGTGGTCGTGATGCGCCATGTAGATCACGATCTCGTCGGCAAGCTCGGGGTCGCTGCCGTCCAGCATTCCGAGAACGTTGGCGGTCGATATCTCCGAAAGCGCGTTGCGCAGCTGAATCGACGTGTTGAGCTGCAACGGCATCGGGGTGAAGTCGCGGCTTCTGGCGGCGGCCGTGAGCTCGTCCAGATCGTGTCCGGACGCGCTCAACAAACGTCGCGCCGCCGACTCCGTGACCCAGGCCGCGGCTTGCAGCGACGCTTCGCTCTGCACGGGCAAGCGAAATTGCTCGCCGCTCCAAGAGGTCTGCACGACCTGCCACGGGTAGCCTGCGGACGGCGTGGTATGAATGATGATGGCGCCGGCCGCGCCTTGGCTGGCGGCGATCTCATACTTGTAGGTCCAACGACCGTAGTAGAGCCGCGTGTCGCCCTCGAACAAGTCAGGATCCCAATCGGGATCGTTGTTCAGCATCAGCAGGAGCTTGCCCGTCAGATCGGCGCCCTTGTAGTCGTCCCATTCATACTCGGGCGCCTGAATCCCGAAGCCGACGAAAACGACCTCGGCGTCCTCGACTTGCGCGCGCTGTGCCTGCACGCCGCTGGAGACGATGAAGTCGCTGCCTTGATCGAGCACGAGCGGCTCGTCGCCGCCTTCGAAGGTCCAGGTCCCGGGCTGCGCGGTGTTCACGCCGACCAGGGTGAAAGCCTGCTCCCATCCACCGTCCGACATCGCGGGCCGAAAGCCCGCCGATCGGAGCCGTTCTGCCAGATAGGCCCTCGTCGCGGCGTCGCCGGCACTGCCGGGTCCGCGACCCTCATAGCGGTCGTTGGCGAGCTCCGCGATCGGCGCGCGAATCGAGGCTTCCGTGATCAGCTCCGCCGCGGCAAGCTCCGCGGTCGAGAATTCCGCCTCGCTCGGGTACGGCGGCGGACTCAGGTCGGCGCCGCGATCGGGGCCGCAGCCCAAGATAAGCGGGACGATCGCGATCCAACAGGTTTGTCTCATCGCAGCTCTCCTACGGCTCCGTGGCCCCGCGTCGCGGGCCCCGCTCACCGACGGGAGACTACATGCATCGTCAACCACTCCGCCACCAGGGCGGGCTTCGCCTCACCTTCGATTTCGATCGTCACCTTGGTCTTGACGAGAAGCTGCCCGGCCGGCTCGCGAAGCTCGAGCAGCTTTGCCACGGCGCGCATACGCCCATCGACCCGCACCGGGGTCGCGAATCGCACCTTGTCGAACCCGTAGTTGATGACCACCTGCAGGCCTTCGATATCCGGGGCGAAGCCCTCGCACAAATGCACGATCATCGACAGCGTCAACATGCCGTGCGCGATGGTGCCGCCGAAAGGCGATTCGGCGGCCCTGACCGGGTCGACGTGAATGAACTGGTGATCCCCGGTGACGTCGGCGAACCGATCGATCCGCTCCTGATCTATCGCAAACCAGTCGGATCGGCCGAGTTCCTTGCCGACGAGCTCGAACAGCTCGGCTTTCGTCATGGTCCGCGACATCGCTCTACCCCAAGTGGCTCCCCGGTTATGGATACGGCGAAGGTGACCTGCAGCAGACGGCGTCCGTTTGCTACACTGCCGTCGCTCGAAACCCTCGCTCGCTTGGCTCACCGGCGATGCCTCGGACCTCTGGAATCCCCTGAATGGCAGCAGAAAACCCAGTGTTACCCCAGCGCCAGTGTACTCAGACGCCGCCTGCCGCGCGAGTTGCCGGCCGCGACCATGAGTAGATCCCCGCGAATCGGATTTGTGAGCCTCGGTTGCCCCAAGGCTTTGGTCGACTCGGAGCGGATATTGAGCCGGCTGCACTCGGAAGGTTACCGGACGAGCTCCAACTATGAGGACGCCGATCTGGTGGTCGTCAATACCTGCGGCTTCATCGACAGCGCCCGGGAGGAGTCGCTGAGCGCGATCGCTGAAGCGTTGTCGGAGAACGGCCGGGTGATCGTAACGGGCTGCCTTGGTGCGAAGCCGGAGCTCATTCGCGAGAAGCACGAGAACATTCTCGCGATCACGGGTCCGCACCAGATCGAGGCCGTGCTGTCGGCCATTCACCGGGTCCTGCCGCCGCCTCACGATCCTTTCGTCGACTTGATTCCGCCGCAGGGGATCAAGCTGACACCGCGGCACTATTCCTATCTCAAGATTTCGGAAGGCTGCAATCATCACTGCAGCTTCTGCATTATCCCGCAGCTCCGCGGGCGCCTCGTGAGCCGGCCGATCGATGAGGTGCTGCGCGAAGCCGAGACGCTCGTCGATGCCGGCACGCGCGAACTGCTGGTGATCTCGCAGGATACCAGCGCATACGGCGTGGACCTCGGCTATGCGGAAGCGCCGTGGCGAGATCGAATGCGCCCGGCCCGGCTCACGGCGCTTTGCGAGGCGCTGGGCGAGCTCGGCGTTTGGGTGAGATTGCACTACGTCTATCCATATCCGCACGTCGACGAGCTCATGCCGCTGATGGCCGACGGCAAGCTGCTCCCCTACCTCGACGTTCCTTTCCAGCATGCGAGCAATCGCATTCTCAAAGCGATGCGGCGACCCGCCGCGGAAGAGAGAACGCTGGAGCGGATCCGGCAATGGAGAAAGCAAGTGCCCGCGCTGACCCTGCGATCGACGTTCATCGTCGGTTTTCCGGGCGAAACCCAGGCCGACTTCGAGTCGTTGTTGAATTGGCTCGATGCCGCCGAGCTCGATCGCGTGGGCTGTTTCAAGTATGAACCCGTGAGCGGCGCGGCGGCGAATGCGCTACCGGACGCCGTGCCCGACGACCTCAAGGAGGAACGCTGGCATCGCTTGATGTCGGCTCAACAAGCGATCAGCGCTCGACGTTTGCAGCAAAGGGTCGGCGGCGTGATCAGCGTGCTCGTGGATGAGATCGACGGCGACGACGGGATCGGGCGATCTCAGGGCGATGCGCCCGAGATCGACGGCAAGGTGTTTCTGCGTGGGCGAAATCTCTCGGTGGGTGCGCTCGTCGACGCCGAAGTTGTGCGCGCCGGCGAATATGATCTGTGGGCGACCGCCATCGAAGCATGAGCTCGCACACGCTAGTCAAGCCCTTTGCCGCGTTGCGGCCGCAGGCGGATCACGCCAGCGCCGTCGCGGCGCCTCCTTACGACGTCGTCAGCACGGCCGAAGCCCGGCGTCTCGTCGCCGGAAGGCCCAATAGCTTCCTGCACATCTCCAGACCGGAGATCGACTTTCCGGAGGGCGCCGACCCGCATTCGGACGGCGTCTATGCCAGGGCCAGAGACAATCTCGATCGCCTGATCGGCCTGGGCTTGCTCGTCAGAGATCCGCGCCCCGGCTATTACGTCTATCGGATGCGAATGGAAGCTCACGAGCAAACCGGCGTTGCGTTGGTCGCGTCGATCGCGGCATACGAGCAAAACCGCGTTCGCAAGCACGAGCTCACACAACCCGCCAAGGAAACGGATCGGGTTCGAAACATGGCGAGCCTGAATGCGCAGACCGGTCCGGTGCTCTGTGCCTACCGAGCGAATTCACGCCTCAAGGAGCTCCTCGAGGACGCCAAGAAGGCCGAGCCCGTCATCGACGTCATCGGCCCGAACGGCGTCGCGCATACCATCTGGCGTTTGAGCGACCCGGCCAGCGTGGATCCGATCACGCAAGCATTCGAGGACATCGAGGCGCTCTACATCGCCGACGGCCACCACCGGTCAGCGGCGGCAGCGCGTGTGGCCGCCGATAGACGCATGCACGAGCATGCGGCTGCGGATCCGAGCTACGAATATTTCCTGTCGGTCGTGTTTCCCCACGACGAGCTGCGGATCCTCGATTACAATCGCTTCGTCGCAAGCCTGAACGGTGTGTCGGAGGAGCAGATGCTGAGCTGCTTGTGCGCCAAGTTCGATCTGCGGGAAACCGATAAACCGTTCAAGCCCGACCGGCCGGGAACTTTCGGGATGTATCTGAAAGGGCGCTGGCGAGGATTGACCCTCCGCCCCGAATACATCCCGGAGCACGATCCGGTCGCACGCCTGGATGTGAGCTTGCTGCAAACTTATGTGCTCGCACCCGTGCTCGGCATAACAGATCCGCGCACCGACTCGCGAATCGAGTTCGTGGGTGGCATTCGCGGCTTGGCCGAGCTCGAGCAGCGGGTCGACGATTCCGTTTCGGGCGTCGCTTTCTCGTTTTTTCCGACGAGCATGGAGCAGCTCATGGCGGTCGCGGACTCAGGTCTGCTCATGCCGCCGAAGTCCACCTGGTTCGAGCCGAAGCTCGCGGACGGACTGCTGAGCCACCTGCTCGACTAGCCGTCGAGATAGCGCTCGCTGATGCCGCCGTAGGCGTCGATGCGCCGGTCCCTGAGGAAAGGCCAAGCGATTCTCGAAGTCTCGATCTCTTCGAGATCGATCCTTACGGTCATCACGGCTTCTTTGTCGGCCGGCGCGCGCGCCAGCACGCGGCCGTCGGGCGCGGCGACGAAGCTTTGGCCCCAAAACTCGATTCCACCGCCGCCCGACGGCGCCGGTTCGAATCCCACACGGTTGGCGGCGACGACGAAACAGCCGTTGGCGACGGCGTGGCTGCGCTGAATCGTCTCCCAGGCCTCGTGCTGGGCTTCGCCGTGGGTGACCTTCTCCTCGGGATGCCAGCCGATGGCCGTCGGGTAGAGCAAGAGTTGTGCGCCCATCAGAGCCGTAAGCCGCGCCGCTTCGGGATACCACTGATCCCAGCAGATCAATACGCCGAGCGCGCCGGCGCGTGACTCGAACACCTTGAAGCCCAAGTCGCCGGGCGAGAAATAGAACTTCTCGAAGTAGCGAGGATCGTCGGGAATGTGCATCTTGCGATACTTCCCTACATAGCCTCGCTGCCCATCGAGCACGGCCGCCGTGTTGTGAAAGATGCCCGCAGCGCGTCGCTCGAACAAGCTGGCGACGAGGACGACGTCGAGCTCGGCGGCCAGCGCGGCGAGCTTCTCGGTGGTCGGCCCAGGCACGGCCTCGGCGAGCCCGAAGCTCGCGGCATCCTCGACCTGGCAAAAATAACGGGAGCGAAACAGCTCAGGCAGGCAAACCAGGGTAGCGCCCGCGTCCGCCGCTTGCTTCACCATGCCGATCGCGTGCTCGAGGTTTTCCTCTGGACTGTCGGTCATCGCCATCTGCACGAGACCGACGATCAGCTCTCGCGACCGATGCCCGGGGCGCATTACACGAGATCCTGCCCCGGACCGCTGGAGGCGCAATAGGTGCTCTGGTGAAAACAGGCCATGTATTGGTCCAGTATCTCCATTCCGACCGATGGTCGCACGACTCCCGCTTGAATCTTGGCGCGTACGATCTCGCTCATGCGTCGTTGCAGATCGTTGGGGAAGTACTGCACCTGTGCGAGCATGTCCTGCACGGCGGTGCCCGGGATGATCTTCTCGATCCAGAAGAAATCGGCTTCCTCGGCGTCGGCGTAGACATGCGCCTCGGCGACCCTGCCGAAAAGATTGTGCGCATCTCCCATGATGTCCTCGTAAGCGCCCATGAGGAAGAATCCCATGTAGTACGGCTTCTTCTCGTCGAGCGCATGCACGGGCAGGAAGCTGTTGTCCGGATGCGCGGAGATATAATGGCTCACTTTGCCGTCGGAATCGCAGGTAAGGTCCACGAGTATCCCGCGCCGCGCAGGCCTTTCGTCGAGACGCTCGATCGGCATGATCGGAAAAGGCTGCCCGATCGCCCAGTGGTCGAGCATCGACTGGAAAACTGAGAAATCGCACAGGTATTGGTCGGTCAGCAGCTCCTCGAGCTCAGTGACCTCCGGCGGCACCGGCGTCAATCTCAGCTTCTTGAGCCTCTCCAGCAACTGCCGGCAAACCGCCCAGAACAACTGGTCCGCATATGCTCGATCATCCAGGCCGAGATAACCGAGCATGAACAAAGACCTCACTTCTTCCTGCCTCTCCTTGGCGTCGTGAAAGGCCTCCAGCAGGTCGCGACGCTTCTGCAGCTCCGGCATGAGCCGTAAGATGTCGGCGAGCCCGATCAGGCTGTCGTGAGCATCCTCCGGTAAGGTCGTGCTCACCGGCAGCTCATCGCGCACCTGAGCCGCCAGCACCGGCACGAGAAGCACCGAATGCTGCGCCGTGATTGCGCGGCCGCTCTCGGTCACAAGAACTGGAACTGGGACGTCCTGCGCGTCGCAGACCTCCTTCACGGTAAAGACGACCGCGTTGGCGTATTCCTGCATGCTGTAGTTGATACCGGCGTCGGAATTGACCTGGCCCTCGTCGTAGTTGACCCCCAAACCGCCGCCGACGTCGAGGTAGCGCAGGCCGACTCCGCGTTTCACGAGCTCCGCATAGATCTGCGTCACCTCTTTGGTCGCCTGCTTCAAAACGGCGATGTCCGCAATCTGGCTGCCCAGATGACAGTGCAGCAGCTGCAACCGGCTCAACAGATCGGAGGCCTTGAGCTCGTCGATGAGGCGCATGAGCTCCGGCAACGACAGCCCGAACTTCGAGTTGAGCCCCGACGATCCCGCCCAGCGGCCCGAACCCGATGTGGCCAGCCGGACGCGCGCGCCGAGATACGGAATGAAGCCCTTGTTCCAGGCTGTAGCCTTGAGGGCGACATACTCGGAGTATCTCTCCAGCACCGGCAGCACGTTCCTGCCGAGCTGCTGCGCCGACACGATCAAAGACAGTATCGTGTGATCCTTGACGCCGTTGCAGACGAGCAGCGTCTCGTCATCCTGCAAATTCGCCAGCGCGGCGATGAGCTCGGTCTTCGAGCCGCACTCCAGCCCCAAGCCGTACTCGCGGCCCGCGTCGAGCACTTCCTCGACGACCTCGTGCAGCTGATTGACCTTGATGGGGTAGACGCCGCGAAAGACGTTGCCGTAGTCGGCTTCGGCTATCGCGCTCGCAAACGCTTCGTTCAAGCGGCGCACTTGAGCCCGCAGGATGTCCTGGAATCGCACCAGCACCGGCAGATTCACTCCGCGCTTGCGCAGCTCCGCTATCACGGCGGAAAGATCGATCCCTAGCGTGGCGTCGTCGAGCGGGTGCACCGTGACGTTTCCCGCCGCGTTGATCGAGAAGTACGGGGCGCCCCAGCTCGAGACTCGATAGAGCTCTCTCGATTGATCAACAGACCAATCCTTGCCGATCGCGCTCAGATCAAAAGCTTGTGTGGACATCTCATTGATCCATAACGTAGGCGAAGATTAACGGCGCGACGATAGTTGCGTCCGACTCGATGATGAATTTAGGCGTATCCGCCGACAGCTTGCCCCAGGTGATCTTCTCGTTCGGCACGGCACCCGAGTAGGAGCCGTAGCTCGTCGTCGCGTCGCTGATCTGGCAAAAATAGCCCCAGCGCCGCACGTCGTCCATGAGCAGGTCCTGCTCGAGCATCGGCACGACACAGATCGGAAAATCGCCCGCAATTCCGCCGCCGATCTGAAAGAAGCCGATCGAGCGGCTTTGTGTCGTCTCGATATACCAATTGGCCAGCTTGACCATGTATTCGATGCCGGAGCGAACCGTCGTGGCGTTCCTGATCTCGCCGGAGAGACACCTGCCGGCGTACATGTTGCCGAGCGTTGAATCCTCCCAGCCCGGAACGAATAGCGGCAAATCCTGCTCGGCGGCCGCAAGCAGCCAGCTATCGGCAGGGTCGATCTGATAATAGGGCTCCAAAGCACCGGCTCTGATAACTTCATAGAGAAACTCGTGCGGCAGATACCGCTCTTCGTTTCTGTCGGCCGCCCGCCATTGCTCGCCGACGATACGCTCGAGCCTGCGCATCGCCTCCTCTTCCGGGATACACGTATCCGTTACCCGGTTCAAATGCTGCTCGAGCAAGGCTTCCTCCTGCTCGGGCGTCAGGTGCCGGTAGTTGGGAATGCGGACGTAGTGATCGTGGGCAACGAGGTTGAACAGATCTTCCTCGAGATTGGCGCCCGTGCAGCTGATCGCATGCACCTTCCCGCGGCGGATCATTTCCGCGAGCGTCAAACCCAACTCCGCCGTGCTCATCGCACCCGCCAGCGTCACCAACATCGAACCGCCGTCGGCCAGATGGCGGTTGTAGCCCTCCGCAGCATCCACCAGTGCGGCGCTGTTGAAATGCCTGAAGTGGTAACGGACGAAGTCGCGAATGGCTGCCAATGGTGTTCCCGCCTTGAAATGCCGACAAGAGTAGGGAAAGCGGCGCGCTAGGACAACCCGAGCGCCCCGGCCGGCACTTGCTGAGTCAGGCAATGGAGCCCCCCGAGGCCGACGACGAGATCCCGGCAGTCGATCGACAGCATGCGCCTATCCGGGAAACAACTCGACAAGATGGAGATCGCGCTTCGATCCTGGGGCACGCCGAAAGCGGGAACGAGCACGATCTCGTTGGCGACGTAGTAGTTCGCGTAGCTCGCGGGCAATCGTTCTCCCCGATAGTAGATCGGCTCGGGCATGGGCAGGTCGAGGATTTCGAGTCGGCCGCCGCCGAGCCTGGCTTCCTCGAGACGTCGACGATTCGCCTGCAAGGGCGCATGGTTGGGATCGGAGCGATTCGGCTCGACCGCGGTAACGACGCTCTGCCGCGAGACGAAGCGGCTCAACTCGTCGATGTGCCCGTCCGTGTCGTCCCCCTCGATGCCCTCGCCCAGCCAAATGATATCGCCGACACCGAAAGCCCGTTGCATGATTCGTTCCATCGATTCCCGATCCATGCCCGGATTCCTGTTCGGATTCAACAGGCACTGCTCGGTCGTCATCAGCGCTCCGTCCCCGTTGACCTCGATCGATCCGCCCTCGAGCACCATTGTGCTCTCCAGCCACGGCACTCCCAGAGCTTGCGCCATCTTCTCGGCGACCGTTCGATCGAGATCGAACGGGGGATACTTTCCGCCCCAGGCGTTGTAGGCAAACTTCAAAGCGAGCAGCGCCTGGCCGTTGCCGGCGGCGCCGCTTACAAATATCGCCCCGTGATCCCGGCACCATGCATCGTTCGTCGGGATCCGGTGCAGTACCACGCTCCCCGAAGGCGTCCGGCCTCGCAGCAGCCCCTCGAGATAGCGGGCGTGGTCTTCATCGAGCACGTTGATATGCACGCTCTCGACGACAGCGAGCGCGCTGACGACAGCGACCATCGGCGCCTCTATCGCGCCCAGTTTGCCGGGCCAGGTATCCGAGTTGTGCGGCCAGGAAATCCAGGTTGCCTGATGGCGCATCCATTCGGCGGGCATGCGAAAGCCCCGCGGGGGTTCGATCAGCGCGTTGCTCGGGACCACCTTCAGGATCCTCCGGGTGTATCGGGGCCGAGATGATAGCCGCGCTGGACTGCGAGGCAAGACCCGGACGGCGAATCGCGACCCGCAAGCGTCATGGGCGAGCCACGGCTATCAAGGTATGATGGTTTCGTGACACGCCGAATGACGCTGGCCGCTCTCGCATTAACGCTGACCCCGCTTATCGGAGCGGCGCAGGAACGCGGCGCCCTGCTCGTCGCCAGCGAGCGCGTGCCGGATCCGCGATTCTCGAAGACGGTCCTGCTCCTGCTCCACTACGACACCGACGGTGCTATCGGCATCGCGATCAACCGCCCGACCTGGGTGTCGGCCGCGCAGCTCTTTCCGGGGCTGCCCTACATGCAACGCTACCGGGGAAGGATCTTCCACGGTGGGCCGCTTGCGCAGGCCAATGTCCTGGTTTTGAGCCGTGGAGCCGAGTCGTCCGAGCCGCAGGCCGAGCCCCTGCTCGAGGACATCTACGCCAGCACCAATCTCGAGTTTCTCGAGCAGCGCGTGGACGCCACCACCGACGAGGTCATGCGTTTTTACGCAGGGCACGCGAGCTGGGGACCCGGACAGCTCGACGAGGAGATCGAAGCAGGCAGTTGGCGCGTCGTCTCGGCCAGCGCGGAGCGCATCTTCAGCGAGCAGCCTCTCGCGCTCTGGGGCCAGCTCGCCGTGTCCGGCGCCGAGATGAGAGCCCGCACGAGCTCCGCCGCCGACACGTCGAGCCGCACCGCCGCCGAAATCGAGACCAGCATCGCGCCGCGCCCGCAATAGTAACCGCCTCGGCATGCCCTACGCGTACTACGCGCGCCTCAATAAAGCCAACCAGGCCATTTATCGTCGCAGCGAGGCCGTCGAGCGGGTCGCGCTTCACGAGCCGCAAATATTGCATCCCGCGGTGCGGCGTCTCGGGCAGGCGCTGGCCGTGGAGCACCGTGCCGCCGTCGAGCTTGCCGCGCGGGAGCTGACGGATGGGCTGCTGGCCGACCTGGGCCTGGCGCCGGTGGCCCTAAAGGTGCTGGCCGTTCGCCCCAGCCATGATTGGGGCGAGCTGCACGGGCTCTACGAACGACCGGAAGGCCGCAGCCGCGCGCGCATCAGCGTTTGGATGCGAACGGCGCGCCACAAGCGGACCGTCGCCTTTCGAACCTTCTTGCGAACGATCCTCCACGAAATCTGTCATCACCTCGACTACGAGCTACTGCAACTGCCGGACTCTTTTCATACCCAAGGCTTCTTCAAGAGAGAATCGAGCTTGTTCCACCAGCTGCTGGTGAGCTCGAAGAGCTGAGCTCCCGAGATCGAAGCCCGTCACGGCTCGCCGCTATGTCTATCGTGATACTTCTGATCTTGTTCCTCGGGCTGATCGTCGGGCCCGGGCTTTGGGTCAAGGCCGTGCTCGCCCGCTACAGCCTGCCGCGCGATCGCTATCCCTACACCGGCGGCGAGCTCGCGCGCCGTCTGCTGGACAGCATCGAACTCGGCTGGGTCCGCGTCGAATCCGCCGACCAGGGCGACCACTACGATCCGACGACCAAAGCCGTCAGATTGTCTCCCGGAAACTTCGACGGCCGCTCCCTGACCGCGATCACCGTCGCCGCGCACGAGGTCGGCCACGCCTATCAGGACGCTCTGGGCTTTCGACCGCTCCAATGGAGGACTCGTCTGGTGCTCTGGGTGAGGCCGATCGAGAAGCTCGGCGCAGGCCTGCTTCTGCTGGCGCCGTTCACCGTGGCCTTGTCGCGGATCCCCTTCGTCGGCCTGGTGACGTTTTTGGGCGGGCTCGCAACGCTCGGCACCGGCACCGTCATCCACCTGTTGACGCTGCCGACGGAATTCGACGCGAGCTTCTCGCGTGCGCTGCCGCTGCTCAGGGAGCGAGGCGTGCTGCTGAACGGAGACGAGCCGCGGGCACGCCGAATTCTCACCGCCGCCGCGTTGACCTACGTGGCCGCTTCGCTCATGAGCCTGCTGAATATTGCTCGCTGGTGGGCAATAATACGCCGCTGAGACTCGGCGACCACCGCGGCTCCGGCCCTAGATCGACGCGGAACAGTTAAGAATGGCCACAGCCGCTTCCGGCAATACCATTTCCAAGCAGCACACGAGGCTCGTCGGCGTCGGCCTGCATTGCTGTTTCTTCATGTCCGGGTTCGCCGCGATGCTGTATCAGATCGCCTGGCTGCGGCAGTTCTCCGTCGTTTTCGGCAGCGGCGAGATCGCCGTTGCCGCGGTCTTGACCGCCCACATGGGCGGACTGGCCGGCGGCGCGGGGCTCGCGGCCAGGCTGGTCGCGCGTATTGCACGCCCCGTCTGGACCTACGGTTTGCTCGAAGCCGCCATCGCCGCGTCGGCATTGGCGGTGCCCGCCCTGCTTGCCACCGCCATGAGCATCTACGTTTGGCTGAGCGGCGACCAGGCGTCGCCGCCGACGGCCGCCGCGCTCGGCCAGCCGCTGTTTCTCCTAATCGTCGCTCTGCCGGTGCTGGCAGTGCCGACCGCGCTCATGGGAGCCACGTTGCCGCTGCTGACACGTTTCGCCGTCCGGCTCGACCGCGACATCGGACCCAAGGTCGCGTGGCTATACGGGCTCAATGCCCTCGGAGCGGCCGCCGGCGCCGTCGTCGCCGGATTCGTTCTGCTGCCCGGCGCCGGCCTGATGCACACGATGTGGAGCGGAGCCGCTATCAACTTCGCGATCTTCGGCGTCGTCGCCGGGCCGCTTCGTCGCGCGCTCGGCGCCGAATCCGCGACGGGCGCCGGACGGGCGACGGCGAAGCACGGAGCCACCGCGGCCGACGGCTTCTTCTCCGCCTGCATCGTGCCGTGGTTGGCTGGAAAGCCGGGGGCCGCCAGCGCATTTCACCAGCAGCCCGCTTGGATCCTGCCGGTGATGCTCGCGTCGGGCGCGATCGCGTTTCTGCACGAGGTTCTGTGGATGCGGCTGCTCACGCACGTCGTGGGTGGCAGCATCACGTCGCTCGCGACCATGCTGGCGGCGTTTCTCGGCGGCATCGGCCTAGGCAGCCTATTCGCCGCGCGGCTGGCCACCGACCGGCAGCGGGCCGCGGGCGCTTTCGTCGTCGCGCAGCTCGCGATCGCGTTGTGCTCGGTTCTGCTGTTCGCGACGCTCGGGCCGTTGCTGCCCGCGACCCGGTCGCTGGCGGCCCTGGCCGCTTACGCGGCGATCGTGATGCTGCCGTCGGCGGTGCTCATCGGCGCGACCTTTCCGCTGGCCGTGCGGATTCTCGCGAAAAACGTCGCCGGTGCCGGCCCGGCCGCGGCGAAGATCTTCGCCTGGAACACTGCCGGCGCCGGCGCCGGCGCCTTTCTGGCCGGTTTCGTGCTGCTCCCTTCCCTCGGGTTCGAAGGCTCGATCAAGCTGGCGGCGATCGCCAACTGCGCGCTGGCCTTGTGGGCGGCTGCGGTAATCGCGCGCCCTCGAGTCGCCACGCTCGGCGCGGCGGCGGGCGGCGTGCTCTTGAGCGTGTTTGCCTACCACCCGTCGCGCCCGGATGCGGTAGTTTCGAGCACGGGATTCCCGCTCGGCTACGCGGCCGACACTGCCGAGATCTTCTACGGCGTCGGTCGTTCGGCAACCGTGCTGGTCGTTCAGGAAAACGAGGTCTACTACCTGCGAGCCAGCGGTTTGCCGGAAGGCTCCGTCACGGCGAAAGGCAGCCCGCCCATGCAGGGCGGGGAAAAATGGCTGGCGGCTTTGCCGGTCGCCGCGCGTCCGAACGCCGAAACGATGTTGCTGATCGGTCTGGGCGGAGGCGTCGCGCTCGAGGGCGCGCCGCCGTCGCTTCGCTCGATCGACGTCATCGAGCTCGAGCCCGAGGTGGTCGAGGCGAATCGAGCCCTGGCGGACAACCGAGATCGCGACCCGCTGCAAGATCAGAGGGTCACACTGATCATCAACGATGCGCGCAACGCCTTACGGCTGACGAGCAAGCGCTACGACGCCATCGTCTCGCAACTCTCGCATCCCTGGACGAGCGCCTCGAGCCATCTCTTTACCCGGGACTTTCTGATCGAAGCCAAGACGCACTTGACGGAAAACGGTGTTTTCGTTCAGTGGATTGACTCGGAGTTCGTCGATGCCGCTGCGCTGCGCAGCATGGCCGCGACGCTCGCGAGCGCGTTCGGGAACGTTCGCCTCTACCACCCTTCCTCACAGATGCTCGCGTTCCTGGCCTCGGACGGAGAGATCGAACCGGAAATGCAGATCGCCGGAACCGGCGAGCCGATCACCGACGACGTCATGCACTACAGCCGCATGGGCATGAACGGCGTCGAGGATTTGATCGCCGCGCTGGTCGTCGACGAAGACAGCATGGAAAGCTTCGCCGACGGCGCGACCGTCAGCACGGACGACAACCTGCTGTTGGCCACGCGAAGCCGAAGCCGCGCGGACGGGCTTACTCGCTCCGAGCTCGGCGAGCTCTTTCGAATCCATGATCCGCTGCGGCGACGCGACAGCTGGATATTCTCGAGGCTCGCGAATCGGATCGACTACGGTTACGTCGCCCGAAAGCTGATTCTGCTGGGACAGCAGGCGCGGGTCGCACAGCTGGCTGAAGCTCATCCCGACGCATCGACCCGCTCGTTGATCGTGGGACTGCTGTATGCCGCCCGCGGCGATACGACTCAGGCCAACGCTGCGTACCTGAGCGCGCTCGAGCGCAATCCCGCCAACGCCCAGGCGCGGTATTACTCCATCGCGCGCAATCTCGCTCAGCTTGCGCAAGGCAGCGCCGAGGGAACCGTCGTCGAGCGCGCCCAAGGCCTTCCGGTCTCGGCCGCCGCCGTCATCCAGGGCTGGCAATTCGCCCAGCAACAGGACTGGCAGTCTCTGGCTCAGATCGACGGCGTGCTCGGGAGAGCGGGCGTCACGGATGCGTGGTATCCGGACGCGACGCGGCTGCGGGTGGAGTGGCGGAGCAAGGTGACGAGCGACCTCGAAAGCTATGCGTTCGACGCGTTGCGGCTGATCGACCGCGCCATCCTCATAGAGCCCGACCGTAACTCCTACTTGCTGCGGGCGGCGATCGGCATCGCGCTCCAAGACGGCGGCGTCACCACGGAATCCTCGCGGCAGGTCGTGCGATTGGTGCGGGAGAGCCTGCAGCAGGCGCACGCGAGTGGCGCGTTGGTGTCGCAGCGAGAGCTCCTAGTCATGAAGCAAAACCTAGCGGCCATAGTGACCAGTCTGCGTGGAGATCTCGTCGCAGCGGGCCGAAGACGGGCCGAGGCCGTATCGCGCGACGCCAACGCGCTCATCAGGTACATCGACAGCGTGCTGCCGCCGCCCGAAGAATGAGGGAGGTTTGCCGCGCGCGCTCATCTGACTACTATATCGGGCACCCATGACAGAATCTGCACACACGACGGAAGTGCTCGAGAGCATGGAGCTCAATGCCCTCGTTTCGGTGAAAGCGTACGTTCCGGAAGACGCAATGACCGCGGGTCTCCTCGGCACCGAGCGCGCCGGGCACGCCGTCCGCATTCGATCCGACGGCCTGCTGGTCACGATCGGCTACCTCGTCAACGAAGCAGACGAGATCTGGGTCAGGAGCGAGGACGGGCGCACGTCTCCCGCGTTCGTCGTCGGCAACGATTTTCGCAGCGGCCTGGCTTTGATCAAGCCGAGCACACCCTTGGACGGACCGTCGCTAGCCGTTGCCGATGCGGACACCTTGCGAGTCGGCGACGCCGTGACGGTCGCCGGTAGCCTCGGCTCCGACCCGCAGACGGTGGAAGCGCGGGTCGTCTCCCGGCAAGAGTTCGCGGGTCGCTGGGAGTACCTGCTCGAGGAAGCGATCTTCACGGCGCCGCCCCACCCGAGCTG
Organism: Gammaproteobacteria bacterium; assembly: GCA_036396795.1. Classification (GTDB taxonomy): domain Bacteria; phylum Pseudomonadota; class Gammaproteobacteria; order Steroidobacterales; family Rariloculaceae; genus JAHEEM01. The sequence continues at coordinate 29,028 of DASWKF010000084.1, read as the reverse complement.
GTCGGGGGCAGCGCTGGTGGATTCGCTGGGGCGTCTCTGTGGGATCGGATCCCTGGTGATCCAGGGATTCGAGGTGAAACGCAAGCAGCGAACCGTAAACATGTTTGTCCCGATCGACACTCTATACCCGTATCTCGACGAGATCTGCGAGCACGGCAGGCGCGTCGAGCCACCCCGTCCATGGTTGGGTCTATTGGTGCACGACGAGAGCGGTGAGCTCACGGTCGTCGGCGTGTATCGGAACTGTCCCGCGGACAACGCCGGAATACGCCCCGGTGACACGATCATTCGCGTCGACGATCAGCCCGTCTACAGTCTCGGCCATTTCTTCAGAACTGCGTGGAGCCTCGGGCCTGCCGGCATCGACGTGCCCATCACCGTGCTTAGAAACGCCGCCCGCAAGGAAATCGTCGTCAAGTCGGGGGAGCGTGGCGTGTTTCTTCGAAGAGGCACGCTGCAGTGACGACCTCGGATGCTTGCAGGCCCCGAGCGGGCTTGTTTACGCTACCAGCGCCTCACACTTGGACCCAGGGGAAGCGCTCATGAAACATCCAGGTAACCCAGTCGCACTTGCCCCAGCGGGTGCCATGCTCGTGCTCGTCGCATGTGGTCAAGCGCCGGACGGCGGCGCCGCCGGGCCTCAAGGCGCAGCCAACGTCGACGTCGAGTCGCCCGAGTACGCCGCGATGGAATATCGACAAGGGCTCATGCACGTCATTGCCTTCAAAGCGGGGAAGCTCAGGGACATGGCCGACGGCAATATCCCCGTCGATGAGGAAACATTCGTGGAGTTCGCAGCCGATCTCGCCGCCGTAGCCGGCATGATCGAGGAAGGTTTCCTGTCTGGCAGCGATTCCGAAATGCTCCCCGGCAGCAACGCATTGCCGGGAATCTGGGCGAACTGGAACGATTTCCTGGAGCGCGCGGCGACCTTACACACCGCCGCGCAGACAGTCGCCTCGCAGGCACAGAGCGGAGGTTTTCAGGCGGCCCAAGCCGCCGCTTCAGAGCAGATCGGCCCGGCCTGCGGCAATTGTCATCGAGAATATCGGCAACGCAACGAGTAGCCGCGCGGGCTTCTAGCGTAAGTGAAGCACTGCGTAGATGGCGGCCGCTACGCCGAGATAGATTCCTAAAGCCAGCCATGGCCTGGAGCTAGGAATGGCCTCCAGGTTGCCGGCCTCGTCCGGCTTGCCGCCGACGATCATCGGCGCGATCAAGTTCTGCCGCTTGAACAGCAGATAGTAGAGCACCGCGACGACATGCAAACAGATCGCGAGCAACAGAATGTTGAAATTGAGCTCGTGATAATCCGTCACCCCGTTCCCCGCTGCGCCGGAGATCAAGTCGTTGAGCGGGCCGGCGTAGAAGTCGCCGTCGGTCGCGAACAATCCCGTGGTCGTTTGAAGCAGGGCGAGCGCCAGCATGAGAAACACGGAGATGCCACCGACGGGATTATGCCCGGCGTAGACGGGCGCGGCGCGGCTGAACAATGACCTGGCGCTCGCCACGATCTCCCTGGGCTTGAACCAGAAACTCGAGAAACGAGCGTATCGCGTGCCGACGAACCCCCAGACGATTCGAAACAGAACCAGGCTCAAGATCACTTGGCCGATCAGCATGTGGGTGTCCATATCGCCCGCGACTTCGACCGTGTACCAGGAGCCGAAGATCAGCACGACTAGGCCCCAATGAACGATCCTCACGGACAAGTCCCAAATCAGCTTTTTCGCCATCTCGATCTCTCGGCTATTTCTTGAGGCTCTCGTCGACGACGAATAGATCCGTCAGCAAGGCTCGTAGGTGAATCGATGCGTTGACGTTGTCGATCAGCTGCGAGCTGATCGCCGATTTCGCCGACGCAAGCCGAATCAAGGCCAAGGCCCTGCCGGCATCGATCCGCACCGCATCGAGAAACGGCTCGATCGACTCCGCGACCCCCTCGCCGAGCCCCTTTGCGCGAGCCTGAACCACCTCGCCAAGGCCGTCGAGGGCATTCTCCATCGCCCGAAGATAGCTTCGGAGCTCCGACGCGGCGCCGCCGCCCTGATCGCTCTGCCTGCCCTGCGCTGCATAGGCGAGCATGAACTCATAGGCCGATTCGATCGCGTCGATGCGCCGGTCCAGGTCTTGTGCGTCGTCGCTGCTCACCGGTCTCCGTCCCGATTGCTTTCAAGAGGCCAGCCGCTGGGATCGTAGTACTTCTCGTACTCCTCGCCCCTAATCCAGCCGACGATCATCGATCTCGTCAGGTAGAGCTTCTCCGGCCTGAGGGCGAAATACACGTGCATGATGATCATGGTCACGAGCAGCAGCGACGCGAGGCCGTGCAGAGTATAAATCACGCCCCAGGTGCCGCCACTCAACCAATAGGGATTACGATTCCAGAACGGCGCATCGATCCGCACCAGCATCAGAAGCCCGGTCACGACCGCAGTCAGCAGCACGATAGAAAAAGCATGGTGAATCGCCTTCTGCGCGAGAGAGTATTTCCCGACGATCATCGCAGCGCGATCCGGACCCTTGCCTCCCAGACCGAGGTCTCGCAGGCCGCGCTTCAGGTCTTTGCCGCTGATCCACATGCTCGCGAGGTCTTGATAGCAGACGGCGCGGACGCTATGCGCTAGGACCAGAATGGCCAGAATCAGCCCCGTGATCCAATGGACCGTGACCCAGGCGAACTCCAAGCCCAACACCGGCAGCAGACTCGTCGCCAGCAGCAGCAGCACGCTGCCGCCGGCGAGCCAGTGAAACAGCCGGTCCACGAGCGCGTGGCGGGTCAACCGTCGCGTCCGTCGGGCCGCAGGCGCCGATGCGACTCCCTCCCTCGGCATCGCTAGCTGCGCTTCGGCGCCGTCAACCAGGAGTAAATCGCGTGGCCGGCGATGAACGCAACGCCGGCCCAAAAGAAGACAGGCAAGAGATCCCAGGAAATCCCCAGCAGAGTCTCCTGTCCCCAGACGTCACGACTGTGTCGAAAGATCTCCATGCTCGAGAGGCGTTGCTCGCTGTTTTCCAGGCGTTGATGTTCTGACGGTTGCGGCTTACGGCCGACGCCGGACCGGCCTTGGAGCATAACCGATCCGCGGGCGTGCGCCCACATGAAGCCGGCGTCGGCGGCAGAGCCACGCGACCCCCCGCGCCGGCATGACATTCGGAAGCGAAGTTGCGGTATTCTTGCCGTGGACTGCCCGCACCGCCGCTCGAGCGGCGGCGGCACGCTCCGACAGCCTAGAACAACCGGTCTCGCCGGAACAATACGCGCTGGAGTGCAAACATGCGTCATTCGTTCATTTCACCTAAATCGGGGCGAATCGCGGCTTCGGTCGCGACCATCGCGATCTATCTCGCAATCGCCCCCGCCGCCGTCGCCCAGGCGCAGCCCGAGCAAGCGCCCGCATTCTCGGGCGATCGCCTCCGAGCCCTCCCTAGCGCCGACTGGGTGACCAACGGCGGCAATATCTACAACCAACGATACTCGCCGCTGATGCAGGTCAATCGTGGAAACGTCGCAAGCCTCAGAGGCGAGTGGAGAACGCGGCTGCGCGGCTCGGGCCTGGACGACAAGTATTCCGGCGAGGCGACGCCCCTCGTTTACGCCGGCGTCGTCTACATCATCACGGGCGCCGACGATGTTTTCGCGGTGAGCGTCGAGACCGGCGAGATACTGTGGGCATATACGGCGAATCTCGATGAGAGTATCAACGTGATTTGCTGCGGATGGACGAGCCGGGGCTTGGGAATGGGCGACGGCAGAATCTACGTCGGTCAGCTCGACGGCCGGCTCGTTGCGCTGGACCAGCGCAACGGCGAAGTCGTCTGGTCAGTCCAGGCGGAGCCTTGGCAACGCGGGTTCAGCATCACCAGCGCGCCGCTTTACTACGACGGTCTCGTGGTCACCGGCTTCGCCGGGGCGGAGAACGGTGTGCAGGGGCGCTTGAAAGCCTACGACGCGCGCACCGGCGAGCACGTTTGGACGTTCTATACCGTGCCGAATCCCGGAGAAATCGGGCACGACACCTGGCCCGCCGGCAGCGATGTTTACCAGTACGGCGGCGCGACGGTTTGGCAGACGCCGGCCGTCGATCCCGAGCTCGGCCTCATGTATTTCTCGACCGGAAACCCGGGCCCGGATTTCAACGGCAACGTTCGGGAGGGCGACAACCTGTTCGCCAACTCGATCGTTGCGATCGAGGCGAGAACCGGCGAATACCGCTGGCACTTCCAACAGGTACACCACGACTTATGGGACTACGACGCGCCGAGCCCGGTAGTGCTGTTCGACATCGAGCTCGACGGCCGCATGCGCAAAGCGCTCGCCGAGCCCGGCAAGACCGGCTGGGTCTACATCTTGGACCGCGAAACCGGGGAGCCCTTGATCGGGATCGAGGAGCGGCCGGCGCCACAGGATGCCCACCAGAAGACGAGCCCGACGCAACCCCATCCGATCGGCGACGCCTTCGTTCCGCAGGAGGTGGATATCCTGCCCGAAGGCTACCCGCCGCTGATCAACCAGGGCCGGATCTTCACGCCTTTCGGCCCCGAGGGCGCGGTCATCAAGCCGAGTCACAACGGCGGCGCCAACTGGTCGCCAAGCTCTTATGATCCCGACACGGGCTTTCTCTACGTCTGCGCGACCGATCGAATGTCGTTTTTCCGCGGGGGCATCGAAGAGGAGTACCCGATGGAGGTCGGCGATCGCTACCTCGGCGGGCGATTCGGCGCCCTGCCCGTGCATATCAGCGGAATCTTCGCAGCGCTCGACATGCACACCAATAAGCTCGTCTGGCGCTACCGTTGGCGCGACCGCTGCCATGGCGGTTCCGTGACGACCGCCGGCGGGCTGGTCTTCAGCGGACGCCACGACGGGCGCTTGACCGCGCTCAACAGCAGCGACGGGACCGTGCTCTGGGAGTTCCAGACGGGCGCCGGGATGAACGCACCCGTGGCGATATTCGAGCACGAGGGCTCGCAGTACATCGCCGCTTTCTCCGCGGGCAACGCGTACATCGGCTCGCCCCGGGGCGACAGCCTATGGCTATTCTCGTTGCAAGGAACCCTGGACGAGGTCGCGACCCCTGGGGCCCAGCCGATGCTGACGGCGATCCCCGATCGCACGCCGAATCTCGCGAACGGCCGGACCTTGTTCGAGGGCGCCTGCGCCTTCTGCCACGGCAGCGCGGGGGAAGGCGGCCACGCCGGCGGTACGCCGCTCATCGAAGCAACGGATCTGGAGTTCGTCATGCTGCGGGTCACGCAAGGCTTCAACGCCATGCCGCCCTTCGGCGCGACCTTGACGCTCGACGAGATCCACGACGTCGGCGCTTACGTCGTCGAGGAGCTACCTCACTAGCCGGCGTTTTCGCGGCAAGAACGACCGGAATGAACAAGCCGCCGCCGGCCGCTCCAATGTCGTCGCGCTAGAAGCCGACGGGTTGCAGCGCCGTGTCCCGCGGCTCCGGCTGCGGCTTGGGATAATCGGCGTTGAAATGCAGCCCGCGGCTCTCGTGCCTGCGCCGGGCGCTTTCGGTCACCAGGCGCGCAACGGTCACGAGGTTGCGAAACTCGAGCGCCGCGCAGCTCTGGCGCGAGGCCTGCCCGCCGCGGTCGAGATCGGCCTCGAGCGCATCGAGCTCGAGGCGCGCGCGCTCGAGACCCTCTCGCGTCCGGATGATGCCAACCTGCGTCCACATCACTCGACGCAACCTCGCCGTCCAAGCCTCGATCACCGAGTCCGCCTTCCCGACCACCGCCAGCGCGCTTCGATCGGAGCTGACGGGCACGCGTCCGCGGCCGAGCGGCTCGCCGAGGCGCGTCTCGATGTCGTCGCTGATGACCGCGGCGAAGGCCAGAGCTTCGAGCAGAGAATTGCTCGCCAGCCGATTTGCGCCATGCAGGCCCGTGAAGCTGCACTCACCGAGCGCATAGAGTTGCTGCACGTCGGTCTGACTGCGCGCATCGACGACGATGCCGCCGCAGGTGTAGTGCGCCGCCGGCACCACCGGGACCGGCTGTTTCGTCAGATCGTAGCCGTGCGCCGCGCAAACTTTGAGTACGTTCGGAAATCGCTCCCGAATCATCGCCGCCGGCTCGTGGCTGATGTCGAGATACACGTGATCCAGATCCAAGCGGCGCATCTCCGCGACGATCGCCCGAGAGACGATGTCCCGCGGCGCCAGGTCGGCCCGCTCGTCGTAGCGCCGCATGAATGCCGTGCCGTCCGGGAGCTTGAGCACGCCCCCCTCGCCTCTCACGGCCTCCGTGATCAACACGGAGACGCTGTTGGCGTCGTACAGGCACGTCGGGTGAAACTGGATGAACTCGAGATTGGCGACCCGGCAACCGGCGCGCCAGGCCATCGCGATGCCGTCACCGGTGGAGTAATTCGTCGCATGCTCGTACAAGCCCGAGGCTCCGCCGGTCGCAAGGATCACGGCGTCCGCCCAGAGCGTTTCGGCCAGGCCGCTGAGCTCGTTGATCAATCGCACGCCCACGCAGCGGTCCGGCCCGGACAGCCCGAGCTGCCGAGAGGTCAGCAGCTGAGTCACGAAGCAGTTATCGTGAAACTCGATGCGGGAATGATTCTGCGCACGCGCCGCGAGCACGCTCATGACGGCGACGCCCGTCGCGTCGTCCGCATGCACGATCCGACGGCTGCTATGGCCGCCTTCCTGAGTCAGGTGCAGCTCACCCGTGGATGCGTTGCGCGTGAAGCGGACGCCCTGTCCCTCGAGCCAGCGAATGCAATCGGGTCCACGCTCGACGACTCGCGCGACGACGTCCGCGTGGCACAAGCCCGCGCCGGCTTCCTCGGTGTCCGATTGATGCGCGCTCAGGGAGTCCGCGGAATCCATGACGGCGGCGATTCCGCCTTGCGCATGAAAGCTCGCGGCGCGTTCGAGCGGCCCTTTCGTCAGCACCGTGACCGCGTGACCCCGGTCGGCGAGACGCAGTGCGACGCTCAAGCCGCCGATGCCGCCGCCGACGATGAGGATCGCTTTGTCGGTGCTCGCGGACATGGGGTCAGGCCGCCAGACGCTCGGACGCCTCGAGCATTCTATTCACCGCGCCGTAGGCTCGTTTGGCGAGCCCGGGGTCGAGCGTCACTTCGAACTCCAGGTTCTCCAAAGACCGCAGAATCTTGGGCAAGGTGATGCGTTTCATGTGCGGACAGAGGTTGCAGGGCCGAACGAACTCCACCTCCGGAAACTCGACCGCGACGTTGTCGCTCATCGAGCACTCGGTCACCATGACGACGCGCCGGGGCCGCTCGCGGTCCACGAACTTGATCATTGCGGAGGTCGAGCCGACGAAATCGGCCTCCGCGAGAACGTCCGGCGGGCATTCAGGATGCGCGATGATCTGAATTCCAGGCGCGCGCTTGCGGTATTCGCGCAGCTCCTCGCCCGTGAATCGCTCGTGCACTTCGCAGGAGCCCTGCCAAAGAATGATCTCGACATCGGTGTTCTGCGCCACGTACTTGCCCAGATACTTGTCCGGCAAGAAAATCACCCGGTCGCTGCCGAGCGAGTCGACGATCGCGACGGCGTTGGCCGACGTGCAACACACATCCGACTCGGCCTTGACGTCCGCCGTCGTGTTGACGTAGGTGACCACCGGAACGCCGGGGTATCGTTCCTTCAGCATCCGGACGTCGGCGCCGGTGATCGAGCTCGCAAGCGAGCAGCCAGCGTCGAGGTCGGGAATCAGCACGGTCTTTTCCATGCTCAGGATCTTTGCGGTTTCTGCCATGAAATGCACACCGCACATGACGATCACGTCGGCGTCGGTTTCGCTCGCCTGCTGCGCCAGCCCGAGCGAATCGCCCGTGTAGTCGGCGACACCGTGAAAGATCTCGGGCGTCTGATAGTTGTGCGCGAGAATGACGGCGTTTCGCTGCGCCTTGAGCTCGTTGATCGCGGCGATGTAGGGCGCATGAACGGGCCACTCGATATCCGGAATGACGTGGCGCACGCGGCTGTGGATCGCCTCGGTAGCTCTTTTCACGGCTGGCGTGTACGCGAGTGTCTGGGTCATTGCTCCGCCTAGTTGTACTCTAGATGAGTATAAGTTTTAAGGAAGTATAACACAGCCGCGGCGCCTATGCGCCGTATGCACCCGTGCGACGGCTACATATCCTTCGGCGGGTGCAGCGTGGCGACGCCGGGCGCGCGGCGCTCGCGCAGAACCGCGCGCCGGAACCGAAACAGCTCCGCCGGCCGCCCGCCGGTGCTGAGCTCGCGCCGCCCGGTGCCCTCGACCAGGCCGCTGCGCTCCGCCAGGCGGCGGAAATTCTGCTTATGCATCGTAAGGCCCGACAACGCTTCGACCACCTGCTGCAGCCGCAGCAGCGTGAACCTTTCCGGCAGCAGCTCGAACACGACCGGCCGGTAGCGCAGCTTGCCTCGGACGCGTCCGAGGCCCGTGGCCAGAATCCGGCGATGGTCGAAGGCCATGGGGCTGCCGAGGCGCTCTTGAATGTCCTGCGCCGGGGTCAGAGTGCGGTCGGCCCAGTACTCACCGACGAGCCGGGCCTCGTAGAGCAGCTCGTAGCGCTCGAGCACCTTGTAAGCATCCCAGCCGACCTTGCCGAGCCCGAAGCAGATCTCGATCCGCTCTCGTTGCACCCGGCGGGTCTTCTTCGACAACCCGCCCGCCCACTCCATGAGCGCGGCGCCGACCTCGTCCATCAGCGCCGGTCGGCCGCCGCGCCAATCCTCCCAGGGGAAATACTCGTAGCAGTTCTCCCAGCGCGCGTCCTCGGCTGCCTCGAGAGCGCTTTCCTGAGCGAGAGCCAGGTACGCGATCGACAGTATCCGGCCGGAGCCGTCGCGCTCGCGTGGATCGCGTCCCTTGTCGGCAAACGTATACAGCTGCTCGACGAATCCCAGCTCGCCGCCGGTCTGGCGCGTGACGGTCTGCCGAATACAGCGCTCGAGAGTACGATCGTGCAGCGGATCGAACGGCCCGAAAGGCAGCGCCCTGGGGGCGCCGGCAACGCCCGCCGCCAGCGCCGTGGTCGCTCCAGGCGCGACGGTCAAGACCCGCGGCTGGTCGCCCGTGACCGCCATGACGACGGCATTGAGGTCGACGAGCAGCTGCGGAAGCTTCGGCGCTGGGCGCTTTCGGCTCATCGGCCAGGTCTTGCGTTGCTGCCTTGCATGCCGCCCTACTCCGGGATTGGGATGTCCTCCAACCGGCGAGGGACGTGGTAGCCCCTTTGAACCGCCGGGCGCGCGGCGATCTCGAGATACCAGCGCTTGAGCTCCGGGTAATCGTTCATGTCCATTTGCTGGCGCTCATACCGGGAAATCCACGGCCAGGTCGCGACGTCGGCGATCGAATACTCGCCGCCGAGAAAGCGCGCCTGCCCAAGCCGCATGTTCAATGCTCTGTAGATCCGCGCGTTCTCGGCGAGGTAGCGCTGCTCCGCGTAGGGCGCCTTGCCCTTGTTGTAGAAGACGAAATGGTGCGTCTGCCCGAGCATCGGCCCGACATGCCCCATTTGCATCATCAGCCATTGAATGACCAGCCACCGCTCCGCCCCCGCGGACGGCATGAGCCGGCCCGTCTTCTCGGCGAGATACATCAATATCGCGCCGGACTCCATGAGACTTAAGCCCGTGTCGTGGTCGACGATCGCCGGAATCTTGTTGTTCGGGCTGATCTTGAGGAATTCCGGCGCGTGCTGCTCACCGCGATCTATATCGACCGCGATGGTGTTGTAGGCCAGCCCCACTTCCTCGAGCATGATCGAGATCTTACGGCCGTTGGGAGTCGACCAGGTGTAGAGATCGATCACAAAAGCGTCCTCGGAGAGTCTATCTCCCCACTGCTTCGGTGCGAATGTGGATGCCGCGCGCGAGACGCAGCATAGCAGGCCTCAGAACGGGCCTCACTTGGATGCGCTCTGTATTTGCTGGAGAATCTCAGCCTGTGCTCACGCCGCGAAGCAGCCATCGCCCATGAACGACACCATCGCCGAGCTACGCCGGATCCTGGGAGCCAACGCGGTTCTGACAGGCTCGGAAATCGGCGCGAGGCACAACGCGGACTATAGCGCCGAGAACCCGCAGGAGCCATTGGCCGTGGCCCGGCCCCGCGACGTCGAGGAGGTCTCGACGGTATTGCGATTGTGCTCGGCGGCGGCACAGCCGATCGTCGTGCAAGGCGGGCTTACGGGTCTTTCCGGCGGGGCAACGCCGCTGGCCGGCGAGATCGCGCTCTCGCTCGAGCGGCTCACGGGCATCACCGCGCTCGATACGACCGGCATGAGCATCACCGCGCTCGCCGGCACGCCCTTACAGGCGATCCAGGATGCCGCGGACGAGGCGGGCTGCCTGTTTCCTCTCGACTTCGGCGCCCGGGGCTCCTGCCACATCGGCGGAGCCATCGCTACCAATGCCGGAGGCAATCAGGTCATCCGTTTCGGCATGGCGCGCAATCTCGTGCTCGGCCTGGAAGTGGTCCTCGCCGACGGCAGCATCGTCGAGTCGATGAATACGATGCTCAAGAACAATGCCGGCTACGACTTGAAGCAATTGTTCATCGGCACGGAGGGAACACTGGGCGTCATCACTCGCTGCGTATTGCGACTGTTCCCCAGGCTGTCTAGCCGCGCCACGGCGCTATGTGCGCTGCGCTCGTTTGCCGAGGTCGTCTCGCTGCTTCGCGAGGCGCAGCGAAAGCTCGCAGGCTCGTTGAGCGCGTTCGAGGTCATGTGGGCGCCTTACTTCGACTACGTCACGGATCACATCGACAGTCTCGAGTCGCCGTTCGAGCAACGATACCCGATTTACGCGCTCATTCAGCTCGAGGGCAACGACGAACGAAAAGATACCGAGCGTCTCGAAAGCCTGCTGGAAGCCGCCTTCGAGAGCAGCCTGGTGGAAGACGCGATCGTCGCCCAATCGGAGGCTCAGCGCACGAAGCTATGGGCGATACGAGACGGGATCGGCGAGATCACCAAGATGTTGAGCCCGTATGCGAGCCTGGACGTGAGCATGAGCATCGACAGGATGCCGGCCTTCCTTGCCGAGCTCGAGCGAGATCTTGAGATCGCTTTCGAGAACGTCGTGATACTCGTCTTCGGGCATGTGGGCGACGGCAACCTGCATGTCTTCATCACCACCGGAGAGCACGCGGATCTGGAAACCATTCACGAGTTGTCGTACCGCATCACGGGAAAATACAGCGGCTCGATATCGGCCGAGCACGGCATCGGCGTGCTCAAGGCCGGCCATCTGCACCACTCTCGCAATGCCGCGGAGCTGATGCTGATGCGGCGGCTCAAGCAGACGCTGGATCCACAGAGTATCCTCAATCGAGGCCGAGTCTTGCCGTTCGCTCCCGAGGCATGAGCGGCAGCGCCGCAGGTCCCGGCTCGGCGGACAGGGCGCGTCTTGCCGCGCGATCGCAACGCCGGCGCCGGTTTGCGGCCGACCGACGCAGCCGGCCGGAACTCGACAAGGCGGCTGCGGTTCTAAGCCGAAGTGTCAGCGGCCGTCTTTGCGTGCGCTATACTTAAACGAAACGCTATCTCTGTATTCGCCTAGGGGGCAAAACTATGTTGATTCGACCACGTGCGGCACTTACCGTGATTGCAGGCTTTCTGGCCGCACCGGTGCTTGCCCAGGATCCCGTCGACGCGCTGGTCGAGCGCGGTCAGGAGCTGTTCCATTCGCAAACCGGTTGCTGGGTCTGTCACGGACCCACGGCTGAGGGGCTGGTGGGCCCGTCGCTGCATTTCGGACCGACGCCGGCGGACGTCGTCGACCAGCTCGTCAGCAATCCGATGATGGGCGTCATCGTCGAGGAAATGAACCCGACCGACGAGGATCTCGTCGCCATCTCCATGTATATCCGCACGCTCGCGGGCCTGTCCCTCGACCCCGATCTGCCCGAGCAGTGGCTTGAAGCGCTCACCGCAGTGAGATCCATGCAGGGCGAAGAGCAGGAATTCAGAAAGACGGCGCGCGATCGTCAGGTCGAGCAGATCGAAACCTTCGAGTCGGTGGTGAGCACCTGGGAGCGGCGCGCCAAGGAAGGCAGCGTCTGGAGTGAATATCCGTCGCGCATCGTCGCCAGATTCGATCCGGGTGAGCCGAAGTTCGAGCCCCAACCGGGCAAGACGTATTTCTATGAGAACGTGGGCACGACGAGCTCGCCGTCGGTGCTGTTCGAAGGCTACGAGCCGCCGACGAAGAACGGTATCGTCGTCGGCGACGCCGGTACGCTGGAGATCATCGCCAGCTACAAGTTCTCCGAGGCGCTGCGCTCGGTCGTGCATACCTCGGCGATGTCGCCGGACGGCCGCTATGCGTACATCGTCGGCCCGCGCGAGCCCAGCGCCGACGGCAACCCCGATCCGGCCGGGTCGTGGACCATGATCAAGCTGGATGCGTTGACCTTGCAGCCAGTGCTGCAGGTCACCATCGGCGCCCGGCTGCACCACGGGCAAGTGTTCGGCGACAAGGTCCTGTTCGACATGTTCGCGAGAGATCCGGACGGCCTGGGCCTGATCATCTACGATCCGGAAACGGACGCGGTGCTGGGCGGAATCCGCGACGTCGACATGGGCGGCTTCATTTACACGACCTGGACCGATCATGACTACGAGAAGATCTACGCGATGATGGAGCCCGCCGGCTACGCGCCCGGGCGCGCTACCGGGATGCGCGCCGTCACCGAGATCTATCAGGGCGGTCTGGTCGCGATGCGGCCGTTCTGGATCGCGGTCATCAACCCCGAAACCTGGGAAGTCGAAGCCGAATACCCGATACCGGGCTACCGTCCCAACTGGGCGCTGATCGACTCGACCAAAGAGAACATTTACGTCATCAACGCCAGCTCCAACATGTCCAAGGTGAGCCTCGAGACCGGCGAGGTTCTGTGGACGAACGGCACGGGGATCGGGCCTTATGGCGGAAGCTTCAACACCGATCAAAGCGAGATCTGGATCGCCGACAAGGGCGAAGGCGCGCATCACCTCGGCCGCACGATCACGGTGTTCGACGTCGAGGCCGGGCACGCTAGTCATACGCTTTACGGCGGCTACAAGGTCGACCACGTGCTGTTGTCGCCCAACGGCAAGGAGATGTGGGCGACCAGCAACGGCGAAGGCCGGATTTACGTCTATGACGCCAAGAGCAAGGAGCTGCTCAAGGTCATCGAAATGCCGCAGAACGGCGACGCGCACGGGCTCATCTGGGTGCACTACGACGACAATGGTGAGCCGAGGACGGTCCGCGATCAGGGGAATTTCCACAACGGCGTCAATCCGTTCCTCGGGCGCCCTCTGGACTACTAGCCCAACGGCGGCGATCGGGAGCGTAGGAGAATAGAATCAGCAAACACGGTGCGATCAGGATCAGCGCATGATGCAAGCTTGCGCAGCATTTCGGCACGCGGCACGCGTTGCGGCGGTCGCGTCACTGGCCGCGGTCGCCGCCGCTCAGGAGCCGAACGACGGCCCCGGTGGACGCATGCTGGACCACTCCGGACACACGCTGGACCAGTCACCGTCGGCACTCGAGGAGCACGGCATCGTCGTCGACTTCGAGCTCGTCGACGGCGCGGGCAATAGCGTCACGGACGAGGATTTCCGCGGCCGCTATCTGCTGCTCGGCTTCGGCTTCACGCACTGCGCGCACATCTGCCCGCTCATGGCCTTCAACATGGGCCAGGTTTTGAGCGCCGCAGATGCGTCCATGGCGGGAATCTTCGTCAGCGTCGACACCGAGCGCGATACACCCGCCGTCACCAATGATTACGCCTCCCACTTCGGCGACGGCATGATCGGACTCGGCGGCAGCATCGAGCAGATCAACGCAGCGGCGAAGAATTTCAAAGTCAGCTACGCGATCACCAAGACACAAGACAACTACACCGTGCAGCACACCGCCAATGTATTTCTAATCGATCCCCAAGGCGCTCTCGTCGACGTTTTCAACTTCACGACCGCGCCGGAGGATATTCTGGCGGCGATCCGTTGAGCATATGCGTGCTCGTGACCTCACGATGACCACCGCCGAGCTGACAAACCCGCTCAAGATCGCGCTGCTCGCACTTGCGGGAATCGTGATCGCTTCCTCATGGCTGGTGTTTCCGTATTTCGTGCAAGGCCAGCAGCTGCTGCGCCATGTCGGCGACGACAGCCGTCAGATCAAGGCCGGGAGCGTTTCGCGCTATCTCACCAGGGAGCTGATCAGCACGGCCGATATCGAAATCACGGCGACCTTTGCGAGTGACGAATACTTCCAATACGTCGATCGCGCCGCCATCGTCGGCAATCTACGCCCCGACAGAAACATGATCTTCTTCGTCAGCGAGACGATTCATCGCGGCGATCTGCCGTCTGAGCCTCCGCGGGCAGTGCTGCGGGTCGGCGAGCGAGAATTTCAACCGGCGCTCACCGACGGCCCGAGCAACGTCGAGCATCACCGACTCAGCGTCTACAGTTTCCCGAAGGTGGACGCCGCCGGGGGGCCGATCGATTTCGAAACCCCCGGCCGCATGCGGCTGTACGTCTCCAACGAATATCTGGGCAGTCCTCGAGAGCTGACTTTCGTCGGCAGCTGGGATGCGCCGTATTCGCTTCCCGGGGAGCTCGCCTCCCGAGCCGATATCACGCCCGTGGCCGTGCTCGCGCTCGGCGCGGGCTTGCTGTCCTCGGTGCTGACGCCCTGCCTCCTCCAGCTCGTGGTGATATTCACGGGCATCATCGCAGGCTTTTCCACGGTTCCGGGGACGAGCGGCGCCGGCACGGCGGCGCTCACGCCGCTCATCCGCCGCAAGGTGATCCAGATCGCCTTCGCCTTCGTCGCCGGGTTTACCCTCCTCTACGTGGCGGCCGGCGCGCTGATCGGCGCCGTCGGCCATCAGGCACAGCTGCTGTTCGCGGAATACAGCCGCATGGTCGCCGTCGTATCGGGCCTGCTGGTCATTCTGCTCGGTCTATGGGTGGGGTTTCGCGGCAGCCGCGACTTTGCCTGCCGCTTGCCGAATCGCACGGCCATGAGCGCGTTGTCCTTCAAGGATCTTGCCGGCACGATGCTTGCGTCCATGGGTTATGCGCTCGGCTGCACCGCGTGCTTCGGCGGCGCCATCGTCGCCACCTTGATCGTGTATGTCGGAGCCATCGGCAGCGCAGCCATCGGCGCGAGCATCATGCTGACGTTCGCCATCGGCGTCGCGATCCCATTCCTGCTCGCGGCGTTCTACGTTTCCAGGGTGGAGAGCATCCTGAATCTTCTGGCCGGGCATGCTCGCTCGCTGAGCTACGCCAGCATGGCGATCATCGTCACTTTCGGCACGATTCTGATCACGGACAATTTTCATACGGTCAGCGACATCATCTACCCTTATCTCGGCCTGAGCTGATCTCGTTTCGATGCGAATACCACTGCCTACGCTAGCAATTCTGATCGCCGGGCTCGGCCCCGCTGCGGTCGGTGCCGTGGATATCTCCAATCCGCTCAAGCTCATGTTCGCTGCCGACGCCGAGGACAACTTGATCGACGTCATCGATCTCGATTCGCGCGAGAAAGTATTCAGGATAGAAACCAAGTATCCCGTGGACGACTTGGTCGTAACACCGTTCGCGCCGGTCCTCGTCTACACGAATATCGAGCGCGGCCTCGTGAGCCTGTACGACTTGAGACAGCAGAAGCTCGCCATGGAGGTAACATTGCCGATCACGCCCAGGCACATGGTCCTGGACACCAGCGGATCCAAGATCGGCTTCAGCGACAGCCGGGACGGCGGCTTCGTGTTGTTTTCCGCCTACGGCGGAAGCGTCATCTTTACGCTCGACGAATTTCCGCCGACGCGTGACGTGCTCTTCGATCCCAACGAGATCGAGATCTATTACAGCAACAGCGAGACGGGCTCGATCGGCATGATCGACACCAACCTGAAGAAAACGGTCGAGATGCAAGTGAGCGACGTCCCGGGGCAGACGCTGTCCGCGCCTAGCCGCAGCCTTGACGGACGCTACGTTTACGTTGCCAACGAGACGACGGGCGAAGTCTACAGCCTGAATGCCTTTTCCAAAGTCGTTTATCGAACGTTCGATATCGGCGATGCGCCGGCGCGCCCGTATACGACGCCGGAAGGCGTGTTTCTCTACATGATGGACAAGGCTTCGGGACGGTTCGTATCGATCGAGCAGAACCGCTTTCAGCAGTACGCCGATACCATCATCGGCGAGGGCATCGATCTGGTCACGGTCGGACGCTTCGACCGTCTCAATCTACTCGTGAGCTCCGAGAACCGGAACTACTATATCTACGACAATATCAGGCGGTCGGTCGTCGATTCAGGGTCGTTCGAGCACACCCCACTCGATACGCAAGGCTCGGTCGACGGCACAACCGCCTATGTCGCTTTCCGCGACGGCCCTGCGGTTGCGATCGTGGACCTGGAGGAACAGGAGATCACTTACGTGCCGGCGACGAACAACGGTATAGGTGCGTTCAGCATCGGCCTTTCGAACAACGTCTGCCACTAGCGCTCACTCCGAGGCGCCGATATCGCCGGCGAGGTTCGTCCCGTCCAAGTCGTCCGGCATCGTCAGGCCGAGAAGGCTCGCAAGCGTCGGCGCGACGTCAACCGTTCGAACGGCCTCCGGATGGCGCGCGGCTCGAATTCCGGGCCCCCAGAAGATCAGCGGCACCAGGCTGTCGTAGTCGCGCGGCGACCCGTGACTGGTGCCGGCATGCTCGTCGGTCAGGAGATGGTTTTCCCGCATCAGCAGCACGACGTCCGGCGACCGATCCGGATGAAAGCTTCGCTGAAAGCCTCCGAGCTGCGGCGAATTACCGGGCGCGCCGCGCAGAAGCTCCGAGTACGTAAACGCATCCTCGACACTGGAATGCCGTTCGAGCTCATCGGCGACGAGCCGGGCGAGACGCTCGCGCTGGTCGTCCGTCACTTCGGCGTCGCCGAAATCGAAAACCACGCCGTATTCGTAGCGCAAGGTCGGCAGCGTCGATATCAGCCCGCGCTCGAGCGCTCGGCTTACGACCGGCTCGACGTATTCCAGCAGCTGCGATGGGTGAATCCGTGCGGCATCGACACCAATCTCGGCCAGGCGCTCCGGCACGGGCATGACTCCGTGATCCGAGGAAAGCACGACAAGGTAGTTGTCGCGGCCCAGCCGATCGTCGAGCTCGGCGAAGAGCTCACCGAGGTAGCGATCCAGGCGCACGAAATGGTCGTGCACCTCGTCGGACCAAGGCCCGTAGCGGTGACCGATGTAGTCGGCCGCCGCGAGCCCGAGCAGCAGCAGATCGGGAGTCGCGCCGGCGCCGAGGTCCTCGTTGTCGATCAGCGCGCGGGCGAACTCGAGCATCACCTGATCGGCGAACGGCGTGCGCCTGAACGAGCTGTAGTAGCGTCGATCCGGGCGCTGCTCCGGGTCACCCAGCCTATGCGGAAACTCCGAGTATCGATGCCGCTGCTCGCCGTCGCCCGGCGCCGTCTCCACGCGGCCGTAGCGGTCGTCCGGCAACAGCGTGGTCCATGTCGATCCGAAGAACGCCTCCACGGGCGCCGCGGCGTTGAAGGCGTCCACCCAGCCGGGCAGCGAATCCCGGTAATAGCTCGAAGTGACGAACCGCCCGGTGCGCTCGTCGTACCAATACGCGCCGTCCGACCCGAGGCCGCTCAGGAAAATCGCCGAGCGATCCTTGAAGGAGACGCCGTAGACCTTGCTGGCGGGTGATCGAGCCTTGAGCCAATCGCCCACGGCCGACCGCTGCAAGCGCACCGGCGACCACCCGTATCGGCCCTCCGCTCCGACGAGCCGGCTGTCGGGGTCGCGCACCGCCTCGACGATTTCACCCGCAAGCCGGTCCCAGAATTCGTTGCCGACGATTCCGTGACGCGAGGGGAAGGTACCCGTCGCGATCGTCGCATGCCCCGCGGCGGTCACGGTCACGGCGTGATCGTGGCGTGCGTTGAGGTAGATCGCACCCTCCTCGCGCAGGCGCTGGAGGCCGCCGCCGTAATCGCCCGCGAATCGATCGACAAAATCCGCTGGCATTTGATCGACGACGATCACCACCGCGAGCCGCGGCTGTGCATTCAGCGATGCCCATGGCGCCGCCGTCAGCGCGAGCAGCACCCAAAACCCCGGACACGGGCAGTTCTTTCTCATCGGCGTTTGCGCCTCGGACGATGACCGGCTGGAAGTATCCCGCGCTAGCGTGACAAATAGGTTTCACGATGCCCGTTACGGCCGTTCACGAGCGTGAAGCTGCTGCCGTCGTCCGCAACCTCCGTCTTGATCCAGTAGCCTTGGTCGTCGTCCTCGGTCGGATTCGCGGTCATGCGGTCGGCGGTGTTGTGCGCGTCGTCCGAAGCGGAAGCCCGGTGAAGCTGCCAGTAGGCCGCGAGATCCGGCGCGGCGTGCATGGCCTCGTAGCCCTCGGGGCCGCCGCCCTTGCTGGCCCCGGTGTTGGAAACCGCGACGATCGGGTTCAAGGTCGCCACGAAATGCGGCGCGATGTCGTTGCCGTGGTGCGGCGCTTGCAGCAGGTCAATCTCGCCGATGCGGTCGTGCGGGCAAACGAGCTCGTGTTGCACGTCCGGCGTCAAATCGCCAACGTCGGCGAACTCGAACCGGCCCAGCGAAAGCACATAGGCGAGGCTGCGGCCGTTCTCGCCGAGATCCTCCTCGAAGGCGCTCGCGCCTTCGCAGCGGGGATTCGCCGTGGCGGCTCCGGACGGAGCCTCGACAATTTCGTGATGCGCTGCGACGAACCGAAAGTCGTCGACCCCGGCAAGCGGCAACGTGTCACCGGGAACGACGCGCCGCCTCTGACCCGCCGCCGCGCTCACGTAGGCGTCCCAGATCGGCCCGTGGCGCGGGCTGTCCTGCTCGACGCTGTCTCCGTGGTCGATGATCTCGCCGACCTGAACCTGCTCGAGCAACTGCGGAATCCCACCGGCGTGGTCGCCATGGAAATGCGAGACGATGAGGTAGTCTAGCGATTCAACACCGGCATCGGCCATCGCGGCCCGTATGCGCTTGCCGTCTCGATCGTCGTCTCGCCGCCAGCCCGCATCCATGAGCGCGCTCTGGCCGGATGGCGTCACGATCAGAGTTGCTGCGCCGCCTTCGACGTCGATCCAGTAGATGTCCAGCGTGTCGCGCTGCGCCATGGCGGTGCCGCCGATACCGAGCAGCGTCGCGCCGAGGATTGTTTTTAGTCGATACATCCGAGCTCTCCACGACCGTTCATGCCCTTGATCCAGTGCAGTATAACGCGGGCGCGAAGCTTGGGAGACGCCGCATGCCCAGGCTACTATTTGTGATGCAGGTCCCGCTCGTTCCTCGGGAGCGAACGTAGACTGCCTCGGAATCAACCCATGAGGATGAGTCGCGATGAAGGGCAAAATAGGATTGATCGTCGCGCTGAGCTTGATTCAGCTCGAAGCCGCCGCGCAGGAGCACGCCGTCGCCGGCAGAGCCGGCCTGCTCGGCCTCGGCCTCGAGTACAGCTACGCGATCAACGACCGCATCGCCGTGCGCGGCATGCTGTACGGCTCCGGCTTGTCTTTCGATGCGATGGAGTCGGGGATCGACTACGACTTCGACCTCGATTGGGATTCACTCGGCGTGGCTGTGGATTTTCATCCGTTCGCCGGACCGTTCCGGCTGAGCGCCGGTCTGCTGAGCAACGACAACAGCCTGCGCGCGAGCAGCACGCCGACCGAGAATGTCGTCGTCGGGGATACTTCGTATACGCCCGACGAGATCGGAAGTCTCGACGCAGACATCGGCTTCGACGGCACGGCACCGATGCTCGGCATCGGCTGGGACTGGTCGAAGTCCAACCGTTTCGGCTTCACGCTCGATCTCGGAGTGGTGAAACAGGGCGCGCCGAACGTCGCGCTCAGCGCGAACGGAGGGCTCGTTGAGGACCCCGCCTTTGAGGCGGACTTGGAAGCCGAAGAGGCGGAGCTGCGCGAGGCCCTCGACGATCTCGACCTCGTGCCCTTCATAACCTTGGGCATGTCGTTTCGATTCTGACGCGCACCGCGATCCTTCGACACGCCATTCGGCGCGGGAGATTTTGACACCGATATAGGCCGCGTGTAGCCTCGGTTCGGGGGAACAACAAGCAATGAACCGCGCGCCTCGAGCCTGGCTTCTCGCAGCGGCTGCCGTGTCGGTGGGCCTGGCGCTGCCGGCAACGGCAACCGCCCAGCACTTCACCGAGTCCGTCTGCCCCGACGACGCCCACGCCGCATTTCACGTCTGCGCCCGGGCCGTGGTTTCCGATCCGCCGCGCATGGCGGACGGCCGCCCTGATTTCAGCGGCTACTGGCGGCGCCGCGGTTGGGCCTTCGAGGATCTCGAGGCGCATCCCGAGACGGCGGACGATTTCGGCGGCCCGAGCGTGGTCGTCGACCCGCCGGACGGCAAGGTGCCGATACAGCCCTGGGCCGAAGCTCAAAGGCAGAAGAACCGCGAGCAATACATGCATCACAACGCCGCCTGCATCCTCTCGGGCCCCGCCGGAACCATGTATATGACGAGTCGCTTTCAGTTCATTCAAGACGAAAGCACCTTGGTCATGGTCGGCGAGCAGCTCACGGCTCACCCCTATCGCATCATTCCGCTCGATGGCAAGCCATATATCGGCGACATCCCTCAGTGGAACGGCGATCCACGAGGCCGCTGGGAGGGCGATACGCTCGTCATCGAGGCGCGCAATCACAACGGCAAGTATCTGCTCGATCAACGCGGGCGGTTCCTCACCGGCGAGGCACGCATCGTCGAGCGCATGACGCGGCTCGACGA
This sequence comes from Gammaproteobacteria bacterium, assembly GCA_036396795.1. GTDB lineage: Bacteria > Pseudomonadota > Gammaproteobacteria > Steroidobacterales > Rariloculaceae > JAHEEM01. The sequence continues at coordinate 8,216 of DASWKF010000084.1, read as the reverse complement.
GAACACCATTCACTACGAGGCGACTTTCGAGGATCCGAACGTCTTCACGCGGCCGTTCACGATCGCTTTCGGCTTTCGGCGCGACGCGACCGAGAACCCCGAGATCTGGGAGGAGGCCTGCCACGAGACCAACGCCGAGCAACTGGCGCTGTTTCGCAATCTCGGCTACCGCGTGTTCCCGGGTATCACCGGCGAGCAGGCGCGCACGCTCAAGGCCGCGTGGGAGGAGGAGCAGCGATGAGTAAACGCCTGGCCGTGGGCAGCGCGATATCCGGCGCCGTGCTGCTGCTCTACTTTGCGAGCCTGCACGCGCATCATTCGGTCGCCGCGGGCTTCGATCTCGACACCGAGGTGACCGTGGCCGGCACCATCAAGGCCATGGAGTTCATCAATCCTCACGCGAGACTGTTCCTCGAAGTCCAAGGCGAGAACGACGAGCCGCAGGAATGGACCGCGTGGTTCACGAGCGCGAACAACCTGTTCCGACGCGGTTGGCGAGCGACGGATCTGCCCGTCGGCCAAACCGTGACCGTGACGGGCTTCCCCGCCCGGGACGGCACCCACCAGACCTACGGCGGCGAGACGCTGTTGCCCGACGGCCGGACGCTGTTCGGCGGAAACGCCCCGGGACAGCGTTGACGATGCGCCGGCCCGCTGCGCTCGCGACGGCAGCGGTACTCTGTCTCGCTTCGACCGCGGCTCTCGGCCAGGCCGGCTCGTCCGCGGGCAGCGCCATCCCGCGCCTGCCGGACGGCCGCCCGGACTTGCGCGGCATCTGGCAGGCGTTGAGCCCGGCCGTCTGGAACATCGAGGATCACCCCGGCGAGCTCGGCGTTCCCGCCGGCCAAGGCATCGTCGAGGGCGGCGAGATACCCTATTTGCCTTCCGCCTTGGAGCAACGCCACCGGAACTACGCCAACCGGGCGACCGACGACCCGGAAGCGAGCTGCTACATGGCCGGCGTGCCGCGCATCACCTACATGCCTTACCCGTTCCAGATCGTCCAGACGCCCGATCAGGTCACGATCCTCTACGAGTACGTGCACAGCTTTCGCAATATCTATATCGACAGCGAGCATCCTCCGGGACCGATTCAATGGTGGATGGGCGACTCGCGGGCGCATTGGGACGGCGACACGCTCGTCGTCGACGTGATTCACTTCACCGACCAGACCTGGCTCGACCGCTCCGGCAACTACCACAGCGACGCGCTGCACGTCGTCGAGACCTACACGCTGACGGGCCCGGACCACATCTGGTACGCGGCGACGATCGAGGATCCGCAAGTGTTCTCGCGGCCGTGGAAGATCAGCTTACCGTTGTATCGCCGCCAGGAGCCCAACGCGCAGATACTCGAGTACGAGTGTTATGCCTACGCCGAGGCGCTCAAGGACGAGTAGTTGGCGACCCAACGTCATCGAGCGCGACCCCCGTGGCTATGAAGCAAGTCAGTTGGTTGAGATAGAATCGCCGGCGGTGGCAGCGGTCCGCTGATCACACCTGATGTGCCAGGAGAACCAGAATGGCGCTCGAGCTGCGGCCGAACTGCGAGTTCTGCGATAAGGACCTGCCGCCGCACGCTGTGGAAGCGCGCATCTGCACGTATGAGTGCACATTCTGCGCGGATTGCGTCCAGTCCAGGCTGGACAACGTATGCCCGAATTGCGGCGGCGGCTTCGTTCCCCGCCAATTCGCCCAGTAACCGAATGGCGTCCGGGACTGTCCCTCGCGAAGCGGCCCGCTTCAACGAAGCGCCGCCAGCTCTCCTACAGCCTTGACGACATCGCACAGCACTCGGCACGCATTAGAGACATTCCCCCGGAGAAACGCTGACACCCTGCGGGGCATGGTCGGCCGCGTTTATCGGCGTCGAGACACCCGTGCGACGTCATGAGTTCGAAAACCCAACTACCGCCGATGCAGCCTTCGATCACCCGCAATCGTGGATCAATTCCGGCGTTGAAAACTAAGCCGCGGCAACTTCGTGGCGCGGGACTTTGCTTAGCTTTGCCGCGGGGCGGCACGCTGTGCGATGCGCAGATCATGGCGGGCTTGCAGGTTCATCCACATCTCAGCGCTCGTACCGAAGTAGTGGGCCGTATCTGCCGTGATGGATCGCTCTTCGTTAACGATGCCGGTGATTCGGTTCGCCGGAATTTTCAGATCCTTGGCGATCCGGTACGCGCTCAGTTTCAACGGCTTGAGGAACTCCTCGCGCAGGATTTCGCCGGGATTTACCGGCGGTAGCTTCTTGCTCATTGCCGGCCTCCACCTACTGAGTGGACGCAGTTTCAGTCCGCTGCGCAAGGAATGGACCAAGAGAAATTGGCGCGCCCGGAAGGACAAACTTCGAACTCTCTCCTCAAAATACTGACGGATTGGAGCCACTACCTCCTACGTCTCCCGCACCAGTGTGGTGCCGCGACGGAACCATATTGATATCGCCTAAAGCGATAATTGACATTTATCGCTTTAGGCGATATACATGCGCTATCGATAATACCGATTGTGTGTAGATTATGAGCCAAGTCCTGACCCACAGCTCCCAATTGGGACAAATCCTCGCAACCCGCAGGCGCGCTTTCAAGCTGTCGCAACGCGCACTGGCCGCCAAATTGGCGATCAGCCAGAATCGTCTGTCCGAAATCGAAACGAACCCCGGCAGCCTCACGGTCGAACGTCTCTTGGAGCTCGCCAACCTGCTAGGGCTCGAGCTCATTATCCAGGATCGGCCGCCCATGCACCGCTCATCCAAGACCGAGTGGTAGGGATGGGTAGAAAATCCCGCGCGCGCGCGCTTTCGGTTTGGATCAACGGCAGGCTTGCCGGCGAGTGGCGGATACCGGCCCGGGGTCAGACGGAGTTCCAATATGACGCCGCCTGGATGGAATCGGAGGAAGGGCGCCCCCTGTCGCTATCCCTGCCGTTCAGCCTGGATAGGGGTTCGATCAAAGGCAGGCCCGTCGAATACTACTTCGACAACCTGCTCCCCGATGCCGACCCCATTCGAAAACGTCTTCAGGATCGCTTCCATACCGCCTCACGCGACGCATTCGACCTCCTTGCCGAAATCGGGCGAGACTGTGTCGGCGCGGTGCAGCTGCTCGGTCCCGGCGAGCAACCGAAGGACGTGTATGCGATTGACGCAGTGCCGCTCTCCGAGGCCGAAGTCGAGCGGGTGTTGATTCAAACCGTATCGCCGCCGTCGTTCGCGACATATCCCATGGACGACGACTTCCGTATTTCGATTGCCGGCGCTCAGGAAAAGACGGCTTTCCTGTACCACGATGGCAAATGGTGCCGGCCGCTGGGAGCCACGCCCACGACCCATATTTTCAAGCTGCCGCTCGGTCTCGTGGGCGGGATGCAGGCAGATATGCGCACGTCCGTAGAGAACGAATGGCTCTGCGCGCGAATTCTGCGTGCCTACGGGCTACCCGTCGCGCGCTCGGAAATCGCGCAGTTCGGTTCGCAGAACGTGCTCGTGGTAGAAAGGTTCGATCGGCGACTCCATTCGAGCGGGAAATACTGGCTGCGTCTCGTGCAGGAAGATTTCTGTCAAGTGACGGCCACACCGTCCTCAATGAAATATGAGCGCGACGGCGGACCGGGCCTGCTCGAAATCGCCCGGACTCTGAGAGGATCGGTCAGTCGCGACGACGATCTGGCGTGCCTAATCAAAGCCCAGCTGCTGTTCTGGATGCTTGCCGCCACCGACGGTCACGCAAAGAATTTCAGCATTCGCATACTCAGCCAGGGACGCTTTCAACTGACCCCGCTCTACGACGTGCTGTCGATATGGCCCATCATGGACGAAGGCGCCAACACGATTTCATGGCACAACGCCAAGCTCGCGATGTCGGTGCGCGGCAAGAACAAGCACTACCGGCTCAAAGATATCCAGCGCAGGCACTTCAATCACATGGCGGCAGAGTGCGGCTTGGATGAAACCGCTGAGCCGCTGATCGATGACATTCTCGCAACGACGCCAGCCGCCATCGCCTCGGTCCAGCTGGATCTGGCGAAGGGGTTTCCGCAGCATGTGCTGGACGCAATTCTGAACGGCTTATCGAAATCCGCGAAGCGGCTTGAAGCGATGCCTGCTGGATGATCATTCGAACCGAAGAAAGCCGACACGAGCGCCACGGCCGCTCCGAACCGAGCTCTGGAGAGAATGAGAGGCGAGTCGAGTGGTCAGCATGAAGCGTTCTCCTATGTGGCGCGCAGCGGACGGCCTTCGATTCCGTTCGGCAGCGTCCAAAGCTGCTCGTCGAAGTGCCGGGATCATCCATTGTGCGGATGCCAGACCGATAGCGGAATGACCGAGCCAATGTTCTGAAAGTCCTTATCGGTCGTCAACATCGTCAGGTCATGGCGGACACATAGTTGTGCAAGTAAAGCGCCAATTGTTCCTGCTTGTATGCCTTTTCGACGGCAGCTATTCCTGATATTCGCTGCGTGGATATGGTCGTCCCTGTCCGGGACCAGTAGCGGCAAGGCCGCAAAGTGCTCGACGATTTGTTTGTGCGCTTTTGGTTTCGAGAACCCCTGCAAGAGTTCCTGTAGCACCAGGCCAGTGCAGTAAACAGTGCCTGCGTCGAGCGACCAGACACTCGTGTCAACGAACATGTTCAACGTATCTCGAGCGCCCGCGCTGATGATCGGCGCCGCACACGCGCAGCGGAACCAGTAGCTACCGTGACTTGAGATTATTCTGCCGCACGCGAGGACGTCGCTCCCGCATAAGGCTGGCGGCGCCAGAGACAACAATTGTATCGAGAGGCAGTACCCTAGCCTCAGGTCCCAATTCATAGGACTGGCTGCCAGGATACACGACCGTCAGCTGCTCGAGCTTCAGATCCGCAAGCGCGATACGCATCGAAGGAGTGAGTGTCGGGGCATCCATTCGCTTGACCTCCACGCCGAAACGACGACCGCCCTTCAACAGTAGCAGATCGAGCTCGGCGCCCTGGTGCGTTGCCCAGAAATAGGCCTCATCGGGTTCTGCCGCCCTGAGGACTTCCTCCACTGCGTAGCCTTCCCACGAAGCCCCGCTCTTGGGATGCGCCAGTAACTCACTTTCCGTCCCCACACCGAGCAATGTGTGTAGCAAGCCGCTGTCGCGTACATAGACTTTGGGTGCCTTGACTTGGCGTTTGCTCAAGTTCTCATGCCACGGCTGTAACTGTCGCACCATCAGCAGGCTCGTGAACAGGTCGAGGTAACGGCGCACGGTCGATTCGCCTATCCCCAATGATCGCGCCGGATCAGCCGCGCTCCAGATCCCGCCGTGGCTATGGGCGATCATTGTCCAGAACCGCAGCAGCGCAGGAGCCGGAATGCGGATACCGAGCTGCGGTACGTCGCGCTCGAGAAAAGTCTGAATGAATTGTCGCCGCCAAGTCGCGCTGTCTTCATTGGTTCGCGCAAGGTAAGACAGCGGGAACCCGCCGCGCTGCCAATGCCGGCTGAGTGCTTTCGTGCCGACTTCCGCCAGGCCGAACCCCGCCATGGGAATCGTTTCCAGCCGGCCGGCCAGAGATTCCGAGGACTGGCGCAACAGTTCCGGAGAGGCACTGCCCAGAATCAGAAAGCGTGCAGGCAAGGGCTTGCGGTCGGCGAGCACGCGCAGTATTGGAAAAAGGTCCGGACGGTGCTGGATTTCATCGACCACCACCGTACCGCGCAGAGTCTCGAGCGCGGTCAGCGGTTGTTCGAGGCGGGCGAGGCTGGCCGGGTTCTCGAGATCAAAATAATTGACCGAACTTCCCGCCACGGTCTGGCGAGCCAGAGTGGTCTTGCCGCTCTGGCGTGGTCCGATGAGAGCGACCACGCGGCTGCGTTTCAGTGCGCGCTTTATCCGCGCCAGCAGGTACGCTCGCTCGATCATTGACCGAGCTTACCATGAAAATCCACCTTTTATTGGTGGAATTTCATGTCAGCACTGAAATCCTGCCATTCCATGGCTGGGGGGAGATCGGCCCACTCGCTATCGAGTAAGACGTTGGTGGACCGAGCCAGACATCAATGGAAGATGGCGCGCCATAGCTGACGAATCTGGGCACTGGCGCGTGGCGGTTCAGTGTGTTTCTTCCATCGCAACGAGATAACCCCGAAGAATCAATCGGAAACAGGTCGCGAATGGACGTCCTATAACGGGTTAGTGGCGCGCCCGGAGAGATTCGAAACCCTGCCAGGTTCACCGCTTCTCTTGCCGGAGGCCCCTCGGTGCACTAGGCTTCATAGTAGGCTACCGGTCGGGACAGAACTTCGCGTTTTGGAGGAGATAACAAAATGGCGTCCGCACGAATCTGGTCACTTCGAGGGCGGGGATACGAGTTCTGCAACTGTGATTTCGGCTGCGGCTGCAATTTCGCGGGTTTTCCCAATTCGGAAGATGGCAGTTGCCGTGCACTTGTCGGGCTGGACATCGCGAAGGGCTACTGCGGCGACGTCGACCTGGCCGGCGTGAAATGTGCGGCGATTGTCCTCTGGCCCAAAGCCATACACGATGGCAACGGCAAGGCCGTATTCGTCGTCGAACCGTCCACGACGGACGAACAGATAGAGGCCCTGTCACAGATCTGCACAGGGCAACTCGGCGGATTGCCGTGGGAACTTCTCGGGCCAACCTTCGAGGTCGTCGGGCTGGAAAAAGCGAGCATCACGATCGAGGGAGAGGGCCTGAAAAGCGTGTTTCGCGCGGCGGGCATTGCCGAAGGGCGCGGCGACACCTTTAAGAACCCCGTAACCGGCGAGGAGCACCTTGCCAATGTCGACCTGCCGGACGGTTTCATCTGGACGCGCGGTCAGTGCGGTAAAGGCTCGTTTCAAGCCAGCGCGGGCGGACTGTCACTGGACTTCGAGAACACCAACTGGATTCTCTACGATTTCGACTGGACCAACGCGCCGGCGAAAGCTGCCTGATTACCCTGCCAGCATCCAGACCCCAGTGCCAATCAACAGCACGCCGCTCACGCGCGCGCTGTGTTCGCCCGCCGGAAGCAGTTTCTCGACAAGTACCCATGCCGTGAGTGCGGCGATAACGGCAAGGTTCATCACGCCGCCGGCGAATAACAGCAACATCAAGGCCCAGCAGCATCCTAGGCAGTAAGCGCCATGCTCGATGCCCATGCGGTACGCCCCGATCCAGCCCGACCGCCAGCGCCCCATCAGGAACGACAACGGCGACCGGCAGGACTGCAGACACACGCGCTTCGAGGGCGTCATTTGGTAAACGCCGGCAATCAGCAACAGCAAAGCGCTCGTGGTCGCGGATGCCGGTTCCATCATCGGTGACAAGATTCCCTGCGTCGCCAGGATCCGCTGGAGCCACGTCGCTCCAACGCTGAACACAGCCCACACGGACAGGTAGCCGCCTGCCAGTACACAGACTCGCAAGGCCGCCGGGGAATCTTCTTTTCGGACGCGCGCTGCCTGCAGGTACAACAGCAGCATTGGCGACGCGGAAGGCAGCATCATGGCTACCATCATTACCGCCCACATGGCCCACAGCAGCAAAAGGTGTGTCGCGTCCCAGGCGGGAGTCATCATCCACGCCGACAGACCCTGCATGGACCCGTACATATCCCGCGCCATCGCCGCAATCCACAGCCAACTCAGCGACACAGTCAGCAACAGGACCAGCGACAGGAGCAGCCGCTGGTGCCGGAGCATGTATTCCAGAACTGCGAAAGGTCGGGCGTCAGGCTGCTTCATACCAGCTTTCGATCAAGGTTGCGCGAAGGCCCATCGGTCCGCGTCCTAAAGCATGTGCACAATGTCTGAGGCGCCTGTTTCCCGACGGCGACGATCGGCCCGGAATACTGAAAGCGACGCTCGGCACGCCGCAGTACTCCGATCTCGCATTATTCCCCTCGGGCAGGTTCGCGGCAACGACCTCGGCGTCGTGGCTGGCAACGGGCGTGAGCGGACCTGCCTGCGCGGCGCCACGCAGCTAGCGCCAGAATCTGCGCTTTCGGAGAAGGGGTCGGCGTAACGGAAGTTGCCAGGACGCTTTCCTACACACTGCCTACGCGAACCCCACGGCGATGCGCGAAGTCGCGTGATTTTATGGCGCGCCCGAAGGGACAAACTTCGAACTCTCTCCTGGATACGCTGGCTGACTGGAACTCCTGCCTTGAACGCAACGCACCATCTGCTTCCAGCATCCATCTGGCCAGATAAGGCGGTCATCTAAGAGCACCCGCCTCAGG